>NZ_CP162101.1:0-600000 GCF_040869035.1 Vibrio sp. NTOU-M3
ATTTGTCCACTTACATTCGTCAGTGCTTTCTTCTGCGTGAGTATAGTGCTGACATCGAGTAAACCGAGCCCGGCGCTTTGCCCTTGCTCACCTTCGACACCTTTAGGATCGTCAATAATGTTGCCCAACATTTGATAACCACCACAGATCCCAAGCACTTTCCCCCCAAATCGCAAGTGCTTCAAAATATCGCGCTGCCACCCTTGCTCTTTAAGGTACTTTAAATCAGCTCGCACAGATTTAGTCCCCGGCAAAATGATTAAGTCTGCCTTATCGAGCTTTTCACCTTTACCAACGTAACGGACATCAATATCAGGATTACGTCTTAGTGCATCAAAGTCGGTATGATTGCTAATGCGAGGAAAAACAGGAATAACGACATTCAGCTTTATATCTTTACTGGTTGTTTGCTCCGCATTGATTGCATCTTCGGCTTCCAAATCAAAACCATGCAAATATGGTAATACACCAAGAACTGGTTTCTTGGTTTTATCCTCAAGCCAATCCAGCCCTGGTTTAAGCAAAGAAAGATCGCCCCTAAAGCGATTAATCACAAAGCCAATAACTCGGTCTTGTTCGGAAGGAGAAAGAAGCTCAAGAGTCCCGACTAAATGCGCAAAGACACCGCCACGGTCAATATCAGCAACGATAATGACTGGTACATCGGTTTTTTCGGCAAAACCCATGTTGGCAATGTCATTTTGCCTCAAGTTAATTTCAGCGGGGCTACCCGCTCCCTCAATCATCACACAGTCATACTGGCTCTGTAACAGCTCAAATGACTCAACGACCTTTGGCAAAACCAGCTCTTTATAGTGTTGATACCCTATCGCGGCCATATCTGCGATAGCTTGACCCTGAACGATAACCTGACACCCAGTATCCGTACTCGGTTTGAGTAATACCGGATTCATATGAACCGTACTGAGAATATTTGCTGCTTGTGCTTGAACGGCTTGTGCGCGGCCAATTTCACCGCCTGAAGACGTTACAGCACTATTTAGAGCCATGTTCTGAGGCTTGAATGGAGCAACGCGAACGCCTTTACGTGCTAATACGCGGCACAAACCTGCCACTAGAACACTTTTTCCGGCATCTGATGTCGTTCCTTGCACCATTAAAGCGCGATTTGGTGACTGCATAGCTATTTGATTGTCTTATTAAATAATGACCAATGATATCGTTATTAATGGCCTAGACTCAACCAAATGAATCGAATATGAATGTACCAATCAGGCTTGGTTCAATTGCGATGTTGTTTAATGCGTTTCGTAGACAAACAAACATGATTAAAGGATAGAAAATGAAAAAGACAACAATCGCATTAGCAGCAACAACTCTTGCACTTTCAACTGCAGCATTTGCTCACAATGATAACAACAACCAAGGAATCCAATTCAACGGACCTGTTGAGGTAACCTCTATCGACAAATTACTTCAAGACACTGGTATGTTTACCGAGAAGAACGTGGTTGTCGAAGGTCACGTAATTCGTCAAATTAGTGCGGATAAATTTATTTTTACTGATGGTAAAGGTGAAGTACAAATTGAAATTGATGACGATATCAGCTTAAACACGGTCATCGACAACACAACAAAACTTAGACTTTATGGCGAATATGAAGGTGGAAACACACCCGAAATCGAAGTAGATCGCCTACAAGTTTTATAATTCATAAACTTACATTCCGGCTACTAACATTTATGGCTTAAATATTGCTTCATATTACGAAGAGTCAAAATAATGTTATTAGTCGGAGTACTAGTTTTGAAAAAACGTCATCTATTGAGCTTGTTAGCTGCGTGTACAATGGCTGGTCATGCGCAAGCAAATAATTTTAATTACAACTACTTTGAAGTCCGTACTGCAGTAAACCCGCAAATGAGCGGCGTTGAAGGAAGCATGTTTCTGACCGAAAACTCCCATGTAGTCGCTCGCTTTGATACCCAATTTGATAAAGACTATGATTTGGCTGCCGGAATTGGTTTTAATGGCCCAATTAATCAATTTGCTGACGTCTATGGTCAACTGCTCATTCATAATGTGAAATACACAAAAGAATCTGGCGGTGGTTCAGATACTCAAGCTGAATTTAATATTGGGCTGCGCGTTTGGATTGCGGAACAAATTGAAGCTACAGGTCGCATTGGCCGAAATGATGATGCATCAGTATTCCACGCAGGTGTGCGCTTCCACTCTACAGACCAACTATCACTCTCTGCTGAAACCCGAAATAACGGTTTATATGGTCCCCAAGCGACCATGTCCGTTCGCTTTCAATATTAACAAATGCCCGGTTTAATCGGGCATTTTTTCTCTTACTACCAGCCGCCTTGGTACCAACTCAACCCCAGATTTATATCGCTTAGCCGATGCATTAAGCCCTAGCTCTAACGCGCTGTCTGCAATAATTTCGAATTGCTGTGGTAACGAATTGATGCGTATAGGAAGGAAATCCAATAATCGGTTATCACCAAATGTTGCGAGTTTTAAACGGTGCATAAGTTCTGGTTTTTCAAGCAAAACATCCAATACCCCTTCTAATAAGGTGTACGACGTGGTGATTATCGCATCAGGAAGATTCTCATTTATAACCCATTCTCTGATTAACTTTGCCCCATCTTCTCTATTGAAATGTTCTCCATAGGCCAACTGATAAGCAACGCGCCTCCCCTTAGCCGCAGACACAAAGCCCATCTCACGTTCTCTGGATACATTAAGCTCAGGTAAAGCACCGATCAAACCAATGGATGTGACATTGTCACTTAGAATTGAGCACGTGAGATCATGAGCAGCGGAAAAATCCTCACTAATCACGCAAGCAAAGTGTTCATCATCCAAAGGTCGGTCAATTGCGATCACCGGAGTGCCACTCTCTTGCAGTTTTAAGTAAAATTCACTTGCTTCAACAATGCAGCTTGCGACAAACAATGCATCAACTTTTCTGCTCACTAATGCTTGTACAACCGATTTTTCTATTTCTGGATTATCGTCAGAACAACCGATTAAAATTTGATAACCTGCCGCGCGAGAACTATGCTCCAGCAACTTTGCTAGCTTGGCATAACTCGTATTTTCTAAATCGGGAATAATTAGGCCAAAAGATCGGCTATTCCCTGCTCTTAATGTGCTTGCTGCAAGATCCGGACGATAATTGTGAGCATTGACCACATCCATCACTTTCGCTTGGGTTTTAGCACTAATACGATACTTTTGCGCTTTGCCATTGATCACGTAACTAGCGGTTGTTTTAGATACACCGGCTAATTTCGCAACTTCATCTAGTGTCATATTTCCTGCCTTGAACTGTGCTTCGGATCAAAAATCCATCACAAGGATCTTGTGAATATTTGCATTATAAGCTGAAACGTTTCAGCATAAAAGCTGAAAGGATTCAGCAAAATGTATTTTGTGAGATAGATAGAGTTTACTTATCAGTTATCATTTCACTTCGGTGTAAAAACAAACAACACACCACAATGCTGAATCGATTTAGCAAATTAGAATATGCAATAGATAACGAATGATTTAGAGGCACTTATGCTCAAACTTTCCCAAAACGATATCACTCTAAACTTAAATTATAACGACAAGTTTAAAGCCATCGACGCCCTTGCCGAGCAACTTCAGAGTCGTGGATTTGTTGCATCAGGTTATGTCGAAGGTATGCAAGAACGTGAAAGCCAAAATTCAACCTATTTAGGTAATGGCATTGCAATTCCTCACGGTACAACTCAAACACGAGATCTTGTTATTCAAACTGGAGTAACTATCCAGCAATTTCCTCAAGGTATTGATTGGGGAGATGGTAATACGGTTTATTTGGCAATTGGTATTGCTGCAAAATCAGATGAACACTTAGAAATTTTAAAACAATTAACCAAAGTGTTATCGGCAGATGGTGTAGAGCACACTCTCAAACATGCAAAAGATGAACAAACCATTCTCAACTTGCTCAACGGAGATTCATCAACTACTTGTGAAATCATGGATGGTGACTTAATCCAACTTGGTTTCCCTGCTACACAGTGGATTCAAATTGTTGCAACTGCTGGTGGTTTGCTGAAAAACAAAGGCGCGGTAGAAAATTCATTTATTAGCAACATTATGGATAAACGCCCTACTCACTTAGGTAAAGGACTTTGGTTAGTCACCTCAAATGAAGGTGTGATTCAGACAAAATGTGCGTTGGTCACCACTTCCGAGCCTTGTACTTTTGATAGTAAACATGTCACTGGATTACTTGCTATTGCAGCTTGTGACCATTCTCATACCCAACTACTTTCCGCTCTTACCGACTTGGTTCAAAGCAACCGTCAAGAAGAGTTGATGTTAGGAGATAAAGAAAAGGTCCTCTCTTTTGTTAGTTCTAATGAGACACCGTCCAATGCCCAAGAAATAAATGAGTTAGACACAATTAAAGCCACATTTAAAATCAAAAATGCACACGGATTACATGCACGCCCAGGCGCGATGCTCGTGGCCGAAGCTAAAAAGTTTGATTCTGCAATTACCGTTAGCAATATCACATCAGATGGTAATCATTTTGTAAACGCAAAGAGCCTAATGAAAGTAATCGCACTTGGCGTTAAGCAAGGCCATGAACTTGAGTTCATCGCGAGTGGTAATGATGCCGAACAAGCCATCAGCGCAATTGGGCAAGCCATCAATTCTGGCTTAGGTGAAGGTTGAGGTGAATGCAATGACAAATAAAGTAGTCACCATCACATTAAACCCTGCCTTAGATTTGACAGGTTCACTTGATGTTTTAAATCAAGGCTCGGTCAGTCTTGTAAACAGCAGTAACCTCCACGCTGCTGGCAAAGGGGTCAATGTTGCAAAGGTATTATCCGATTTGGGCGCACAAGTCACAGTGACCGGCTTTTTAGGCGCTGACAACCCTGAAATGTTCCAATATCTTTTCGGTACTATCGGTGCGACTGATCGTTTTGTTCAAGTCAAAGGCGCCACTCGAATTAACGTTAAATTGGTTGAGTCCAATGGCACTGTTAGTGACATCAATTTCCCCGGCATCACCGTCAATGAATCAGACATCGCTGTATTTGAATCAGTGTTAGAAGAACTCAGCCAAAACCACGATTATTTTGTCTTTGCGGGAAGCTTACCCAGCGGCCTCTCCCCTGAGCGCTGTGCAAAATGGATTAAAACACTAAACGCTAAAGGCAAAAAGGTGCTCTTTGACTCCAGCCGTGATGCTTTAAAAGTGGGATTAGACGCTTCTCCTTGGTTGATCAAGCCAAACGATGAAGAGCTATCTCAGCTCTTAAATACTCCTGTAAATAATGAAGCTGACTGTCAATCTGCGGCAAAGCAACTCGCAGATAAGGACATAGATAACATTGTAATTTCAATGGGAGCAAAAGGTGTTATGTGGCTCCATGATAACGAATGGTACGCAGCAACACCTCCAAAGATGGATGTTGTTAGTACTGTTGGCGCAGGAGATACCCTTGTTGCCGGACTGTGTTGGGGACATATGCAAGCAATGGAAAAATCAAACCTACTCTCTTTTGCTACGGCGTTATCCGCCCTAGCCGTAACTCAAGTTGGAGTGGGAGTAAACAATATAAATCAAGTAGAAAACCTACAAAATAAGATAAACATCAGAAGGCTTTCTTAATCACAAGTACATGGACAAAAGGTCGAGATATATGAATATTGCGATTATCACAGCGTGCCCTAGCGGTGTGGCGAATAGCATCATCGCTGCGGGGTTAATGGAAAAAGCAGCAAAGGAGCTTAACTGGCAAGCACATATAGAATGTCAGTCAAGTGTCGTTGACAATCAGATCTTAACGAATGAACAGATAGAACAATCGGACATTGTGCTTATTGTTGCTAGCACAGATGTTGACGAGACTCGTTTTATTGGTAAGCAAGTCTATCGTGCAACAATACAACAGTGCATTGACGACCCTAAAGGACTGCTTAAAACCGCCGTATCTAAAGCTGAAGTACTTGAACAAGTGCATGCAACAAAAACGGACAAGTTGACGAATGATAAAAAAAATATCGTCGCTATTACCGCTTGTCCGACTGGTGTTGCACACACATTTATGGCTGCAGAAGCGTTGCTGGAAGAAGGTCAACGTCGCGGCCACAACATCAAAGTAGAAACACGTGGCTCTGTCGGTGCCAAAAACCAGTTGACTGAGCAAGATATCGAGCAAGCTGATATCGTCATTGTAGCCGCAGATATTGACGTACCACTGGAGCGTTTTTCAGGTAAAAAACTGTATAGAACTCAAACCGGTCCTGCTCTTAAGAAAACGGCAGAGGAAATGGATAAAGCCTTCGAAATGGCGACTGTTTATCAATCCAACAATTCCGCGACTGAATCATCCGTAGAAGAAAAGAAAGGCGTTTATAAACACTTAATGACCGGCGTTTCTCATATGTTGCCAGTGGTTGTTGCAGGTGGTTTGATCATTGCCCTGTCTTTCGTATTTGGCATTGAAGCGTTTAAAGAAGAAGGTACATTAGCGGCAGCACTGATGACAATTGGTGGCGGTTCAGCCTTTGCACTCATGATCCCTGTCCTTGCAGGATTTATTGCCTTTTCTATCGCTGACCGTCCCGGTTTAGCACCAGGTTTGATTGGTGGTATGCTGGCAAGCTCTACTGGCGCCGGCTTCCTAGGCGGTATTGCTGCTGGTTTTATTGCAGGTTACTCAGCTAAGTTTATTGCGGACAAGGTCAGCTTGCCTCAATCAATGGAAGCATTAAAACCGATCCTAATTATTCCATTTGTTGCCAGTTTGTTTACCGGTTTGGTAATGATTTATATTGTTGGTGGCCCAGTTTCAAGCATCATGGGTGCGATGACTGAGTTTTTGAACAATATGGGTTCCGCTAATGCAGTACTACTCGGTGTTATCTTAGGCGCGATGATGTGCTTCGACTTAGGTGGCCCAGTGAATAAAGCTGCCTATACATTTGGCGTAGGTTTACTCGCATCACAAACCTATGCTCCAATGGCTGCAATTATGGCTGCGGGTATGGTTCCAGCATTAGGGATGGGGCTTGCTACATTCTTAGCGAAGAGCAAATTTGATGCTGGTGAGCGTGAAGCTGGAAAAGCATCGTTTGTCCTTGGGTTGTGCTTTATCTCTGAAGGTGCGATTCCTTTTGCGGCAAAAGATCCAATGCGTGTCATTCCCGCTTGTATGCTAGGTGGTGCGATCACCGGTGCGTTATCCATGCTTATTGGCGCTAAACTCATGGCTCCTCATGGTGGATTATTTGTGTTACTTATTCCAAACGCGATCACACCTGTGTTTATGTACCTAGTCGCTATCGCAGTCGGTACCGCCGTAACAGGATTTGGTTACGCGTTTATCAAAGCACGTGATGGGCAAAAGACTTCAGTTGCCACACAATAGCAAGACTAAACTTTTGATTGATGGGTATCACAATTTGTGATGCCCATTTTTTTATGGCACGTTATTCCATGTGGCTCACGGTATCTATCTCGTAATTGTGTAAAACTGTTACTTGGTTTCCAAATTTTTGTCGTGATGCAACTTCGAATTACACGTACTTTATCTCAGTTTATTTTTGTCTTTATTGGGCTAAGCTTTGTTCCCACCCTTTATTTCATTAACGAATTACAGAAAATCAAACAAGATGCCTATCAAAAGGTTGAACAAAGTGAACGCACAAAGCTTGAATTTGCAAAAACTGAACTTACTACTCTCTTCTCTCAGGCTGCAATAACAGCGAGAGAGCTTGCCACTGCCGGGGCATTAAACCGTACGATTCTCTCTCCGACACCCGAAAACATCGATACTGTCGAAGAGTTCTGGCTGCTCGTTGCTCGAACAAAAAAGCTTTACGCCACACTACGTTATATTGATGAGCAAGGTAATGAAGTCATCAGAATCAACAAAAATGACAACATCACCGAAATTGTCGCTAAAGACAGATTACAAGATCAGTCTGCTTACGATTATTTTCGATTTGCACAAGCTCAGACTGCGAATCAACTGAGCCTCAACGGCATTCATTTAAAGACCGAAAAACAAAAACTATTGGGCAAGAATAAACCCTCACTACAATTTATTTTTCCCATTGAAATTGCTGGCAAACGGCGTGGCTATTTTGTTGCTGATCTGAACTTTGATTACCTTTATCGGATGTTAGCGTACAACGGAGACCTTAATGAAAGGCCTGATGTTTTCGAAGGCTCAGGTAACCTTGTTCTATCTCGAGAAAATAACAATATTTCCGCAAATCAATACGTGTCCTTGTCGCATTACCTTCCAAGCTTATGGCAATCAATCAATACTTCAAATCAGGGAACCATCCATGAAGAAGATGTCTGGTATTCTTTCACTAAAGCCTTATTGAAAACCGAGAATGACTCTCTTGAAATAATTTTAATTAACAGCGCTGATCAGAGCGAAATTACTGGCCTTTACTATGCCAGTTTATCTGACTTGTTTTTGCTTGCGGGAAGCATCTATCTAACCACACTTTTTATTACGTTTAGCTTTATAACTTGGAATTATCACCACCAAAAAAATAGCTTAGAAAGTCAAATCGCTCGGGCGGCAATGAATGGTATGTCTGCCATGGTGATCACAGATAGAAACAACAGAATAATCAGAGTGAATGAAGAGTTCATTCGAGTGAGCGGCTTTAAAGAAGATGAAGTTGTTGGGAAGCAACCCTCTATATTTTCATCAGGAAAACACAATCAAGAGTTTTACATTAAGTTGTGGAAAGAACTTGAACTAAAAGGGTTATGGGAAGGTGAAGTTGTCAACCGACGTAAAGACGGCTCCCTAATTACCGAAATCTTACGTATACAAACGGTTAAAGACACGTTCGGGACAATACAGTTTTATGTTGCGTCTTTTGTTGATATTTCACATCGAAAAGAACTCGAAATACGGCTAAAAGAACTGAGTGAGAAAGACTCGCTAACATCATTATGGAACAGAAGAAAATTCGATAATACGCTAGTTAACGACTGTGCCAAGGTGAAACGCTATCATTCAGAAGTCCAAATGTGCCTCAGCGTAATTGATATTGATTTGTTTAAGCGAATCAATGATGAATTAGGACATGATGAAGGCGATCGAGTGATTCAATTTGTTGCGAATACATTGCAAAAATCATTTCGAGAAACAGATTTTGTGTCTCGTATAGGCGGTGAAGAATTTGCGATTATCATGCCCCACACCAACATCAATGAAGCTGAATTGGTACTTAACCGCATACGTACATCCATTTATCTTGAGAGTAATTACAAAGTATCTATAAGCGCAGGTATAACAGAGCTATGTAGTTCACCAAAACTCAGTTACAAGCGTGCAGATGTCGCGTTGTATGAAGCAAAAAACAACGGCAGAAACTGTGTCGAGTTAATGCGAATCAGTGAATCTGATTCCATTGCATAATTGTGGTGCAATATTGATAGTGCTCGCACCAAAATGTGACATTGATCAGCTAACCTAACGCACAACCTTTGTAACTTCAACACACTGCAAAGTGGCTCAAAACTTGTACTACTCTGAATCAATGAACCAAGGAAAGCGCTGTTTCAGGGAGAACGACATGCAAGATACATTAGCAGTAATATTAGCTGGTGGGATGGGTTCAAGACTCAGTCCATTAACTGATGATAGAGCCAAACCCGCAGTCCCCTTTGGGGGCAAGTATCGAATTATTGATTTTACATTAAGTAACTGTCTGCATTCAGGAGTCAGGCAAATACTTGTGCTAACACAATATAAATCTCACTCATTACAAAAACATCTCCGAGATGGCTGGTCACTTTTTCGACCAGAGTTGGGAGAATTCATTTCTGTCGTTCCCCCTCAAATGCGTGGAGGCGGTAAATGGTATGAAGGAACTGCTGATGCTATTTATCATAATCTGTGGCTACTTTCACGCAGTGAAGCCAAATATGTTGTCGTATTGTCAGGTGATCATATCTATCGAATGGATTATGAACCAATGTTAAAGCAACATATAGAAACCGATGCAAACCTAACAATTGCATGCATGTCAGTCCCTCGTAATGAGGCATCGTCGTTTGGTGTTATATCGACCAATGAAGAGCGACAAATCGAAACGTTCATTGAAAAGCCGATTGACCCACCTTCAATGCCCGGCTCTCCCGAATCAAGTTTAGCTTCAATGGGGATTTACATTTTCGATATGGAAGTACTTCAATCGGCATTGAGCGATGATGCTCAAAACTCAAATTCAACTCATGACTTTGGTAAGGACATCATTCCTAAACTCATTGAAACTCACAATGTATTTGCCTATCACTTTTGCTCAGATAAAGGTCGCGTCGATAAAGATTGTTACTGGCGAGATGTTGGAACCATAGATTCCTTTTATAAAGCAAATATGGATTTACTCGAACCTGTACCTCCAATGAACTTGTATCAATCAGAATGGGGAGTCAGGACTTATGAACCCCAGTATCCTCCTGCGAGAACAGTATCCTCAGCGACAGGGAATGAAGGAATTTTTATTAATTCAATCATCTCAAATGGCGTGATAAATTCAGGTGGTTCGGTACAACACTCTATCGTCTCATCAAATGTCAGAATCAACGACAGCGCAACGATCGTGGATAGTATTTTGTTCGATGACGTCGAAGTCGGTGAAGGATGCAAGTTAGTCAATTGCATTATTGATAAACATGTCCAGATCCCTCCCTATACACAGATTGGTCTCAATCGAGTTGAAGATGCACAGCGGTTCCACATTTCAGAAAATGGCATAGTCGTTGTACCTGAAAACTTTCAGTTTTAGCAAAAACAAAAAGGCCTTGGATAACCAAGGCCTTTTATCATTACTAATTAGTTTACGGACAAGTTACTTCATCCCAGAACCAGTTTGAAGTGGTAGGTGTATCCCATGTACCAGGGTTGTTTTTCGCAACAAAACACTTTCCATCATTCATAACAGTATCACCATTACTAACCTGTGTTACACCTGCTTCCCATTGAATTACCGTTCCTGTACCTGTGTCTCCACCAGTATCACCGCCTGTGTTTCCGCCATTGCCAGCAGAAAGGTCTGCGAGTGGTAGGTCTGGTTGCTCAAACTTGAATGCATAGTCAACATTGTTCACTGTCACTGTGTAGTTTGCTGGGCCAGAGATAGGTAGATAATAAACCATATCCAGCTCATACGTTCCACCAGCAGGTAAGTCTTTCCATGCAGGAAGCGTAAACGCTACGCGATGCATTGTTCCGTCCAGACCACCAATGTTGTTAGCACGTGTATGACCAGAAGCAATAACCTTCAAACCACCACCAGACTGGTCTTTCGCATTGTCCGGAGCCGATACTGGAATATCGAACTGGAATTCAGTACCACCAGGAATCGCCTGACCAGTGTTGTTTGTGAATGTGATCTTCGGATTGATTGGATAGTTCTGATCACCAACTTTGAATCCACCGATTGACACTGTGATGTCTACCGCTTCAGTTGGGATTGCACCTGTAGCAACTTTATTACCATACGGTGTTGCTGACTTAAACTTATCGTAAATAGTTTGCGTCATACTGTTACCCATATGGAATTCACCATTGCCGGAAGCACACGCCTGTTCAGTTAAGTCGATCGTCGTACGATTGCCGTTTGCATCAAGAACATAACAGTTATAGTCACCTGCTAGTTCCCAGAACATGATACCGCCGATCTCTTTATCAATAACGTAGTCTGCTTTGACGCCGATTGACGCTTTGTCTTCGGTAGAGATGAATACACTCTTCTCAGCATTCCACAACCATGGAGCTACAGCCACAGAATCGTAGTTACGAGTATATGTGCCTACAAGTTTGTCACTTGGGTCATTAACAGGGTCAAGGCCGTAAGCTTGAGCATAAGAACCAAAGACACCGTTTTCTAAGTTCTTAGCGTGCCACATTGGGTTTGAACCAGCACCCATTTCTTTACCTTGTGGGTCCAAATCATGCCACATATTATCAATGCCAGTCGCACCGTAACCACAATTGTTCTTCTCGCCTTCACCAGTACCCGGAGCACATTGTGTTTGATCAGGAAGTGCAGCACGACCCCAAAGGCCATTAGTACCACCAGTTACGCCTTGCCAGCCACGAGTATAGTAAGGAACACCAATGTTAATACGGCCTGCTGGCATAGAACCACGGAAGTAATGATATGCCCAGTCAGTATTTAGGTAACCGATACCACCGTATGCTGCTGTTCCATATACGTTCCATTGAGCCAACTCAGAATCTTCACCCGTGTCATAAAGCGCTGCATTATGGCCAACGTGATCATTCCAAGCACCGTGCAAGTCATATGACATGATGTTGACGTAATCTAGGTACTTAGTAACATCAAATGTTTCCATACCACGCAACAAGTAACCAGATGATGGCGCTGCGATGGTAAGCATGTAGTGAATGCCATCTTGAGCTGATGCCGCATCAAGTTTGTTACGAAGCACTTTCATTAGCTCTTGGTAAGATGCCCATAGATAAGGGCGGCGAGGCTCCATAAAGTCCTTGTCGTAAGGGTTACCAGCACCTGCCATTGATGTTGGGTATTCGTAGTCAATATCTAAACCATCGAACTTATACTTACGCATCATTTCGACAGCTGACGTTGCGAACTTCTCGATACCAGCATGGTTAATCGAACCATCTGCATTCGTTGTCATGGTGTAGAAACCACCGTCAGCAACGCGGTTTCCATCAGCGCCGAAGTGGCCACCGGTTTCAGCCCAACCGCCAATCGAAATCAGAGTTTTAACACCATAGCGCTCTTTGTAAGTAGCAAGTGCGCCAAAGTGACCTTTAAATCCAAGTGCTGGATCGACATCTACACCAGGCCATTCTTTACCCGTTGCCGCGTTGTTTGGATCAGTGACATCACCGACATTGACTTTACCATCAGAGCCGATGCTAACAAACGCGTAGTTGATATGAGTTAGTTGTTCCCAAGGAATATCTTTTACTAAGTATGCAGCTTGTGGATCATCACCTGCTCGCCAGCTCGTAAAGTAACCGATGACACGACGAGGGTGGTCTGCACCCATTTTCTCACGACCTTCTTCGTCATAAATAGAACAGTAAGGAACGTTCACACCTTCAGTTTGATACAAACCGTCTGGACGACAGTTAGCAACAGGTGCAACACCGTTAACTTTAAGCGTAACTAGCGCCGAATCTCCAGTTCCACCAAGGTTATCAGTTGCTTTTGCATAAACGGCAAGATCACCTGCTTGGGTTGTTGTGTAATCAAGCGTATATGGTGCTGTCGCTGCAGTTCCAACAAGCTGTCCTGCAACATAGAAATCCACTTTATCAACAGTACCATCAGTATCGTCTGCAACAGCAGAAAGGGTGACAACGCTACCAACGTCAACCGTTGCAGCTGAAAGTGATACACTTACTGTTGGTAGCTCATTACCAGGTTGAGTTGACTCAACGGTCAAAGAAACTGAACTTACTAAGCTCGCTGCATTTTGGTCATCATATGCAATCGCACTAAACTCATGTTGACCAGCGGTCGCAGTCCAGTTAGTTGTATGTGGCGCAGCCGTTGATTCACCAACGACGACACCGTCAACTAGGAACTCAACTTTTGCGACAGTACCGTCTGTGTCTGCAGCTGTTGCAGCAAGAACAACAACGTCTGCTTCTTTAATTACATCCGTAGCACTTGGTGAAGTTAGATTTGCAGTTGGTGCTTCGTTGCCCCCACCTGTCGCACATACGTCGACAACTAACCATTCATCCCAAGTTCCCGTGTTCTGCTCAGGATTATTTCCTTGAGTCCAGTAGTTTGCTTTATAAGCGGTATTGTTGTGCTGAACTTGATCGCCACCGTTGTATACAGTCGTCGAATCCCACACAGGTAGTGTGCTGCAATCAACAGCAGCATAGCTGTTGAAAGCCATCAAACAAGATGCTGTCAAAGTGCTAAGTGTAAACACACTTTTACCAGCTTTTCCCTTATTAAGATGCATAGTCGCCCCTATTTAACTTATTGTTTTAAAAGAATGTATTTGGTTTTTATATATCTTTCGATACTTATGTTCTTGCGTAAAACAACTGTAGGACACTTGGTTGAATACACACGTGAATTTTGTGAGATCTATACAATCACTCGCAATTTCTTGCAGGTCAGATGTAATGAAATGCCACTTAATTTGCACCAATAACTAAAATTTGATTAATTTCGAAAGTTAAAAAAAAGGCCGTTTTTTCGTAATGAAAAAACGGCCTTTTAGAGATTGACTAGATCTCTATAGGGGATCTCAGTATGCAAAATATTATATTGGCAAAAAACAGTAATTCGCGACAAATTGCTTTCCTCTTTTATAGAAAAGAGCTATCCATCCATAACATTCAATTCAAGCTGTAAATCAAATGCATTTAATTTGCTTGAATACAAGCATGTCCATAAACTAGGACTCGCATTTAATTTGAATAAATATAGAATGGCGTTCGAATGATGAACCTTGAATTATCCGGAGCAAGTATGTGGTTAGCTATAGGGATTACAGCGTTACTTCACATCGTATCCGTCGATAAAGGCCCGCGATGGTTGTTTTACATCACCAAAACTGTCCCCATTGTTTTGATGATGGTTGTCGCTTTTCAAGCAGAGTCATTAAAACCAACCTATGGCCTATTCATACTTGTCGCTTTAGCATTTTCTTTAATTGGCGATATATTTCTCATGCATCCCAAAGACAAATTCCTTCCCGGGTTGGTCAGTTTTCTATTTGCGCATTTGGTGTATACCGCATGTTTTTGGAATGAGACAAGTGGCATCCTAAATCACTGGGTTCCAATTTTAACTTTCAGTGTTGGGGTCATCGTGTATTTACTACTGTTGCCTTCTTTAGGAGAAATGAAGTTACCAGTGGCTATTTATTGCATCGTGATTTTAAACATGGCTTGGGCAGCGATTGAGTACTGGCTGCAAACGAACAATTTGTCGGCTCGTTTTGCTGTAGCGGGAGCGCTGATTTTTATTACGTCAGATCTAGTCCTTGCCATCGATAGGTTTCGTGCAAGTTCTGGCTTTTCAAGACATGTTGTGATGGTCACCTACTATACTGCGCAAGCCCTATTAACGTTATCGGCGACAAACTTTATTTACACCGCGTAGCGATAAATTAGGTCGTCGTATAATTTATTCCCAATCTGATAAGCATCGGACTCACGCTCAACCAAAACAAACCCTGCCTTTTCGAGTAACTTACATGATGGTAAGTTACCATCTGTCACAATGGCGTTTATTTCAGATACTGGATAGTTTTCCTGCGTATGTTCAATTAAACCAACTAGTGACTCGGTCCCATATCCTTGGCCATGGAATGCTTTTTTTAATAGGTAGCCAACCTCAACAGTGTGGCCAAACTTTTCCGATATAACTAATCCCGTTATACCAATGCATTCTTTAGAGTTTTTATCTTTAATTACTAAACACAACCAATGTGTTGAACCCCATTTCCACTCAGGTAATCTTGATTCAAATCGCTCCCTAATTTCTTGAACGCTTGGCTTGTCAAAAGCATAGCGAATAACATCTTCATCTTGATGAAGGTTCTGAAACAGAGGCCATTCGTTTTCACTGATTTGCTGCATGATAAGCCGCGATGTTTCAATTCGTATCATATTATGATCTCTTTCCCCTTTAATTGATGATGTTGACTAACGCTTCATATGATTCAGTGCAACATGTAGCCAACTCTTCGGCGCTCTGCTTGTAGCTATCAACTGGGTGACTGCTTTTCTCTATATTCTCACAGATCTCAAATAAACGGTTGAGCCCAAGGCTACCTGAGGAACCTTTCAATTTATGTGCTAACTGCTTAACCTCAGAAGCATCCTGAGTTTGAAAGGCTAGTTCAAGCTTTTCTTGAATATCATCTGCACCTTGCTTAAACAGTTCAATAATTTCAAGCATCTTAGCCTTGCCTAATACCGCAGTGTCATTAATCACAATTTCTGGCTTAATAAGGCTAGATAAAGGCATGGAAACACTCTCCTTTGGTTCGTGATGGTTGTTTGGCGTTGTATCCATGCTCACCCCTTTAACATGACTACTTATAAGCGCTGCTAGATCGTCTTTATCCAATGGTTTAGGTAAATAACCATCGAATCCAGAAGCTAGATAACCTTCAACCTCTTCATTAAAGACATGAGCAGACACGGCAATCATGGGCACATCGGAATTTCCAGACTGTTCCCCTATTTCTCTTAATTGCTCCCTTAATTCCATTCCATTGCAATCCGGCAAATTAATATCTAGCAGTGCAATATCATATTGATTCGCATGGAATAACTCCTTCGCTTGCTCTCCATTCAAAGCTGTATCAACCTGGTGCCCCATATGCACCAGAAAACCTTCCGCAACCATGCAATTTACGGGGTTGTCTTCAACTAAAAGAACGGTTGCTTTATTGTTGCTCTGTAGCTGTGTTTCCATGAGGGTTGCGACTTCTTTCCCCTTTTCCAGTGGTACACTAAACCAGAAACGACTGCCTTCCCCACATTCAGATTCCACCGCCAGTGTTCCATTCATTGCATCGACAATTCTCTTACTTATTGCCAAGCCTAAACCAGTACCACCTTTACTGTTAATTCCTGCGGAAGCTTGTGTGAAAGCATCAAAAAGGGTTTGTTGCTCTTCAGTACAAATCCCAACGCCTGAGTCAGATACTTCAAACAGCACATTTTTCTCATGGGTAGGATCTGGACTCACATATATGTCGACGTGACCATGATCGGTGAATTTAATCGCATTACCTACTAAGTTGGTCAGCACTTGGCTAATGCGCGTAACATCCCCTTGCCAATAACGATCTAAATCCGAGTCAACATAACAGGTAAAATCAATTTGCTTTTCTTCTGCTCGTCCTTTCAAAAGTTGGTATACATCATCCACCATGGCCTTTAGATCAAAGTCTACTGTTCGAATTTCTAGATGGCCGGCTTCAATCTTTGAGTAATCGAGAACATCATTCAAAATAGCAAGTAATGTCTTGCCACTTCGGTTAATGACGTCCACATAGTGTTTTTGCGTCTCGTTAAGAGAACTTTCTTTAAGCAATCGAGTCGTTCCGAGAACACCATTCATTGGGGTACGAATTTCATGACTCATGGTTGCTAAAAATGCCGATTTTGCTCTACTCGCTTGCTCCGCTTGATGCCGCGCTTTGGCATGGTTTAACACTTCTTGATTGAGTCGATTATTGGTCTCTTGTAGCTGACACGTTCGCTCTGTAACAACTTCTTCAAGATGAACTTTATGTTCTTCAAGTTCACGTTTCGCCTTGGCTTCGCTTTCTGCTACTACCTTTAAGGCTTGAGCTGTATTTCTTGCGGTAATAATGGCCTGTCCCATACGAGCCAGTTCATCTTTACCTTGTACGGTGACATCGACTTTTAATTGCCCCTGCGCAATAGAGCTCAATGCGGATGAGTACTCGGCTAACCGTTTAAGAACTGACTTGTAAACCACTTTCCAAACAATGAGGACAACGATGACTAACCCAATAATAGTGATAATTGTCAGTGATAACTGAGCGTACTGCAGTGTCGTTTTTAATTCCGATACAGCATTTGTAGTCGCTGCATTTGAATCATCAACCAGACGGTTAACCGTCGTATTAAGCTTGGTAAACTGAGTCAATGTGTTTTGTAAGAGTTGCTGTGAGGCTTGTTCATTTTGGTAACGATTTATCAAAACTTGAAAGACGACTTCGCGCTTCGCCAGCTTATTTAATAAATCAGCCATTTGCATTGAACGCGTAGGGTCCTCAACCGACTGAACTCGACGTTTCATAATGGTTAGATTCTGACTGTACTCATTACGAATTTGGTTAATTCGATCGAGGTTCGAAATGGTGGACATTTCTTCAATATGATTCAGCATTTTAAATGCGAGAAGATGCAATTCGTGTAAACGCTCTGAAAGATCTAAATCAACCTCAACGAGTGTATCTAGTGCATTGTATGCTGACTCTTTTTTTCCATTTTTCAATAGATCATAAATATGAGTAACGTTAGCCACAGCAATCGTACTGGTATTAGAAACCTGAGTGCGTGTAAGCTGTTCAAGCTCTTGAGCAAATTTACGCATTTCCTTCACTCTGACATCCAAGTCATTTGCAAGAAAGAGCTTTTTCTCAACAAGTATGCCTAATTGCGCCAATGTATCGATGACTTGCTGGACATCGCTTTCAAGCGTATTCAGTAACTCAGAATCAAACGAATCCGATCCTAGTTGTTTGATATGTGATAACAGCGTTTCTAATTGCGAGAAAAGTAATTGCCCTGATTCTTTTCGTTGCTTTTCTGACTTTGCATTGGAGAGCGATTGAACTGAAGTAATGATACGAGAGCTCAACTCTGAGACTTGTCGTGCTTCTATCATAGAAGGTATCGCAGAATTCACGACATTTCTTTCTGTTCGAGCAACAGATGAGAAGCCAAACACACCGATTAATGAAGACAATATGACTAACAAAGCCATCGCAGTGAAAGCAAACAAAAGCTTACGGCCAATACTGGCTTTAGCAAATAACATTCAGAATCATCACTTCTTAACATCTGTAGAATGCGCTATATTTTGCAGTGTTTGTCCCATTATTACCAACAAATTGCCGAATGTTTAAATCTATTAAGTTCAAGTTTTTCATACAAAGCCTTCTCATTGCATCATGCAGCAATCTGGCACACGCAGGACAAAATAACGAGCCATATAGAATATGCTCCATTTACCCGCACCTGAAAGATTCATATTGGCTCTCCGTCAACTATGGCATGGTGAATGAGGCAGAACAGCAAGGTATTGACCTAAGGGTTTTAGAATCGGGCGGTTACCCAAATCACATCAAGCAGAAAGAACAGTTATACCTTTGTACTCGCTGGGACGCAGATGCAATCATTTTAGGGACTGTCGCTCCGGATTTATATACAAGCGATCTCAAATCGATTGTCGGGTCTACGCCTGTATTTGCGACTGTTAATCGCCTTTTGGTAGACGATAAAAACAAACCATTATTGAAAGGTGAAGTGGGTGTAGACTGGTATTGGATGGGATACGCTGCAGGTAAGTACTTGAGTGAGAAACACCCGAAAGGCAGTGGAAAAATAAAAGCGGCACTACTCCCCGGCCCGAATTCAAGTGGCGGTACAAAGCCTGTCGTTAAAGGGTTGTATGATGCATTGAAAAACAGCGATGTCATCATTGCCAAAACACTTTGGGCTGACAATGACAAGGAGTTACAGCGTAACCTAATTCAACAAGCCATAGACACTGATGGTATTCGCTACATTATTGGCAGTGCCGTTGCGATAGAAGCCGGAATTAGCGAGTTGCGTGCCTCAAACAAAGCCAGTGAAATTGGCCTAATTTCTACTTATTTAAGTCATGGTGTGTATCGTGGTTTGCTGCGACATAAAGTTGAATTTGCACCCACGGACAAAATGGTTGAGCAAGGTCGCTTGTCATTAAATCAGGCTATTGATTATTTACGTGGTAAGACATACAAATTCTCACAGTCACCTTCGATATCACCATTGACTCCTGATACACTGAGCGAAAAAGTGATTGCAGATTCGCTGTCACCTTCTGAATATAGGCCAACTTTTTATATAAACCAGGCTAAGTAAAACAACCTGAACGTAGTAGCACCTTAGGAATAACGAATGCAAAAGACAACCCGTACTATGCCCGCACATAAGCATGTTGCGCTGGTAGCACATGACAACTACAAACCAGAACTATTACGATGGGTTACTGACAACAAAGAAAAGCTACAGCGTCACTTTCTTTATGCAACTGGAACAACCGGTAATATGCTGAGTAAAGAAACGGGGCTTGCAATTAAAAGTATGATCAGCGGCCCTATGGGCGGGGATCAACAAATTGGCGCTCTGATCTCTGAAGGAAAGATTGATGTGTTGGTTTTCTTTTGGGATCCACTTAATGCCGTCCCCCACGACCCTGATGTAAAAGCACTTTTGCGTATTGCTAGTGTATGGAATATTCCCGTCGCGACCAACCGTGCTACGGCCAAGTTCCTATTTGAGTCTGAGTTAATGGAACAAGAAGTGGATATTGAAGTCCCTGATTATGATGCTTACCTTGCAGACCGAACCTAATCTAGTTTCCTAAAAAAGCCCGCAAATGCGGGCTTTTTTACTTTTGGTGAATCACCGGGTAATCATTCTCAAGCAGCTCTTTTACAAAGGTTGAACCACCTCCGGTAAAGGTAACCCATACTTTCTCCTTTGCACGAGTTAGTGCCACATAGAACAAACGCCGTTCTTCAGCATAAGCAAACGTATCGGTGTTTTGGGTTAACGCTGCATCGATATGTAACGCCTTCACACGTGCGGGAAACTGCCCTTCATCCACTGATAAGATGATGACATAGTCCGCTTCCTTACCTTTACTTGCGTGACATGTCATAAACTCAAGCTCTAATAAGCCGTACTGTTTCTTCCACTCATCAAGCAGCTCGGGTTTGTGATAATGATTTCTGCCCAATAACAACACTGACTTGGTCTTTTTTGCCTGTCGATTCAGTTGGTCTAATATTTTCTCGACATTAGCGGTTGCTGTTAATGTTACGGCTTTGCTCTTTCTTTCTTTATGACTATTCAATGTCTTAGGAAGCTGAGCAGGGTTTTGTTGAATAAATCGATTCGCCACCTCACCGATACGATTATTGAACCGATAGGTTGTATCAAGATAGTGCACGGTTGAGTGTGGGAACCTCTCACCAAAACCAGTCGTCAAATCGACATCCGAGCCAGCAAAAGCGTAAATGGACTGCCAATCATCACCTACGGCAAACAACACGCATTCTTTGTTTGCGTCACTACGGCATAGTGACTCAATAAGGTTCAGTCTCTCAGGAGAAATATCTTGATATTCGTCGATCATGATGTATTTCCAACCTGACTTAAATTTACCCTTGTCGATATAGTTGGTTGCACGCGTGATCATCAGATTGAAATCAATTTCGCCTTGCTCTTTTAAAGCCTGTTGCCACGCTTGGTAACACGGCCAAACTAAATTGAGTTCACTGTTCAACCGTGTGTAGTCAGGGTGATCGACCAATTTTTTCTGGATCGCAGTTTTTGTCACCCCCATAGCGCTAAGTTGAGAAAGCTGCTTTTCCAACCAAGCGATCAATTTAGGGTTTTCCACATGGCTACCAAGCTCGTCATCACCAGCTAAGTAGGCAATTGGCCATTTTGATAAGTGCTTTTGCCAACGCTTAAAGTTGGTTGGCGTCATCCAATGTTTCTTTAGCCAATCAATACACCAAGCTTGTTTTAAGTTGTCGTCGGTGGCCAAAGGTGAAATGACCACCTTTTCTGTCTCGACTTGGTTTAAGATTTGTAAGCCTAACTGATGGAATGTACAAACTTTAACGTGATCAGCAGCCATACCGACTTTGTCTTTTAGCCTTTGTTTCATTTCATCGGCAGCATCGCGACCAAAAGCAACCATGAGAATTTCGTCAGCCTGAGCGAGATGACTTTGAAGCAAATAAGCTACTCTGGCAGTCAAAACACTTGTCTTACCGGAGCCGGCTCCAGCAAGAACCAAATTGTGGTCATCATTGAGTAACACCGCATATTGCTGACTGAGGTTGAGCGGAGAAGACTCCACTTGATTGAAAAGCACTTCCCAGTTCTGACGTTCGGTCTCTAACCATTCATTATTGCGCTCAAGAATTTTCTCATCAGTATCAATAATCCATGGCATCAATTCTGCCATCTTTATCGGCGCACGTTGCTCGGCTTCTTCCAACGACATATCCATCGTTTTAAAATCTGAGTCCAGTTGCTCTAACCAATGCGAAACTCTTGAGTGTGACAAGAAAGAAGGTAAACGTTTAAACCCTTTTAAGTCAGATTCCCACTGAGGCAAATAGGTACTCAGTTGTTCACACTGCTTATTATGCCACTGTTGATAGTATCCAACGGCAGTACGGGCAAAGTCGCGGCAATCTAACCACGGTAATCCCTGAACTAACCAAGAGCGCTGTTTATTGTTTTCTGTATGAGCGAAAAACTGCAATCCGCCCCAAAAGACCCCTCTTCTTACCTCAACCTTTCCGTTCCAGGCATGAAATGGGATACGCTCTTCACTAAAATCAGAGCTTAATACGATGTAATCAGACTCAAGTTTAACGTTGTAATATTCGTTTTGAATTAAAAACTGTGCAGTCTTAGTTGCTGATAGCTGCATTCTTACTTTAACCAGTGACTTCCCTTGGCTACATCATATATTAACCATTACTGAATATGAAAAATTAATGTCAAGATTGCCACCGAACAAATCTCATGCATTTGGCATTTTTTATTCATTTCTATCAAAATGTTATTGTGAGTTTTTGCTACAATACGCTCTAACTTCATCTGACATTAGTATTGAATTCAGTGTACAGCTTTGCCCAATTCCGTCTCTTGTGGACGAACAAAACATTTAATTACAGCATCCTCATTCTCATTACGCTGTTAGGTGTTGCATTGCCAGCTTGGTACCTCCAACTAGGTTCGAACATTATTCCTTTAATTCTTGGGATTATTGCGGCAGCACTGGCTGAGAGTGACGACAACTTTACTGGTCGTTTGAAATCGATAACGCTCACGTTAATCTGTTTTGCAATTGCCGCATTCTCCATTGAAATTTTGTTTGATAAACCACTGCTATTCGCACTCGGCCTGTTTATCTCTACCTTTGGCTTCATCATGCTTGGTGCAATTGGCCACCGCTATGCGAGTATCGCTTTCGGCTCTTTATTGATAGCGATTTACACCATGCTCGGCGCGCACCAAAGCGTCAATCTATGGTTTCAACCTTTGATGTTGTTAATTGGTGCTGGTTGGTACTACTTCATCTCCGTGCTTTGGCATGCAATTTGGCCAATGCAACCCGTACAGCAGAGCCTTGCAAATGTCTTCCTTCAGCTTTCCAATTATCTGGATTCCAAGAGCCAAGTTTTTCAACCCGTTACGAACTTAGTTCCTCAACCCCACCGCATTAGAGATGCTAACCTAAATGCTGCTACAGTGACGGCATTAAACCAATGTAAAGCAACATTGCTGACACGCTCAAAACGGGGCCATGTTGATGGTGCGAGTGACCGTTTCTTGAACATTTATTTCTTAGCGCAAGACATCCATGAACGTGTCAGTTCAAGTCATTACCGCTATCAAGAACTTGCGGAGCAATTTGAACGTTCAGACGTTTTATTCCGATTCAAGTACCTATTAGAAACGCAGGCCCAAGCATGCCGAGATATTGCTCGCTCAATCCAACTCGGTAAAGAGTACACGCATGCGGGAACATCCGTTTTAGCTTTAGATGAACTTCAATCTTCCCTGGCCTATCTAAACCAGCAGCAAAACCCCAAATGGCGTTTGTTACTGGCGCAACTAGGCTATTTGTTTAATAACCTTACGACCGTTGAAAAGCAGCTCAGCAATGTCAACAACCCCGATGCTGCAAAGCTTGAAGAAGATGTATTGGATGATACTGAAGCCCATTCACTAAGGACGATGTGGCAACGCATCCGTTCTAATCTCAATAAAGATTCCATGTTATTTCGCCACGCAGTCAGGATGTCGATTGCTCTTACGGCAGGTTACGGGATCATTCAATTGCTAAGCATTGAGCGAGGTTACTGGATACTGTTAACCACCTTGTTCGTATGCCAGCCAAACTACAGTGCAACACGACAAAAGATTGTTGCTCGTATCATAGGCACGTTAGCGGGGCTATTGATTGGCGTCCCGTTACTAACATTTTTCCCTTCCCTTGAAAGTCAGCTTGTCTTCATCGTTCTATCAGGCGTGGCATTTTTTGCTTTTAGACTTGCAAACTATGGCTACGCGACAGGCTTTATAACTGTATTGGTTCTATTCTGTTTTAATCAATTAGGTGAAGGCTATGCGGTTGTATTACCAAGGCTTGCAGATACGCTAATCGGTTGCGCCTTGGCAGTTGCTGCTGTTGCGCTGATTCTTCCTGACTGGCAATCGAAACGACTTCATAAGGTAATGGCAGACGCTGTCGATGCAAATAAAACGTATCTTGCCCAAATTATTGGTCAATACCGGATAGGTAAGAAAGACTCTTTGAGCTATCGAATTGCGCGCCGTAGTGCGCACAACCAGGATGCCAATTTAGCCAATGCGATCAGCACAATGTTATCTGAGCCTGGTAAATACCGAACAGCGACTGACGAGAGTTTTCGTTTTCTGACATTAAGCCATGCCCTATTGAGTTACATTTCCGCACTCGGTGCACACAGGACTCGAATTGCAGATGAGCACACGCACCAGCTTGTGTTAGACGCTCATAGAGCCATCCATCGTCATCTTGAAGTTTTATATCAACAACTCAACACACACACTGATGAATGTGATACCAGTGAGTTTGAAAGCCCTGAGATTGAAAGCCGCCTATCAGAATGGCGCGACGAAGATGAACACTCCGCACGTATGGTTTTACAACAATTGCACTTGATTTATCGCATGCTACCTGAGCTCCATTCCTTAGCGAACAAGTTTGCTGTCCGAGTAAACTAACGCTTACTTTATTCAGAACTTCGTGACATTTATTCACGGAGTTCTGATTCTAAATTTGCACATTTCGGACATTTTCTGCGCTGTCGCTTTGTAGTCTACTCCTTACATGAGTTATTGGGGAAATAGTTATGAAAGGAGGCAGCTATCACCCGGAACTCAATACTAGAATAATGGTATATGGAAGCTCCGATATGAGTAAGAAACAATTTGAAGACTTAAAAGAGCAACTTCAATTAATGACTCCACAACAACTAAGAGCCCTTCAAGGTGAAATAAGTAACAAGCTCGACCACAAAGCGAGTAATCTACTTACCGAAGAAGAGTTAGCAACACTCTCTGAACTATTCAGATAGCACAACTTGCTGGAATTACAAACTCAACTTAAGCTTAAGTTAGCAGGAGAAGAGTTATGTCAGTATCAGCTGTTCAAACCGCATACCCAATTATCGAGCAATCATCCAAGATGGCTGAGGAAGCTGCGCTCGAAATAAACACCCATCCACCTCTAGAGTCCGCTAAAAACAATAGCTATGAATTCAATAAGGTTGAATTCAAACCGCCAAAAACCGATGAAGACTATACTGAAGCATTGACCAAGCTTACCCAAGCTTCTCAGTACTCGCGTATCGGAACAAATGTTTTGCAACGCGAGCAAGACATGATTGGTACTTTACTCGATATACACGTTTAATTTGTACCAAACCGTAAAACAAGCATTGTGTTACGCCGCCTACTCAGTAGAATGCCCTGACAAACTTATATAACTATTTCGCTATGCCAAAATTACACCTGACTCGTCGTGACTCGCACTTTCTCAACACCAGTCACGAAAACACCGAGCAGTTAGAGCAATCCCTCAAATCCCGCTTTGAAAGACCCGAATTAAGAATGACACCGAGCCCTTATATTAGTGATAAAAATTTATCCAAACGCTGGGCTAAACTTTCTCCTTTAACCAATAAATCATTACTCTTGGATGACCAAACAGCAGCTTTAAGTGACGCTTATAATAAAAACATTGAGCATTTTATTGGAACAGTAAAAGTACCTGTAGGTATCGCTGGCCCGTTACGTGTTAACGGATTACACGCACAAGGTGACTACCTTATTCCACTGGCAACCACAGAAGCAGCACTGGTAGCGTCTTATAATCGTGGCTCTCAATTAATCACAGCTGCAGGAGGCGCAAGTGCCATGCTGTTAAATGAGGGGGTCACTCGAACACCTGCTTTTGCCTTTCATAGCTTATCCGAAGCCGGACAGTTTGTTTCATGGGTGACAACACAATACGACGTTTTCAAACATTTAGCGGAATCTACAACTGCGCACGGTAAGCTCCACGATATCAATGTCACCATTGAAGGCAATCGCGTTTACTTGGTTTTTGAATTTCACACTGGTGATGCATCTGGTCAGAATATGGTCACGATTGCCACTAACGCAGTATTTGAATACATCGTAGCTAACTCGCCAATTGAATCCACTCAAGCTTTTCTTGATGGAAACTTATCTGGTGATAAGAAACCGAATAGCCATACCCTACGCGCTGTAAGGGGTAAAAAAGTCTCCGTTGATATCAACATCCCTCATGAGCTCATTGCAAAATATCTACACACGACACCACAAAAAATGGTGGAGTTTGGCAATATGACAACCACTGGTGCGGCATTGAGTGGCAGCATTGGGGTCAACGCACACTACGCAAATGCACTGGCGTCCATTTATATTGCATGTGGTCAGGACGCTGCTTGCGTCGCAGAGTCAGCAGTTGGTATTACGCGCATGGAGGTAAACCAGCAAGGTGGTTTATATGCCAGCGTCACGTTACCTAACTTAATGGTTGGCACTGTGGGTGGAGGGACTGCGCTACCAAGTCAAAAAGCGTGTCTGGATATCCTCGATCTTTATGGTGCCGGCAAAGCCAAGGCGCTTGCAGAAGTCGTTGCGACAGTTTGTCTCGCCGGTGAACTTTCTATTGTTGGTGCCTTTTGTGCCGGGCATTTTTCTCGGGCACACCATAAACTAGCCAGATAGAGAAATATGTCAGCACCTTGAACTCTGTGAATTCTGTTTGGTTATTATCGTGTTGAAAACGTTATATTGCTGCTAACTGAAAGCAAACAATAATAATACGATGTCAGCAGTAAACAACTCAATTTCAGATTTGCTCAAGGTGCTGGAGCCCGGAATGAAGCTATCAGCCTCACTTGAGTTTGGGCTGGATGAGCGCTTTGACTTCACCACTCAATTTGTTGGTGCGAAGCCTAGCCAGTTCCTTATTCTCGATCTACCTCAAAAAGCTCAAGAAACTTTGATATTAAAGAAGATTGCTCATCGCGCGATCATTATCCGAGCACTGACCAAAACTCGCTTGGGCGATATCATCGCATTCAAAACAACGGTTATATCTCAGACAACTCGCCCAAGTGGCTTACTGTTTGTGAAATTGCCTCACTACTATTCTAAAAAGCCTATTCGAAGCGACGAGCGTTTTCAGGTTAACTTACCAGCTATGGTTCAATCAGAAACGCTTACCTGCAAAGCCAAGATTAAAGACATATCGGTTTCAGGCCTTGCACTTGTCATTAAAAGTGAACAAGCGCTGGAAAAGGGCCAATTGATTGAAATCGACAGTGAACTGAATGACCATCTCCCTGAGTCACTTACCTTTGAAATTGTCAGTACTCAAAAACTCCGACACGGTTACAAGTATGGTGTTAGGTACAGTGAGAGAATCAAAGTATCGGAAGAGTTGAGAATCTCCCTGCTCGAAAACTCATACCGCCAGATCAGTCAGTAACCTCTCGCATAAAAGTATCTTTAAAGTGTACAAAGGCTTGATTCAGCAGTTGCTCCTTTAAAGGCTTGACTAGAACGTAGTCAGCTCCAACAGACAAAAATGAACGCTTGGTGTCTTGCATTCCATCCGCTGTACATGCGTAAATCGGCACTTTGGAGCCTAGGTCCTCTCGAATGATTTTGGTTGTTTCAATACCACCTAAATTTGGTAATTGATTATCCATTAATACTAAGTCGACATCAGAATGTTCACTTAAATACGAAATAGCTTGATGGCCATCTTGTACCCAAATAACTGTCATAGCGTACTTTTCACAAAACGCTTTGGCGATGAAAGCATTGGTATGATTGTCTTCAACCAAGAGCACTTTTAAAGAACGTTTAAATAATGTCGAGGGGTTGATTGGCTCAACGGGCGCTTTTGCAACCGCGCATTCTGTTTTAATCTCGACAGGCAAACTGACGGTAAAACGCGTTCCTTTCCCTACTTCGCTTTGCAATTCAAACTCACCATCGAGTAGATCAATCAAACTTCTTACAATAGCCAACCCAAGCCCGCTCCCCCCATATTCTCTGGTGGTAGTCGCTTCAGCTTGAACAAACGGATCAAAGATATGCTCTATTCGCTGGGCATCAATTCCAATACCAGAGTCCTCTACCGTTATGAATAGCCGGGAGCTATCATTAGTCTCTTTTGAACGAATATTTATGTTAACTTGCCCTTGATGAGTGAACTTCACCGCATTACTCACCAAGTTAAAAATTATTTGATTTAGCCGGACTTGGTCACTATTCACGATCGTATTCTGATCAATGTTTGTATTTACCGCAAAATTGACTTTTTTCTCTACACATAACGGTCTGAAAATGCGTTCAACTGCGTTCACCAATTCCATCAATTTAAAATCAGAACGTTGTATTAAAAACTTGCCTTGTTCAATTTTGGAAAAGTCTAAAATATCGTTAAGTACTGCGAGTAAGTGTTCTCCACTATTACAAAGCACTTGAATATTTTCCAAGTCTTCCTTATCCGTCATTTTCCCTTTCAATAGCTGTGAAACACCCAGGATCCCATTCAGGGGCGTTCTTAACTCATGACTCATTCTTGCTAAAAAGTCTGCACGAACTCTCGCTGACTCTTCCGCCTCTTCTTTTGCAGCTGCACTCTGTTGTTCAGCACGTACAAAACTGGTTACATCTTGGCCTTGCACCATCACATGCTTGATTTTGTTATCGATGAAAATCGGAGAAAGGTTCCATCGATATGTTTTGTCTTCAATCTCGACATTCACTCCCGTTAATGTCGCACCTTTTGCGCACATGGTAATTTGAGGGACTAATTTGCATGCAAGCAAGTTGTAAACACTTTTGTCTGTGGATGATAATTGAAAACTTCTCTCTGCTGCTGGATTAACACGAATTAAATTACCTTCGGTGTCCCATAGTGTTATCGGCGAGAGTGAAAAATTAAACAGATCGGCAAATTGCTTTTCTTGCTCATTCAATCGCTTAAAAGATTTTTCAAACGATAAGCCTATCTGATTAAATTCATCGATTTCTGAACCCGGAAAACGGTCTATATTCTGTGTTTCAAAGGCAAGTTTTGTATAACGGGTTAAACTGAATAGTTCTTCAGAAACGCGATGACCTAACCAGTAGCGACTGGCTATTGCTATGATAAAAACGATCGCTAACGCAACTGCAGCCCATAAATAATGACTCTTCATTAATTCTGCAATATGCGTATTATCTTGAACCGAATAGACATTTAAGAAGGTAGCAACACCATTAATCTCTAAATCCGTCTTTGAGACCATGTATTCTTTAGCGCTAAACACAGATGAATATTGTTCAAGCCAATCAATATGATTTTGCAGATTCTCTCTGTTGGTGGAAGCGATAACTTCTGAACCAACCGATAAAAATATTTCGTCAGCATTGCTTCCTTTTAGAAGGGAATCAAGTAAAGCAAAGTTATTGTTGAGCACAATACCAACATAAAGAAAGCCAATCACTTCACCGCTGTTATTTTGCACGATAGGTGCCCTACGAACCATCAAATAACGCATACCTAGTACGGACGGTGCTTGGGTTAGGTGCCAGCTGCTAACGAACGACATGTTGTCCACGATATGCTGCAGTTCTTCTACTTCAATTCCATAGAACTCATGATTTGAGTCAGACCACCCCACATGATCTCCATAGGAAATAAACCGAAAATCT
Organism: Vibrio sp. NTOU-M3; assembly: GCF_040869035.1. Classification (NCBI taxonomy): domain Bacteria; kingdom Pseudomonadati; phylum Pseudomonadota; class Gammaproteobacteria; order Vibrionales; family Vibrionaceae; genus Vibrio; species Vibrio sp. NTOU-M3. The sequence goes on from NZ_CP162101.1 coordinate 29,620, forward strand.
GGTGCTAGAGATGGGTTAATTTGATCTAAGCTGCGAAAGAAATGATTAAGCTCTTGCTCATTGTTGGAACGAAGAGCGTCAATTAAGGATTCGTTACGACTGTAACTATTTTGAGTAATTTCAATAGATTGTAAACGGAAATTAAAAATTTGCTGTACGAGACTGGAAGTCTGCTGCTTTGAGCGAGCAACCTCTTGTTCGACAACCTTTTTGTTAATTTGATAGTTTTGTAACAAGACAACTAACATTAACATACCGATCGTCAAGAACACCGAACGTGCTATTAGCGTGGCCAGTCTTCTTGGCTTGCCACGCTGTCCAAATTTAATTTTCAAAGATCTGAGTACCTAAACGCTCTTTGCTTTAAGAGTTCAATACGCTCTGGAGAGTCATTTGAAGTCACTAACTCAAAGTCACCAGAAAATACTTTGGGAACCTGTTTACCCTCGATATCCCATTTAATGGCATCCGCCATGGCAATACCAGTATCATCATTCATTCTCATTACAGTCACATCAAGCTTTCCTTGTCTAATGGCTTCAAGCTCAGCCGTGCCACCGCCCCATCCATTTAACAAAATGTCTTCTCGATTAAGTTTTTTTAACGCATCGGCCGCACCCAGAGCTACATCTGTCGAACAAGCATAGATAAATGAAATATCCGGAGAGTTCTTAACCAACTGAAGCGTCGTTTCGTAGCCTGACTCTCTCGTTGCCTTGGTATAAAAAGACGAAGACAGTTTGTAACCACTGTGATTGGTCATTTCATCAATGAAAGTGTCTCCTCGGGCATCACTAACATAACCTTCGGAGAAATATAAAACAGAATACTCACTGCCCGTCGTTGTCACAGACTTGTAGTAGTCTTCAAGAACCCCTGCACCTTCCATATGATCAAAACCAACGTACATAAAAGGCTGATGCTTATCCCATGCTCTTACTGGTGTTGTAATATTTTGAAGGATCAATTTCGTATCAGTAGAGCTTAAAACATGCTCAATAAACTTACGGTGACGAGTCGTATCAAGCGTAAAAATAAGGTAGTCCGTTTTATTCTGAAGAGCTTCTAATAACGATAAGCTTTGTTGTCTCACATCAACATTTGGACGCGTAAAAACCTGATTAATATTATAGCTAATGCCAAGTTTCTCTAACCGTGTTTCAAATGCTTTGATGTTCCTAACCCAATAGTCAGAGACTTGCTGTCCCGGATAAACAACAGAAATAGTTATTGGTTTTTTCTGGTTTTTCAGCATCGCCTTGGGGGCTGAGCGAACTGACTCGTTGAGCGCAGAAGTTAGCTGACGTTGCACTGGATGAGCGTTTAAAAACTCATCGTACGACCAATAACCATTTAGGACTTGTGCACCATGAGCAAATGCGTGAGACGATATAAGTGCTAGCAGAGACAAGAGTTTTATTTTTCTCATTTAAACTCCCTTGGAGAGGTTCCTTACTGACGGATAGTTAGTATGTCTTTTCTTCCCTATTGATGAAAGATAATTCTTTTAAATTTTAATAAGTTGAGCATAAATCAACCAGTAATTATTCATACAGTTGCTTTATGCTCAAGGTGACAAAAAAATTAGTTAATTACTCTAAAAAGTGAAAGCCAAATTGCCTGACAAACCAAATTGATTGTCACCCGCATAGCTACCCGCTAAATCCAAACTAACCAGATCTCCAGGGCTGATGCCTACACCGGCAGTCAACGAGTTATCTAACGTACTCTTAAGGTCAACTTCATAGCCAGCGCGAACTTGAGCCCAACCCCATGCATTGGCTTCAACGCCAAATCTCAAAAACTGTGTATCATCATCGAGATCAGTAAAACGGCTCTGTTTGGTTAAGTCCATATCTACTGTTGCGGTAAGCAGCTCCGTGACATAAGCACCGGATGCCGTTACTTGCGTATTGAGCTTATATTGGCTAACCCCGCCAAAATTCTGGGTATCAAGTGTTTTAGAGAAAAGATCTTTGATGGCAACCCCTGCTCTAAATTGTTCATAGAACCAAATCGCACCGAGATCTAAGTTAAACGCATTTTTCTTAGTCTCACTTTGGTCATAATCACTTAGGTCAAAGTCTTCGACAGACAGTGCTTGTTTGTAGGTACGCAATTGTTGGTATTTAGGAGTCACACCCAAAGAGACATCCTGCCCCATTAGCGTCAGGCGTTTAGCCATTGCTACACCGTACTCCGTATAACCAAAAGCGATCATATCGACTTCAGAATTCTCGTACCGAGCCTGCACAGCCAAAGGCGTATTACCACCATTCGCTGCAATTTCAGTACTCGCCACAATTTCAGCGTACCCGCGTCCGTAGAGGTTAATTGATAAGTTTTGAATTGGTAATGCAACCGCAAACCCCGCGCCTGCGCTTATCCCTAGAGGGGCGTCATCTGCTAACTGATCCAAATAACCATTGAGTGTCGCAATTGTCGCAGGATCCGTGTTGCCGTTTTCAAAAGAAGAGATGGTATCTTGAAGGCTATCGATTGTGTCAAGGGATTCATCGGTATCTCGAGCTCGCGCACCTATTGCAGGAAACAAGATACCAACCGTGTCTTTTTCACGATAAACAGCGGTTAATGCTGGGTTATAGAAGGGAGCAAGCACGTAGTCTGCCGTGGTGACGCCAGTATTTCCCATACCGTTCCCTCGCCCATCAGCAACGGTTGTCGCACCAAGTGTTGACGTTGAAACTATCGCTGCAACCACTGCAATTGATAATTTTCTTTTTAGTATCATATCCATACCAACCTTTTTTGTTTGTTACATTCAAAGATTAATACAGATTTGGTAACTTGCCTGAATTTCTAAGAAATTAGTTTATAATAATTAAGTCGTTGAGCTTATGCCTGCCACTAACCAGTTGTTCTTTCTGAGTTTTAGAAAGGCGCTTTATTCGGTACTCTATCTTGCTAGCAACACTTCTTGTACTACCAGCATGTGAATGCCATACCAAACTTAAAGGGCCTTTGCCCTTCAAAGCCTTAGCCCCTATTCCTTTTACATGCTGTTCAAAACGGCGCTCTACATCTGTCGTGATCCCACAGTAGAGCGCACCTTTGTTATTTCTTACCAGATAAACGTGCCAATCCGTTGATGGAAGGCTATTACCATCCGACATTAGACGAGCTGTTCAACCAGCGTTCTTAATTCAGCAAGCTCTGCCTTTAGCTCAGCGACTTCACTCTCTAACGCCTCAATACGCGTTGAATTACCAGAAGCTGGCACTGAGTGTGCTTGCGTCTCGTAAGCAGCCAGATCAATCTCACCACTAAAAAGATGCTGGTAACGAGACTCACGTTTACCTGCCTCGCGTGGCAGCTTTACAACTAAGGTCCCACAGTCATGCTCCGCCATTTGTTCAAGAACCGTCTCAACTTCTTTAGTATCAGCAAAGTTTGCTAACCGGTTTGTTCGTGTTCTCAATTCTCCAGGCGTCTGAGCACCTCGCAACAATAAACAGCAAGTGATCGCTTTCTCTTGCGAAGTAAGTTTTAGATCACCAAACTCCGTATTGCAAAAACGATGTTGAAACTTGTTTGCTCGGCTATTAAACCCACTTTCATCACTCACTAGACGACGAGAAATGAGCGAGTCGACTGCATCTTGAACTTCGGCCTCGGAAAGCGACATCACAGGCTCACGATTGCTTTTTTGATTACATGCAGTAGTCAGGCTATTGAGAGTCAGTGGATAATAGTCTGGTGTTGTGACTTCCTTTTCAATCAAACAACCAATGATGCGCGCTTCAACATGAGATAATTCGATATTCATGATGGACTCCCTTGAATTAATGTTCTGCTAGAATTGGAACTCGTTTTATATTGCCATCTTCGTCAATCATGACGATTTTAGCTCTGTTGAGTTCAACTTCTGTCACTTCTTGAATGGTACGTTCTGTACGATATGCATCTCGTAATTTTATGCAACGTACATCGTCACTCTTTTCCTCTGTTTTTCTGACCAGAATCTGAGAGTTTCGCATAATATTCACAAAATTGTACTTGATAATGCCTGCATCATAGCTCGCTAAATTCCATAGCTCAATTGCTTCTCGGACGAGTTGGACACAAAAGCGTCAAGATGTCGTGATGATTGATCTTAAGACTGTAATCACAAGGGGAGTTATGTTTTAATCATTGACAGTTAACGTTAAAAACAGGAAAGGGACCTATGAGTGGTGTATTTGAAATCGTCGTTCAGGCACGTCGTAAAAACAAACTAAAACGTGAGCTTCTTGATAACGAGAAGAAAGTACGTGATAACCGTAAACGTGTCGATCTGCTTGAAAACCTGATGGATTACATCAAGCCAGATATGAACACCGATGAAATTGTAGGCATTATCAAAAATATGAAAGCGGACTATGAAGACCGCGTTGATGATCACATCATCAAAAGTGCAGAGATTTCAAAAGAGCGTCGTGAAATCAGCCGTCGTATTCGCGAGCTGACTGAAGAAGACAAGCAAACTCTTGGTAAAAAGAAGTAAGCTGAATTAGTGCTTTGAAGCCCGTTTTAACGGGCTTTTTTTATTTTTAGAGACCATAGTTTAACCTTCAACATATTTAGTAATAATATTTTTACTAATAGCATTAAACGTTTGCGTAATCGCTAACCTTCACCATAGCCAAATTTGGGGCTTCCGTCACACTAACCCCCCTGCTATATTTCTTCACAGTTAATCATTTAGACCATTCGAGGCACGGAGCTTCCTCGTTTTTCTCAAGAAGAGAAGATTGGTACCGACGCTGACGCGATCGGCAAAAATTTTAGAGGATCAATTTATGGATATGAATGTGGTTGAAATTTTGGGTTACGCGGCATCTATTATGGTGGCTATTTCTCTTACAATGAAAGACATTGTAAAACTTCGCGTACTTAACTTTATTGGGTGTGCACTTTTTACAGCATATGGTCTGATGATTGATGCGTGGCCGGTCGTTGTCACAAACGGTTTTATTGCATGTGTTAACGTTTATTTCCTTGCTAAAATGCAACAGGAAAAAAAAAGCGATAAAGTAGAAACTACCGCTTAACAACAACATGTAAGCTAAATAGCCCCGTCTGGGGCTATTTTTGTATGTATGGTATCACTATCTTTAAGCCACTCAGTTGGTATCAAGATTGATAAAGTATCCAAGTCGGATAATCTATCCAAAAAACACATCATGTAAATTAACTTCAATATACCCCAACCACAAAACTAAACACTATTGAAACACTTTCAACATCATATATTCACCTGCAATTAGCAGTCTAATTGATTTATTGTTTCAGATCATAAGAAGTGAATCTTGCGCTCGTGCCTTAAATCAGAATTCTGTAAGTTATTTGTCACAAATTAAAACAGATTCTTATATTTTGAAACGTTCTCAGGGAGATTTTTATGCTGGAGCTCTTTATCGGATTAGTTGTCACTATTGCGGTAGGCTACTTTATTGTAAAAGGATATAAGCCTGCTGGGGTACTTCTAACCGCCGGTGTCTTATTGTTAATTGTAACGGGTATTATTGGCCATACCGTTTTGCCTTCTAAGGTTGCTTCTACAGGTAACCTATTTACCGATGCACTCGAATACGTCAAGTACATGCTGCAATATCGTGGTGGCGGTCTAGGTATGCAAATCATGCTGTTATGTGGTTTCGCATCATACATGACTCACATCGGCGCAAACAACGTCGTAGTAAAACAGTTCTCTAAGCCTCTCTCTGTCATAAAATCCCCTTACATCTTATTGGTTGCTGCATATATCGTTGCTTGTTTGATGTCTTTGGCTGTGAGCTCAGCGACTGGGCTTGGTGTTCTCTTGATGGCAACGCTCTTCCCAATGATGACGGCTATGGGTATTTCTCGCCCTGCTGCTGTAGCGGTTTGTGCCTCACCTGCTGCAATCATTCTTTCTCCAACGTCTGGTGATGTGGTGATTGCCGCTGAAAAAGCGGGTTTGCCTCTTCACGTGTTTGCGGTGGAAACCGTTCTCCCAGTATCCATATGCGCAATTATTGTTATGGCAATCGCGGCTTTCTTTTGGAACATGTATCTAGATAAGAAAGATAACTCACCAATGGAACGCGTGGATGTTTCTGCAATCGAAGTTAAATCACCAGCTTATTATGCTGTACTTCCGTTCCTGCCAATTATTGGGGTTTTTGTATTTAACGGCGAAACCATCGAAGGGTTAAAGCTCGATATCTATACCATCGTTGTACTAGCGATATTCATCGGTGCCGTTGTTGATTTCATCACAAAGCGCTTTAACGGTAAGAAAACACTCGAGGATTTGGAATCTTGTTACCAAGGCATGGCAGACGCATTTAAAGGGGTCGTTATGCTGTTAGTTGCCGCTGGCGTATTCGCACAAGGTTTGATGTCTATCGGCGCTATCGACAACTTACTTCACCTAGCCGAAACAGCTGGTGCTGGTGGCATCGCATTAATGCTAATCCTAACCGCATTGACTGTTGCAGCGGCAATTGCAACAGGTTCAGGTAATGCGCCTTTCTATGCCTTCGTTGAGCTGGCTCCGTCACTCGCAGCTAAAATGGGACTTAACCCAGCATTCCTAATCATTCCAATGTTGCAAGCATCTAACTTAGGTCGAACTATTTCACCAGTATCAGGGGTTGTTGTGGCAACGTCAGGCATGGCAAAAATCAGTCCATTTGAAGTAGTAAAACGGACTTCTGTACCTGTTATTTGTGGCTTGGCCACCGTTATTTTCGGTACCTTGGTGCTTGTTCCAATGTACGCATAAGAAAATGTGAGTTCACGACTTTAAGTCATGTTCAAAACAAAAAGCCAGCTATCAATAGCTGGCTTTTTTTATTTTTTCTTTCCACGTCCTGCATGAATTTTCAACTTCGCTTTCATCTTCCTTTTGTCCGATGAGCGGCCTTTTCTTCTTGGAGCTTTATCCGGTTCAATGTCTTCAATCAAACTTGGTTCGAACCCTTGTAACCACTCTTGAGGCAGTCGGTTATCTAACAAGCGCTCAATCGCCTCTAATAGATACTCTTCATCATGGCTCATCAAAGAAACGGCCATGCCCTCTTTTCCAGCCCGCCCCGTACGCCCAATCCGGTGTACGTAATCTTCAGCTTTAAATGGCATGTCAAAGTTCACGACTTGTTCAAGCTGATGGATATCTAGCCCTCTTGCAGCAACATCAGTTGCGATTAATGCGCGAATTTTTCCTGCTTTAAAATCATCTAATGCTTTCTGGCGTGCACCTTGGCTTTTATCACCGTTAATTGAAGCAGCCTTAATTCCGTCTAGCTTCAACTCTTTAGCCAACGCATCACTGCCTTGTTTGGTTTTGGTAAATACCAATACCTGCTGCCAATTGCGAGAACCTATCAGATACGCGAGTAGTTCAGCTTTTCGTTTTTTATCCACTGGATAGATAATTTGCTTAACAGTTTCAGCTGTACTGTTCGATGGCGTCACCTGAACTTCAACTGGATCATTTAGCAGCTTATAAGCAATACTTTTTATACGTTTATCAAAAGTGGCGGAGAAAAACAGCGTTTGGTAGCTCTCGCCCATTCGCTTAAGAATTCTTTGGATGTCTGGCATAAAGCCCATATCCAACATACGGTCGGCTTCATCAAATACTAAAAATTCAGTTTTAGATAAAAAGATGTTCTTACAGAATAAATGATCCAAAAGACGACCTGGGGTCGCAATAAGAATATCCGCCCCACCTCGCAAGTTTTTGGTTTGCACATTCATACTGGTACCACCGTAGGCGGTCACAATTTTAATATCTGTGGCTTTGGCATAACTTGTCAGGTTATCAAACACCTGCTGTGCCAGCTCGCGTGTTGGTACTAAAACCAATGCACGAACGTCTGCACTTTGTTCATCCCGAACACTTTTTGATGCCAATAGTTTTTGAAGAATCGGCAAGCCAAACGCTGCCGTTTTCCCTGTTCCTGTTTGAGCTCCAGCTAAGATATCTTTCCCATCAAGTACAAAAGGAATTGCTTGTTGCTGTATTTCCGTTGGCTGTTGAAAACCAAGCTCTGATAACGTACTAAGCAGAGAATCGGCAAGACCTAGTTGAGCGAATTGTTGGGACATACGTAAGGACCATTAATGACAACTTTTGATAAGGTTGCGGATTCTATCAGAACGACTGACTTTTTGCCGCAGATAATATTTGTGGATAGAATTCCGAAAATAACTTGCTCAACTCAACATAATGCTCGTCTAATGATTGATAACAATCTGCCAGCCGTCCCATTCGAGGGGAACGCATCGACATTCTTTGTAATGCGTATTCAATATTGTCCATTGCTACGTAAGACTCAAGCCAACGGCCTTTCCACATGTGCTGTGAAACATCTAGGTAACGTTTTGGAAGCCCTAATGTTGGTTCTTTTTCTATGGTAGTGCGTGCATCAGCACAAAATTGTTGCAACGAGTTTTTATGATAGCCTTCCCAGTGACGAGCGAGGCAGTGGTCCCAAAACACATCCAATGCAATACCTGCAAACCGTCGCGTATCCAACGTAAAATAGTCTTTTGCACAAGACATAATTGAATGGCTATCTGTGTAACTATCGACAAAGCGATGCAATCGAATTCCCGCAACAATATCTGGTGAGAATTGTCTCGATGGATCACCTTTAACAAAATCACCCAACAGGTTACCAATTAAGCTTGAGTCACAATGTTCAGCAATGTGTAAATGGGCTAAAAAGTTCATAAGCGATAGTTGTACCAGTGATTAAAAGGTAAGCCAGATAAGCGAAAGGAAAAAATGCTGTGCTTAAAAACACAAAGCCAGTGCAAATGCACTGGCCAACATGGAATGTAGACATTTCATCTACTGTTTTATTCTGCCTTTTCTTCCGCAGATTTGTCATATTCAGACAAGTTAAAGCCAATCTCCATTGCATCTAGCAACTCTAGGCTTTCATCATTCAAAATTTGGTCACACATACAGACCTCCTTTTCTTCTAAAAACAAGTTATATCGCGTTTTGCCTCTCTTTTTAAACCCTTTATATGACAGTTTTGTGAAAAAGGACCGTTAAATTTAATAATTTCATCAATATAGACCAAGAATACTTCGACGAACTGCCGCTGCGACACAATTCACTGTAAACTAATAATTACACCACTGGAATCCACAGTGAACATTTTGCTTGATTTACCATCTTATATTTTACAGAATGTGCATAAAGCTAGGGCATCAAACTAGATTCATTTGTATTTTTTGGTGCTAAAGCCTACAACAACTAATAATCGTAAAATATTGTATACAAATGTCTAATTCTAAAGTCTTCGGTAGCACCCTCATTATTGCCGGCACAACAATTGGTGCTGGTATGTTAGCCCTGCCCCTTGCCTCTGCGGGCATAGGCTTCGCCACATCACTACTCATTATGTTTGGCCTTTGGGCACTGATGGCTTATACCGCCCTATTAATGATTGAACTCCATCAACATGCTCCAGCGGGCGCAACGTTGCATACATTAGCCAAACAATTTCTTGGAAAGCGAGGCAAATGGTTAGCAAGTTTTGCTATGTTGTTTCTTTTTTACGCGCTGTGCGCGGCATATATTGCTGGGGGCGGCTCTCAGTTCTCTGAACGCGTTCACCAACTTTTAGACATCCGACTTGAACCCACTACAGCAACAATCCTATTTACGGTGGTTGTTGCTACCGTCGTCGCCATTGGTACGGCTATGGTAGACAAAGTTAATCGCGTGTTGTTTTTGACTAAACTTATCGCGATGGCAATGGTGCTTTTTTTCCTAGCGCCAAACGTGACAGAGTCTTACCTCCTCAGCATGCCGATAAAGCAAGGGCTCGTTATTGCTTCAATCCCTGTTATTTTTACCTCATTTGGGTTTCACGGAAGTATTCCAGCAATCGTAAACTACCTTGATGGTAATACCCGTGCTCTTCGAATTGCTGTGATCATTGGCTCCGCAATACCATTGATCATTTATGTATTTTGGCAAACCGTCACTCTTGGCGTGGTGAGTCAAAATGAAATTATGCAAAATGCCGGGCTAACAGGATTAATCAACACCTTGTCTCACACAGTCCATGAACGCGGCTTAAGTACTGTGATTGGCGTATTTGCAGATCTCGCATTACTGACTTCGTTCTTAGGCGTAAGCCTTGGACTGTTTGAGTTCTTAGGAGATAGTCTTAAAAAGAAAAGCACCAATAAAGATCGTGTGTTCATCGCAGCAATCACGTTCACGCCACCGATGGTATTCGCATTGTTTTACCCCCAAGGTTTTATTATGGCGCTTGGATATGCCGCTATTGCACTGGCCATACTCGCTATCTTTTTACCTACATTAATGGTGATGAAATTGCGTAAAAGCAGCGACTACACCTCAGACTATCAAGTCATGGGTGGAAACATGACCCTATTTGCTACCGCTGTAATTGGTTTGATGATTGTTTCTGCTCAGTTATTAGTAACGACAGGTGTACTTCCAGCCTTAGGCTAATTGAACGTATTGACTATAGGTGGGGTCTATCCCCTCCTTTTTTATGCCCTTCCAAAGATCAATGTCTCATTTATTGAAATATGTCTCATTCTAATTTCATTCAAATGAGACATAACACATTTTTATATTTTTCTTGTTTTTATAAAATTTTAAGCAACTTTAACCATCAGATGGATCTGCCATGAAGGAAGTTGATTTCAGAACGATAGACAAGCTTTTTATTAAGATGTCGATAAACGACAAAATGTGGGTTGTTTTCATTATATTTTTAACGGCTATTACCTTTATTTCTGGTTCTCACTACCGAGTACAACAACAGCAATTAGAACAGAGCTTAATCAATCAAGTTGAGTATAAACTTGCTGGAATACTTACAACTTCCGACTATCAAAGCTTGGAGATTGATGGCCTAGAGCAAATCTCTAGTGTTTCAGATTCTGTTATTACCAATGGTGTCGTTACAGCAACACAGATCGGCTCAAACGGTAAAGCCTACCAATATAAGGAGAATGTTGAACAAGCCTTAACCACCTCTGAGCGTAAGCTACTGACAAGTTTTGCGTTGAATTATCTTTGGGCGATCCCCTTTGCGATTTTTCTTTACTGGGTCGCGACTTTTATTGGGGGAGCGCTCTGGGTTCTGTACACCACAACACAAAAAATTGCTGAGGGTGACTTAACCTCTCGCTTAGGTTTCCATCCCGGACGAGATGAGTTTGGTACTATTGGCTGCGCTCTAGATAACGCCATGGACACATTGAGCGAACTGGTCGTCACTGTCAAAACCAACGCTTCCACTTTAAATGAAACCTCTTCCTCTTTCGAACAGGATATGAAGCAAAGCGAACGGGAGATCACCAATCAATATGCTTCTCTTGATTCTGTCGCGACCGCAATGGAGCAAATGACGGCGTCCGCACAGGAAGTATCATCGGTTGCAAACCAAGCAACTGAGCAAACAGAATCAGATACACGTCAAGTAGCTGAAAGCTCAGAATTGGTTCAAAGTGCGATTACTGAAATTGAAGCGCTAACTTCACTAATCAGCCAAGCTTCCCACTCTGCGTCGTTGTTAAATGACAATACCAGCCAGATCAGTGAAGTTATTACCACGATTAATGGAATATCAGAGCAGACAAACTTGTTAGCCCTAAATGCAGCAATTGAAGCGGCACGAGCTGGTGAGCAAGGGCGCGGTTTTGCTGTTGTGGCCGACGAGGTAAGAACACTTGCAAGCCGGACTCAAGAAGCAACGGTAGAAATCCAAACAATGATTGAAAAGTTACAATCAGAGAGCCAAAGCATTGCCCATATTACCCAACAAACGGTATCTCAAGCACAAACAAGCAGTGCTCTTATTTCAGATATTGGTAACGATATCAGCACCATAGCTCATTCCGCTTCTGCGATTAACAACATGAGTTTACAAATCTCTACATCAGCCAGTGAGCAAAGTGCTGTTGCCAATGACATTGCCTCTGAACTTGCAAGTATTCGCTCGCAATCGAACATTATAAAAAATGTCGCAGAGCAATCATCAAAAGGTGTTGGCCAACTTTCTAGTGCAACTGAGAATCTTGGATTAGTACTTGAGCGCTATCGAACTTAAGTTCATCGTACCCCAAATTATCCCCACACATAAAGCCGATAGCGAAAGCTGTCGGTTTTTTTCTGCTTAATCTAGTTACCTTTCTCAACTCACCAACAGAGCTTGGCATGCATGTAGCGCCTTTATCATGTACCATGAGTTAAATACACTTGCTGACCAAATCAAGGATTTTCATGGAAGCCGAATTATTAGAAATCAAGAACTTCCTGACACAATACCCACCTTTTGACGAATTAGAAGAAGACGTATTGGACTATGTAACGAGAAACGTGGAGATCAGTTACTTTCGTCAGGACACGCCGATTATCCACTTTGGAGACTCTATTCATGATCTCTATATGGTGAGAAGTGGCGTTGTCGAAGTATATCGCCGAAAAGGTGAGCTCTATAACCGGCTCGATCAAGGTGCGTTATTTGGTCAGATGGGTTTATTGACGAACAACAAGGTTCGATTCCCTGTAAAAGCCATCGAAGACAGTTTGATTTATTGCATTCCTGAAGCGGTATTCCAAGAACTGTACGAAAACCATGACTCATTTGCTGACTTTGTCGAAGTGGAAGACAATGCTCGCCTTCGTCAAGCCGTATCAAGTACAAAAGATCAAAATGATTTAACCACTTCTAAAGTGCGTACGTTGTTGTCACGCGATGCAGTTTTTGTCGACAAAACTGAAAGCATTCAGAACGTTGCCATTAAAATGGCCGATGAGAACATTTCATCTTTGCTCATCATTGATCCAGACATTTTAGAAGATGATGAAACTGACACAACGCCACTCGTTGGTATCATTACCGACCGTGATTTGTGTACACGAGTACTTGCTCAAGGGCTTGACCCTGATGATGAAGTCGCCAGTGTCATGACTAACGAAGTTATCTCGCTCGATCATAATGCTTATGTTTATGAAGCTATGCTCACCATGCTACGCTACAACGTTCATCATCTACCTGTACTCAAAGACAAAAATCCAATTGGTGTTCTAGAAGCGACAGATATTGTCCGATATGAATCTCAGAACTCACTATTGCTGGTAAGTAGCATATTCCAACAACAATCGATTGAAGAACTTGTGATTATTTCCGAGCAAGTTAAAGACAGTTTTGTGCGACTGGTAAACGAAGACGCCAACTCTCATATGGTTGGCACCGCAATGTCAGTGATTGGCCGCAGCTTTAAGCAACGTATTATCGAACTTGCAGAAGAGGAACTCGGCCCTCCTCCGGTGCCATATTGCTTCCTAGCGCTTGGATCAATGGGACGAGATGAACAATTATTGGTGACCGATCAAGACAACGCCATCATTCTCGACAACAGTTTTGTCAAAGAGCAGCACGATGAATACTTTGCGCAACTTGCAAAACGTGTCTGCGATGGTTTAAATGAATGCGGTTACACATATTGTACAGGTGACATTATGTCAACCAACCCGATGTGGCGTATGACTCGCGAAGAATGGGAAGAATGCTTTACCGATTGGATTGATGATCCAAACCCGAAAGCATTGCTAAACGCATCTATTTTCTTCGACCTCGATGGTGTATATGGCCGTTTAAAATGGGCAGAACAGCTCAATGGCTTTATTGTTCGCAGAGCAAGGAAGAACAATCGATTCCTCGCATGCCTTGCTCGTAATGCACTAAACCGCACCCCACCACTTGGCTTCTTTAAAGACTTTGTGATGGAAAAAGATGGGCAGCACAATAACTCGATCAACCTGAAACGTCGAGGTACAGCGCCACTGGCAGACTTAATCCGTGTTCATGCACTCGCCGTTGGCTCTCGCTCCCAAAACTCCTTTGAAAGACTTGATGATATCCACGACGCCGGGATCCTACCAAAAGGCAAAGCTCGCGATATCAAAGATGCCTTAGAGTTCATTTCGATGGTAAGGATCCGACACCAAGCGATGGATGTCGAGAACGGAACAGACCCTGATAACAATATTGAACCAGAAAACCTGTCTGACTTTGAACGCAGAAACTTGAAAGATGCATTCCAAGTATTAAGTAATGCGCAGAACTTCTTGAAGTTCCGTTATCAAGCCAGCAATAACTTTAAGTGAGAAGGCTATGTTCAATAAAACAGTTCGCCCACCAGCTATAGATTGGCTACATAAGTTTGACCAAAAAAAGAATAGCGTAAAAAATAGTGCGTTAGAGGCTTTTTATTCAACACCGATCCCAAGCGGTGATACTCCAATTTCGGATGTTGTGTTCCTGGCGATGGACTTTGAAACAACTGGCTTGGATGCGAAACAAGATGACATCATCACGATTGGAACCGTGCCTTTTACATTAAATCGTGTTTTCTTAAATAAGGCGAGGCATTGGACAGTGAGACCAAGAAAGAAGCTTGCTGAAGAATCCATTATCATCCACGGGATCACACACAATGATATTCTTGATGCACCTGACTTAAGTGAGATCTACGAAGATGTAATAGGACAGATGGCCGGGCACATTACCGTCGTTCATTATCACCGAATCGAAAGAGAGTTTTTTGATAGCGCCCTACGCTCTAGGATTAATGAAGGTATTGAGTTTCCTGTCGTGGACACCATGTTCAATGAGTCTTTAGTGCAAAACAAATTAGCAGGTGGACTCTGGAACATGCTCAAAGGAAAGAAACCTAAATCAGTAAGACTTGGGGCAAGTCGTTCACGTTATGGTTTACCGCCCTATACACCTCATCATGCTCTTACTGATGCTATTGCAACTGCGGAGCTTTTACAGGCTCAGATCGCACACCATTACACTCCTGATACTCCACTCAATGCGATATGGTTATAAACCTAATTCATAGGTAGCAGCAACTTACAGCACTTCAACTTTCACCTCATCAAGTTGAAGTGCTCATTATTCCCCGTAATTGAGTGCTAAAGCTTCTGGGTATTGCCTTGTTTTAGCAAGCTCAACGGCTTTATTTTCTATCGCTTGATATGTTAGCGCCATAGTAACAGGGTGTGTTTCTTCGATTGTTCTTCCTATCTTTGGTTCAAAACCCCATGTACTGGCTATTTTGCTTGCGGCTTCAAGTGCAGAAGAGCCCTTCACTACTTCTAAACGGGCATAATGTTCTTCTTCAAAGCTAACATCGGCTGAACGCAGTGTTTCATCTTCCCCTGGGATTTGTTGAGCACCGAATAAAGGCTTTCCAAAGGCTTTGGCGTTTGAAAACTCTGGAATCCATTGGCTCATGTGTTGTATTGAGTTTCCTGTTCTACTTTCAATATCTTTCACATCCCAACCAGTCGCAATTTTTTTCAAAAACTTCTGTGGAAGAACAGGCTGAGCTGAGTGGTCGCCAGACTTCGCTAAACCATCATTAAACAAGGTGATATTATTTGTCATACCATGAAGCTGGAACACGCCATCAGCATAAGGGGTCAGTTGTCCCATGCCTTCATCGGTGCCTCTAGGTCCATGGAAGATTACTTCAGGCCAAAGCGAAAGATTGCTATCCCATTTGGTGACATACGCCGCTTTAAACTCCACAAGACGCTGGCGAGGCTTACGTACCAGATCATCAACCCTACCCGTCTCAAAACCACAAGCATTAACAACATAATCAGCGGTTAAGTCATGACGCTGTCCATTCGCATCTTCGTACGCTAGAAGCCATTGATGACCATTGAAGAATAATTCCTTTAACGTGCTGTTCAAACACAACTCTGCATTTTCAATGTTCTCTAATGCCAATGTCGCTGTCGCCGCCAAACGGAAAACACTCCATCCGAATTCTTGAACAACAACAACTGGGAACTTTAACGTTGATAGGTCGGTGTTTTTTGCAAATGGAATAACCCAATCGTCAGCCGACGTTGGAGACGCTGGTTGTTCACATGTGGATAGAACTTCAAGATCTTCACGTGAATAGAGCTTGTAGTAGTCATCTGGTTGCCCTAGCAACTGATTTGAAGGGTCTTTTTTTACCAACTCTTTATAAGAGGAACGAATCGATTCAAGCCGAGGCAACAAGTCTTCAGGCTGACCTTTATCGGTTTTAGGAACAACAATAACGGTTGGACGCCGATTTAGCGTATGAGGATAAAGTCTTACCGTATCAATGGACTGTTGAAGAAGCTCTTGACACTGCTGAAGAGAAATTTCGCGATAAAGATTTCCCCCCGCATGGAGGTGGCATATTGGTGGTCCGCTCACCAAACTGTCTTTTTTCTCGATAAGTGTCACTGACACACCAAGCTCTGCTAAATGCAATGCGGTCGTTGCACCAGCGACACCGCCACCAATCACTGCGACCTGAATATCTGATTGTATTGAAGGATGATTGTCCATTCGTTCTTTTATTTCGTTAAATTCCAACGCATTTTACTCAGATTTTGCTGTTAAGAAAATCACAAAAAAAGTATTGATAATATGAAAAACAACACCTTTTTTTCGCAATAAAAAAAACAAAAAAATACTTGACGCGCTTCTGTTGAGAATACAAAAAATCAGATTTGTGAATAACAAACTTAGCCCAATCATTGTCCCTATTGGGCTAAGGGAATATTAAAGTTATCTACAGGCAAAGTTATCCCAAACTTTATCCACTGTTTTTGTGGATAAGTGAATAAACCGATCGGTTACTCACTGGCTAAAGTCTTTATTTATAGGGACTAGCAAACGTTTTAATAAACTCCCGACAACTAAAATTAGTGTGCAAAAAGTCACCACAGGCAGCGCTATCCATAATGAGAAATGCAACGTTGGCGTAAGTTCAAAACCAAAATGCATTAACCCTGCAACAACTAGTTCAGCCCCTACCGTCGCAATCGTTCCAGCAACAACCGCCATAATGCCGTATTCAGCGAAAATGGTTCTTATCACCCTTTTATTGCTCGCACCCAATGTACGATAAAGTTGAATCTCCTGCTGACGTTGTGACAAGCTCAAACGCAATAAGGTAAAGACCAACAAAATCCCCGCAATCACACCAATACCCGCCAATATCGTCACCGCCCAGATGATCTGACTTAGTAATTGCTGAATTTTTGCTGCCATTCCACGGATATCCATAAGGCTCACAGTAGGATAGCTGCGTGACAATTGGTTGATGAGGTTATTTTGATCGCTCGTGATCCTAAAACTCACTAAATATGTGCTTGGTAATGACTCCAAAACATCAGGAGAGAAAATGAAGTAAAAATTCGGCTTCATATCTCGCCATTCCACTTGCCTGATGCTGTTAACAACCGCTTGAACCTCAACACTATTAATGACAAAGCTCAAGGTATCACCAATGTTAAGCCCTAAATCATTAGCAATATCGGCTTCAATGGAAACGCCCCCAGTGCTTGTCCACTCCCCATCAAGCAATACATTGTGTGAAGGAATACCATCTGACCATGTAAAGTTCAGCTCACGACGTAACGCATCAGCACCTTCCCCTTCGGTATCAACCACGGTTGGTTCTTGACCATTAACACCAGTAAGTCGCCCTCGAATAATTGGATAAGCTGGTGAGCGTTCTAGTGCTTGCTCATCGAGCGCTTGTAGGTAGTTTTCAAGCTCAAAAGGCGCAATATTCAACGCAAAAGCATTATGCGCATCAGCAGGCAATGTTCGCTGCCAATCTGTCAGTAAATCACTTCTTACTAACCAAATAACGGCAAGTAACATTAAAGACAGAGCCAAAGCTCCGAATTGAATACCAGTCGAAATAGGAGAACGATTGATACGACTGAGTGCAAGTTTATAAGATGGAGAAAGCGGCATTTTCGCGACACTTCTCGTCACAATAAGGCTAAAACCAGCCAACACTAAAAAGAGAACCGCTACACCCGCTAGAACAATCCAAACAAGTAAGTTGTCGTAATAAGCAAACAACATTGGAATAACAGGGACTAAAATCAACCATAGATAAGTTTTCGCTTGATTTGTCGTCCATTGCGACTGCATCACATTCATTGCACTTGTGTTGACTAGATTTAGTAGTGGGATCCCTAAAGCAGGAATGGCAATTAATAATGCCGTACTAAGCGCCAGAATGTAGGGTTCAATCCCGTAGCTAGGAAGTGGGTTTGGTAACAATTCTGCAAGTGGAATACGCAATAAAAATTCCAAGCCAATACCGCTTGCCACACCTATTACCGCAGCAATAGCTAACAGCAACAGCACTTGCGTTGACAACCATTGCACCACCCAGCGCTTACTTCCACCTAAACTTTTAAGCATGGCAATGGTTCTTTGCCGTGTGGAAACGTAATGTTGGCATGTCAGCACCAGCGTTGTCGCGGCCATAATGATGACAATGGCAACAGATAGCGACAAGTATTGCGTTGTACGTTTAAATACTTCATTGGTTCGACTGGCTGTATTTTGATCTCGCCATTCATCGCTAGGCGTTAATACAACTGCATCTTTTAATTGGCTGATTTGGTCATCATTGCCATTGACGTAGAGGTTATACCTCACTCGACTACCTAACTGAACAGCCCCCGTCTTAGGTACATCAGAGATATGAATATAGACCGAGGGCATTTGCTGAAATGGATTGAAGCTTAACCCCGGCTCCTCTTCCACTTTCCCAGTAACGACAAAATCCGCATCACCTAACGTAATGGTGTCACCAACCACTACGTCCAATTGAGCGAATAATCTTTCATCTAACCATAATTGTGAGGGGAGAATATGATTAGAAATGGTGCCACTTTGGTTAAGCCGAAACTCCCCTTGCAATGGGAAGGCCGTATCGACAGCTTTTACCGTAACCAACTTCATTTCGTTATCACTAAACGCCATCGTGCCAAACCGAACGCGTTTAGAAACTTGAAGATTCTGTTGCTCAGCCAAGCCCACTAGTTTTTCAGGTAAAGGGTTTGAAGAAACAAAAACACTGTCCGCCGTTAATGCTTCTTTACCTTGCTTAACGATCACCTGTTCCATACGAGTCGCCAATGCGGTCAATGCAAAAATACTGGCAATGATGAGTGTTAATGCAATAGAAACAGGCCAAAGCTGACCATGGCGTATTTCCTTCCAGCTCCAGCTTAATAATCGTGTATCTAATAGAGTCTGTGCTGATGCCATTACACTTCCTCCACTCTGCCTGCCTGCATTCGAATCGTACGATCACATTTCTTGGCTAACGTAGAATCATGCGTAACTAAAACCAGCGTGGTGCCGTGCTCGCGATTTAATTCAAATAACAAGTCTATGACTTTTTCAGCTGTCGCTTGGTCAAGATTACCCGTAGGCTCATCAGCAAACAGTACTTGAGGCTCAATCATAAATGCGCGCGCTAACGCGACCCGTTGCTGCTCACCGCCCGATAACTGAGCAGGACTATGCTCCATACGATGTTCAAGGCCAACCATTGTCAATAATGACTTGGCTCGCTCGACATTTTCTGGCTCTCCTTTTAATAAGCACGGCAGAGTTACATTTTCCAAAGCAGTCAAACTTGGAATCAAAAGAAAGCTTTGAAACACAAAGCCCACAGAGTGGCTACGTATCTCCGCACGTTGCTCATCCGTTAATGACGCCAGTGATTTACCCAGTAATTCTACACTGCCACTGGTGGGGACATCTAAGCCGGCAAGCAGTGTCATCAATGTCGATTTTCCGGCCCCGGACGTGCCGACAATTGCAACACTTTCACCACTTTCTATACACAAATTGACGTCTTGAAGGATTGTCAAATGTTCTTGTTTAGTAGAGACTATTTTCGATAATGATTGTGCTTTAATGACGGATGATTGCATGTTTCGACTACTTCCCTTTTTATTTATTGTTTTATACGTAGCTCCAGCCAGTAGTACCACTTTGTTAATACTTGGTGACAGCTTAAGTGCAGGCTATCAAATGCCAGTGGAAAAAGCATGGCCAAATTTATTGCCAAATGTATTGTCCACCAAAGGAAAATCTGTCGATGTTATCAACGGAAGTATTTCAGGTGATACCACCGGAAATGGCCTTGCCCGTTTGCCTGCATTACTCAAACAACACTCACCAGATTACGTATTAATCGAGCTCGGAGCGAATGATGGTTTACGAGGCTTTCCTCCTAAACTCATTGAAAATAACCTGATGTCACTGATAAAACTTTCAATCGATCATCAAGCAAAACCGTTATTGATGCAGATCCACGTATTACCCAATTACGGAAAGCGTTATACAAAGGCATTTTCTAACATTTATCCAAAAGTCTCACAGCAAACCGATGTGCCACTTTTACCTTTCTTCCTCGAAGGAGTTATTGCCAAGCCAGAGTGGATGATGAAAGATGGCCTCCATCCAACGAAAGATGCCCAGCCTTGGATTGCGGAATTTGTTGCTCAAGAGTTAATTAATTTTCTTTAATTGGGCTAGCTCAAAAACCCGCACCATTAATTGGGTTATTCTGTTGCTACCTTGGTTGCCGGAAAAACAAAAATGATTATTGAACCAATTATCGATGGCGTGGTTGCCAGAAGTGCTCACCCTTTTGGCTGTGAACAAGCTGTCCTTGAACAAATTAACTATGCAAAATCAGCCAAGCCTATAAAACATGGACCAAAACGCGTCCTTATTATTGGGGCTTCATCAGGCTTTGGACTTGCTGCACGAATCGCGCTTACTTTTGGCGGCAGCGATGCAGATACTATTGGCGTATCTTTCGAACGTGGCCCATCTAATCTTGGTGGCGGTTCAGCTGGCTGGTACAACAACTACTTTTTTCAAGAATATGCAGAGCAAGAAGGTCGTATTGCCGTCAATATCCAAGGTGATGCCTTTTCAAAAGAGATTAAACAAGAAGTTGTAGAAGCGATTGAAACGTACTTCGAAGGTGAAGTGGACCTTATCATCTATAGTGTCGCCAGTGGTGTCAGACCGAACCCTGACACTGGTGAGCTATGGCGCTCAGCGATAAAGCCCATCGACCAAGATGTCACTGGCGCTAGCATTATATTAGAGAACGATAGTTGGGTAGAAACAACGCTAACCTCTGCGAGTCAGCGTGAAACTGAAGAAACGCTCAGAGTAATGGGCGGTGAAGACTGGGAGAGCTGGATCGACACGCTTATTAACTCAGAGTCCGTTTCGGAAGGTTGTAAGACCATCGCATTTTCTTACATTGGACCTGAAGTGACCCACCCTATTTATCTCGATGGCACACTTGGACGAGCAAAGATCGATCTTCACCAAACCAGTCATGCGCTCAATTTAAAACTATCTAACTTTGATGGCGGCGCCTACGCTACTGTCTGTAAGGCGCTCGTAACGAAGGCAAGCGTATTTATCCCGGGTTTAAGCCCCTATATTCTTGCACTCTATAAAGTGATGAAAGAGAAAGGGACGCATGAAGGCTGTATTGAACAAATGCAGCGATTGTTTAGTGACAAGTTATACGGAAACACAACCATCCCCCTCGATGCGGAGCGCCTCATTAGAATGGATGATTGGGAGTTAAACCCAGATACCCA
Source organism: Vibrio sp. NTOU-M3 (assembly GCF_040869035.1). Lineage (NCBI taxonomy): Bacteria > Pseudomonadati > Pseudomonadota > Gammaproteobacteria > Vibrionales > Vibrionaceae > Vibrio > Vibrio sp. NTOU-M3. The sequence goes on from NZ_CP162101.1 coordinate 51,128, forward strand.
AGAAAAAGTTGCTCAGCTTATGGCACAGCTAGGACCAGACAACTTTAAACAGCTTGGTGATTACCAAGCCTTCAAAGCAGATTTTCTAAAACTCAATGGCTTTGGCTTAGATACCGTCGACTATCTTGAAAATGTTGATCTCGACCACTTCATTCAATCAACAGACTGATTTCTTTTTCTTATAATTAAGAACCTCATCAATAAAACAGCCCCTACATTAGTTAGGGGCTTTTCTTTACTTTAGTCACGAACTAGTCTTATTTTTGAAACTAACTATTTGGCATTCTGTTTACAGATACGAAATCAAAACGTCGAACACCACTTGGTGACAACGTAACCAAATGGGTATGTCGCGCCCTTAAATAGGATCTCAAGCCTGAAAAGCAATGTTGTATGTCAAAAATTAATCTTAATACCATCACCATTCCAGAAGATATATGTAACGGCTGGCAAGCCATCGTTAATTTACTGGCTGACATTGTCAATGTTCCTTCAGCATTAGTCATGCGCATCCATCAGGATTACATTGAGGTCTTCTCCAGCAATAATAACAATAAGCATCCATATGCTATTGGTGACTGTGAACGGCTTGGGCAAGGCCTCTATTGCGAATATGTCATTAATAACCAGACGGCCTTGATTGTTCCCGATGCAACTGAAGATCCTGAATGGAAAAATAACCCTGATATGAAATTTGGCATGCGTGCTTATATGGGTGTTCCAATCAACTGGCCATCAGGTGAACCCTTCGGCACCATTTGTGTACTAGACAACAAAAAAAACGAGTTTTCCCTAACATACAAACAGTTGTTATGTAGTTTTCGTGACTCTATTGAAGCGCAGCTTACAACCATTATTCAAAATGAAGAACTGCGCTTGCTAAATGATGAGTTAAAGTCGAAAGTTGACACTCGAACGCAAGATCTCGTGCACCTTAACTACTCTCTAAATCAAGAAATCGATAAACGTAGAGCGGTAGAGAAAAAACTTCACCATCAGAAGTTTCACGACAGTGGAACCCAATTCCTTAATCAGTTGGGTTTACAAAAACAGCTACGACAATATTCCTCTGAGCTTAATGGCAACGACTACATATCTGTTATCCATATCGGATTCGCAAACGGGGCAAGTATTCAGTCAAAGTATGGATTTCATACGTGGGAAAAAACCCTTGTTCAGTATCGAAAACGACTTGGTGATTTAGCACGTTTTAATGCATTTACCGCAAGACCCAGTGCAACCGATTTGGTGCTTTGTTTGCGTACCGGACACATTGAAGAAGATTTAAATACCCTATGTAACCAATTGGTAGATATCGGACACTCTGAGTTTCTGGTGAACCATGAAAGGCTTCATCTTCACACCTATATTGGCATCAGTTCAACACAAAACCCTGCTGAAGTGACGCACCTGTATAAGCAAGCGTCAGAAGCGATGCAATCTTGCAAAGATTCTGGCCACAAGTTTAGCTTTTATTCACAGGCAACTGCTGACTTACAAAAGCATATTAGCCAATTAGAAAGCTACCTTCTTCAAGCCGTCAGAAATGACGATTTGCTGCTGTATTTCCAACCTAAAGTATCTCCTGCGTCTCATCGTTGGACAGGTGCTGAAGCTTTGTTGCGTTGGCGCCACCCTATTCTTGGCGATGTATCAAACCAAACGTTAATCCACTTAGCAGAACAAAATGGGCTTATATTCGAAGTCGGCAACTTTGTCCTTCGCTCAGCCATTAAAAAAGCCTCTGAATGGATGCAACACGTTGAGAAGTTTCGAATTGCAGTTAACGTTTCAGCAATTCAATTACAAAACCCTCAATTTGTGGACCAAGTTCATGACCTTTTACATGCCTATAATTTACCCCCTCAGTTTTTAGAGCTTGAGATCACCGAAAGTAGCCTCATCGCCGATGAAGTGGTTGCGCACCAGACCCTTGATGGCCTGAATAAGCTTGGAATCATGTTATCTCTGGATGATTTTGGGACTGGGTATGCTTCATTTAATTACCTGAAGAAGTTTCCTTTCCACGCGATTAAAATCGACAAAAGTTTCATCCATCAAATTGATCAGTGTGATGAAGACAAAGAAATCGTGCGCTCCATCATTCATGTTGCTAAAAAGCTTAACCTGTCTATCACAGTAGAAGGCATCGAGTCAGAACAGCATGAGGCGTTTATTATTGAAGAAGGGTGTGAATATGGCCAAGGCTACTACTATGGTAAACCCATGCCCTGTGATGAGTTTGAACACTCTTTCTTTAATCAAAATTACACCAGTGAAGCAAATTTCAGTAGCTTACCGAAATAACGCTACATGCTCTCCAAACGAAACGCCTTAAGCTAAGCAAGTTTTACCTTTACTCCAAAGCGTGGGATTTTTATAATCCCCGCCTTTCTCTTACCTAAGTTAAGTGACTCCCATGGATCAACTCATTGCCCTTTTAAAAAAAATAGAAAAACAAAATTATCGTGCATACCAACAAATTAAAGGTCAGTATGATTTTGGTGATTTCACACTACATGCAGATTATATCCAAGGTGACCCTTACGCATCGGCATCACGTTTTCGCGTTATTCGCCCGTGGGCACCGACTGGTTTGCAATGGTTAAGAGAAAAATCACCGTCTTACCAAATCGCCGCGAGAGATTTTATCGCTCGCAGCTTTGCGACATTTGCTAAACAAGAAAATTCCGTCAGCATCGCCTTAACAGGCCAAACTGTGATGGACAGTACAGCCGTTCTATTTACTGAACAAGGCATCGAAATTCGATTCAGAGTCGATCTACCTGCTGAGGGTCGTTCAGTATTAGGGAAGCGCGCGATCAATGCACTAACATTCCATCTACCAAAATTTGTACGCAGAGCAACACTCGAACGAGAATTAGATCTCACCGCACTAAAGCATCACTGTGAGTCGATTGAAGACCAAGTCGCAATGCGAGAGCAGCTCAAACAAAAAGGCCTTATCGCCTTTGTTGGTAATGGTTCCATTCTCCCTCGCATTGCGGGTAATTGCGACCTTCCAATGAAACAAGCCGTTGCTTTCCAGTCCCCTGAAAATCTAACAGTGGAGTTAAACACGCCAAACCAAGGTCCAGTGAAGGGCATGGGGATTCCACAAGGTATCACCGTAATTGTTGGTGGTGGTTTCCATGGTAAATCTACCTTACTCAATGCGATTGAGCGCTCTATCTATAACCATCTACCGGGTGATGGACGAGAGTTCGTTGTCACAAATGAAGAAGCGATGAAGATTCGTGCTGAAGATGGTCGTTGCGTTCATAACTTAAATTTATCCAACTACATTAACCATTTACCTATGGGTAAAGATACTGGCGACTTTTCGACACAAGATGCTTCAGGTTCCACATCACAGGCTGCTTGGTTACAAGAATCAATTGAAGCGGGTGCACAATGCATGTTGATCGATGAGGATACGTCAGCCACGAACTTTATGATCCGTGACGAACGCATGCAGGCATTGGTAGCAAAAGGTGACGAGCCAATCACACCACTGGTTGACCGAATTGGACAGCTACGTGACGAGTTGGAGATTTCTACCATTGTTGTAATGGGAGGCTCTGGTGACTACCTAGATGTTGCCGATACCGTCATTCAAATGCACGACTACCAAGCACTTGATGTGACAGAAAAAGCGCATCAGGTTATTCAACAGCACCCTACCCAACGAGAAAACGAAAGTGAAAAAGCGTTAGAGACGTTCAGACCACGTTCAGTCAACCGAGCAGCATTGCAAGCCGTGCTTGCAGACGGAAAGTTCCGAGTATCTGCAAAAGGCATTGACTCATTGCGCTTCGGTAAAGAGTTTATCGACCTAGCAGCACTTGAGCAATTGGAATCCAGTGCTGAAATCAATGCAATTGGATGGCTTTGGTTCCAGTTGGCGCAATTACCGGGCTGGTCTAATAACCCAGCTAAAGAGTTCAATGACATGCTCAAAGGTGAATGGCACCAACACATGCCAAATCAAGGGGATTTAGCTAAACCACGCGTCCTCGACACCATGGCGGCATTAAACCGTATGCGTAAATCACAATTCCGCGCTTCGAAGTAGCAGCCAAACACCAAAATCGTTATAAAGCGTCTTTTAGAAAGGCGCTTTTTTTATGTCATTTCAAATCCATACACCCAGATTCGTTCTCCGTGATTTCGAATTGAGCGATATTGCGCATTACACAGCTCAATGCCAAGACAAGAAATATCAACGCTTTTACAGTGACGAAGATTGTTCAATAGAGAAGTGCGATGAACTTGTTAAAATATTTATTGCACAAGCTAAGATTTCACAGAGAAACGCTTACCATTTAGCGATAACTGATCGTGTTACCGGGGAATACCTAGGCATCGCAGGCCTCAGGCTTGAAAACGAAAACCAAGCATCCGTGGGGTGTGGTTTAGTCCGAAATAAGCAACATAAACATGTCGCTCACGAAGCGATGAAAGCCCTTTTAGAATTTGGCTTTCAGCAATTACAAATTCACCGAGCCTATGCAGAAACCATTTCGGACAACATCGCAGCAGTTAAGCTTTGTAAGAGTATCGGAATGAGGCAGGAAGCGGAGCTGATACAGAACCGCTATTTTAAAAACCAATGGTGGAATACAACTATTTTGGCCATTCTATCGAGTGAGTTTCCCCGTTAATGACGTAAAACATGCCACGCTTCGCAAAGCACTTTGAATTGTTCACTGTCACCATTGTCACGATCAGGGTGCCATTTTAAAGCAAGTTTTCGCCATGTTTTTCTGATGTCCGTCGGCGTTGCATCTTGTGGCAGTTTAAACAAACTCAACGCTTTGGCTCTGTCCATGTCTTTGCCGTTAGTGCTTCCGACAAATTCACGATATCGCGTCCAGAATTCATTCAACAAACGCTTAACCTCGCCCTCTTCAGCCTCATAGTTCTGCCATTGGATATAGTAATCCCGCAGGGGATCATGATGATCCACTTCGTGTCCTGCAACCTGATGTGCGGACATCAAAACAATGTTCATTGCCTCAACTTGGAGCCAATTATCCGGGTACAGCGTTTCCTGAAGCTGATACAACGCGTTCATGATAAGAAAATTACGCTTAAACAGATCCTTTTCAGGCGAAGCATCAAGAGCAGGTATAAACCCTAGCTCTCCTAAATGCGAAGCTAGTGTATGAACTTTCCATCCAGATGGTGTCTTCTTCAATACTTCAAGAATTGGCCATAGTAGCGGATTTTCCATATAGCTTTGAAAGCAAGCTGTCAGTTCATTTGAGGTGGTCATATATGGTGGATCTCTAGTACATAATTATTAATTGAAAATCACACAGCGTTATTTGTCGAGTTATTGAAGTCTTAGCGGCTCAAAAATGAGATTCTCATCCATCACAATATGGCTTCATTGGGTATGACTAGCAACTGATAAAATTGAAAAAAGCCTATTTTTCTCCTAAACCTTAGTTGTAGTCCATTTAATAGATCGAAGTGACATGTATTTCACTCGTCAAACAAGAATTCGGTTATATCCAGAGACAAAGATATGGAAGAAAGCTATTGCTTTGCAGAAGAGAGCTCGACGTTAGAACCAATCACGGAAAAGTTCTGGGAAATTCTAGTTGTCGACGATGAACTAGACGTACACGACGTCACTAACATTGTATTGGGCGACTGTGAGTTTCTTGGTAGAAAGCTACATTTCACGCACGCTTATTCAGCCAAAGAAGCTAGAGAGCAAATCGAAAACGCTCCTCACGATTTCGCCGTTATCCTTTTAGATGTAGTGATGGAAACCCGCCAAGCTGGTCTCGATTTAGTAAAGTGGATTCGAGACACTAAAAATAACAAAAGTAGCAGAATCATCTTACGTACCGGACAACCTGGCGACGCTCCAGAAGAGCAAGTTATTCTTACTTACGATATTAATGACTATAAGAATAAAACCGAGCTCACTTCTACGCGCTTGATTACCACAACGTTTGCTGCAATCCGTTCTTACAGCGACATCATTACCATTGAGCAAACCCGCGCAGGGCTAAAAACTATCATCAATTCCACCTCAGATATATTAGTGGAAAACACAAGCGCAACTTGGCTTCAAGGCATATTGCGTCAAATCGTCGCCTTGTTAAAACTCGACGATCTCCATGCCATACATTACGGCGCCTCTCCGGTGGACGGGCAATGGCGGATTGTTGCAACAACAAATGGTGATAAATGTCCTTTAGGTGATGAGCTCTCTTCATATTGTGACGTTGCTCCTGCTCAGTTCGATTTTTTCCGGCCTCGACTACACCATGTAGATAACAACACCTTCGTTCTTCCTATCTCCGTTCATGACTCAAATGGCATCATCGTTGTGAAAAGCAATGAAGAAACTTTAGAACAACACAGAGAGTTGATTGAGCTTTTTATTAAAAGTGCCACCATTGCCTACGACAAAATGTTTCTAATTAATGAAGTGGTTGAAACACAAAAAGAGATCGCCTATCGGTTAGGTGAAGTAGTAGAAACCCGGTCGAAAGAATCTGGCAGCCACGTTAAGCGCTTATCTCTGCTATCCCATTTATTAGCCAAAAATGCCGGATTAAGTGATGACTACGCCGAAAAAATAAAACTCGCCTCTCCTTTGCACGATATAGGAAAGATTGCGATCCCAGACAATATTCTTCACAAACCCGGAAAGCTATCCGCTGAAGAGTGGGAAATAATGAAAACTCATGCCGCAGTTGGCGCTGAAATATTAGCCGGTTCAAACCTCGAGATCTTGCGGATAGCCGCCATCATTGCTTCAAGCCACCATGAAAAATGGGATGGAAGCGGCTATCCCTCAGGCCTAACAGGTGAAGACATACCCATCGAAGGTCGCATTACAGCAATTATTGATGTTTTCGATGCGCTGGCTTCTAAGCGTTGCTACAAAGAGCCTTGGGCAATCGACGATATCAAGCAGCATTTCTTAGAGCAAAAAGGCCAACACTTCGATCCTAAGTTGTGCGATGTCTTTTTGAGTATTTTCGACGAGTGCATTGAGTTAAGAGATGCCTATCCAGATTAACGGGAATTGATATGTCTTCATTAAAAATCACATGGTTACTCGCATCATTTATTTTATTGCTGTCCCCTAACCTTTCCTCTGCTAAACAAACTTTTCGGGCTGATTCGAGTTCTGATAGCGTCACCGATAAATTTCGTTCCGGCTCCCATGTAAAAGTCTATTTACCCAACTTGCCATACATTGCAAGCTCTCACTCGATTAATGCCGGATTGTTAAGACCCGCCAATAATACGCAAGGCTGGGAGTATGATCTTGCAACAAGCCACAAAATCATCTCGCCTAGACTGTACGAGTTTACCTTAAGAAAAGGGGTTAGATTTCAAGATGGTACCCCTTTCAATGCTGATTCTGTCCTTATGAATATTGAATACTTTATGAAGGAGCCCTATACCTTTACCAAGTTATATAAGATTTTGGATCGAGTAGAAAAAATATCGCCATATGTCATTCGCTTCCATTTAACCGAAGACTATGGCTTATTGTTGTATGACGCGATCTGGCTTCATTTTTATACCAAGCCCTATCTAGATAAATTTGGTTGGAACGGTAAGCCTTTTTGCCCAAATCTTGCTGAAGCGGGTCCATATGGCCTAGGACCCTACATTTTAAAAGAAGGTTACATAGAAGGTGATCGGAGAAGTGATAGAGCCGTATTAGAAGCAAACCCATATTACTGGGATAAGAACTCACCAAAGGTCGAAAAAATCACTCTCTATATGAGTCTCAGCCAAGAAGAAGCTAAAAACCTTACGCTATATGAAGAAGGAAAGCTGGACATTGCACCACTCATATTCTCAGATGAACTAGAGACAATATACGCCCCCTATTCTAAGCTCAGTCGGCTTCAATCAACGAACACCTATATCGCTCGTTTTAACCTGTTTAACGGCCATCCAATATATAAAGAGGCAGATATTAGAAAGGCCGTCAATCTCGCGATTGATCAAAATGCTTTAGTATCACTATCTATGAATGGCGAAGGAAGAAGTACTTTTATTTCTGTCCCTGAACAATTGCTTGGCGTAGACAAAGCCATCCGCTCTCTTCCTGAACACGCGCAAAGCCAAGAACCGCCTAATAAAGCGCAAATTGAATCTCTTCTTGCTACCCATAAGCAAAATTACGGATACAAAGCAGAAGAAAAAATCACGCTACGCCTATACGCACAAGAAAGTATGCGTTATATGCTGAATGACATTAAGTTCTTTCTTGAAAAGTACGATTTTGATGTGGAAATCATCATTGCTAAATCAGAGTCGGAAATGTTCATTAATGCCATTGCCGCACATGTAAATCAAAATACGACCGATTTCGATGTCGTCCTTTGGCCTAATTTCGACTGGTTTAGAAATCCTTGGGTATCGTTCTTTATTTATGATACGGCCTCTTCATGGACCACGACACCTCCTAATGCCGAATTAGATGCTCTTGTGAACAACTTCATTGCTACGCCTTATTCGGCAAGCAGTTATCAAAAAGTATTAACTCGTCTGATACAGCATTTATATAACTCAAACTACCAACTCTTCTTACCCAGTCCATACAACATTATCGCGTTGAACAAAGAAATAGTTTTTACGCCACGAACTTCCGCCATTTATCCTTTATGGGAAATCCAAGTCAGTGACTACCATTGGTCAGTGAGAGGAGAGCAACCTTACCCAGAGCAACTCAAACTTCCTATTAAGATTCTTGAATCACAAGGACAATGATATGTCGCGATTCGCAGAAGACAGTCTCTCAAAAAAAATCTTAACCCTTTTTATCATTACGACCAGCGTTTTGATTCTTCAGGGTATATACAACATTTACAGCCTTGGCGATGTGAATGATTCAATAAAAAAAGTTTACGATTCTGTCGAACAAGTCAATGAGAATAATATTGAATTGACGGGCCCCGTGTCAGAACTTAGGCAACTTACGATGTTTTTGGTGATGGCTCCGGATGCCGACACAAAAGAGACGATCAAAAAAGACATTCAGATAGACATTGAAAAAATTGAACGCACGTTATCAAACTACCGGACTCAAGCAGGTACGGATACAAAAGCAAACACGCTAGCGAGGAACATTGAAAATGCGTGGGAAAGTTATTATGAAACCGTTTTGAAAACCATTTATTACTCCGAGAAAAATATCCGTATTGCCGAATTTATGCATGTTGCAACCGATGCGAAAGAGTCTTATGAAGAAATACTAGAAGAGATTGCTCACTTCAACCAACATCTCGTTGAGCGCAGTAATTTGATTTACGCACATGCAGAGTCAAGTTCAAAAGTAGCATTTTGGGCGGTGATCATCACCACCGTAACAGAGGCCCTCATCCTTAAACTCATCTTATTTTACGTCTTAAGCATTGTTAAGAAACGCCTTGATGAGCGCAAAGCTTACTCAATGGAGTTGATGGAGAAAAACAGTCAATTGGAAAACAATATTCATCAATTGCAAACCATTCAAGGCCAATTAATTGAAGCAGAAAAACAAGCCTCATTAAGTAAGCTTGTCGCTGGTGTTGCCCATGAGATCAATACTCCGATTGGTATCGGGATCACCACCTCAACTCATTTGGTCAAGCTAACCAATACAGTGGAAAACAAAGTGGCAACGAACAAGCTTACTAAACAAGATCTCACCGACTTTTTTTCGTCATCAAAAGACATTACCTCAATTTTAATTAGCAACTTATCGCGTGCTGCTGACATTATCCAAAGGTTTAAACGCCTCTCTTCCGACAACATTCAATCACTTGAAGAAAAACTAAACATTGGCAGCAAGATTAAAGACACCATCATGGCGTTAAGTCCTAACATGAAAGATATCGATATCCAGATGGACAATATTCAAGATATCGAGGTGAAAACAGACTCTGGTGCGATTTACCACACGATTTCTAACCTTGTCTTGAATGCCAAAAACCACGCTTTTGAAGATATAGAAAAACCTAAAGTTGTGATTCGAATGGAAGAGTTTGAACACGATAAAGTGGTCATTACCGTGAGCGATAACGGAAAAGGAATGAACCAAGACATACTTGGTAAAATATTTGACCCCTTCTTCAGCACTGCAAAAGAAAACGGGGGAACCGGGCTTGGCTTGTCGATTGTCTACAATGTACTAGCAAGAATAAATGGCAGTATAAAATGTGACAGTCAACCGGGGAAAGGCACAATGTTTACCATTGAAATCCCCGGTCCAGCCAAGCTTATAGAAGATGCTTAAATGACACCTAACTCACGAAGGCGTTCCATCAAGTAGCTATCAGCAGTGTAACGTTCAGACAGAACGACTTCTGGCTTGGGATGAAGAAAAAGTGGCAATGAAATTCGAGAGCTTTCCTGCTTCTCACCTGTCGGGTTAATAACGCGATGAGTTGTAGACGGAAAATACCCTCCTGAGGCTTCTTGTAACATGTCGCCGATATTGATGATAAGGTTGCCAAAGTCACATGGTACATCTAACCAATCGCCATCTTTACCCAACACTTGGAGCCCAGGCTCATTCGCAGCCGGAAGAACGGTCAGCAAATTGATATCTTCATGAGCCGCAGCACGAATTGCACCTGGCTCTTCATCCCCAGTCATTGGTGGATAATGTAAGACACGAAGCAATGTTTTGTTGCTACCCTCAATCATTTCAGAAAGAGCAACTGAGAATTTATCTTGAATCTCTTGTGGAGCATGCGCTTCTACCCAGCCTAATAGTTCCTGAGCAAACAAGTTTGCTCGTTCATAATATTCAAGAATTTGCTCTTTTAGCTCAACTGGAATTTGTCCCCATGGGTAGATATGAAAATACTCTTTAATATCTTTGACCGAATGCCCTTTCGCTACTTCAGATACTGTCGGTGGAAAATACCCATCTTGAGTTTCTACGTTAAAGTGAAACTCGTTTTTCCTCTCTGACATAAAAAACTGATACCAGTTTTCATAGATGGACTCGACCAATTCTTTTGGAATTGGATGATTTTTTAAAACCCCAAACCCTGTTTCACGTAATGAGGTAACAAATTGCTTCGCTGCATCTTCAGCAAGATAATCAACAGTTTCCAATTTCATAGCTTTACTTCTAAGTTTTATTGTTTGAATTTCAAGTCGCAGAGTCTATTTGTTGCAGCTATGTAAATCAAACTTTAATGAAGCGTACTCTCACTAAAATAACTTGATTGTGTGGTTTCTATACTTTTCAACACCAATCGTTAATTCTTTAAATTACAACCACAATTAAACAGTGTTTTATTGTATGTCATGATGACCTCAACTTTTAGAATGGCATAATGGATAGTTATGACAACAAACTCACCAGCCCCCTTAAAATGGCTAACGCTACTTTACAGTTTCGTTTTGGCTTTCTCAGCAATAGCACCTCATTCAAGAGCAGTATGGATCGCGGAGGTCATACCTGCCCTTTTGATATTAGGATGTATTTGGTTAATTACCTACAAATCTGAACCTTTGTCGAAAACTGCCTATTTGCTCATGTTTGTATGGTTAATACTTCACACCATCGGTGCCAAGTATACATTTGCAGAAGTACCATTTGATTGGTTCAACCAACTCATAGGTTCTGAAAGAAATAATTTTGATCGAGTTGCTCACTTTTCGATAGGTTTGTATGCATACCCAATCGCAGAGCACTTGCTGAAAAGCAACAAAATGTCCCCTGCTTACGCAGTTTTGTTTGCTATCTTCGCTATCATGTCACTTGCTGCTGGCTATGAGATTATAGAATGGTGGTATGCAGCTTTGGCTGGCGGTGATGAGGGTATCGCCTTTCTAGGTTCTCAGGGCGACATCTGGGACGCTCAAAAAGACATGCTTATGGATACCCTTGGTGCAATTACCGCGCTTGCTATATTTGTGCTTCAACGACGGGTGTTCTCTTCTAACCACGTTAGGTAAGGATTAAAACCTTGGGTAAACGGAACTTGGACGATTTGCGGGACATCATAATCATGTGACTCGACAATACATCGCTCAAGTTCCATATAACACCCATTTGTGGTTTTCATAATGATTAGAAATTCTTCATCAACACAAAGCTTGCCCTCCCAAACATAGTGGCTTTGAATCGACATAGTTTGAACGCATGCCGCTAGTTTTTCAGTCAATACATTTGAAATGATTTTCTCTTTATTTGATGCACAATTCGTTGTCGTTAACACCATGCAGAACCCAGTATCCATATTTCCTCCAAACTTACGTGTATTCACATACGACCAAAGAACAATAACCCCAACAAATATCAACACAGCATTAACATAAATTAAACTTATTAATGATATTTAACTCATCAACTAGTGGATTAATCCTTATAATTGGCGTTAGGAAACCACATTTTATGAGTTGACTCTCATACTTCACTGAAACGTCCTAAGTTAGCCCAGTGTACTAGCATCTTAGACTAAAATTGAATTGTAACGAAAGAGTCGAGCTATTAAGCTGAGAACCAATAAAAATATTAAACTAATTCGACTAACATTCTTCTATTGCTGCTGGAGAATCTATGAAAATCAAGCAACTAAAAAGTATAAAGACGTTGTGCTGCCCGCTCTGCGGTAGTGAGGACTATTTGCTTTCAGAAAGTGACGATATGTTGTGTGCTGAATGCGGATCTTTTTTTAATGATGTTACCCATATTAGCCAGATATACAGCAACACCATTAAACCCATTCCAAATATGTACAATACAACACCAGCCGCTTGTCATTGACATATTTTACTAGCCTATAAATTAGAGAAGGCTTTCAAGCTCTTGCAGGTTTTTAATCTGAACAACCTCTTCTGGAGGTTGTTTAGAGCTAAAGCCAAGTAACTGAACTGTTTTAACGCCGGCTTTAATCCCTGCCTCCAGCCCCTTCGGGGTATCATCAACGTATATACATTCTTCTAATCGAAATCCCATGGCCATCGCCGTATAAAGTACCAAGTCTGGATCTGGCTTCCAGCTATTTGTGTCAAAGGCAGAGAAAATTCGATCGCCAAAATAGGACCTTAACCCTGTAAGTTCGAGCGCATTTTCAATCTTAGTTTTCGGACCATTTGATGCAACACAAAACTCGATTCCTCTACGCTTTAGAACCTCTAACAGCTCAATCGCTCCAGTCATCGGTTTTAAGTGCTCAGCAAACAAACGATCAAGATGTTCTCTATATACAGGCTCTAACTCATCCACTGAAACTGCCATGTTCAGGCGTTCCCGCGTGGTAGATAAGATATCAGCAAGTTTCCCACCTTCGAAATGTTCCATTGCATCGGCAATGGTCATTTCAGCGCCATATTGATTAAACGTATCCCTGATCGCTTCACAACAAAGGCGTTCGCTATCAACAAGGGTGCCATCACAATCAAATATTACACAGTGTGTTTTGTTCTCAGTCATGTTAATACCCTCGTTCGTATCTTTTTCTGAAATACTATTCTGTATTTTTCCGATGGAAACGATGGAGTTAACAGTTTGCAAAACTATTTATCGGCAAAGATGAAAAGTACCGTATATGTCACTAGTTTTAGTTGAGAATTGAATGAGATATCGCCAAGAGTTAGCTATAACCTAACACTCTACGTAGACATGTTCCGGGGTTTCGCCTTCGGCTTTGAAATATGAGATTAGATTTGATGCAAACGCGCTAGTATCAGAACAAGGTGATACTAAGTCAGATATCAGCATATCGTTGCCACTTCGCGTTACAATCGCCGCCGCAACGGGTTCGTTGCTATGGAAACCCATATATAGGCTACATGGCTCGCTGAAGATGATTTGAGTAAGAAATTCGACAATCAAGGCTTGATCATTTTCGCTCTTCCAGCGTTTCGCTTGGAGTAATGCAAACATGACAGTTAGCCGATGGAAATCGACAAGATGGATTTCTTCTACGTCCGCTTTCAATGTACTTTGGTTGTATACCTCATAGCTTCTCGATTCTACCCATCGTTTGTATAGCTCTTTACCTTTTAAACTCTCTTTCGTTGGGAACGCCACATCAATATGATGATATAACCAATCATTTTTTATATGCACGATAGAAGGAACTGATTTGGACATATGAGACCCATTGAATTATTACGTTCAATGGAGGTTAAACGTCGGCTTGGTAAGACTCAAGTAAATTATTCGTCTTATATTTTAATTGAACCAATAATAAGCACTTAAAACTGATATGCTTAGCAATGTGATAATCCAACCGGAATACAACAATGATAAAAAAAATCGCTCTAATTTCAGTTCTTGCTTTCGGATTAGCTGGCTGTGACAGTGGTGAAGTGGGTGACGTAAGTCTTGGCTTATTTACCATGAAAGACATTAAACTTAACCATATGCAAGACCCTATTGTAAAAGGGGTAACTTGCCATGTTGCTTCAATTGAAGCCGACTTCAGCCTTGCTGACCCAAGTGATAGCTCTATCTCTTGCCGTCAAACAGGGGACATTACACCAGAGATGATTGCAGAAATCGACAAATCAAAAAATGGCGAAGTTGTTTTCAAAAAATCGAAAAGTGTATTTTTCAAGGCCATGAAAATTCGCCGCATTTTTGATGTTGAAAACCAAACACTGATGTACCTGTCATACTCGACTAAAGAAACTTCAGGTAGTTTCAAACATAGCTTGTCGACCGTACCTCTATGGGGAACAAAAGCATACGGTGCTTTCAAAGAGCAAAAATAAGCCTCTTTACTCACTCATAGTGCCAGATGTTTGATCTGGCACTTTTGTGTAAATAAAATGAAAGCAATCTTTTCTGGGTGTGATATCATGCGGCAAAATTTCCAACTCCACTCTCTAAAATGAAGTTTCCTGGACAGCGTAAATCCAAGCACTATTTTCCTACTCACGCTCGTGACCCTTTAGTCAACCAAATCAAACAGACACCAAAGCTACATCGCCCTATTATTGTCGGCGTAGGTCAAACAATTGTTGATATCGAGGCTCGTGTCGATGATAAGTTCCTTGAAAAATATGAGTTAAGTAAAGGTCACTCTCTGGTACTTGAAGAGAGTAAAGCAGATGCACTGTATGATGAGCTTGTTGAAAAAGGATTGATCACGCATCAATACCCTGGCGACACTATTGGCAATACGTTGCATAACTACTCTGTATTGGCTGACAGCAAGTCGGTCTTGCTTGGTGTCATGTCTAGGAATATTGAAGTTGGCTCTTTTGCGTATCGCTACCTTTGTCGCACTTCTTCACGCATGAACCTAAATCACTTACAGATGGTAGAAGGCCCTATTGGACGTTGTTATACGTTAATCTCTCAAGATGGTGAACGCACATTTGCGATTAACGAAGGACACATGAACAAGCTTCACCCTGATAGCGTGCCAGAAGAGGTGTTTGATAAAGCATCCGCACTAGTTGTCTCATCATATCTGATGCGCGGGAAACCTGAAGACCCAATGCCACAAGCCGTTGCACGTGCCATTGAAATTGCAAAAAGTAAAAACGTACCTGTTGTACTAACGTTAGGTACTAAGTGGGTCATTGAAGGCAATGCAAAGTGGTGGCAAGACTACATAAAAGAGAACATCACAATTGTTGCAATGAATGAAGAGGAAGGTGAAGCGTTAACTGGCGAAAAAGATCCTCTTCTAGCTGCAGACAAGGCATTGGAATGGGTAGACCTTGTATTATGTACAGCTGGCCCTGTTGGTTTGTACATGGCAGGCTATACCGAAGATTCTGTTAAACGTGATACTGAGTTACCGCTATTACCAGGTAACATTCCTGAGTTTAACAAATATGAATTTAGCCGCGCGATGCGTAAGCAAGATTGCCAATCACCAATCAAAGTTTACTCACATATTGGACCATACCTTGGTGGACCGTTAGAAATTAAAAACACGAACGGAGCTGGAGATGGCGCTCTATCAGCATTGCTTCACGACATGGCTGCAAACAGCTACCACGTGACCAATGTTCCTAACTCTTCAAAACACGATGCGCCGTATCTTACTTATTCCTCTTTGTCACAAATTTGTAAGTATGCAAACCGTGTAAGCTATGAAGTACTTACTCAGCACTCTCCTCGCCTATCCAGAGCACTGCCTGAAAGAGAAGATAGCCTAGAAGAAGCCTACTGGGACAGATAACAAAAAGAGCCGCTAAAGCGGCTCTTTTTCGTCTAGTGGCCAGAATTCAAGCTGCCCATCTACTACCATAATGCAATCCATTCCTGCTGCATGCGCTGCTTGTTTTCCCAACTCTGTATCTTCGAATACCACACACTGCTTATTAGTCAAACCCATTATTGCTGCGGCTTGTGCAAATGTGTCTGGATGAGGCTTATGATTATTTACATCACTCGCTGTGACTAAAGCATCTAACTTCTCAAGGAAATTGAATCTATCAAGCAAACGCTCGGCATTGACTCGCTGGCTTCCTGTCCCTACTGCGATTTTTTTCTTTCCGCAAAACTCAGAAAAAATATCGGACGTACAGCCAATTATGCCACCATGATCTTCTAAACTTGAAAATGCATCCATCTTATATCTTGAAACCATTGCAGCATCTAACGCTAAATCATATTTAGCATTCACTTCCATGACAATTTTATTACTCGGCATTCCTCCTAAACCATGTATCCAAGAAGCGCTATAAGGAAAATTAAAGTGACTTGCGGTCATTTCCCAAGCCAACAAATGAGCTGGCATGGTATCAATCAAGGTACCATCCATATCAAAGATCAAGCCTTCATATTTTTTTAACTTATTTTTCACTTACGGTGTCCTGTCAAGTAATTCATTTCATCAATTAATTACACCAAACTCTTAATAATCAATAATAATATTGATAAACTAGTGATTAATAACTAACATTTTAGTGAAGTATTTCAACTCACAAATCGAATGAAATTATTAGGTAATCTCATGAATATCAAACAAAAGCTGTATTCATTGGGTGCGATTGCCGTTTTAGGTGTTGTATCTCTTTTAGCAACTACCACGCATTTTGCACAATCGACATCAGAACTTAAACAAGCCAATCAACTGGTCACTGAGCTAGAAGTTCGACTTCTGAACCTCCGGAGAAACGAAAAAGATTTTTTATTGCGTAAAGACGCCAAGTATTTAAGTAAGTTTGACAAGAATGTCGATATCTTTTTGGGACTTGAGGCACAACTCGCTGATATTCTTCAAAACCAATCACTACCATCTAGTCAACAGCTAAAAAGCGACCTTCTTTCTTATCAAAAAGGATTCCAAGCTTTAGTCGCTGCATTCACAGCTCACGGCCTTAAAAGTGAAGATAAGTTGCTTGGGGCATATAATGACGCTCTAAGTTCTGCTAAATCAAACCTTAACAGTGATCAATTGCTGTCATTGATTTCATTTGATGAAAAAGTTCGTCAAGGAGAGCTAGACAAGTCTCTCATTCCTTTCGCCCAAGACAATCTAGTGAATACGGCGACTCAGTTAGTTGATCAGAAGATTAGAATTGGCCTTAAGTATAATGTTGGCCTTTTGGGTGATACTAGAGCCCTATCCCATACCGTAGAAACCCAGTTCAAAGAATTTAACAAAGCATTAAAAACTCAAAGCGAGAAAGCAGAAGAGCAAGCCTTCTTTATTAGACAAATTGTTACAGCAATTGTTGTTCTATTTATTGTCGGCTTTATTCTTCAAATAGCACGCTCAATAAACCTTCAAGTCGCCGCATTACTAAGAATAATTCAAGAAATTGCTCAATCAAATAATGTTTCCTTAAGATCAGATTTGAAAGGTAATAATGAACTCGTATCAATAGGCAACTACTTTAATAAATTGCTTGATAAGCTTGAGCAGCTTATTTCTGGTACACAAGAAAAGTCTGCAGGATTATCCCAAAGCACTAGTAATATGCATGAAGAGCTGCAATCAGTAATTGAGCAATTTCATGCTCAGGCTAATCATACCTCTACCATGGCGACATCAGTGCAAGAAATGGTTTCAACCATCAACGAAATTTCAGAAAGTACATCGATTGCCGTTGAAGGTGTTCAGCAAGCAGCAGTCAATGCTAAGCATGGTCGTGATGTTGTAGAAACAACCGTTAAAAATATTGACGAGCTTTCAACAACATTAGGTGAAAGCCAGCATTCAATTAGCTCATTAAACGAGCATGTCGATAAAATTGGGGATGCAGTTAACATCATCCAAGAAATTGCAGAGCAAACTAATTTACTTGCGTTAAATGCAGCGATTGAGGCAGCTCGTGCGGGTGAACAAGGCCGAGGCTTTGCTGTTGTGGCTGATGAAGTTCGTGCACTAGCAAGCCGAACTCATCAATCAACTGAAGAAATAACCAAAGTTGTCACTGCAATTCAATCCCAAATGTCGACAGTAGTAACGAACATCGACCAATGTAACGAACAAGGACAATCCACGTTGTCAGCATCACAAACACTGGACGATAGCTTGAGTCAAATCATTAGCGATATGACGAATATTCAAGCAAATTCTGAAAGAATCGCCTCTGCGATTGAAGAGCAAGGGATTGTAATGAATCAAGTCAGTGACTCGATTACAGAACTAAATACGATTTCTGAAAACAATATGAATTCTGCACAACAATGTTTAAGTGAAGTGGATATTGTATCTGACCAAGCAAAACAAATGGATCATGCAGTCGCTGAGTTTAGGACTTCGTAAGACCGATTAGAAAAAACGCCTAGCATATGCTAGGCGTTTTTGTTGGCTCTTAAAAATCTAGGGCTTTGTGACACTGACTTATGTAGATCCATTTTAGAATAGTGATTTCCATCAAAATAGTATGTAAATATCAGAATATTCATATAGCGATATACTACTTACATTGAGTGAGTATATTCCAACCAGAACTTAAAGCTGGCCCCCCTTTTCCCTCTACAGTCCAACTATATTCATTATTTATTTCATGCCAAAAACCGAACCACTTTAGCGCAACACTATTTTCATCCAGTTGCACTAATGTAAATACTCTTTGGGAATTCGAGAAATTATCCCAATCTAATCTCACGCCTCCTGGGCCTAGGTCTGCTGGTTTAGTAAGTAAGAATGTAGTCGTCGTTTTCTCGTCTGAGCGGACATTTATGTATATTTGATTGGCATTTACCATCACCTCTCCAGTACCATCGCTCGATTCTAACGTAACTGAAAAGTCATTATCTATCCCACACGAAGCATAATAGGTATTTGCCTCTGCGTTTATAGAGCAACCCATAAATAAGGTTAAAGTTATTAAGTTCAACGTTTTAATCACAAAAAGACCTCCAAGAAACCATGCTCTAATTTAAGATCACTATCACCATTTCTTTCTTGCTCTAAATACTCCTCAAAAATTGATAATGCATCTTCCATCGTTTTCTGTGGCTGGCCATATGGTGATGTGGGTAAACTCGCCCATTCATATGCATACCCTCTTTTTTCTCCACCTTCATCTAAAGATATTGATTCTTCGATATTTCCAGATATCAATAACGGCCACGCATACCTACGTTTGTACTTTAGTAATATAACACCAAATAAGTCTTGATTCCGTGGGCTAAAATCGTCAACCTTATACTTACGCCGCCGTGCGACCATATTGTCATCATCCCATGTTTTTTCCATGACCTGATACGCACCAGCTGCAGTTGACGTTGTGTTTCCAAATGGCCGATGAATTCTAGGGTGGTCGTCCCATGATTTGTCATAATCTTTTATAAACGACTTTCCTCCAAATAAAGTTTCATATCCTTTATTTCCGACAGTTCCTTCGCCAACCCTTATCATTCTCATAAAGGCACGTACATATAATTCTGCCTCAGAAACTTGATGTACAGCTCGATTAGGTACTGGCCACCAGTTCCAGACGTCCTTTGCTAGGCTAAGATCTGACTCAACATCTGGCATCCAAATTAAGTTATCAATTCTTGATTTTTCATGCTTAATCAAGCTCTTAAACTCTGGGTTACCATACTGTTCAACTAGCTTATCTAAAAATGGTTTTTCATCTGATTTGGCTGCCCATTCACTTTCATGCTTGGCAACAACGTATTTGCAACTATCCCATGGCGTCAGATTTTCGATGATATCAGAACCGGGAATATCTTCTTCTCCCAAGTTCAGTTTTTGAACCAATTCCTTAAAAAAGCTCGATGGTTCATCTTGATCTAAGAAACCGTCGCATGACTCAACATCTTCAATAAACTTTAGTTCTTTCAGAGTGTTGCAGTCCTCATTTTCGCCGAGGAAAGCGTCCGTGAAATACGCTGGTGGCTTATCAACAGAAAACATCTCAAAATGCACTTGATGCCGAGTTTCAAACAGTTGAGGTGTGCTCAATGCCGCTACATCAAACCTTCCTAAATACCCTATATCATCGCCAGCCTTAACAAATAGTTTCGAGTTTTTTCCAAAGCTATTTACTTTATTAAACTCTACGGGTTCAGCTTTTATCACTTTTACAAACTGCTCTTCAACACATAACCAAGCAGCTCTAACAACTTGGCCATCTTTGATTACATCATTATTAGGAAAAGAGCAGCGCGCCATTAAATATGTCGAGTTACCTATATTTTGTAAGCTACAATCTTTAGCACGGCTGTATTTGATCAAGGTTCCTTTGGGGATGTCATATTGGTGTTCCCCTGCTTCTATTACGCCATTATTAACAGCTGGATCTGTTCTTCCTCTCAGCAAATCAGTTATTGTTTCTGCTAAGACTTCTGTATAGATCCATTTTGGAAGTTGATATGGCCTTGTAAACCCGTTGAATAAATTGTCAGGGGCAGGAATTTTTGAATCAGCAATCCATACAGTGGCCTCAGGGGAGACATTAACACTTGTCGAGATTGAACCTTTGTTATCAATGATCTTATACGCAGACATCATATAGTTACCACTACGTTTTTCTTCGATGTCTCTTTGCTTAACTAATTTGGAACCAATCGGTAGTGTGAATGAAATCGAATTAATGTCTGCAACTGACCTAACGTTACGCCTCTCAATTAGTTCCATACACGAAACTTTAACATCAACACACTGTGAAACTTGGTATTGTCGAATCGTATAATGACTGTTTTTCAAAAATGTACTTGTTATATCTTGAGGTTGCTTTTCTTTATAAGTAGCAATCCAAAGTTTATTACCTTCAACCGCTAGTTCGTCTTTATTGCCTTTATTATTAATGATGGTAAAGGGTTTAAAAATATATCCGTCGGCAGCAACTTCATTGTCATTTGTTGCTTCTATAATACAGCCTGATTCTAATGTTGTTTTTTCATCAGCAAGTCCAGCTGATGGTCGAGCATTCCTGTTCTCAGTCATTAAAAAACGTTGATTATCACTCTGCTCACGGTGAGGTATGCAAGCTGGAGCTAAATGCATATATAGCGAGTAAAAGGTAAACTTTTCGCAGGAATCACTAGGATTTGTATATGAGTGCTGAAGTAAACAAAAATCATTGCTGTAAGGAAGCTCAGCCCCTTTAAAGTTTGAGATTTGATACTGATTGTTAAGTCGACAAGCGACGACACAACCATCTGCAATCGCTCGAACAGGTTTCTGATCTTTAATCCAAGCTGCATTTTTCTCTGTGAAATGTAACCCGCCGTGCCACGAGTTATTATTCGGATTGTAGCCAAACTGGCCGATAGATTCTTTTTTTACCTGATGTTCAAACTCCTGTTGATCTTTAAACTCAGTACCATCTTCTTTTGCAATCGGATATAGAAATTTCATTTTAATCACCCTGAAAAGTTAAATGGTACGAACCCTTTTGAGCTCTTCTCTTTTTCTGCATCTTCTACCACATCTACATCATTTTTTGAGGACGTTGATGTCGTGTCTACTGTTGCAGATGTATCATTTGTAGGCATCGATTGAATAGGGGCTTTCTTTTTCAAATCAACATCTGTTATTACATCAGCTTCTGCCCCCTGTTTAGATGCCAAAATAGTGGCTTGTGTTAATTCTTCCGGTGTCGCTAACTCTTTAAGTACATTGGGTAATTCAGCTTGTTGACCCGCATATCCACTGCCACTACCCGCACTGCCACCAGAATTTAAATTAATTCCTGCACCCACCATATGTACGCCCGCAGGATCTATTTTTACAAAGCTACCTGCTGCTTTCACCGTAATTTCTGAGCCAGCCTCTATAACTACTTTTTGACCTGCCTTAACATGGATCTGATTTGCGGCCTCGTTAACCCAAACTTTGCCGGTTTTAACGTGCAGAGAACCGTCCACAATAAGTGTTTTGTTAGACGTTACCTTTTCACGAGACTCACCACCCACCGTCACATGTTGGTTGCTCTTTATCTGCGTAAAGCTGTCATTCTCCACCGTCAGGTGCTTATCATGCTTAATGTGTGTGGTGTGGTCATTCTTGATTTCTGCATCAAAGTCTTTCTGAGCATGCAAGTAAACCTGCTCTACCCCCGCTTGGTCTTCAAAACTGATTTCATTAAAACCACTGCCTTGGTGGGTTTCACTGCGTATCACGGTTTTGGTTTTATTGTCCGGCAGTGTATAAGGCGAGGTATTGGTCGCGTGATAGGTACGGCCAGTGATAATCGGCTGGTCTGGGTCGCCGTTTAGGAATGAGACAATGACTTCATGACCAATGCGAGGGATTGCAATCATGCCGTATTGACTGCCCGCCCAGCCTTGTGAGACACGTACCCAGCACGAGCTCTTGTCATCCCCATTCGAATATCGGTCCCAAGGGAAGTGGATTTTGACCCGGCCATGTTCATCACAGAAGATTTCTTCCCCTTCAGGGCCCACGACAGTGGCAATCATCGGGCCATCCACCTGAGGTTTACTTTGGGGCGTAGCCTGCCAAGTGATGTTCGCGGGCACCAGTTTGAACTGGTTGGTGTAAGTGGTGGTGCCGTTGCCCCCTTCTTCTTCCAAAGCTTGATGCTGAGTCCCTTGATGGTGAACCTGAACCACTAACCAGTCTCGGTTTAATGCCGTATCAAGGTGCTCTTGCAGGTCAAACTTGTAACCAGACTGAAGCTGCGGGTGGTTACTTTTCCCGGTTGCAGTATGGGCATCACGTCTGAGGTAGTCTAAGCGGATTTGGTTAAACGCTTTGCCATTATCATCGTCTTTAAAACGTCCCGGTGCATCAAAGTGTTCATACACGTCAGTGCGTTGGTAAGTCATCTCAGTGCCAAGAGCTTGTTGCTCAAACCCATAAGCGGGCTTTTTAAAGCTGTAGTCTTTTAATGCGGTATGACTGACTTCCGTTTGAGTGTGGGTTTCTAATTGAGAGATGTAAGGCGTATCGATGGCGCCGCCACTTAATACGTTGTAAGGGACAGGCAAACCAAGTTGAGGGAGGCTTTCACTGGAGTCGGTAAACAACAGGGTGTGTTTTCCCTCTTCATGGATAAAGCTGTACACCAAACCTTCTTCAGCCGCTAAGCGATGGAGAAAATCTAAATCGGTTTCTCGGTACTGAACACAGAACTCACGCTGAGCACAGTCACGCTTTAAGGAAAAGGCATAGTCGTTAATCCCCATTTCCTGAAGCAGGACAGAAAGAATTTCAGGGACGGTTTTTAACTGGAAGATACGGCTGTTATGGCGCAGGGATAAACGTTCAAGGGCAGGAACTAAGGTTAAGGCATAGAAGGTGTGATGATGGCCGGTATCACCCTTGGTGAAGTTACGGGCAATACCATGAACCCGTTGAACAATCTGACCGTTGAGTTCAATTTCCAACTGAATGGTCTTATCCACCACTTGGTCAGCGGTGAGGTTGGCTTTACGGCTGGCCAGTGCCAGTTCATATCGGTAACCGTGACACAGGTTGCCATCATCCAAGCGACTTTGAGAAAGGGAGTCACTGCCATGATATTCCCGAACCACTAAAGTGCCGTCTTCTAGCCCATCGACGCGCAGATTGAAATTCAACGTTGCCATACTTCTGTCCTTATCCCGCTATAAGCGTTAAAACCTTAAGCAAGAAACAGCGGTGCTGCGCCTTGCTTAAGGCTTTTCCTTGAGTAATCAGCATTGCAGTGATAACGCACTGCAATGCTGGAGTTACTGAATTCAAGTCAAAGCTTACGCTTCAACTGGCTTACGCCAGTCATCAGAGCCTGAAGTACCTGCGTTTACGTGGTCCCACGTAATTTTACGGTAAGTCAGAGACACAGTTAGGTTTTGCGTGAAGTCAGACATCGCTGGGTCTTGGCAGTGTGGCATTTCACACTGGATATCAACGATAGAGGCGTTCTCAAGCTTGGTAGTAAAGAAGTTTTCTTGTTTACCTTCGATTGAAGTGCGGTACCACTTAAGCTCAACAGAAGACAGCTTCTCACCCGATGCCAGTGCGTTGTATAACAAAGGAACGGCTTTGTTCAGTGATACTGTGAACTGGAATGGTTTGTGAACACGTTGACCTGCTGGCTGACCTGATTGTGGGTCAGTTGGTACTGTCACAACGTGGTCGAATTTTTGTACCAGCATTTCATCTTCGTGGCCTTCCACGTAAGAGTCACCGATAGAATCTGCAGTACATGCGCCAGCAGTGATAAGGCCCTGAACCTGACCTTCGATAGAGATATAACATGGAGTTGGCATCGTAATCCTTCCTTTAATCCATTTTTGAATGAGTGGTTGATTGAACGAAGGGAACAGAGCAAGGGGGATGCCAACCTCAAATCCACTAAATTTCAATAAGTTAAAACAAAACAAGCAAATAACTGCCCCTTAACGAGCAAATTATTGCTCTTCAGGCAAGATTTCTGATGGTGCGCCATTTCTTTGTTCTAATGCCAAGCGCTCTTCTAATTCCACCACCTTCCAACTCAAACTATTTAATCGCTCTTTAAGCACGGAAAATTCCATTTGTGCTTGGTCATAATCGCCCTGCTCAATGAGATCCTGCACATAACCCACTCGCCCATACACTGGCGATAAGCTCACTGCAAAATCTTCAAGCGATTTAGTTTGTCGCTGCAGTTCTCGCCAACGCTCTTTCTTTGCTAACAAAGAGATATTGGCCATGCGGGTTCTTATCTCTTGAAAACGTTCAATAAACTGAGAGGTTAAAAGAAGTGCTTGCTCTTTTGATAGCGCCACAGATTCTTTTACTTGTTGGGTTAACTCTGAATCAGGAAATAGAGTATTCAGTACTTCAAGCTGTTGTTGGGCCCGAATTAACGGCAGCTCCACAGATGAATCGATCAAAGTTCCAATAGACTCACTATAAAGCGTTGTAATGCCCTGCTCTTCGTTGGCTACCGACTCCTGAGAATGAATGGTTAAATAATGTAATGCTTGCTCCCTTCCCGCCAAATTTGGTGTGGTTAATTGCTGCTGAAAAGATATTTCATGGAACCAAGGCGTATTTTGATAAATAGCGTTCGTGCCAAATACCGAACCAATTCCCAATAGGAAACAACCAGCTAGCCACCAGCGTTGTTTGGCTTTTCCTTTACGAAGAACTTCAGCCTGATGCTCCTCGTCCACTTTAACCAAAGAGTGGTATTTTGTTTCAATTCGATCAATATGCTCAAAAACGGCAAACGCCACCCCCTCAAAATCAACTTGGTATTCGGGTTGCTGATGTTCGATAAGCAGAAAAATTCGGTCAAAATAATTTTCGCACCGGTACAAGTCACGCAGAGAGTGATAATCAGGCTTAAGATCTTTTAACTCTCTGACGACACGTGCATTCATCCAATCGAGAACTTCTTTACGCATTTTGGCCGTTTTGCTATCAGGCTTGTCAGCTCGACTAACACCTAAGCTCAATAATTCAAGAGCATTCACGTAACCAGCAAGACCAGAGGTTTTCAAACAAGCCACAACATAATAACCACATAAAAGGAGATCGATACCGGGGCCACTAGCGAGCGTTTCACAATCAGCCTTTACTTTCTCCCAATCAATACTGCCACCAAAAGGGCCGTTACGGCGGTTAATCTCTTCTCTAACACGCTGATAGGTACTTTGATCTCTCAACGAAGCTGTGTCATCGACAATATGGAAAGGAACTTGGTCAATAAATAAGATATTGGACATAGATACTTCGTCCTGAATTAAACGGAGCGACTTACGCCGCTCCTGATAAGTTAGTACAGTGTTTTTGATAATTTAAATGACTTAAACAGTCTATCCGTAAATGGGTTCGCATCAGATTCAGCATAAATCCGATAGGTCATGTCACCACCATCGACTGCAAACTTAAAGTCAACCGATGTCGGACTTGCTGAAATCACTTCACCTTTCTCCAACAAGCGGAAGAACGCCCAAGGTCCTTGAAGATTAATACTGCGTGGAGACTGATTCGGTTTTGCAGGAACAAGCGTGACTTTCGAAACAGCAGAATCACGCAAGGTATTTGGCCAGATAAGATCGACACTTTCGCGTGGACCATGACTGTACGCCAAGTACTGCCCATCGACGTTCAACACACTACGACGCTTATTATTAGTTAGACGCAGAGGTTCAATTGCAAAGTTCACATCCAAGATACCTTTACGATTGAAGAACGCAGCCTGAATACGTTGAGCCTGCTTTATTTGCTCAAGAACATCTTTGCGGATGATGGATTGAGCATTATCGCCTTCATTCAGTGCCGAAGCATCTTCAATAAACATCTTTAACTGATGATTGTAAAAGCTGTCCAATGTACCATTCGGAGCAAAGAAGGCTTCAAAATCATTTAACGCTGCATCTTTTTTCGATTTCTGGCTGAAAGGATAACGACTGGCTAGCTTAGTCTCATAGGTTTTGTAAACATCTTCATACCAACGCACTTCCAAATGCTTAATCGCTTCTTGCTTAACGACATACCAGCTTTCATCAGCAAGCTTTGCAACCATAGCATCAAGTGGTTGAGGTAAACCAGAAGAGATACGTCTCAAGGTATAGATCGGATCTGCATTAACGAGCTTTAACCGAGCCTTAGTGGCTTCTAGAGCAGCCATGCCTGCATCCGGAGATTCTTGAATGCCCTTGAGGTAATTTTTCAGTTCTTCAACAGACGCCAATACTTCGTTGATATAAGCAGGTTGCTCTCCAACAGGTGCTAACATGTTATTCAGCTCAGAAAATGGTGCTTGGATCATTGAAGCCACTTTGTATTTTGGTGACTTTAAGATCTCTTTCTGTGCATCTTCTCCAGTTGGTAATTGGGCGATCACCTGAGTATTAGTATCCAAAGTGCGGAGTAAACGCTGTAGCGGCTCAATGTTTCCTGTCAGGTTATCCAATACTGCAACGGCATCGTTGATATCCTGGAAGTACTTCATATCAATTTCGTTCAGTGCCGCTCGCCAAGTATTCACATAATCTGCGACATATAAATCTCGTATTTTGTCACGAAGAACCTGCTTGTCCGCTTCACTAAATTGGGCCGTTTTTGACTGTCCTAACACCCAGCTATCAATCAATGCTAAATCAGAAACTTGTTCTGACTCCGGAAGGAAATAGTCTTCAAAACCTTTTTTAGTCAACATCTGTGGAATGAACAACGCAGAACTGCGCTCGACACGCTCTTCGAATACCAGATCAAACACTGGACCAACGAGATTTCTTAAGTTGATGGAAGGGCCAAGTGCTGTTTGAGCCGTCAATTTTAGATTTCGATATACTCGCTGATCATTAGGCATAGAACCAAGGTCCGCTTGAACCTTTGCAATCATTACATCATAAGGCTTCATTACCTGCTCTGCAGCAATATCGCCATTATTTCTGTCGCCAGCTAGATCGGTATGACGCATTGCATAATCAAGGTGCCCAAGGAGCTCCTCTTGCACTTTGCGTTGACCAGAAAACTCTTGTTGCCAATATTTACCGAAGAAATCGAGCACATATTCTTTGTAGCGCCCACTTTTATCTACCATCATGCGATAAACACGCAGTACCGCGAGCTTTTCTTCATCAGTTTCAGCTAAGTTAAGCTCAACAACTACATCCGCCATAAGAAGAGGCAAGAAACGGGTCTCCAACAAGTTCAGATACGTTTCTTCCACTTTAGGTCCAATAGTATGGCCCTGATAAAGCCCAAAATCAGAAACATACATCGGTTTTTCACGGAAGAAACCGAACTCCAACGTAGCCTCACGAATTTTGTTTAATGGGATGAGAATGTCTTGCTGCGATGTTAAGCGTGAACTGGATGGAAATTGTTCCTTATATTCATTTACTTTTGACAATACCGCCGACGCTTGATTGGTATTGACCATGTAATAACGATGCCAAGTACCGACTAACAAAAGCGAAGCAATCGAGCAAGCAACAAATGATAACCCCATCAAACGACGCTTTTGCTTAGCAACACGAAAGTTATCCGACGCAAGCCCTGCTTCAGGGTAAATGACGTTGCTAAATAGCTTTTGAGTAAAATAGACGGTGGAATTCTTTGCCTGTTGAGCTTTATTGACCGCATGAGTCAATCCATAGCGACGTGAGGCTGCATCATCAAATGCATTCGTAGGAACCCCTTGCTGATAAACCGAAGTAAAGTAGACACCACGAACTAGCGCTGATGTGGAGAACTGATCACTTGATAACGCATCTTGGAAGAACTCCTTCAAAATATCTTTTAAGCCAGCAATTTGACGAGTAAAACTGTAAATTGCATTTCGCTCTTCAAGTGACATAGGTGTCGCAGCGGCTTCAGGTAACAGTTCGTTAATTCGCTCAACAAACTGACCATATTCATTAATAAATTCTTCCAGCCAATGATCAAGTTCATCAACAGAGTCTAATGAGAAGGTGAAACCTAGAACTTCTTCGCGCTGTTTCTTTGTGTATTGTTTAAAGAATGGTTCAAAGCCGTGAAGTAAGTCGAGTTTAGTCAATGAGACGTACACCGGTAGGCGGGTCGATAATGTTTCCATCAACTCACGTAAGCGAGCACGGAGTAAACTAGCATACGCTTTTCGTTCAGTTGCTGTTGCCGTTGCCAAATGTGATAGGTCAAGCGCCAACACAATACCATTTAGCGGTCGACGGCTGCGAGTACGATCAAGCCAATTGATGAAGTGAAGCCAAAGCCTGCGTTCCATTTCTCCATCATTGTCTTCACTCCGATTGCCTTGAGTAAGCAGTTCACCATCTGGATCGATCAAAACAGATTCATCACCTACCCACCAATCAAAAGAATAAGGGTTCTCGCTTTTTTGGCCAGACGCTCTAAGTACCGAAGAGAACACAAAGTTTTGTCCAGAACGATTAATAAGACTCGTCTTACCCGCATTCTCAAGTCCAAGCACTAAATACCACGGTAAAGCATACAAGTAGTTACGCTTATTCAAGCTCTGCTTCATATTGACCATCATGTGGTTGAGCTCGTTTTCTTGGCGCTCTTCAAGTAACTTTATTGGATCTTGGCGAAGTGTCTCTTCTCGTTTTTGCTCCGCTTTAAACCCTTGCAATTTACGCCATTGGACAATACCCCAGATTCCTAGACAGCCAAGCGTAAAAAATCCACTTGCCACTAGACGTGCCATTACACTATCAAGCGGTCGGTTACCTGCAATTTCTAACCACGGGCCAGCCCACCAAATTGCCACGTTCACTAAAATGAACGTTGTGAATAGCAAAACAGGTAAAGCAGCAACCATACCTGGTTTAAGCTTCTTTACTATTCCAACAATAAATTTCCACATGGAGTATATCCTTCGATTAATCTGACGTTGCGTATCGTTTTAATTCTTCTACCAATGTAGGTTCCCAATCGGTGACTTTCATTGATAGTACTTGTTCATATAGCGTTTGATATTGTGAGACTGCCATCTCATCAAGATGATTTGCCTGCAAGAGGTCTGCTGAAAGCATTCTCCAATAGAAACGATCTCGTGGCTCTGTTGCCTTAACTAATCCATCATTTAACATGGACAACGCAACCGCGATTCCGCCTTCTTTTGCTAAGGAAAATGCTTCCTTTCTTAGCTCTTGCCAATCACCTAAAGCTGATTGAGAGCTGCTTTGTGCTGTATCAGTTCCATTAATCCATTCAATCACTGATTGCGGTACGAATGGTTCACCACCTTTAAACTTGAGGCTCATTAATTCAGGAAGACGCTGCAAGAATAGACGTGTTTCCGAAGCAATTGATTCACACCACTCTTGCTTACCAAGACTTTTTGCTATCTGATAGCTCATTAAGTGGCCTTCAAACCAATACGGAGCCATCGTTAAGCTTTGTTCTACTTGGCGCCAAAGCACTAGATCAGGCTGCCTAAGCTTATCTTGGTAATCTTTTACTCTGTCAGCTTGCATGCCACGAAGAAGCGTCTCTCCATTAGCATCATGATCAGGCAGTGTTGTGATGGCCCCCCATACGGCATAGCGTCGTAAACGGATCCCAATTGAGCTGCCAAATTCCTGCTCACCTAAAAAGTCAGCCACCTTTAGCAATGACTGTTTTGTCGCCTTATCACTTGTGCTGTCCACCGATACTGAAGATGTACTCGTTGTCGTGATGGGAGCCGCAACATTTTGCTTTATCTCTGGCTGCTCAGTTTTCTGGCGCTCATCAACTTTGCGTAGTTCAGAAGTAATGGAAATGGCAACCGAACTAACGACATCATTTGTTAACCCTGCCTTTTCAATCGTTTTCTGCCATTCCTCACATGCTGACAACAAAGCGTCTCTGTCTTGGGTATCAAACAGATTAAAGTCAACCTTTTCCAACACTAAAGAAAAGCGCTGCACCATTTGGCTAAAGAATTTACGTCGAGGAAGGTTGCCACGTTTACCTGGAGCCGGGTAACAGGTTTCCCAGTAGTGAGCAATAAAATCATTCATTACTCCAAAAGAAACGATTAGACGCTGCGGGTTAACTTGATTATGTAAGCACTGCAGTAAGTGAACCAAAAGCTTTATATCTTTGGTTTTCTCACTAAATAACTTAACAATACTATGCTCCACTTCATCCCATTGGACACTGCCATGAGATAGCGAACCCACCTTCATCATCTGATCCTCAATAAAATCAAAAAGAGGATCATCGATGAGTCGTTCTCCAACCGATGTTTTGGAAGAAATAGGTCGAACTATATGTTCGCGGTACTCTGCTAATTCCATGGTTATCTTCCTTTACCAACCACAACGATAGCGCAATGCTGACAGCGAATTTTTGAGTTCTGTACTATCGAATTTCAACCCATCAGCAATAGCAGCATTTGAACGAAGCACCAGACGCTTCTCCTTAGCCATTGCTTTCATCATCTCAATTGCAGGTAATCCGCGAGCAGAAGAAAACAACAACCCTGAGTCATCACTACGCCAATACTGTGTCGGCCCGTAAGCTACTGATAATTTAATTCTTGGATCGGAAACAGCTTCTGGAAAAATAAGCTCAACACGACTTAAATTATCAATACAGCTCATCATCAAAATGGGCTTATCATTTCCCTCAAAGGCCGTTTTGTCGTTCTGTGCTCGTAAAGCAACCCATGCATTACTTTGTTTTTCTTCCCCTTGGGTTTTCAAAACAAGTGGGAGTTCATCGACAGAGTCCGAGAAACTTTCCATAGCTCGAACCCATTGTTCTGGTAGTCGTTCCTTGTTAACTACCGGACTTTCAACAGGTGTTGCAAACACCTCATCAAAACACTTAAGCCTTTCAATTCTCGCTATCACTTGAGTGCACTCTTTCGCACGTTCAAAAAGCTGACTCGACTCACTTGTTGCATGACTATTGCTAGATAAACACACTGAACTTAACGTAATGCTAAGTACTGAAAACAATAACTTTCTCATAAGCTTTTTATCTCCAGCTTTTGACATTTGTACGCTAAGGTACGCTTTGGTATCCCAAGGCTTTGAGCCGCTTTAGCTCTATCACCCTCATACTGTTGCAGACGATCTCGGATTATTTGAGCCTCGTAATCGCTTAGCGCTTGCTTTAAGTCATCAATGAACTTGATATCATGACTATTCTGACCACTCACCACAGCATGATCGTGTGTTGCCTCTGTCTTTCCGATTTCACACAGTAATGAGATACGCGAAGCAAAACAGGCTTCTTCAACCTGAGTTCCATCTTCAGTTTGAGCACAACCAAATTCAACAAGGTGTTTTAGCTCACGTACGTTTCCAGGGAAGTCATGACGTTTGAGACAATCCAACGCACGATAATGAATACCGCGAATGTTCGTTCCATGCTGCTGATTAAAATTAGCAACAAAGTGTTGGCTCAATTGGTCAATGTCTTCTTTACGTGCACTTAATCTTGGCAACGTCAGTGGATATTGAAATAGGCGATAATAGAGATCCTGTCGAAACTGCTTATCTCGAACCTGCGCTAGCAAATTCACATGAGTCGCTGAGACCAGACGAAAGTCAGAAGTCTGCTCCTCTTTACCACCAACAGGCCTGAATGATCGAGTTTCAAGTACTCGAAGTAGCTTAGCCTGCAAAGACAAAGGCATATCACCAATTTCATCAAGGAATAATGTGCCCCCATTTGCTTGAGCGATTAGCCCTTGCTTATCACTGTCAGCACCAGAAAAAGCACCTTTCTTGTACCCAAACAACTCACTTTCAAGCAGACTTTCTGGAATTGCGGCACAGTTGATAGCGACAAACGGAGCTTTTTTTCTTGAAGATAGCTGATGGACGGCCTGAGCAACCAGCTCCTTGCCCGTTCCTGTCTCACCTTGAACCATTACCGACAATTGGGATGTAGCTGCACTTGCAATTTGGCGTCGCAGCCGCTGCATCACGTCACTTTGACCAATCAAAATAGGTTCTAATGTTTGTGCCAAAGCACGTTGCATAGAATCTTTTTCGAAGTCATCAAATGATGCTTTCAATACTCGGTGCTCTTGCTCTTCTTTCATCATTTCTGTCAATAAGTTCCACTGCTTCGTGAACAAATCAACGAACTGCAAGAATCCTGCATCCGCAAAAATGGACGTAATGCAGTCCTGTTCTCCAACCATCATGAGGACACTTTGAACATGACGAGCATCGATGGGCAGCGGCTGAACATGTACAGCCTCAAACATGCCCACATTTTCAACCAACTGACTAAAGTATCGATCTCCCCGCCAAAAGACCAAGTCATCTGCAGATAAGGTCATGGATTGAGACGTTTGCAGTACTTGAGTAAACGGATTATTTAAATCCGTTACTGACCATTGGCATGATAACTCAGCGTTATGGGGCACAAGCATGCGCCCCTCTGGGTTAGGAAACAGTATTAAGCAACGAGACAATTGGAGCTCGCGAGTTAGTACTTCAACAAATTTTGTAGCTAATTGGTCGGGCTTTTTTAGTCCCACCAACTGCGTGGCAAAAGCTAACCAACTACTCATCGTTACTCAACCTCACCAATAAACTCACCATCTTGTGCTGCAAGCCGGATCTGCTTAACATCTTCCTGTGCAGCAAGTTTGTTTAATAATGCTAGAGACACAGGTGGCAATAGCTGACCTTCAATAATGGCTTCAAGCATACGAGCGCCATTTTCTGAGCGTGTCGCTCGTTTTAAGATCTCTTCAATTAAAGAGTCTTCAACCATAACTACCGCGTTATAACGCTTCTTCAACAAGGCTTCTAAGCGAGAGAGTTTTCCTTTAACGATCTCCTCCAATACCTCTTTATTAAGTGGCATGTATGGAACCACCTCCATACGCGCAAGAAGTGCTGGTTTAAAGAAAGCAGCCAGTTCAGGATAGAGCGTTTCGTCCAACGCTTTCGGGTTTTCTGCGTAATCAACGATTGTTTGGTAACCTAGATTCGAGGTAAGGAAGAACACAATATTCTGGCAATCGATCAAACGCCCTTCTCCATCAGCAAGCTCACCTTTATCAAAAGCCTGATAGAAAATATTCAAAACTTCAGGGTGCGCTTTTTCTACTTCATCAAGCAGTACAACTGAGTAAGGCATCTTACGAATGGATTCGGTTAGCACGCCGCCCTCTCCGTAACCCACATAACCTGGAGGCGAGCCGATGAGACGAGATACTGTATGTTTCTCTTGGTACTCAGACATGTTAATGGTCGTCAAGAACTGCTTGCCACCATACAACTGCTCCGCCAATTGAACGACGGTTTCTGTTTTACCAACACCACTTGGTCCAACCAACAAGAAAGCCCCTTTCGGCCTTCCAGGACGACGTAAATCAGCTCGGGCGGTAAGTAAATGTTTATGTACGCGCTTGATCGCGTGATCCTGACCTTTAATTTGTTCACCCAAGATCGAGGTTAAGTGCGTGATCTTATGCAGCTCATCACTGTTCATTTGCTCAATCGGAACACCAGTCCAATCCGCAATCACTTCTGCAACTTGCTCTGCATCCACCTGCGGATGCATTAGACGTTCGCGATGAGGAATTGACTCTAGCTCTTGGTATTTTTCCTTAAGGTCCAATTTGAGTTGTTCAAAGTCACACTCTTCATCGTGACAATCACTTGGTGACATTAACTGTCCACGTAACTCAACAATGGATTCAATCAAGGCTTTTTGATGGTTCCAGCGCTCTGTCAGTTCTGATTTTTCAACTTCTTCCTGTGCTTCGATGGTTTTTAGCTCGTCCAACCGGGCCGTATCAACCTCTTTACCCATGCACTCCATACGTTCGAGCATGTCGATTTCAAGTTGACGTTGATGACATGCACTCTCCAAAAATGCTAAACGCTTTGGTGGCGAAGTCATGTTAATGGCAATTCGAGCACATGCAGTGTCTAAGACATCAATTGCTTTGTCAGGAAGTTGTCGACCTGAAATATATCGAGCAGACAAC
Source organism: Vibrio sp. NTOU-M3 (assembly GCF_040869035.1). Taxonomy (NCBI): domain Bacteria; kingdom Pseudomonadati; phylum Pseudomonadota; class Gammaproteobacteria; order Vibrionales; family Vibrionaceae; genus Vibrio; species Vibrio sp. NTOU-M3. Next base: position 85,841 of record NZ_CP162101.1, read on the forward strand.
TCAGACGCAGACTTAAGCGCATCGTCAGAGATTAATACACTGTGAGATTTTTCATACACAGGAGTAAGACCACGCAGAATATCTATTGACTGTTCAATACTCGGTTCTTCAAGCTTTACAAGCTGGAAGCGACGAGTTAACGCAGGATCTTTTTCAAAGTACTTTTTGTATTCTTTCCATGTCGTTGCAGCAACAGTACTTAACTCTCCCCTTGCTAACGCAGGCTTAAGTAGGTTTGCAGCATCACTGCCACCTTCTTGATTTCCAGAGCCAATCAATGTGTGCGCTTCATCAATGAACAGAATAATGGGTTTTGGTGAATGTTTGATCGCATCGATAACACCTTTCAGGCGTTTTTCGAATTCACCTTTTACAGAAGCCCCAGCTTGAAGTAAGCCCAAATCTAATGAGTAAAGTTCAACATTTTGTAACTGTGTAGGTACTTTCCCATCAGTCACTCGAAGTGCTAACCCTTCGATCATTGCACTTTTACCTACGCCAGCATCACCGACAACTATCGGGTTATTTTTCCGGCGACGGCAAAGAATATCGACCATCAAATTCAGTTCATTTTCACGACACAGAACTGGATCAAGCTCCCCTTTACGAGCCTGCTCAGTTACGTTAGTGCAATATTTAGAAAGAGGCGTTTCACCTTGCTCTGCAACAGTTTTGCTTGCAGATTTTGTTTTATTACTCGTTACTTGCGTTTCCGCTGAATCAACTAAAACAGTGTTGAAATGCTTTTTAAGTGTTTCTCGGTTAATCGTTTCAAGCAATTGGGTTAGTTTATAATCCAAATAGCGATCTGCTCGACATAAGGCAGCTAAGAAAATAGCACCAGAGCGCATCTCTGCTTGATTCAACTCTGTCGTTGAAAGCAACCATGCTTCTTGCAGTAGCTCAACCAATAAGGGAGAAAATGGCGGGTAGGTATCTAATTCTGCTTCGCGAGTATAACTCGCGGTAATCGCCTGTTTCATTGTCTCCGAATCGATATTCGCTTGTTTTAAAATTAGACGAATATCGGAAAGTGGATTTTCAAGTAAAGCTTCTAAATAATGTTCAACCGTAATTTCTGGATGGTGTTGCTCAATGCACAATGACGCCGCTTGTTCTAGCGCTAATTTGCTTTGTGCATTAAGTTTTGAAATCAAAGTGGGTAGTTCAATACGTATCACAGTTATCACCTAGCCTTTTAATTTTTAGAGTATTTGGTTTAGTTGGCTCAACACATCTGTTGACTTGGTATGCAGTAAATAGGAGTAGCCAAGAAAAACACCTATCCATAAGATCACGAATCCTGCAAAAATCGACCAGACAGGCATTTGCTTGCTCAGCTTGTACTTCGAACGGACGACATGATCCGTTGCACTGGTCAATTCAGCTGACGTTTGTTGTTCTTCATCGTGAATTAGGTTGTGTAAACGTTCGATCACTTTCTCACGCTCAACTTGCCCACCTTCCATCACTCTGTACTTACCTTCGAAGCCAAGGATTAAGCAGTGATAAATGAACTCAAGCAGAGGCTTATATGTCTGAGGCTCGCCCTCTAAACGAGAGAGAATGACAAAGACTTTTTCCCCGCCCCAAGTTTCATTGTGAAACCTCGACAGCATTGAGTGTTCAGCCCAAACACAAGACGCTCCCCACTCTGTACCCATAACGGCTTCATCTAAAAATGCACATAAAATGTAGCGGTACGCCATGAGAACAGCGTGTTCAAACCCTTGTGAGCTCAACTCAATTTCTATTGCTTTAATCTCTTCAATAGTCTGTTTGTAAATCTGTTCAATGTTGTCACACTCGGCCAAAGAGCGAACACGAAGTGATAAGCCAAACAACGGCGTTGCAGCATCAATTAAGATATTTGGATTGTCGCCACGTAGCTGGAACCAATAATCTTGATCGTGATTAATTTTTTCTACATCATCAAAAAGTAAGTTACTGTACTGACTCTGTTTTTTATCAAAGCTCATGCTTAACTCCTGATTGCCCAGAACTGCAGATCTAAGTCTTCAAATGCCGCTGCAACATGAAGAGCGAAACCACTTGAATTCATCACGGTATTCCATGCAGGACTCGTCTTATCAAGTTGGTAATACGTATATCCTGCATGGTATGGCAGCTGTCGAGGAGCGACAGGTAGTGAAACCAAAGGAATACCCGGTAACTGTAACGAGATAAGCTCACGAATTTTCTCTACTGATGAAACTTTTGTTTGCTGTGTGAACAGGCGACGCAATTCGTCAAGCGGCATACGTGCTTTCACAGCAACAATAAACTCTGCGTCAGACATCAACTGAGGATCTTGAATAGGAGCAACCATCAAGCCGTACTTACGCTTGTCCAACTGAATCGAAACGGCTCTTGGCTCAAGTACTACACTTAGGCTCTGACGTAAATTACGGATCAAAGGCCAAAATGACTCACCCGGCATATCGTGGTTATAACTTGGAATGTTCGGTGGCATGCGACTTTCATCGGTAAAAGTGGCCAACTCACCACAAACTGACGCCAACGATTCAAACAATCGCTCAGGATGTAAGCTACGAAGTTCAGCTAGATGTTGCATTTTAGGCTGAAGTCTATTTAGCGCTTGAAGCAGCATAAAGTCTGAGACATCAGCGACCCCACCTTGTGAAGGAGAACTAATACGCTGTGCAATATTTTTTGCACGCTCTCTCATCAAGCCAGAGACTTCATTTATGAAGCGATGTAATGCATCGTTACCCACGACATTGTAATGACACGGGATAAAGTCGTGATCTAATACCACGCTGCCATCAGGACGCTTCTCACGAATGCGTGCAATCGCAATCGACGCGTAAGAGCTTCGATCTTCTTTTTCAAGCATCAATTGCATCTTCACAGGAGACACATCAATCGTTGTCGTATCCCCTTGTACCGTGTGAACATCTCGTAGCTCAAGACGACGACTTTCATATCGTCCGGTTCCACGTTCGTCAGGCCAATTTATCTCCATCAAGGACTCACTGCGCAATGGGATCGCAAGATAAATTAACTGGTTCGCAAGAGACGCATCATCAATTTCCAATGCATCTGGCATCTCATCTTCTTGGGGAATTCGGAATACCGTACCGTCTGGCATAACTCCGACAGCACGTTCAATCGCAATCCGCCCAAATGAGAGGTACTCCGGATTGAGTGACAGTTCTGATATACCATATAAGTAGCGACTTACAGCAATCATGCGCTCATCGACATGGTATTCAACATAGCGTTGTTGTTGCTGGAAATGCTGCGGCTTGATAAAAAGCCCTTCGTTCCAAATTACACGGTTACGTGCAAACATCTTTATTCCACTCTTTCCAATTTGACGTCATAGTCTTTGAACAGCATAAGCAGGTGATATTCTCTGCCCTTATTCAAAACTTTGACCGCCTTCTTCCATTCACTAAGTTCAATATCTGAAAAGTTTGCCATCACGCCGATGTAGTTGGTGTCTTCATCCACTTCAAACGCGGTAACAAATTTGAACTGACCTGGGGTTAATACATAGTCATATACTTCGACAAAATTACTCTTGAGTGCTTTCTTATGATCTTCCCGTAACTGGTCATAATCAGCAGACATAAACATTGAGTCGTCTTTAAGTTCAAATATCTGTACTTCAACTGGCGAGGTTTCACCTGTGATATTCGGGTTCATGCCTTCATCAGCCACTAAACTGAAAGTAACTTTTGTCGGCATATTTGCAGGATCATATTCTGATGAGCTGCTACTACAGCCGCCCAAAAAGAATAATGAACACAGCATGATTAGCCATTTATTCACTTTCAGAACTCCAATTGTTTTTCACGGATTTTTTTGTCGTATGCTTGTTCAAAGATTTCCCAGAACAACTTTTCAAAGCCACGTTGGCGGTTTGAGGTCAGTTCTTGGTAGTAGTTTTGGTACATGTTCCAAGCCCACTCACCTTCACTCTGATTCACATTGTCTGAGCTGCGCTTATAATTTTGGAATCGGCGAGTCAATACGTCGGGCGAAAAAGCATTTAAGATTTGACACAAGGCTTCAGTAGTAGCGTGCTGCATGGCTTCATTATGAGCACGTACATTTTTCAAACTCTCGGAAATAGCGGCAGGAGCAGAAAGATGAACAAGGCTTTGCTCACCATCGTAAAGCGTGCGCATCGTTTCTTCGTAAGACAAGCCAAGCCTTAAAGGGTTATCTTCAATAGGCTGAAGGTTTCGATTCATTACACCAAAGCGCCCTTCCTGGACTTGAGCATGGACATCTAATAGACCTTTCACACAAGCTTGAAGAGATTCACCGAGCTCACGAGATAACGCATGCATACGTTCCATGTCATGTTCGTAGCTGATGTCTACTCCCATGCCATTTAGCATCGGGCCAGTAAGTAAATGTGTTCCACCTACATGGTTTGATTGCGGTTCAACTTGCTCTGGCTTAACACTTTTAGCCACCTCTTCTTCTAGCAAGTCTAGTACTCGTTCATCCATCTCTAAGCCCTCTAAAACATTGTTGTCTGTTGAATTTGATACAGGTTGTCTATTGGCTGGTGTCTCCTCCGGAGTCGCTTTATTCTCGGAGTGACGACTACCTGACCATAATTTTTTGAACATTTTTTTCAGCCGTACTGATGAAGATATTTCGAAATCACTATCGGCTTGTGGAGTAAAATCTGGTTGCTGCAAAGCTAAATTGTTTTCAGGAATTAAAACTCGCTGGCTTTCTTCATCGACCTTAGGCTTCTCGAGTTCATCAATAAGAGAAAACTCATTTTCTTTGGGCAACACTTCATCTAGTGCTGCTAGCGGATCGATATGCAATGACTCCTCGCTCTCATCAAGCGCGGGTTGCAAATTGTCTTCTTCTTTTTCATCTGCGATAAGTGCATTACTATCTGTGTTTAATAGTGTTGCAAGTGAAGCATGAGACATCGCATCATCACTATCTTCTCGAAGCACTCGGATCACATAAGGGCCAATGTGTATCTCGTCTTTATGATCTAGCCTTGCTAACTCACCTTGCCCAAGTGGCATGTGAGAACCATTGATGTATGTTTCTCCGCTAAGATCCTTAAGACAAAACACACCATCCACTAATACAACTTCACAATGGAATGGTTTTGTCTTACCTGCACTATCTTTCAGAATCCAGTCAGCAGAAGAGGAAGAACCAATGATCCCGCCATTCAAATCCCAAGATTTTTGAGCCGTTAAGCCAGCTTCTAAAATCTGGACATTGCTAACCGTGAAGTTCAGTATTGATTGTTTTTTCACATTCATATTATTGCCTTACTTGAATCAAGACTCGGCGATCTGTTAGTTTCTGCCCAAGGAAAGATGTCCAACCTAAAGCGGGCTTCACCGCATCATCCAACCGCATTTCCATCACTTCGTTTTCACCCATTGACAGTTCAAGGTCGTACGCCATCTGTTCTCGCAAAATGAATTCGACCAATTTGCAAAGCGGTTGAAATTCTTTTCCTGACGGCAAAAAGTCAGCAAAACGCTCACGAGAAAGCCCTTTAATTTCAATAATAAATTTGCCTTTACAGTCCATGATGGATTCCCCCATGGTACTGTCATAGCCCAAGCTTGCATTCTGTTGGCCCAACGAAAGTTGTTGCGCTCGGGCGATCTTTACTTTTCTTGTCACCCACTGGCGAATTTCGACACTATCAAGATCAAAACAGTGCGAAATAATCCCCGCGACAACTTGTGGCGAGCGGCTGCGTCCGGCTAATGTCCCTGCATACGCCAGCATTTTGCACCAGTTAATTGGTGTTTCACCTCGTAAATCAGGATCCCCAAGACCGACTAAAGCAAAGATTTGTGCTGAAAATGGGTCTTTAGCGTCAGGCTGAAAACGTACGTAGTAACGGTATTTGCGCCAGATCCGGTAAACGAGGTTAATCAACCGATTATTAAAGAAATCAAGGAATGGCTGCTTACAGCCACCTCGTTCTTCCATTGCCAATTGCTCGACAAAAAAACCGGGGAGTGGCGATTGCGAACCTGACAAACCAAAGAAATTGGTCAACATGACCATCCTTTCGTCGATTCGCTGATCAATATTCACAACATCAGAGGGTGAAAAGCCAAGACTTGGATTCGCACTGAAAACCAGTTGACAAGCACGTTCCCACTCTTCTGATTCAGGGTTTAATTGATTAATCTTTTGCAGCAATTCTACTAACTGGTAAAAGTTGTAGGAATGTACTGACTCCGGTAGCTTGGGCCCAACCGGAGTGTCTACCGCTATATCAGCGGTTGCATACCCGTTTGAGTTCCCCATGTATACTTCTCTTGATTTAATGTGTTTATTACGACCAACTCATGAAATGAGTTAATGCTTGCATAAAGCGTAAAGAAATGACTGAGCACTGTTCCAAATAGATATAAATCACCTTCAGAGCCAAAACCTGCTTGATCAATATACAAAGTCGATTGCAGTCCGCGGACAGGTAAACCACGCAAAATTTTATCAATAGGCTGAGATTCAATCTTGACGATGCTGTCTAAGCGCTTACGCGCAACACGCTCAGCTTGCCTATCTACTAATGCTCTAAAATCATAGGCACGCAGCACACAATTCAATGCATCTTTAGAAAGCAATGAAAGGTAGTTAAGTGATAAATTAGAGATCAGAACCCAAAGTAAACTACCATCTAAAATTGGCCGTAATGATTGGGAAGGTTCTGTAATATTCCTAAACGTCGCAAACGGTGGTGAGGTGTCGGTCGGTTCACAAATATCACCGACCCCAAGCTCTAAAGGCAACAATCTATTCGTGCATGTCAACTTAATTGAAACGGCTTCATCGACGTCAACAGACAGGGTTTCATCCCCACGAATAAAGGAAATGAAAGAGTCAAAACCATCACCACGTATACTGTCTTTTACGCGTGTTCTGTAATATAACGCCTTACGATCTCGAACACGTTCAACTTCATGCTGAAAGCTTTCAAATGAAGAGTACACTCTCTTCTTGCCACGAATCCTTTGCCCTGTTTGCGTGTTGTCTTGCCAACCAGCCACACTATCTACGCTAAACACTTCATAATGAGCTGGATACCGGCTAGAAGGTATAATTCTGTATTCCGTCTTACGACCATTTAAGTCAACAGGGTCAGCGTCGTGCTCAAACAAATTAATGACAGGTGTACAGTAAAGTTGAAAGTTCTCAGTCTGAACGCGAACATCTGCGGGTAAGGTTTTTGAGAAGTTAAGCTGCAGCGTAAACTCGCCATGCACAGACTTCGGAAGCGCTTTATCGATATCTTTGATGTCAAAAAAGTGGAACGCCTCAGGGAATGATAAGTATTCCTGCAGAATGCGATAACCTTCATATACATTGGTTGGGTACGGTAATAGCGCCTCATTACTGTCAAAACCAACAATGCTGAATGCACTTTTGGGTAATGCAAACTCGGTTCCATTCACATCTACGGATACTTTGCTTAAATAATGATTGAGCCATAAGTAAAGCATTTGAGAGCTATATTTATCGCCTCCCAAATAAAATCTTAATTTATCAAGCAATGCTTCACCAACAGATTGCTCACCAGTCATTCTTAGGTGGATCTTAATCGTTGTTGCTTCACGTGTATGGTGAGCATGAACCTCAGAGGTTGTCAGTGGAAAAATCTCGACATTTCGACACGTACGAAAGTGACATTTGGTGCCAAATATTGCTTTGCTATCAAGCTGGGTTTCTCTTGCAATTATTTGTTTTTCACTGACGCTTTTATCAGGAGAAAAGGCAACAACACTCATACTTGGTACTGGACGCAAGTAATTCGGCCAAAGCATGTTGATGATAGAGTGCGTTAACTCAGGAAACTCATCTTCCACTTTTTCGCGCAGACGAGCAGTCAAGAAGGCAAAACCTTCCAACAACCTTTCAACATCGGGATCGGTCGTATTGCCATGAAGAAAACGGGATAACTGTGGATGAATTTCTGTAAATTCTTTTCCCTGCTCTTTTAAAAACGCCAGTTCTTCCCTGAAATACTTGTCTTGCGTCATTGTGATTACAGCACTCGATATTTTCGGTTTTGATCCAGTAATAAACTGAATTCGACTTTTTCATGAATCGCTTCACTATTGATGACTGCAGCGATATGAAACTTCAAAGTTAATGGGCTGTATGCATCAGAAAGTGTACGAACTTCAACATCAGTTAATCGCGGTTCATAAAGTTCCAAGCAATCTTGTATAGCCAATTTAATACGAAGAGATAGGTCTAGGGTTTCTAACGTTGCATCATTAAAATCAACTAGCCCTAACTTCGGAGCGCTTTGTGATCCACCAACTCGTGTATTCAAAATTGCGGACACATTTCGTTTTATTGAATCCAGTACATCCTCAGCATCCGGCCCTGATAGGGCCGAAACTGGTTTGGTGTCGGCTTCTAAACGCTCAAAGAAACCAACACCAAATGCACTTTCTTCAGGTGCGAAGTAAGGCATATTAAGACTGATCTAAACGTCCAACCAACGAGAGCTCAAAGTTTGCTCCCATGTATTTGAAGTGTGGGCGAACGGCCAAAGAGACTTGGTACCAGCCTGGGTTGCCCTCTACATCTGCAACTTCAATTTTCGCTGCACGCAGAGGACGACGGCTACGTACGTCTGCTGGTGGGTTCTCCTGATCTGCAATGTACTGTTTAATCCAAGTATTCAGTTCACGCTCTAGATCCTGACGCTCTTTCCAAGCACCAATTTGCTCGCGCTGCAGCACTTTAATGTAATGAGCCAAGCGGTTGATGATCATCATGTACGGGATCTGAGTACCTAGCTTGTAATTCGTTTCCGCTTCTTTACCCTCTTTCGTGTTAGGGAAAATTTTCGGCTTTTGAATCGAGTTTGCAGAGAAGAATGAAGCGTTGTCACTGCCCTTACGCATCGTTAGAGCAATAAAGCCTTCTTCTGCCAATTCAAACTCTTTACGGTCTGTAATCAGTACTTCCGTTGGGATCTTACTTTGCAGTGCACCCATCGACTCAAACACGTGTACAGGTAGATCTTCCACTGCACCACCACTTTGAGGACCAATGATATTTGGACACCAGCGGTACTTAGCAAAGCTATCTGTTAGACGAGTAGCAAATGCAAATGCTGTATTACCCCATAGGTAATGTTCATGAGAGCCCGTTACATTTTCGTTGTAGTTAAACGACTTGATTGGGTTTTCTGTTGGATCATAAGGGACACGAAGTAGGAATCTTGGTGCGGTTAAACCAAGGTAGCGTGCGTCTTCAGATTCGCGCAAAGAACGCCACTTGGTATATTTTGGACTTTCAAATGTAGATTTGAGGTCTTTAATATTCGGAAGCTCTTCAAAAGAATCAATACCAAAAAACTCAGGACCGACACTTGAGATAAATGGAGCATGTGCCATTGCACCAAGCGCACCCATGTATTGAAGTAGTTTCATGTCTAGTGTTGATGGTGTAAATGCATAATTACCGATGATTGCACCTGTTGGCTCACCACCAAATTGACCATAACCAGAAGAATACACATGCTTGTATAGACCTGCTTGCGTCGTTTCTGGTGCAAACTCAAAGTCTTCTAAAAGCTCTTCTTTTGTCACATGCAGGATGTCAACTTTGTTGTTTTCGCGAAAATCCGTACGATCTACGAAAAGCTTAAGACCACGCCAAGATGATTCCATCTGCTGGAATGCCTCATCGTGTAAGATCTCATCCATTTGAGCGCTGATTTTCTTATCCAGCTCAACAAGCATTTGATCAACCAAAGACTTGTTCACAGCTTCATCAGCTTGATTTGAACCAATTAGGTTTTCAATAAAGGCAGCAACGCCTTTTTTCGCCACCTCATACCCTTCTTCGCTTGGTGCGATACGGGTTTGAGCCATAATTTCATCGAGCAAGCTTCCTTCAGCAAGCTCCGGTCTTTCCAATACTGATTCAGTAGCAGACATGATTGTTTTCCTAAACTGTAATAATTAACGTAAGAGGCTTAAATTACTCTTTTGGTTGTTCTTCAGAGCTGCTCACAAGGTTCAATTCAGAAAGCAGTTTCTCGCGAGACTCTTCAGAAGCAAGCAGGTCTTGAAGACGATCGCGGAATGCCGGAATGTTTCCTAGCGGACCTTTTAGTGCAACCAAAGCTTCACGCAGCTCGATAAGTTTATTAAGTTCAGGAACTTGAGAAGTGATTGAATCGGGGGAAAAATCAGCCAACGATTTAAAGCTTAACTCAACAGGAAGCTCAGCATTTTCATCATCGCTCAGTTTGTTTTTGACTGTTGTAGAAAGCTTAAGATCACTCTCACGCATAACAGATTCAAAATTGTTTTTATCTACTGATACTGTACTGCGCTCTTCAACTGGTGTTTCTTCCGTGTGTCCTTTGAAATCACCAACAACAAGAGTTTTCAGTGGCAGTTCTACTTCAGCCTGTGCGTCTCCAGTAGCCGGAATATACTTGATGTTAATCCGCTCTTTAGGAGCAACACTTCCTTCTTTAGACATATTACGTCTCCAATACCTATGCCAATTACGTCGTTAAACAAAGTGATGTAAAGCTTCCCTTACCTCACCAAATATTCTTATTTTTCTATTGTTATTCTCTAAAGCATTAAGGAGAACTTAATTGACCTTTAATTATTATAAATTGTCTTTAACAGCCAAAATCGAGCCGTTAGCGTTAAAATAAAGCCTGTTCAACCAAGGAAAACGCCCAAAGAAACGCTTTATTTTTAGCGTATTTCACTTTGAGACAATGCTAATTTAGAGATTATTTAAACCAATCTTTAATATTGGTCATACCATAATCCAAAATGATTAAATTCATTATATAGAATTGGTCAAATACGTGATCTGCACCCAATAAAATAAACGTAAGTTCCAGCTTAATTAAATTAATAGAGAGTAATCACATTCAAATTACAAATGCATTCAATCAATACCATTCAGAAAACAATTGAAGCAAGATCACAATTGCGCAATGACAATAGAACAATTAAACAAACAACAAAAACTCACTAAATTCAATGACATAAATAAAAACAGATAAGATTAAACAGCCTACTTCCTTGTTGTTGCTAGCTCAATCAACTCTTAACATCAAGTTAAAAATCACCCAAAACATTGAAAGAGATCGAGTAACCTAAAAAGGAATGACACTTTTTCGGAAGTTATAGTGAGCTTTTGATTAAGGTTCACTTTAAATAATTTTAAAGTTTACTTAAGGACAATTGTTATTAACAAAAAAAACAATAATAGAAGCCGGTTATAATATTAATAATTCAATCAATAAAAACTCAAAGTAAAATTCATTTATAAATCATCTCTAGTTTTTATTTAAAAGGTATGACATTTTGTAACAAACAGTTATTGTGTTTTAAGAAAGTTAGATGAGTTTTTATTTAACTAGAGAGTCAATAATTTAAATATACGATTTACCTCTTATTTACTGTTATCCTTATTGATACTACTATCTAATTATAAATACATTAATAAAGCGCGTTAAAATGGATTAAAGGCTTCGAATAAAGTATACATTTTGCTCGCAATCTTCCTTCTCTTTAGCAAGCTTTAGATACTCATGTGCTAAATCGCATCTTCACACGTATTGACAAGTTACAAAATGTTTCACACTATCTACCCAAGAGTGAAATGATAACCATTATCAACTCTAATAAAACATCATTACATTTATCGTCTTTTGGTTTATTTGGATATTAGTCATGCAACCTTTACACAACGCCATCAACGCAGCGTCAGCCATACAACTGCCTACCCTTCACACTGTGTTATCTAAATCTGGAGTAGATGAGCGCTTAGCGCGTTTTATTGAAACTCAACGTGACGAGATCAAAGATATTCTATCGGGAAAAGATCAGCGTATGCTTGTGATCATTGGCCCGTGTTCAATCCATGACCCTAATGCAGCTTTGGAATACGCGAATAGATTAGCCAAAGTTCAAAAACAATTTAGTCAAACGTTAAAAATTGTCATGCGAACGTATTTCGAAAAGCCGAGAACACGAAAAGGTTGGAAAGGTTTTATCGTCGACCCAGAGTTAACAGGCGATTTCAATTTAGAGCAAGGTGTCTATCAAAGTCGCTCATTATTGAAATCGATACTAGAGCTTGGCGTCCCTACTGCAACAGAGTTTCTCGATACAAACATTGCTCCATATATTGCTGATCTTGTTTGCTGGGGGGCGATTGGAGCACGTACAACAGAGTCACAACCTCATCGACAACTTGCATCAGCACTTCACTGTGCTATCGGCTTTAAAAATGGAACAGACGGAAACACCTCCATATCCATTGACGCAATACATGCGGCAGGAGACTCTCACTTACTGGTGACATCCGGTTCCAATGGGCATCCGGTCGCACTCCAGACACCAGGCAACCCTCATTGTCATGTCATTCTTCGTGGAGGATTGGCTCCAAACTACTCAAGTCCAAATGTTCGTAGTACTGCTTATCACCTTGAGTACAACAAGTTATCACCTAGCCTCATTATCGACTGCAGTCATGGCAACAGTGGTAAGATTGCAAAAAACCAACTCAATGTTATCAATAACATTTGTGATCAATTAACCGCAGGTGAAACCAGCATTTCAGGTGTGATGTGTGAAAGCTTTTTGCAAGGTGGTAACCAAGCATTGAATTCAGGAGAGTTGTGTTACGGCAAGTCGATTACCGACGAGTGTTTGAACTGGGATGATTCTGTCAGCTTCTTATCTAAACTCGATGAAGCTGTTAAGGTCGCTTACCAAAATGAATACCTTCATTCTGAGATCGCTTAACTATTTAGCCGGGCATAATGCCCGGCTTCATTAGTTGTCTAACGTTGCTCCTCCGTCCACACGAAGATCATGCATTGTGATCTGTTTAGCACCATCAGACATCAGAAAGAGAACGGCTTTAGCTATGTCTTCTGGTTCTGCCATTTGCCCTAATGGAATCCCCAATCGATACTGTTCTAAGTTCCCTTTTATGACTTCATTCTCGCCGTAGTTGGCGTTCCATAGCTGAGTTTGCATGCCTGTTCTCGTTGAACCAGGGCTAACAAGATTGCAACGAATACCCTTTTCAGCAAGTTCCAAACCAACGCATTTCACTAGCATATGTAAGGCTGATTTTGTTGCTGCATATGCCCCAATATTCAACCTAGGTGTATTTGCCGAATTTGAGCCAATTACGACAATGTTTCCCTGCAGCCTATCTTTCATGCCGTTTGAAATCGCTTGGACCAACGCCAAAGCACCAAAGGTATTTACATCAAACATTTGTTTGATCTCATCCAGAGGCATATCGTTCACTGCACCAAGATGCAATATCCCAGCACAACTCACTAAATGGTCAAACTGAAACTCACGATCGAGTTGGCAAACTTTGTCGTTCACCTCATCGTGTTTTAATAAATCCAATTCGAAACAACGTAGCCTAGATTCATCAAAGCGAGCTCTAAGACCTTCAAGGCTTTGGCTCAACAACGAAATATCCTTATCTGTCGCTACCACTCGATAGCCATTTTCTAACAGATGTTCCAACACAGCATAACCAATACCTTTACCTGCTCCAGTAAGGAGTACCGTTTCAAAAGTACTATTCATTTACCTTACCCCAACGTTTAAGTGGTAGCAGAAATCTGACGTCATTTATCACTCCTTATCAAAATGCAATTAATTATCGTTTGATATTAATAATTATTCTCATCTATACTCTAGCACTGTATTCGCATACGAAACAATTCGCAAATATAAGTAACAGAATATTTAGAGGTTAGGTTTATGAAACGTGAAGTTGTTGGATTCTCCAAAATGTCTGATGAGATTTTGGATGCGCGATTAGATGAGTCCCCTTTCTTCTTTGCTTCCCCCCATAGTTCGATGCTAGGCGTCGGTATTGAACAACAACTTGAGCAAGCCATTCCATTTTCACAACTGGCAGTTCAAGCCAATGAAATGTTGGAAAAAGCAAAGTCTGAACACAACGATAACCCTGTCTTGTTTGCCACCGTTCCTTTCGATGAAAATACGCCAACAAGATTTGTTATCCCAGAGAAGCTTTATGTTTCCAGTAGCCACAGAGCAAGAGGACAAGATAAACAAAGTTCAAATAAAGCGACCATAGTGTCTGCTCCAACAGGAAACGATTACAAACAAGGTGTATCTACTCTCTTGAATTTGTTTGATACCACAGAGCTATCAAAGGTCGTACTTTCACGCTCAGTCAGACTGGCAACAGATCACACGATCGACCAAACAGTGCTACTGCGTAACTTATTATCCATCAATGCCAATGGTTACACCTTTGCTGCAGACATTGGAAGTGGCGCTAAATTGATGGGAGCCAGTCCGGAACTGCTACTGGCCAAAAAAGGTGGCCATGTAATTTCTAACCCGTTAGCCGGCTCTCGTCCCAAGTCTAAAAACACTCAAGAAAACCTTCATTTACGTGCTTCTTTGTTAGATACCCAAAAGGATCTGAATGAACATAGTTTTGTTGTCGAGGAAGTCGAAAAAGTCTTGAGTCGTTATTGCCATAACCTGTTTACTCCAATGGTGCCTTCAGTGATTGAAACGGAAACAATGCTGCACTTGTCGACCGTATTGGAAGGTCAGGCAGACGATCCAACAACAAATGCACTGCAAATCGCGGCTGAGCTCCACCCTACTCCAGCGGTTTGCGGGTTCCCGAGACATTCGGCTTATCAAGCCATTAAGCAGATAGAGAACTTTGACCGTGGCTACTTTACTGGCATGGTTGGTTGGTGTGATGCAAGGGGTAATGGTGAGTGGGTGGTAACAATTCGTTGCGCAGAAGTAAGCCAGCACGAAATGTGTGTGTTTGCGGGTGCAGGTATCGTCACGGACTCTTCACCTCAGAGTGAGCTAGATGAAACAGGAGCTAAGATGGGAACAATTTTACGTGCTGCTGGTATTCAAATTGACGAACTACTTACGGTATAGAACGCATGACGAACACACAGCACACGCTAGATTTTACACCATGGCCAAAAGAGTCCGCTCAGTACTATCGAGCAAAGGGATATTGGCAAGATAAAACATTATTCGACCATTTTCTGGACTCGGTTAAGACTCATCCAGATGCTTTAGCCATCATCAGTGGTGAATGCTCATACACCTATCAACAGTTGCATGACAAAGTCACCCAGCTCGCTGCAGGATTCATTACATTAGGCCTGAAATCGGGTGACAATGTTGTCATGCAAATCAGCAATCGAGCGGAGTTTTATATCTGCTTCTTTGCTCTGACCATGCAAGGGATAAAGCCAGTTGTTGCACTGCCGGCCCACCGAACTCTTGAGCTCGGCTATTTCTGTCGTCACGCACAAGCAAAAGCGTATATTTTCTCTGATGACACGCCGGGTTTTGATGCCCAAAAGACGGCCTTAACTTTGCAGGATGAATGTGCATCATTGTCATACCTCATTCACACAGACCAATCGATAGATTCTCAAATTACCGAATTAAGCACGCTTTATGAAGCACAAGGTATTGCTCAAAACAGCAATGCTGACCATGTCGCTTTCTTCCAGCTGTCTGGTGGCACTACAGGCACTCCAAAGCTGATCCCAAGAACACACAATGACTATGCATATAGCGTTATCGCAAGTAATGCAATCTGTGACTTCAGTGAACAAACACGCTATCTGTGCGTATTGCCAGCAGCGCATAACTTCCCATTAAGTTCCCCGGGTGCATTAGGCGTTTTCTTTGCTGGGGGCTGTGTGGTACTGACACAAGATAGCTCACCACAAAATGCGTTCAAGCTGATAGAACAACATAGGATCACCGTCTCCGCTCTTGTACCACCACTCGCGTTACTTTGGATGAAACATGCAGAGACTGCCTGTGACGATATTTCTAGTCTTAAATTTGTGCAAGTTGGCGGCGCCAAGTTCAGTGAAACCGCAGCCAGAGAGCTACCTAATAAGCTAAACTGCCAATTACAACAAGTCTTTGGAATGGCGGAAGGTTTGGTCAACTATACACGTTTAGATGACCCGATTGATGTCATCGTAAAAACACAAGGGCGGCCAATGTCGCCAGACGATGAAGTGCTCGTGGTTGATGACGAAGGCAAACCCGTCCCTGTTGGTGAAGAAGGTGCACTATTAACCCGAGGCCCATATACGATCCAAGGTTATTTCCGCGCCAAAGAACACAATCAACGTTCATTTAACGCAGAACGATTTTACGCCACGGGAGATCTCGTTCGGCTAACCTCTGACGGCAACATCATTGTTACTGGACGTGATAAAGACCAAATCAACCGAGGAGGAGAAAAAATCGCCGCAGAAGAAGTAGAAAATCTGATACTTCAACATGACAGCGTACATGATGTCGCTTTAGTCGCCATACCTGATGAGTTTCTGGGCGAGCGCAGCTGTGCGATTATTGTTCCTGAAAACAACCAGAAGCCAAAGCCTGTTGAACTAAAACGCTTCTTGCACAGTCAAGGACTTGCTCAATTCAAGATTCCTGACCAAATCCATTTTGCTGAAGCCTTACCCAAAACTCCGGTGGGTAAAATAAACAAGAAAGTGCTAAGAGAACAATTCTCTTCATAATAAAAAAACCGATTTCATCAGAAATCGGTTTTTACTTTAGCTCTAAGCGGCAACTTCCAAATTCGATTCAATCATTTGCCACCATTCCCTTAAGGTGGTTTTTTGCATGATGTCCGAAAAGGCAATATCAATGCCTTGCTTTCTCCAAGCTTCAAATAACGTCATTGCTCTTATGGAGTCTAGGCCTAAAAACATTAGGTTCTCATCAACATCAACGTCTTCAAGATCCATATCTAGAATCTCTGCGACATCAACGCGCATGGAAGCTAGGCTCAGCTCTGACTTCAGTTGCCCACCCTGTGCTATTTCATTGATAACCTGCGACATTGATTTAATGCAACCCGCTCTGCCTGCAACGTATTTCAACGCGTACTGGTGATCTTCCAAAGAAAAGTCTGCAATCGCATCCCCGACAATGAAGGGCTTAATGTCTAGCATAAATGCATCTAGCGCAGTGGACAAAATACCGATATGACCGTAAACCCCGACAATAATCAGTTGGTCACGCCCCGTTTCTCTCATCCAATCTAATAGAGGCGTCTTCTTAAACGCGCTATAGCGCCATTTTTTATACTGAATATCACCTTGTTCGGGGGCAACTTCTGCAATGATTTCTGTTTCTTGCGTGAGCCCAGTTCCCCAGAAATCCGTTAGTAAAGCACGTTCCTTAGGATCTTGATTCGCAGGTTGCGCCGTATAAACCACGGGGATATTCGCATGACGAGCTGTCTGTGCGATATTTTGTACATTGCGAAGTAAGTGTGGGATAGGTTGCTTGGCCTTATCAAAGAAGTTAATAAAGTATTCCTGCATGTCGTGAACCAATAACACCGCTTTGTCTGGCTCAATACTCCAGTTGACTTTGTTATCAGGGAAAGTATCAACTTCTGGTATTTCGTAGCCAGCAATCTTGGGAATCGCCATTTTTTATAATCCTTAGTAAGTTATTTCCTATATAGGAATTGGTTGACGTTGTTTATGAACAAAGAAACAAATGGTAACAATTATCATTTAACCAATAGTAAGCAGCAGCAAAGACAAAATCAATTGATAATGATAGTAGTTCGCAATAAAGTAGCTACCTTCTACCAAAAATGAAGTCATATGCGTTCGTTATAGAGCAATTAACCACGGGAACTGATGATGAGACACCACTATGCGAGAATTTTTATAGGGCTGCTTTTTCTGACCTTATTGTCGGCATGCAATGATGCTGCAATTTCAGACCAGCAGTCTAAGCCATTAACTGTTTCAGACGGTTGGCCAAAGAAAATAACGTCAAGCTATGGTGACATCACACTGACATCGCCACCCAAGCGAATTGTTTCCACCAGTGTTTCGATCACAGGAACGCTTTTGGCTATTGATGCTCCAGTGATTGCTTCGGGTGGGACGCTTTCCAACAGTCCTGTCGCAGATAAAGACGGGTATTTTTATCAATGGCGCTCCGTTGCCAATGAAAGAAACGTTAAACCACTGTATCAAGGCCTAGCTAATGCAGAAGCCGTCGCCAAAGAACGACCAGATTTGATTATTGTGTCCGCAACGGGTGGTGACTCTGCAATAAAAATGTATGACCAGTTCTCAGCTATCGCTCCGACTCTGGTTATTAATTATGACGATAAAAGCTGGCAAGAGCTTGCCCGACTATTAGCATCATTTACTGATCGGGAAACGCAAGCGGAAAACGCAATTCAACGCTTCAATCATAGGGTTGTCGAAGTCAAAGAGCGCATTAAACTGCCACCTCAACCAACTACTGCCATGGTGTATTATGGCGATGGTCGTGGTGCTAATTTTTGGACAGTAAACTCCGCCCAAGGAAAAGTTTTGCAAGCCTTAGGGTTTGAGTTAAGTGAGATCCCAGAACCACTCACAGACAATCATCAAATGGGACGACGAAAAGACATTGTTCCAGTCAATGGTGAGAACTTTGCCGATGCGATAACAGGTCAATCCATACTTTTATTCGCCGCAGAAACACCTGTGATTCAGCAATTACGAGAAAATAAGTTCATCGCCCATTTGAAAGCGGTTCGAGATCACCATGTTTACGCAATGGGTAATGACTCATTTAGACTTGATTATTACAGCTCCATGAATTTACTTGAGAACATTGAAACACTATTCACTACTCAATAGAAAACAAACCGCCCATATAGGGCGGTTTATTCTAACTTGTCGCTGTGGCTTCTTTTGCTGAACCGGTTGGCTCTGGTGGCGGAGCCAAAGCAGGATCAAATAGCTTTGCTCGGCGCAGCGGGCGGAACAGAATAACCATTAACATCCCTATCCCTGTCGCCCCCAATCCAAATGAAAATATCGACATTGCTGGCGCCATAACCTTACCTAAAGCACCTAATCCAATAGCACCCATTGAGTCTCCAGTTACGTCTTGCGCTGTCCATAAACTGCTTACACGGCCTAATAAGTGATCTGGGGTATGTCCTTGGACAATAGAATATTGAATAAGCGAAGCCACAGAACCTAAGTATCCGTATATCACCAATATACCAAGGAATAACCAGTAGTTTCCTGCCAATCCCATGGCCACAATGGCTAAAAATGTTCCCATGGTTGCGTAGATCATAACCATTCCCGGCCGTTGAGATTGCTTTACCCAGCCTGACGTTAATGCACCGACCATCGCACCTAATGGGATCGCTGAGTACATCAAACCAGCATTCGCGGCATTCCCGGTAAATGTTTCAAGAGCCAACGCGGGAAACATAACTCTAACCGCCGTTGCGAGTGTTTCTAAGGTACCAAAAACAACCACACACCCCACAACTTTGTTCGAAAAGAGAAACTTTACGCCTTCATACAATGACAACAACGGATTTTCTGGTGCGTCATGACTCGGTTTCATGGAAGGAAGTCTGAACAACGGGAATAAGGTGCACAAGGTACCAATTGAAGCAGCAAGGTAGTTCCAGCTGACATCACCAAACGAGATGAGCAACCCACCAATCGCTGGTGACAAAACCATTCCCATGCGAACGGTAAGCATGCTCAGTGCCGCCGCTGAGGGCAAATTCTCTCGCCCAACAATAACGGGCAACGAAGCCATCAAGGCCGTCATTCCCATCGCACCAAAAAAGCCATCCCACACAGAAAGTACATAAAGTGCAACCAAGGAAGATTCCGCCAATAGGCTGTTTAAGGCTAACGCCCCAAATCCAATGCCACACGTTGTTCTGGCGAATAAAATGAGTTTGCGTCGGTCGTATTTATCTGCCAAAACGCCTCCGATGAGCAACCCGACAAACATGCCGATGCCATCTAATGCCATGATCATTCCGACTTGAAGGGTTGAGCCAGTCATTTGATGTATCTGTATTGGTACAGCGACGGTCATCATGCCAAGAGCAAGAATCGACATCATCCTTGCAATAAATACCATTCTAAAATTCGGGTTTTCTTTAAGTAAGCTGAAATCCAGCATAATTTTGGGCATTTTCATTATTTCTTACGTCAAATATTGTGAGTCGTGAAATCAACACGTTGAAAGAGGATGCTTATTGCTTGAACATTCTACGCATCAAGTTACAATAATAGCAATGATAATTATTTACAATTGTATTTATGAGTGTTCATAAGTTGCCTTTAATCTCTTCTCTCTTACCAAGTAAAACGGCACTCCCCCAAACGCCAGACTCCCGTAAAAAACGTACTTATCGCCACTCTTTAACGTTATTTTCTTTATGTGCTCTACTGCTGTTCACATGCATCTTAAGCTTGGTGATCGGTGCCAAAAGTATATCGCCAAGCATTGTGTTTGAAAGCTTGCGAGGCACAGTAACATCAACAGCAAGCCAAATAATCCTCGAAGCAAGAGTCCCACGAACCCTCGTTGGACTGCTGGTCGGAGCGGCGTTAGCTGTGGCAGGTGCCTTAATACAATCTTTGACACGAAATCCCCTTGCAGATCCCGGCATCCTCGGTGTGAATGCTGGTAGCAGCTTTTTCGTGCTTATTGGTGTCGCAATTTTCGGTAACCATTTGATGAGTGAACACCTGTGGTTCGCTTTTATCGGTGCTCTCGCCACAAGTTTATTTGTCTATTTCATAGGAACATATAAAGAAGCCCGAGTGAATCCATTAAAAATTACACTTGCAGGTGTGGCTCTAGGTGCTCTTCTTGCGGGGGTGTCGTCATCAGTGACACTCTTAAACCCTCAAGCCTTTGACGAAATGCGTTTCTGGGACGCTGGCTCATTAGATATCAGAAACCTCTCTTTGACTTTTACGGCCATCGCTCCCATTACATTTGCATTGATAGTCGCGTTATTGATTGCACCAGGGTTGGATAACTTAGCCCTTGGTGAAGATGTTGCGCAAGGACTGGGGACGAATGTCAAACAGACGCAAGCTTTAGCC
Organism: Vibrio sp. NTOU-M3; assembly: GCF_040869035.1. Taxonomy (NCBI): domain Bacteria; kingdom Pseudomonadati; phylum Pseudomonadota; class Gammaproteobacteria; order Vibrionales; family Vibrionaceae; genus Vibrio; species Vibrio sp. NTOU-M3. The sequence continues at coordinate 106,803 of NZ_CP162101.1, forward strand.
CTGCTAGTGATCGCTATTTTATGTGGCAGTGCCACAGCGCTTGCTGGTCCAATTGGCTTTGTTGGCTTGATGATCCCACACGTAGCTCGAAAGCTGGCTTCTTCAAGCCAACGCTGGTTGACGCTTTATGCAATGGTTCTTGGTCCTCTCCTTTTGATTAGCGCCGATATCATTGGCCGTGTTATTGCTGTCAATGAAGTCCGAGTCTCTATTGTGACAGCATTTGTCGGGGCTCCAGTCTTAATCTACCTCGCTCGTAAACTGAACTCCTTTGGTAAACTCTAATGCAACCATCAGGTACTTACCTACTTGGCCGCAAAAGTGGTCGTTTCAATTTTCTATTATCCAAACGGACTGTCGCTTGGTGCATTTTGCTTACGATAGCCACAACAATCATTGCCACCTTCGCTTTGTCTCAAGGAGAGCTAAGAACAAGCCTGACCGATCTTGTTGAGGTAGCGTTCGGCACCGCTGAACAATTCACTTCAATTGTGATTCTTGAATGGCGACTACCGAGGTTATTTGCATCGCTTGTTTTTGGCGCAGCGCTCGGAGTCAGTGGTGCACTTTTTCAATCACTCATCCGTAATCCATTAGGAAGCCCTGACATTATTGGCTTTAACACTGGTGCATACACAGGTGCACTAGTCGTCATCATTGTATTTGGGGGAAGCTATTTTGAGGTTGCATTTGGTGCAATCGCAGGCGGCTTAATTGCAGCAACTGCTGTATACCTGCTGGCATACAAACAAGGAATCCAAGGATTTAGATTAATCATCATTGGTATTGGCATCAGCGCCATGTTAAGCGCTTTTAATAGCTGGCTGATGCTCACAAGCAAGTTGGAGACAGCGATGACAGCCGCCATATGGGGTGCTGGTACATTGAATGGACAGGGATGGAGTAAAATTTTGCCATCGTTTGTTTTTATTGCTGTCGCTTTTGTCATATCTGCAACACTTGTCAGAAAGTTGAACATTTTAGAAATGGGTGATGACAATGCCGCAATGCTTGGCGTAAGTGGTGAACGCACTCGGCGGCTGGCGATGCTATCTGGCGTCATTTTGACAGCAGCAGTCACTGCTGCTACGGGCCCGATTTCATTCATCGCTTTAGTCGCCCCACAACTTGCTAAAAAGCTAACCAAAGATGGCTCGGTGGGACTGACGGCCTCTGCATTGATGGGAGCGATGTTACTCACTCTATCTGATTTCACCGCCGTTAATTTATTTGCACCAAACCAATTACCCGTCGGCGTGATAACCATAAGTATTGGAGGTATCTACTTGCTGTATTTACTTATTCGCCAATCAGAGAGATCATAATTTGACTAACGCAACACAACATAAAATAAACTCGCGCTATCGATTGCAGGCGGAACAAGTCACACTTGCCTACCAAGATAACGTCATATCTCAATCTTTGTCAGTTGGCATCCCAGACAATAAATTCACTGTCATCTTAGGACCAAACGGCTGCGGTAAATCAACATTGCTACGCGGATTAAGCAATCTGCTCATGCCCAAATCTGGATCTGTTTTGTTAGACGGCAAAAATCTCTGCCACTTTCCTCGTCAAGAACTGGCAAAGCAGTTGGGACTACTGCCCCAATCTGCAATTGCGCCATCTGGCTTAACTGTTCACGATCTCATATGTCGAGGACGCTTCCCTCATCAATCATTTTTGAAACGCTGGACACAAGCTGACGAACAGGCCGTACAACAAGCGATAGAGGCAACTCAGGTTGAGCCATTACTAGGCCAAAACGTTGAAGCATTATCCGGGGGACAGCGGCAACGTGTTTGGGTTGCTATGGTTCTGGCGCAAAAAACACCTTATTTGTTGTTAGATGAACCGACAACTTATTTAGACATTGCACATCAAATCGAACTATTGGATCTATTTAGAAAACTGAATCGGCAAAACAGTTCAACCATCGTTGCGGTGCTGCACGATCTCAATCATGCATGTCGTTACGCTGATCATTTAATCGTGATGAATTCAGGACAAGTCGTTGCAGAAGGAACACCCAATACGGTGATCACAGAAACACTGATCCAGCACGTATATGGGCTACGTTGTTTGGTAATGCCCGATCCTCTAACCAAGACACCAATGATCATTCCTCGAGATTCTAGAGTCGATTAGCGTTTCTGACGATATCATGCATTTCACATAAAGAATCTACACCAATAAAAAACCGGCGAAATCGCCGGTTTTATTTTTGTTATTTCAAGCTTGGGAGTCCACTAAGCAACGTGTTTAGCTGCTCCCCAACATCACCAACGTTTTCAGGCGCGATAATATCTTCGTGCGAACACTCAAAATAATGCTTGTGCAACCTGGTAATAAATGGCTTCCAATGCGCATCAATGTCATACCCCTCCGGTAAGGTACGTTGAGCCACAAATAAGTTCACTTCACCATCATAAGGTGATGATTTTGCGCTAGATAATAGCCGGACAGCATCTTCATAGTTCGAGGTAATATCTTTAAACATCGCCATACGTTGCTTGTCCAACTCATCATCTGTAATGTCATTTGCTGCTAAGAACAAATCCTTTTCTCTTTCGATCTCATCTTGCGCCTCTTCATTCATTGGCCCTTCCCAATCTTGGCCTTCAGGTGGATAGGTATCTAGCAAGCCTAAGAACGCAACTTCTTCACCTTGACGTTGCAGTTTAGATGCCAATGCCTGAGCTACTGTTCCACCAAAGGAATAGCCTAGTAAATGGTATGGTCCTTCAGGCTGTAATTGCTTCAATGCTTTCATATGAATATCACAAGCATCTTCCATATCTCGCCCCGCAGAGATGGCACCATTTGGACGTGGTGATTGCAGGCCAAACACTGGATAGTGACCATCCAGATATTTAGGTAAACCTGTATATTGCCACGCGAAACCAGAGGCGGAATTGATGCAGAAGAGCGCAGGACCAGATCCCGCTCTTATTGGCAGGACTTCACCAAAGCCAGCAAGAGTTGGATCGTTTAGCGCTTCATCGTCTAATAATAATGCCGTCAGTTTCTCGGGTGTTGGATTCACCATGATTTGACCAATGGTCACAGGAACATTAAGAATTCGACGAATATCTGCTGCTAACTTCATTGCCATTAATGAGTGACCACCTAAGGCAAAGAAATCATCTTCTGCAGACAGAGTATCCAGCCCTAACACGTCAGCAAATATGCTCACAAGTTGCGTTTCCATCCCTGGTCGTGCTGTCCGCCCAGAACCAGTGACAACGTCACTCGGAAGGGGCAATGCTTTGCGATCAAGTTTGCCGTTGGCACTTAACGGGTATTCTTCCATCAAGATAATGGCAACAGGAACCATGTGCGCTGGTAAATGCTCTGCCAGTTTGTTGCGCAGAGTTTCGCTCTCTGTTTCGACATCATCATTGAGGATCACATAACCCACAAGTTGGCGATCATCCGCACCCGCCATAGCCTTTTCATTACTCAAGGATTTTGCACAGACAAGGGCCTGCTTAACACCTGCAAGCGATTGAAGCGCCGTTTCGATTTCTCCCAGTTCAATCCGTTGACCACGAATTTTTAATTGATCATCACTTCGACCAAGGTATTCGATTTTTCCAGAGGGTAACCAACGAACAACATCCCCAGTACGGTACATACGCTCCCCACTCGAGAACGGATTCGCAATAAACCTGTCTGCTGTTAATCCACTGCGGTTCAAGTAGCCGATAGCCAATTGATCACCAGCTAGATACAACTCACCGGGGACACCCACTGGCGTTTCTCTCAGGAAGCTATCTAGCACATACACCTGCGTATTCCATACTGGTAAACCGATCGGCACACTCGTCCCTAAGCTTTCAGCTAAAGCAGAACCAAAAGCCGGGCAATACGTCACATCAACCGCCGCCTCAGTTGGACCATATAAGTTGTGTAATGGCGCCTCTATCCAGCGTGCATATTGATTAGACAGTTCTTTCGATAATGCCTCACCAGAACAGAAAACACGCTGTAAGCTTCGAGCGACACGCTCACCTTGTTCATGACTGTTTTCTATCGATGCCATAAACGCAGCAAGCATAGAAGGTACAAAGTGCATGGTTGTCACTTTGTAGTCATTGATGATCTGCATTAACCACTCTGGATCTTTATGCGATTCCGGTGGTGCCATGACCAAGCTCGCACCTTCAATCAGCGGCCAGAAGAACTCCCAGACGGAAACATCAAAACTGCACGGCGTTTTTTGCAAGACCACATCTTGCGCATTGAGTGTGTATTCATGCTGCATCCATTTCAGGCGGTTTACGATAGCCTGATGCGAAACTAACACGCCTTTCGGATTCCCTGTCGAGCCAGATGTATAGATGATGTAGGCCCCATGATAAGGCGCAAGTCCATCCTTCTCTTCAGTCAGCGTGGAAGCCACTGGCTCAGGAAGGTCATCCAAAATCAGCAACTCTCCGAATGCAGAAAAGCGCGCTTGGTGCTCAGATGCCGTGATGATCAGCTTAGGTTTCGCATCATTGACCATGTACGCCAACCTTTCATCTGGATAACCCACATCAAGCGGTAAGTAAGCGGCCCCACATTCAATAATACTATTGAACGCAAGACTTAACTTCGTGCTTCTTGGCAAAGCAACGGCAACAATATCGCCAACACTCACATTGTGCTGCCAAAGTAACTCCGCTATCGCTTTTACCTGCCCTCTCATTTCGCGATAAGTGAAACTTCGTTCTTCATCAATCAAAGCAAGTTTTTCGGGCGTTTTCTCAGCTTGTTGTGCCATCAATGAACGCAAGGTTTGCTCTGGTAACGCAACTTTGGTCTGGTTGACATGCTGCTGCAACTCAACTTCATCAGCAAGACGTAAATCTAACTGGGTCAAGCTTGCCTCTGGTGATGCGATAATCGCATCTAACACTTGTTCAAAGCGCTGCATTACTTGCTCAGCGACACCCGCTGTATCGCGGTATTCAAACAGAATATGGATCTGCTCACCGGGTAACACTAAGATCGTTAATGGGTAATGAGTGTAGCCACGGTTATGAATATCGCACAGCTGTGCTCCAGCATAGTCTTTGTTAAACCAATCTGAATGATCTGGATAGTTCTCAACCACCAGCAGCGTATCAAATAGCGTTTCGCCGCCGGCCAATTGCTGAATTTCACCCAAACCAAGCTCATCATGCTCTAGTAATTGAATCTGAATTTCTTGATGCGCTTTTAGCTGCTCAAGCAAACTTAGATCTGGTTTGAGTTTCATCCTTACCGGAATGGTATTGCTGAACAAACCAATATGTTCATCAATCCCTTCCACATGACCAAAGCGGCCTGATATCGGCGTACCAAACACTACATCTTCTCTACCCATCATGCTGCCAAGAATGCTCGACCAAACACCTTGCATTAATGAGTTCATGGTAAGGCCATAGTGGCGAAGTAGCTGATTGATCGCTCGAGTCTTGTCTTCTGGGATAAACAGTTCGAGCTCGTTGAGCTTATCTGTGACGGGGATATCTTCAAATGCAATGGCTGGATTCACGCCCTGTAACACATCCACCCATCGTTGCTGAGCGGCTTTTTTATCTCTTCCTGTAAGCTGCTCAACAACGCTGGCATAACTTGCGCTAATCGGCGTTAAGACATCAACACCACTCGCATATGCCGTTAGGAAATCTCTCAACAAAATCGGCGTCGACCAACCATCAACCACCAAGTGATGAGCTGAGATGTACAAAGTACTTTGGTTATCACCATGATAAATCACACTCGCATTTAATAGTGATTGTTCAGGGTTGCTGAGATCAAACTGGCGCGTCAGTTCACTTTTCTCAAAACGAGTCAGATACGCTTGCTGTTCGCTTTCTTCCATCGAAGTAATGCTATGACTTTCGATTGGCCACTCACCGAGCTCCTTAGGAATAAGCTGAACGGTTTTACCCAGCATATCGCTATCAAACTTAGCCTTTAATTGAGGATGACGGCTTATCACCACATTAAGAGCACACTTAACATGTTCAATATTGATCTCACCGTCAAAGGTTAATCGCGTTGTTGAATTGTAATTACTGTTCTCATCACCCAGTTGTGACTGGAATAACAATCCTTCTTGTAAAGGCAAGGCCGGAAGCACATCTGCAAGCTCTCCATATCGCTTTTCAAGGCTTGAAGCTTGTGGCAATGAAATACCGGCAACCGTCAATTCTGCTGGCACTTTTAGCTCTTCAGCCAACATTGTTCTCGAAGAAAGCCAATTAGCAATGGAATTCAGATTCTCTTCAATTTTGTCACTAAGAACGTCGATTTCACTTTGGTTAAACTGGAATTCGTTCCATGACCAGTTCAATGCAAATGCGGGCGCGGCTGCATTTTCATCGACAAAAATATTCAGTTCGAGATCGTGCTGTAATGCTTGTTCACTGTCTAACAGAACAGCAAAGGTATCAGCAAATTTTCCAGCTCGACTTTGCGGCGACCATTTCTCTGACGATTGCTCAAATCGGCCCAAGTAGTTGAAGAGTACTGACGACTTATAACGACTTGCTAGTCCTTTTAACTCGTTACGATGCGGATTATCAAGATGGAGCAAGGCCATATACCCCAACCCTTTATCCTTGATACTCCGTTTGGCTTGCTTTACCTCACGCAGCAAGTCAACCGTTGTCCCTGATTCCGGCAACGCCACAACCAAAGGATACTCTGTGGTAAACCAACCCATGGTTTGGCTTAGGTTGATAGACGAGTCAAACTCTTCCCGCCCATGAGATTCAAGATTGAATTTAATCGCCTCGTTGCCAAACACATTTGCAATGGCTGCACTTACGGATGAAAGTAAGATTTCTTCAATATCAATCGACTCTAACAGTTGACCGAACTCAAGCACACGTTCTGTGGTAGCGGCTGCCAGTTTATTTCGGCAATGCTTAACCCGACAATCCTCTTGCGTAGGTTTGAACGGCATGACAGGACGACTTTCTCGTGCTCGCCAATCCGCCATTTGCTGTGCCGCGACATCCAAATAATTGTGCAGCGCATGAGACCACGTATTGATACCCGTGACTTCATTTGGAATGACGATGTCATGACCGGAAACTTCCGCGCGAGTTAGTGATTTAAGCTGAGGCAACAACACACGCCAAGAGACACCATCAATCAACAGGTGATGGGCTAAGATCATCAGGCCACATTGCCCTTTACTATCACTTAGCATCACTAACCGTAGTAGCTGACCATTAGCCAAGCTCATTGTCTTAGCATACTGATCAAATATGGCATCAATATCGGCATGTTTTAGCTCGTCGACTGTTAGATGCTCCACCCACGATGCGACATCAAGTTGATCTATCGATTCGATATAATATTGCGATTCTTTCTTTATCAAGCGACACACCGAATTCATCGATACCAGTTTCGCCAGCGCTCGTTGTAGCGCACTCGACGTGACATCAGCTTCGATTTCGACAAAGACACTTTGAACATAGCTGGTGTCCTCCGAGAAGGTATCTTCAAACCATTGCCACATTGGCAACGGCTTTATTTGCCCTTCTTGCGCCACATGCTCTTGCTGGTTTAGTGGCTTCATCACTTTCGCCATATCACCAACTCTACGGGCGGCAAAGATTTCTTTGGGGCGCAGTTCGAAGCCAACTTTACGCAAAATGGTGCCAAGCCCCATTGCAGAGATACTATCCCCACCGAGGTTAAAGAAATCATCTGAAATACCAACATCAGCAACACCAAGCAATTCTGCAATGGCACGACATAGAGCAACTTCTTCTGCTGTAACCGGAGCGATCACTTCTTCGCGATTGGTAAGATCAATGTTTGGTAATGACTTTCTGTCGATTTTCCCGTTGACGTTTAACGTGAACGCGTCAAGGATCATCAAACCTGCCGGAACCATGTATTCTGGTAAAGCCTGACTCATTTCATCGAGTAACTGCTGCTCAGAGATAAGCCCCTTCGCATGGCTGACTAACGTGCAATACGCAATTAAACGGTGTGAATCTCCAAAACGTTCTGCAATCACCACTGATGAATCCACATCCGGGATATTGTTGATTGCGCTTTCTACGTCACCAAGTTCGATACGGAAACCACGAATTTTGACCTGATCATCTGTTCGACCAATAAAGTCTAACTGCCCATTCTCGCGCCATTTTACTAAATCACCCGTACGGTACATGATCTGACCGTGCTCAAATGGATTGGCAACAAATCGATCTGCTGTCATTCCCGGTTGATTCAAATAGCCTTTCGCCAGCCCTGCGCCTGCAAGGTATAACTCACCGGCCACGCCAACAGGCACTTCTTGCAATGCATTGTTCAAAACATAGGCTTTAGCGTTGAGTATCGGACGACCAATTACAGGAGTGGTATCTGCATTTAGAGGAGCACTCACGGCATCTACGGTAAATTCTGTTGGACCATAGAAGTTTTCTACCAACAGCTGAGGGTAATTCCCCACCCGATCCCACAGTTTTTCTGGTACCGCTTCACTACCGATGAGAACCAGAGTCGGCATATAAACCTGCTCCATAAGCCCGCTATCAAGCATCTGATTAAACAGCGATGGGGGTAAATCCATTGCATCGATGTGGTCGTTTGCTACACATTCAACTAATTCATAGGCATCTTTGCGCTGTTCATCATCATAAAGGTAAAGCGTGTGACCGCATAACATCCAAATGACCTGTTCCCAAGATGCATCAAATGAGAATGAAGTCGTATGTGAGGCCCTGACCGTAATCTTTTCCGGCTCAGTCGAACGATTTGTCGCTAGGCTTGATATCGCTTTCGCAAAGATAGAGTTTTGATGAGAATGAAGTAAATTAAGTAACGCGCCATGCGTGTTCATAACACCTTTCGGCTTACCTGTTGAACCCGAGGTAAATACGATATAAGCAACATCATGCTTGGAAATATCAATCTGTTCTGGTGTTGAAATCTGTTGAGCGGTTAATTCAGCAAGTGTTGTGCAGTTTGCTAATTCCCCCCATGATAGGTTTTCTTTATCTTCAACAATAACTGTTTGAGGTTGAGCCTGTTCAAGGATCGTCTCTATGCGCTCTTGGGGATAATCAAGATCTATTGGCAAGTAAGCCCCACCACAGCGCATGATAGCCAGCATAGTAACCACGGTTTCAGGACTTCGAGGCAATGCCACGCCTACGACATGCTTTGGCTTTATACCCAAAGTACGCAACTGAGCAGCGCGCTGCTCAATGGCTTCACGCAGTGACTGAAAGCTCCATTTTTGTTGCTTATAAACGAGCGCAGTTTCATCTGGTTTTTGTGCAGCATTGCGTTCAAAAACATCAAGAACAGATTTATCTTGATGCGGATCTCGCCATCGATTGCCAACAGACCAATCAGCGATACTTTGCTGCTCACTTTGAGGAATAAATGCAATCTCAGCAAGTGTAATGGATGGGTTTTGCGCGATTTGCTCCACCATGTTGGCAAATCGATCAGCATGAATCGCTAATGATTGCGTATTGTACTTTTGCGCATTGGCAGTGAGCTCAATCTCAAGCTTGCTGTTACTTAATGCAGGAGAAAACTCAATATCATCGATCGGACCTGCAGATAAGATATGCGTTTTCGATTTAATGCTACCAACATGCAGTTCATCTTCAAATGGCTTGAAGTTGAGCATTGGGCCGTACAAGGGTTGCCCTACTTTGCCTAAATCACGCGAGATTTGCTCTGCATCATACATTTGGTAACGACGAGCTTGTCTGATGGCTTTATTCATCACCCGAGCGACATCAGTAATACTCATAGTTTTATCAACAGAAAATGCCAAAGGTAGTACATTCACAACCGCACCAGACGCACTCATTGCCGAACTGCCCATTCGGCGCATAAACGGGAAGCCGACACAGACGTCATCATTACCGCTGTGTAAATGTAAATACGCAAACACAAGAGCCATTGCGAGCTCTGAGGGTAGTACATTATTGCCTTGGGCATGTAGCCAATCGCCACCACGAAGGCTAATGTGCTGCTTAACAACACCAAAACGTGCCTTATCGGTTCCGCCAGTGGTTAAAGAAGGCGGAGCGGGCAACAAACTTCCGGCCTCCTTCCAAAAATATCGTGCTTTGTCGTATTGCTCTGATTCGGTAAATTGACCATGTTCCGCGACTACCTTGGCCATTGGTGTAAAACCTTCAGGCTCGGACGTTCCGAGTGTCATGTGATTGTAGTGACGGGTGATATTTTGGCTAATTGCGTTAAAACTGAATCCATCAACATCAATATGGTGATAACGCTGGTACCAAAGCCACTTTGGTGTTTGCTTGGAGCCAATTTGAATTAGGCAGTGACGGTAGCGTCTTTCATTGCCTTGAATATCGATGGCCGTTTGTAGATCTTTTTCCATCCATTCCAATGCAGCATTTTTTGGCTGCTCTAAATGGGAAAAATCGAAAACCTCCAGCACCTCTTCTAAAGCCTTTCCTGCTTGAAATTGCTGTTTGATCACGCCTTCGACTTCTACATAACGACAATGTAATGAATCTGCAGTGTTAAGCCCTTTTGCCACTGCCTGCCTAAAAATCGACGTATCAACTTGACCTTCGATTTCTACATAATGTGCGACGTTGAATTCTTCAGGGTTTGGCATCACTTGCTGAGCGAACCAAATTCCTTGTTGTGTGCCCAATAGGGGCCATAAATTATCTTGCACTTGTTGAGTGTGCATTGGTGTATTCCTTAAAAATTTAATTATTATCGTTGTGGCTATTTGTTTGTTTTTTACACACGAATGTCATGCCAATTCGCTTCGATATAATCAATGCAGTCTTGCTTTAATGACGGACCAAATGTGCTTTTCCAGCCAGAAGGGATCCCTTTGAATTCCGGCCATAAGCTATATTGATTGTTGTGATTAATCAGCACAAAGAACTGGTTTTCAGGTTCGTCAAAAGGATTAATGTATTTCTCAGACATAGTTAACTCCAATAATAGAAAAATCAGGATTCAAAATTAAAAACATACGACAACCCATCGATGAGGCCTCCGCGCCAACACAGGCGTTCATGCCCACCATCAAAGGTGCGAAACGATAACCGATGGTTTTGTTGCTTAAGTTGCTGGTATAGGTCTTGGCTCAAGTCCACCATGACGTCCTCTCCTAATCCAACCTCCATAAACACACTTAACTTTACGTTAGAACCAAGGCCAGAATGAACTAATTGACTCATTTGAGTTAAAGGTTCGCTTGTTTGGAAGGGAGAATATTCACTAGGTGGTTTCACTAACGAAAAATCAGGCCACCAAAATGAACCCGATTGACAAACAACCGCACCAAAACGATCCGGATGGTTCAATCCGGCATACATCGCACTTAAACCACCAAGGCTTTGCCCAACAACAGCCGTACGATTTGCGTCATTAGTAATTGGGAAATAACGACCAACCAACGGCAGTAGTTCTTGAGTGATAGCCTGCCAAAACAAAGGGTTGCAACTGAGCTCTTCGCTACGCAGCGCTCCATTGATTTCATCAATGAAGACATACAAGGCAGGTGGAAGTTGACCGCTGCTCGTCGCATCGGTCAGCGCACTAAACAAAGGCATGGATTGAGACCAAAATTGACCATCTAAGATCAAAACCAACGGCAGTTCAGCTATTTGGTCAGTGCTGGCTGTCGAATACAACCAAACATGGCGCTCATTACTTAAACACTGGCTCGTCCAAGTCAGCTGCATGTTCGCTCGTGCCTGAACATCGCCATTTTTTGTATCGAACCTTGACCAAGCACTTTGCGATACTGCCTTTGGCATAGATAGCGGCGTTTTCGAACGTCCCCATTCGCAGGCTGACAAATTGTTTTTACTTAAATCATCGCGAACACTAAGAGGAAAAATGGTTCTCAACCACTCCCGATGCTTGGTGCGTTTCTCTTGGTATGTTCCTTGGTACGCTGGTTGGACGCGTTCATGTGTTACTGGAATAAACGCGTAGCTCCCCCGCCACGTACTGTTTACCCTTGTCTTATAAAACCAAACATCCGTTCCTTTAACATGGGTAAGCCTTTCCATATCAAAGCTGTGATGATCAGTAATACCGTTGATATCAATGTATATTTCTTCAACACTGTCATCCGTGTTTCGCCAAAGAAATAGCAGCTCAGCACTTGTATTATCTTGGGAAAGGATAAAAGGTGTTCCTTTTGTCTGCACCTCGTCCCACCAACATGGAGCTCCTACTTCTTCATTAGCTTCAAGCAAACCACTTAAAGCACTATTGATATTCTTATTTTCTATTGTTCGATAAGCCTTTATATCCATCACAAATCCAACTTGTACGTCGAAACTTCATGCATATCTTCTAGTAATGAGGTAGCACAAACTTATATCATTATTGTTGTAAATAATAATAATTATCATTAGTATTATTGCCGCAACACTTTTTTACATAAATGTTGTTACAACATCAAATGTTTTCTTCTTTTTTTTATTAAGGAATACTCAGGTCATGAAGCCCATGGATTTAAACAGTGGCATCACCATCACTAATACTGGCAAAACTAAACTTGCCATGCTCATTGGTGTAATTTGCCTTGGAGCCAGCACCACTCTTTCAGCAGAGCAAGTGGACAACAGCAACACGAAGAAAGGCCAAGAAACCATTGTGGTACTTGGTGAGAAACTCGGTGGTACACTTGCTGAGAACACAAGCTCAGTCACCGTTTTTACTGATGAAGCAGACAATGGCGAAGATCAAACATACTACGATCTACTCGATCGCGTCCCGAATGTACTGAATGCCCCATCTGGTATTCCACATATTCGAGGTGTAGATGGTCGTGGACCTGGTGAAGGCTTCCTTTCCTTCATGACAGGAGCGACACCAAGGGTGAATACGACCGTTGATGGCGTGTCAGAGTCATGGACTGGTGAGGCCTTTGGTAAAGCCGGATTGTGGGATACAGAACAAGTAGAGATTTATAAAGGCCCTCAATCAACCAACCAAGGCCGAAATAGTATTGGCGGCGCGGTGGTCATCAAAACCAAAGATCCAACGTTCCACTTTGAAAGTAAAGTTCGTGGTGGCTATGAAAACGAAGATGGCAAATATCATTTAGCGGGTGTTGTTTCTGCCCCAATCGTGTCTGAAAAGCTCGCATTTCGATTAGCCGCTGAGGGCACAAAGGGTAATACACCAATTGATTACTCGCTGCCCGATAATGACCAATATCCATGGGACCCTTCTGAAGTTGAATCTCATAATGTGAGAGGTAAGCTGTTATTCAAACCGATGTCTAACGATAAGCTTACGCTAAAACTGACATTGGCGAGCCGTAATGAAGAAGGTCAATATACAAATCTGGTTTCTGAAAAAGGCAAGTTTGAATATATCGATGAAAACGGTACTCGACGTCAAACCACTGAAAGTTGGAATGCAAATTTTGACGTAAATTACCTGATCAATGATGAATTAACCCTTGATGTATTGCTTGCGCGCCGGGACTACAATACGAAATTCAAAGCTTATCCACGTACGGACTGGTGGGGTGATGTTGATGAAAAAAACTACACCGCAGAAGCGAAGCTGTCTTATAACTCGTTAGATGACAAATACAATGCCATTGTCGGGGTAAGTAGTTTTTACAAAGATCAAGATACGCAAACAGACTCGATGAAGCGTAAAGATAAAGTTCTGACCAACTCAATTTACTTCGATTCAAAAGTCCAACTCAACAACCGTTGGGGCTTGCTACTTGGCGCTCGTTACGAAAAAGATGAGCTGAAGCGTGATTTTGACCACGCAAGGTTCCCACTCGATTTCAATGCCGATGAAAGTAACGGTATTTTGCTACCAAAAGTCGGTGTAACGTTAAATGTATCAGACAATTCAATGCTTGGGCTTACTGCTCGTAAAGGATACAACGCTGGCGGACTTGGGTACAACGAGTACCAACAACAGGTGTTTGTGTTTGAGCAGGAAGAAGTCTGGACTTATGAGCTAAGTTCCCGTTCAACTTTCCTTGAAAATAGACTTGGTTTAACTGCAAATGTCTTCTACAACGACTATGAAAACTATCAAACGGTCGTATTTGGCGACAGTGGAAATCGTTTCGACAATTACATCGCAAACATCCCTAAAGGAAAAACATACGGTACTGAAGTTGAAACCAATTACTGGTTTGACTCAGGTCTGGACGTATTCGCATTTGTAGGCTTGTTAAAAACAGAAATCACCGAAGGGCCAAGCGGTACTATTGAAAACTTAAATGGGAATGAGTTCAGCTATGCACCTGAAGTGTCGGCAGGTCTTGGTTTTACCCAGCAGCTAGATTCGGGCATTTTCTTTGGTGCTCGTGTTAATCACGTAACGGATTACTTTACAGATCTCGCCAATACCCGAAGTACGTCAGCAGGCGACTTCACAATATTAAATCTTAATGCAGGTTATGCCATGGATGATCTCACCATTCGAGCTTACATTAAGAATGCAACAGATGAAGATTACGTTCTTCGCCATAAGAATGATCTTATCGAAATGGGCGGACCTCGTACATTCGGCCTTGTGGCTGACTACCAATTCTAACAACACAAAGGGCTCCGCTGGAGCCCTTTCCTTCTCATTGAACCTTTACTAACTTCAGTTTTAAGTTTTTATTAATACCAAATTTAAGACAAACCTAATAAACCTTGGCGTAACTAAGGACATATCGCGAGTCCAAACTTTCGTTTATAGCGAGTCAATTGTTCGTCTTCTATCTAATAATTGACAGTTCTGATAATTATAATGGACAGACCTATGACGAAACAAATAACTAGACTTTCTACACTCGCGATCGCTTGCATTTCTGCCTTTTCAATGGCCAACGATACCATTGAGAATCGCGATAATCGTGCACAAACAGTGGCAGACGTCATCACCCAATCTGGTGTCTTAACACCAAAGGGGCGATTTAACGTCGAAACTTCTTTGAGTTACACCCAAAACTCATCGAACAAGGTTTCTGTTGTTGGCTACACCATCCTACCTACGCTCATCGTCGGCCGAATTGAAGTCAGTGATTCTGACCGAACCACTATAACAGCAGGCTTAACCGCACGTTATGGTTTAACTGAAAGTACGGAATTGGAACTTCGGCTCCCTTTCGTATACAGAAATGACCAAATATCAACAAGGCCAATTCAAGATGGTGCAGCTGCAAATACGATCAATACAACACTTGATGGGGGTGGATTAGGCGATATTGAATTTGCAATTCGCCACCAGATTAACTTCCAAAGCACACCATATTGGATCGCAGGTGTGAAAATAAAAAGTGATACCGGGCGTTCTCCCTATGAGGTTGATATCGACACAACAACCAATACATTCACCGAAGTTCCAACTGGGTCAGGGTTATGGAGTGTAGAGCCAAGCGTCACCATGATCTACCCTACCGACCCCGCCGTGCTGTTTATGAACCTTGGGTACATCTACAACATTGAAGATGATGTCAGTGTCGGGGGCGAAAACGTTAAAGTCGATATCGGAGATACCCTATCATTAGCTGCAGGGTTAGGTTTTGCCGTGAACCCCGATCTGTCTTTGTCGTTTGGCTTAAACCACAAGACCATCTTAAAAAGTAAAGTGAATGGTGAGGAAAGTGATGATGCAAAATTGCTTCAATTGGATACCATCAGTATAGGGATGAACTACGCCTTTTCTGATCAAACCTCTATCAACGTCAGTGCTCAAGCAGGCCTCACTGAAGACTCTCCTGATTTCCAATTGACCATGCGTGTTCCGTTCACCTTTTAATACCCTTTTTATCCACGCAAAAAAATCCCCCTTGTCATTGGGGGATTTTGAATTGCTTTGAGTTATGTTTCTCTCAGTACAATTGCATTTGCAGCGCTTCTTGTAAGCGAAGGTTAGCTCTCAAATCTCGGAGTGCACCACTCACCTGTGAATCAATATCTACCACAGTATTGAGCCCAATCACGCTATCATTTTGCGTATTCTGAACCACATGACTCAACAATGTAGCCCCCTGATTTACAGCTAGGTGACTCACAACAGGTGTGCTATCAATTGGCTCTATATTCGATGGCTGGGTAGTTTCACTCTCGACCACGGGCAAGCTATTTTCTGTCGATTCGGTTGGAACCACCTGATTATTCTCGCCAACCTGCACGACATTTACGCCACTGTCTGCTATCCCTGAAGAAATGATCTGCCCATTACGAATTACCAGATCAGCAATGTGCGAATTAAAAATTGTATTTCCGTTAATAGAGGTAACAACACTCAACCCAATATTAACGACATAATCATTCGCAACACCAAAACCGCCACGATATTCCATCAATTCAACATCAGTCAGCGGATTCAGCGTGAGCAGGGAGCTCACTTTTGCTTGAACATTGCCTGCTACCGAAAATGAAGCTAAGGCAATCAGAAGCACCCTAATGAAGTTAGACATAGGTTAATATTCTCCTGACTCCGGCAAAGTGATAGTGAATTGGCCGATCGAGTCTCGAGGCAGTGAGCTATCCAATGGTGCTCGGTTGTAAAGTCTATACTGGGCCACATCAATGAAGGTTTCTTTTCCTACCTCTGCATGATTGCGAACTAGCAATACAATGCCCTGATAAAACTGAACAAACTTGGTCTTGCTCATCACTATTGTCCCTCGAGAAGGGTCACCTAATATCACGTCACTTTGATTGATACCTTTCACCACAACGAAGTGACGGTAACCATCAAAATCAACCAGAGTAATGACCGGTAATCCAATCGACTCTATCTTCTCCAACGTCAGTTTATACCCTTCTGACTTAAATCCTTGACTCATCAAATACCGCTTCATATCAAGTAACGAAAAGCCCTGTTTTTCAATAAGTTCCCGATTGCCATTTGCGAACATCGCTTTAAATATATCGGCTTCATCTTTGGGGGTTCGATAATGATAGGTCAGCAGTGATGCTAATGCCGCAGAGCCACAACTGAAGTCATACTGTTGGCGAATCACATCACCAAACTGTATTTCTTTATAGCTTCTAACAGGCACCTGAAAACTTCCTCTTTCAGGCAACCAATTTAAGGCGGCCGCATAGCAAGGTGTGAGTAAAACAAACGAAATGAAAAATTGCCGGAGTTTCATTTTACTTAAGTGTTAAATTAACAACGGTGGAATTTTGAATCAGCACATTGTTACCGCTGTTCTGGATAACGTTCGTGATCCCTGAACTTGCTGCTAACGCACCAGCAGCAATGGTATTGTTTCCTGTAACCACATGCTCGGCTACGTTACCTGAACTGATTCCTTCCACGGTTGAGGTTGCCGCGATGCTGTCGAGGTCAATGTAATACTGACCACCACGAGAGCTGTCCAGTTCTGTTTCAGACAGCTCAAAGTCAGTCAGCACTAGATCATCAGCATACGCAAATGTTGGAATGAGTAATCCCAAGACGAACAGTGCTAAACGCATGGCGAATCCCTCTACTTACTTGGTAAACACAGAGGCGTTAGTGGTTACGGCTTGTTGCACCATAGAATTGGCCCCAGCATTTTGACCAACCGTTGTAATACCTGCTGTACCAGAGAATCCGTCTAGTGAGTTAGCACTTGAGACACGCTGATAGCCTAACAACGCAAGCTGGGTATTCGTTGCCGAAACGTTTGAAATACTACCGTTAAGATCGGCATCTGCGACTACCATATCGCTTTCTAAAGAAATTGATGTATTGGTTGTCGTAGTTGTCGTATTCAAACTGTCTGACCATGAATTGTTACCATCGTCACCATTTTCGTTATAGCTAAAGCTATTACCATCATCACCACCACCAATTGTCGTGGTGTTTCCATCGTTTCCGTTCTCGTTATAACTGTTACCGTCATCACCATTACCGATGGTCGTATTGGTGTTGGTATGGTTATGCGTGTTGTTGTTACTAGCGACTGCGTTGTTACTTAATACATCATTGTGACTGGCTACATCATCACTACCAAAGGAATCATTAGAATTATTTGCTAACACGGCACCGCTGAATAGAAGAGCGGACACTGCTACTGCCAAGCCTGTTTTTTGTAGATTCATAATATTCACTCCATCGTGTTTTGAAGGTTTTGTCCTTTCGATATGCCCGAAAGCAAAGTGATTATAGGAATCTATGCGCCACAAAAATTCTCATAAATGAGATGGCATTTTACGCAACTCATAGAATGAGATAATACGAAGGTTAACAAAGATATTTAGTTACTAAATTTCATAGGCTTACTGTCGGCTTATTAGAAAAGTATGAAAAAACCCATGGAATTAGCATTAGATTTCTATCACCCAAATCGAGCAGGTCTAATACTCTTTGTTGCGCAACAGTAAAAGGGGGAAACCGATCATACTAACTGGGAAAAAAAAGACCAATCAAACCTTATTTTATTAGCAAAACGTTTATTACTAATAAATAAATCTAAACCTGACGACTACTCAAAAATGGCTATCTCTACAACCTATTTACCATTTTTAAAACGCTTTCAAGAGTTTAACTTATACTTCAATCAATAGGACGTTATTCATAACGTATCTAAATACAACGTTTTATTGGCTATGCATACGGAAAGGCTATTATGGCTCCAACAACGCTCGTCATTCTGTCGGACAACAATTTGCAAAGTAACTTAATCGAACAACAGCTTTTATGTTTAAGCGATGTTACGACTACCGCCGTGCATCCAGATAAGTTCAATCACCTTTGCAGTCGATTGACGATGGACTTGGTGATTCTCGATTTTCATTACCTCACCTACCTTGAGGATCTCGACATACTGCCTGATTTTGACCTACTTAATCTTGATATATTGGTTTACAACATTCCAGAATTGGGGCTTAACCACCCTTTTGTTCGCTGGCGCACATTAAGAGGGATGATCCTACAAACTGCGTGCGCGCAACACTTAATTGATGGTGTGAAATGTATTTTACAAGGTGGTATGTGGATACCACGACGGTATCTGGAAGAATTGATCATGCTTTATCGAGATCCGAGTAACATACGCGATTGCAGCTTTGATCAACTGACCGAAAGGGAGCGGCAAGTCCTCGATTTAGTGGTTCAGGGAAGCACAAACAAAGAGATCGCAAAGTTGCTATACCTATCAGAAAACACCGTTAAAACACATATTTACAAGGTATACCGCAAACTTAATGTCCACTGTAGAAGTGAAGCCAGCAAACTGGTTAAGCAAGCTCGAGGAAATAGCAGTTCGTCCAATTAGTCAGTGTTTCAGGTGACTTTCGCCAATCACACACCATGTGATGTAATGTGCATCATCCATCATTGAATAACGGACTTTAATATTCATCTCATTATTCAAATATTCATCGAGAACAGGCGTTGTTGCAAAAGTCAGTTCTTGTTTAGCACAATCAATCTGCTCAAGAATGACTGAATCAAAATCTAAAATCTGCTGAATGGTAGGGAAAATCGCTTTATAGATCGCCTCTTTTGCGGAAAAGATTAACGTTAGAAACTGACAAAAATCACTAAAATGACCAGCAAAATGCCGTTCGTTGAGCGAGACAATTTGTGATGAAAGTTGATTCGCCCACTCGCGAGACATCACTTTCTCGATATCTACCCCTACCCCAGCGACATCTTCACTACGGTGAGCAACGGATGCGACAGCATGCCCCACACAATGGGAAATAGACCCTACAATATCTTCAGGCCAAACGGGTTCATTCCCACAACCAATACCAATACTGTCGGTAGCTTCATGACCTAAATAGTTTAATGCTTGGTGTGCACACGCTCGTCCTGCTAAGAATTCACAGCGGCGCTTAAGTACCGCTTTACCAAAATCACTTGGTAAAGGGATACCTTGCAACTCTATATGCGATATAAAATCAGGGCTGTAATCCACGCTTAGGTAGCGGGAAACCAAGTTATCAGGCCACGGAAAAAGCTTCATGAAACTTACAAAAACTATTTTATAATGAGAATTATTATCTTATATCGATGATCGTTTTGAAAGTCGTTATCACTTATCTTTGTTCGCAAACCCTTTCAGCGTATCAGCCTGCCCGTACATTTTGGCAAACTCAGATAACGTCAACCCTGCTTTATTGGGTCGGTCAGAACAGGTTTGTTGATAGAGGGTTTTAGCGATTGATAGCTCACCTTTAATTAATGCCCCCATCAGAGCAGTGTTACCACGTTTATCACGAGCACATGCATCTGCACCATTTTGAATCAATAACTCCACCGCTTTGGATTGGCCATTGTATGCTGCGATCATCAATGCGGTATAACTTTCAAGATTACGTAAGTTGATTGGGAATCCAGCATTAATAAACTGCTCCAGAACATCGACTTCTCCTATCCGCGCAGCAGCGAAAAAGTAAGCAGAGATTTGTTGAGCATCTTCTTTTTCAGAGGGGCTGCCAAATACGGTTTGGCTTACTCCTCCAACCAATAATATGACCATGAATACACTACGCCACAGACGTTTCATAATGAGCCTCCAGTCAACTATCTGATATAAAAGGCCCATGAGGCATCCTCTAGATTCCGGGCAGAAAAGAGCGGATTGTTTACCTCATGGGCCAAACCGATTACATTTCTGCTAGTTTCTCTACACGGCTTAAATTACCGTTAACAGCTTTAGTTAGCTTACTTCCGTAGTCCTTATCAGCTCGATAGAAGTAACTCAGCATGATGTGTTTTGTTTCATCATCCTGAACTTTTCCTAAATCTCCGGCCAGATTGACGATGAGATCTTTCTGATCTTGCTTACTTAGCCCACGGTAAAACTCCCCAGCTTGGTAGAAATTACGCGGATTCGAGATTGCTTTCTGTTGCACAGTTCCAACTAGTGCCGTTTCCACCGCCCTTGCACTGTCATCTTCCTTCAGCGGTAAAATACGGCTAGGCTCATAGTTCACGCCTGAATCCGTCAAACTGCCATTTCCGGCGCCATCTTGGTTATGGTTACTCACTATCGCTTTTGGTTTGTTTACGGGCAGCTGGAATAAGTTTGCTCCAACGCGGTAGAGCTGCGTATCAGCATAAGCAAATAAACGACCTTGTAACAAACGGTCTTCCGAAGGCTCAATTCCCGGAATTAAATTAGAAGGCGCGAATGCCGATTGTTCTGTTTCCTGAAAAAAGTTCTTTGGTACCCGATTAAGAATCATGGTTCCAACTTTTTGATCCGGAATATTCAGCCACACTTTGGTCGCATCAAGACCATTGTAATCCAGTTCGCTAAGCTGCGTTGGTGTCAACACCTTAACGTATAGGTCCCACTTAGGGTTGTTTCCTTTACCGATCTCGCTATACAGATCATTAGTTAAGTGATTAAAATCCATACCTTGTACTTTCGCGAGGTCATCAGGCCCTAAACTCTCTATCCCTTGTTGGCTCTTCCATTGAAACTTAACGTATTTAACATCGCCCTGTTGGTTTATCCATTTGTACGCATGAACACCAAAACCATCCATAGTTCGGTAGCTCTTCGGCGTGCCTCGGTTGGAGTAAACCCAGCTCAACATATGAGTTGAACCCGGTTCATGACTAAAGAAGTCAAAAAATCGATTAGGATCTTGTACGTTGGTAATGGGTGACGGTTTCAATGAATGAACCATATCAGGGAATTTAATCGAATCCCGAATAAAGAATACGGGTAGATTATTTCCCACTAAGTCCCAGTTGCCTTGTTCAGTATAAAACTTGGTGGCAAACCCGCGGGGATCACGTAAGGTTTCTGGTGAACCTTTTGAGTGAATAACCGTAGAAAAGCGCACGAAAACAGGCGTTACTTTGCCTTTCTCGCTAAAAGGATCGGCAATGGTTAGATCACTAAAATCACCACTAGATACGAATTCCCCGTACGCGCCAGTTCCTCTTGCATGAACCACACGTTCAGGAATACGCTCACGAGCAAAACGTTGCAGTTTTTGGATCAACTGAACATCTTGCAACAAGACACTACCATTAGGCCCTGCCGTCAGTGAATTTTGGTTATCACCAACTGGTGCACCATTGTCTCTGGTAAGAGTTTGTGCCTGAACGCTAAACGCCAGACCCATTGAAATAATTAAGAAGCTTTTTGACATACGCATAGTTGCTCTCCAATGCATGACAAAAGCTCTTTTCTGCCCAAACGCAGTATAGCTCTATGAATAAACTCGATTAAAATGGGTAATTACGATTAATTTCTATCGAAAAAAGCGATGATATAGACAAGCCCTTACCAAACAAGGTGTATAAGGATTGGATAGCGCCCCTTTACAGGGTGAGAATTCCCCTTACAATGTGCGCAAACTTTATTTTTTAAGGTCATTCTTATGTCAATCCAGTGGTTTCCGGGCCACATGCACAAAGCCCGCAAAGAAATCGAAGAAGCGATTCCTCAGGTCGATGTCATCATCGAAGTGTTGGATGCTCGAATCCCTTTCAGTAGTGAAAACCCGATGATCTCACAAATCCGTGGTGAAAAACCGGTAGTAAAAGTACTGAACAAGCGAGATCTAGCCGACCCAGAGTTAACTCAGCTTTGGATTGATCACTTTGAAAAAGAAAAGAATGTTAAAGCAATGGCGATCACCACTTCTAATCCACAAGAAGTGAACAAAATCCTTGAGCTTTGCCGTAAGCTGGCACCTCACCGCGAAGAAATTGGCAAAAACATTCGCACTATGATTATGGGGATCCCAAACGTAGGGAAATCAACCATTATTAATACGCTTGCTGGCCGCACCATCGCTCAAACGGGTAACCAACCTGCTGTCACCCGCCGTCAACAACGTATTAATCTACAAAATGGCATCGTTTTATCTGATACTCCGGGGATCTTGTGGCCTAAGGTTGAGAACCCACATAGCGGTTTCCGCCTTGCAGCAACAGGCGCGGTAAAAGATACCGCCATGGAATATGATGAAGTGGCCTTTTACACGGTTGAGTACCTTGCAAAAGCCTACCCTGAACGTTTGAAAGAGCGCTATCAAATCGAAGAGTTACCAGAGAGTGACATTGAGCTAATGGAAGAAATTGGACGCCGTCGTGGTGCTCTACGCTCTGGCGGCCGTGTTGATTTGCATAAATGCTCGGAAATTTTATTGCACGAACTTCGAGGTGGCACGCTTGGTCAAGTGACCTTAGAACTTCCAGAGATGATCACACAAGAGCTGATTGAAGTTGAAATTGAAGCAACCAAAAAAGCCGAAGAAAAAGCGAAGCGAAAAGAAGAGCGTCGTAAACGTTATCTGAAAAATAAACGCTAAGCGATTTTTGTTCAGGGATGATTCCATCCCTGAACAGCTTCTATTGAGTTTCCCACAACCATTACACATTTAATTGAGCGCATAACGAGTTAAAATCTCGTCATACTCACCACTTGCTTTAATTCTCTCCAAGCTGTCATTAAAGCTCTTGAGCAATTCACTAGCATTTGGATAATCTGGCGACACCATCAAATAAGAATCCCAATCCGGATTGCCACTTTCGCCGATCAGTTCTTGAAATGTAATATCCAAGGTTGAAAAGAGATGCGTTTCTCCCGGATATAATTGTTCAATCAAGTACCAACCTAAAACAGGATCCATCTGCACAAAATCGACACGCTCTTTGTATAGCCGATGAACATTCAGATCATCACTAATGACCCGTTCCATTTCGATACCTATCTGGGACATCACTTCTACAGATGCATCTCCTGCTAACACAGCAAACTTATAAGGCTTAAAATCCGCCCATGTTTTGATCTCTGGAACACTTTTTAGCTTGCTGGTTTTGTAAAAGAATTTACCGGAAGGATTGATAAGCAAGCGTTCTGAAAAAACAAAGTCTTTCTTGCGCTCAGGAGTAATCGCATAAGGGAAGAAACCGAAAGCCTCACCATTTTTCAGCATTTTCTCCCCTCTTTCCCACGGAACAAACGAAAGTTTAGCGTCAATACCCATCTCATTTATCGTCGCAGAAACAATTTCGGTAATTAGGCCACCATTATCGATGTAGGCAGAGGTATATGGAGGCCACTCTCCAGTAATAAATACTACCGGTAAGGGTTCATCAGCGTGCGCTGGCAGCAAATAAAAAGAACACAATAATAACCGTGTGATGATAGCTTTCAACGTCATTGGTATAGTCTTCCTTCAAATCATGGGACTGCTTAAACAGTATAGCCAATGACGATATGTTCACTCTTTTAAAAATAATCAGTCTAAGAAACGA
Organism: Vibrio sp. NTOU-M3; assembly: GCF_040869035.1. NCBI lineage: Bacteria > Pseudomonadati > Pseudomonadota > Gammaproteobacteria > Vibrionales > Vibrionaceae > Vibrio > Vibrio sp. NTOU-M3. The sequence continues at coordinate 130,974 of NZ_CP162101.1, forward strand.
AAAAGCATTATTAAGTTAAAATTCAAGTAATAACGATATGATATTAATTATAAAGATGAATATTATTTGACATACCTTGGATAATCACAATAACCATATTCACCACCACCAAACAATGTTGTTGGGTCGAGTTTAGCTAAAGGCATATTAAATTGCATGCGTCTCACTAAATCTGGGTTTGCAATAAAAGCTCGACCAAAGGCAACTAGATCTGCGTAACCTTTCTCTAAAATTCGGCTAGCCCGTTTAAGATCGTACCGCCCGGCTACAATAATACAATTAGAAAAACGATGGCGTAACTCCGCTCGAAAAGAGTCGGAAATTTCAGGAGCGTCGTTCCAATCTGCTTCTGATAAGTGTAAATAGGCGATATCTCGCAACTGCAATTTTATGGCCAAATCTAGAGTTGTTGACACAATGTCAGGACATGACATATCTTTCCGAGTGACATATGGCGATAACCTAACTGCAGTTCGATTTACACCGATGCGGTTTGCAACTGCATCAACAACTTCAAGTAAGAATCGAGAACGTTTTTCTTTATTACCCCCATAACAGTCTGTTCTTGTATTAGAGCAGGTACGAAGAAACTGATCTATCAGATAACCATTTCCCCCCTGAATTTCAACACCATCAAATCCTGCTTCAATCGACTTTTCTGCTGCATCTGCAAAATTACCAACAACTCTTCTAATATCTTCCAAACACATTTCTCTGGGTTTTACACACGCAACCATTTCTCCATTTCGATCTTCATTGGCAATCCATACATAGGTGTCTTGAGGTTTTATTGCTGATGGTGCAATTGGTCTTTGACCATTTAATAAACTCGGGTGTGATACTCTGCCAGCATGCCATAGCTGGTTAAAAATTTTACTCCCTTTTGCATGAACCAAGCTTGTTACAATTTTCCAATTTTGCAATTGTTGATTCGTATAAATACCGGGAGTTGAAGAATAGCCTTGTGCATCTTCAGATACCTGCGTTGCCTCGCTGATAATTAAACCTGCAGTTGCACGTTGAGCATAGTACTCAGCCATTAAAATATTCGGCAAGTTTCCCGGCTGACTGCATCTAGCCCTAGTCATTGGGGCCATAACGATTCTATTATTTAATGGGATTCCTTTAATAATAATTGGGTTAAAAATATTAGCCATGATTATCTACCTTATTAACTTATAAATTAAAATCTATAAACTACATTATTTTTCCCCTTCTTCTTAGCGATATAAAGGGCTTCATCTGATCGACGAACCATATCCTTTATATTTTTATCGTACTCATTTACAAAAGTTAGACCTATACTGATTGTCACTTCTGGATCTATTAATTTTCTTTCAATTTCTAGTCTTAAATTTTCTGCAAAACTAATATTATATTGTTGATCATCATTAGAAATAATGATGGCAAACTCTTCACCACCTACACGACCGATCATATCATCGTCTCTTAACATACACTTTGCCACTGAAGCAATATTAGTGAGCACGACATCCCCTATAATATGACCATAGTTATCGTTTATACTCTTAAAATCATCAACATCAAACAGGATCAAACAAAATTCTTTGTCGTATAAATGGTAATTTTCTAATTGTAAATCAGCGAGATAGAAAAAATGTCGTCTTGTATAACAAGCTGTAAGCCCATCTATATATGCTAACTCCTCTAGCTCTTTCTCCCTGATCTTTCTTATCGATATATCAGAAACACTCCATACAATCATATCGTTATTAATAAGATCTGTATAACAAACCTTATTCATTGATAATTCAAACCAGCTGTAAGTATCGCGGTAAGAGTACTCACAATCGATACATAGAATATTACTATTATGATCACATGATTTAGATTTTTCCAACTCTACATGTGTTACCTCATTGAATATATCAGTAAGTTTTTTTCCTTCAATCTCATTTATACTAAGTCGATTCAAAACAATATCATTTGCATGAACGATTATTAAATTTTTATCAGTTATAACTAAACCATGAGGACAAAGTTCAAATACACGTTTGAAGTCTATATTTGTCATAACATAACTTACTGTTGATGTTAATAGGCAACCAATTTTATTTGATAAAATGATTATACTCAGTTAATTCATATCCATATGTCATTTTCTGCGGTTCTATCATTTACATCATCACCCGTGTTTAACGTCCCTCTGGGTTCAATCATCATAATATGACACTCTTCTTCAGCAATTGGTTTATGTTCAACCCCTTTTTTTACAACATATAGATCGCCTTCAGCCAGATCTACTGTCTCATCCGGTAACGCTAACTTCATTTTTCCAGATACAACAAGGAATAGTTCATCTGTTTCTGAGTGTGAATGCCATATAAACTCCCCCTTAAATTTTGCAATTTTTATTTGATAATCATTCAATTCTCCAACAACCTTTGGAGACCAATGTTCATTAAATAAATTAAACTTACCTTTTAGATTGATCACTTCTCTCATGATGCTACCTCTTACAATACAAATAATGTTGGCGAAATAGATAATAAAGTTAAGAATGCTATAAATACAGAAAATACCCTTTGTTTAAAATTAGTATTAAGTAAAGTTCTAATGTATTTACCAAGTAAAACCCATAATAAATTAGCAATAAAACCGAAAAAACTAAAAATTAAGATAATTAGCCAAACAGAAAGCCAATAATCCTCGGGAATACTATATGTAGAAATAAGAGATAGAGACCCCATCCACGCTTTAACATTTACTAGCTGAAACAATGTGGCTTTAGATATATTAAATGATTTTTTCTCTTTATCTTTTCCTGAGAAGGGATTGTTCAGTATTAAAATTAATATCAGCCATAAAATATAAGTCAGACCAACAATCTTAATATAAAGAAAAATAGAAGGATATGAGAATAATGTAACACCTATACTTGTAGAGCAAACTAGAAGTAAAAATAAGATACCAATACGAATGCCGATTAAATGCCTCCAAGAAGATAACACTCCACTACTAGCACCAGAAAAAGCTAACATAAAGTTATTTGGCCCTGGTGTTATCGCGATTGTAAATGCAAATAAGCACATAGCTGGTACTAATTCCCAATTCGTCGATGTCATTAAACCACCTTATCAACTGTCTATTCCTTTATTTCTTATAAAATTTAAATTTGTTTTAATATTAAATCCACAATTAATGCGTCACGGTGACAATTTTTCTATTTTATTACGCGCTCAAATCTTATACCGTTAACATATAAGAACTATTGGTTGAAAATTGGAGTTAATACTATGTATGTACCTGATATTTCAAATAAATCTGGAATAAAATTCATACTATTAGCGGATGCATTCGAAGAAGCTATTAAAAAAAATGAATTGGAAGCTGGCTACAAATTACCACCCCAGCGTTTATTGGCATATAAGCTTGGGGTTACCGTAGGAACAGTAACAAGAGCTTATAGAGAACTAGAGCAAAGAGGATTAACAGAACCAAAAGTAGGAAGCGGAACATACGTGAAAAATCAAGAAACTAAAGAGCAATTTTATGCTCCTATGATTAAAACAAAGGGAACTGATCTCAGTTGGTGTCGACCTTTGATTTCATCACAACCACAATACTTAAATGATGCACTAATCAGTATTAGCCAAGAAGTGGCTACGCCAAAAGCTTTACTCGGCTACTACAGTGCTGAGGGTTTAATAGGACACAGCCAAACACTACAAAACTGGTTAAGTAATAAATACACGACGAATATAGACATCGGAAGATTGATTTGGACCTATGGTGGGCAACATGGACTCACATTAATCATTCAAACACTCTCCCGGACCAAGGATACTATATTAGTTGAAGGGATATGTTATCCTGACTTCATTGATATTTGCCACTTATCCGAAAGAAAAGTAGTTCCAGTTAAATTGATGGTTCAGGAATTGTACCTGAAGATTTAGAGTTGCACTGTAAAAGACATAATCCAAAATTTTTATATATAACCCCTCAAGTCCAAAACCCAACAGGTGTGCAACTTAGTAGCAATCGACAAAGTGAGATTATCGATATCTGTCGCCGTTATAATGTCATGATCATTGAAGATGATGTTCTTTATTGTCCACCTCAACGACGCCGGACACCGTTTTTTATTCAAGCTCCAGACATTACACTCTATGTAGGCAGTTTCTCGAAATACTTTGCAGGAGGGGTTCGTATTGGTTTTCTTATAATACCGCATTCAAAAAAAAATCAGTTAATAAAAGGACTGAAAACAAATTGCCTACAAGTTAGCCCAATACTAATTGACTTAGTTTGCCGATGGCTGGCAAATGGAACAATGCAAGAGGTCGATCAACAAATAGCAAGCGAATTAGATATAAGACACAAAATATGGAACGAATTATTTGCTGATATTCCTGTAGATATACAAGGTTATAATGTATGGCTCCCTATTTCTGGCCCATGCTCAAGCCAACATTTCTGCAATATCTTGCTCAAAGAAGGGGTTCGAGCCCGTCCTGCCGAAGACTACATTGTGGGTCACTATGACAAAGTGAATGCAATTCGAATTTCGTTGACAAGCCCAACAACCAAAGAAAAACTGAAATCAGCATTACTGATTATTAGAAAGCACTTAGATTTGCTAGAAACCAAAGCTTGAAAAATATTATAAGTAGGGCAAGAGCCCTACTTAGGCTTCAATATTTGCTAACTTCAACAAAACACCTTCAAGCTGCGCCCATGGTAGTAATTGAGAGTCAATGACCTCGAAACGGCTCTCAAAACCTTCCAAACTCATTTCATTTACGGATACAACACCTTTGGCTACATTAAACGCGTAGCACCCTTTATCCGTATTAACGACTGCTTTTACACGCTCTGCCGTCAGCGCAGACAACATAGAAACCAGTTCATCAAAATCAAAGGTGTGCTCAGCGCCAAATAGCCAACCACAGCTAAAATAACCTTGGCCTTTATTCTCTTTTCGAACAAAAGCTTTTCCGGGTTCTAATTGAAATTGAGGTTCAAGTTCAGCATGCTCGTGATGATGATGCTCAATTACCGTAGACGCACTACCACCGCGTCTTTCGATATCCAAAATTTCTAACAGTAATTGTCCTTGCTTCACGAGTTTGTGAAAGACCTTTGGTGGATTTTGATCAGTCACCCAATCGTTGAATACATCAATATCATGCGCATGACATAGATCGACTTTGTTGCCGATAACCACATCCGCACTGTCTAATTGGTCGTTAAAATTCTGATTTGAAGTGTATTTGTCATCACTTAAGTTACGAGGGTCAACCAAAGCGACTGTTGCTTTAAGATCAACGTATCGTTCGTATTGAGATGACGTTAGTGTGGCAATAACCTGCTTTGGGTGACCTAAACCCGTCGGCTCAATAATTAAGCGATCTGGGTTTTGGCGCAGTAAAGCATTTATCCCAACCGACATGGGAACACCAGCAGTGCAGCACATACATCCACCCGGAACTTCTTTAATAAAGGCACCTTGTTCACTCATTATGGCGCCGTCAATGCCGATTTCACCAAACTCGTTAACCAAGACCGCCCACTTTTCGTGCGCAGGTTTGTTTTTAAGAAGATCTAAAATAGCGGTCGTTTTACCAACACCAAGAAATCCCGTAATGATATTTGTAGGTACTTTAGCTGTCATTGTTGCTCTCCGTTTATTGCAGCAGTGAGTATATACCCAAAAGGGCTTTACGCACGCGTAAAGTCAAACAATCACTTAAAAGCTTACGTATTATGGGGCTATAAACGACAAAAGGCGCACTACCTGAGTGCGCCCTATCCCTCGTTACTCAATCGTGAGTTTGCGAATCAGGAAGTCTATAGGTGCGACCTGATAATAAACGAGGCTCTAGAAATGAGTTATCGAATCCATCCAAATTGTATGTAAGGCCTTGATGTCCTCCCTGCGAGTCGGTTCAGATTGCCTTACAACTTAACTATGGCTCAAAATGACCAAACTTCAAGTCTAGACATGTGATCTTCTGTGCAAAACGCATCAAATATGAAAATCAAAATTCCATTTCTGTCGCTATAGTAAAACACCTTGACGAGTATAATTTACCTATTCCTTCCCCACTCGTTAGTAAATAGGCCAAACACCCCATGACCCGAAGAGAGAAAATTAAGTTGTCTTTATTGTCTAAAATGCCTAAAGACACCATCAATCAATTTCTCTCTAAAGATAAAACCCCCGTTTCAGTACTGTTCTTGTCAGCACTTGTTGGCATCATTGCTGGTCTAATTGGCACCTATTTCGAAATTGCGGTTCACCTTGTCTCTGAAACTCGAACTGATTGGCTCAAAACTGAAATCGGGAATATTGTTCCTTTATGGTTAGCCGCCTTTTTGATCAGTGCTGGCCTTGCATTCATTGGCTATTTCTTAGTTCATCGCTTCGCGCCAGAAGCATCTGGCTCCGGTATTCCAGAGATTGAAGGAGCAATGGACGGCATTAGACCTGTTCGTTGGTGGCGTGTTATTCCTGTGAAGTTTTTCGGCGGAATGGGTGCCCTTGGATCAGGTATGGTACTTGGACGTGAAGGACCAACCGTTCAGATGGGTGGCGCCATTGGTCGTATGGTCACTGACATTTTCAGAGTCAAAGATGATGACACCAAGCACTCTCTTCTCGCTTCAGGAGCTGCCGGAGGCTTAGCCGCAGCCTTTAATGCGCCACTGGCTGGTATTATGTTTGTGGTTGAGGAGATGCGCCCTCAATTTCGCTACTCTTTAATATCGATACGCGCGGTTATCATTTCTGCCGTTGCTGCAAATATTGTTTTTCGTACCATCAATGGACAAGCCGCAGTTATTACCATGCCGCAATATCAGCCACCTGGCTTACCGTCTTTGTGGCTCTTCTTACTATTAGGGGCTCTTTTTGGTATTTTTGGTGTTGCCTTTAATAAGTTAGTGACATTGTCACAAGATGCATTTGTACGAATTCACAAAAACGACCGTAAGCGCTACCTCTTAACAGGCTCCCTCATTGGCGGATGTTTTGGCATTATGTTGCTTTATATGCCAGAACTCACTGGCGGCGGTATTGGACTGATTCCCAATATCACGAATGGTGGCTATGGTGCAGGCTTTCTTTTGCTGCTGTTCCTCGGCCGTATTATCACTACTATGATTTGTTTTGGCTCAGGCGCACCTGGTGGCATTTTTGCGCCAATGCTGGCACTTGGGACTCTATTTGGGTATGCATTTGGATTAACAGCTAAGAGTCTATTCCCAGAGCTTGATATCCAACCGGGCATGTTTGCAATTGCCGGGATGGGTGCATTATTTGCAGCCACTGTACGCGCTCCAATCACAGGCATTTTATTGGTGATTGAAATGACCAACAATTACTACTTAATCCTACCATTGATTATTACTAGCCTGGGTGCGGTGATCTTTGCTCAAGTCTTAGGCGGTCAACCTATTTACAGTCAGCTACTTCATCGAACCTTAAAAAATGAGAAGTTGAGGCAAGTAGACTTACCTCGTGAGCCAAATTGAGAATTGCGCCGTAACCACTCAACTTGTATTATCGTTGCCGAAAATTCAACCGGGCTAAGGATAGCCTCGTTCTTGATTAGAGTAGATGTTCTAGGAGAAAACCGTTGAACTGGCGCAGGCTAACGCAATTCCAAAATGTTCCCCCTTCTCAAGCGGCCTTAGCTCTTGGAATGATTGGTCTAGGGCATGCGTGGGCTTTGTATATGCCAGAATTTGGGATATTAGTGCGTCCTTATATGGCTGGCTTAGGGGCATTGTTACTGCTCCCAGTTCTTATTAAGTATTTCACCAACCTCAATACGTTTCTAAATGATATTCGTCATCCTCTTAGTGGCAGCCTGATGGCCCCTATGAGCATGGCATTATTGATCCTTTGTGACTATCTCGCTGTTATTTCACCCGTCATTGCATATCCAATATGGTTTGCCGCTCTTTTGTTGCACTTTACCATGATGGTACTGTTTTTTAGCTTTCAACTGCTTAACTTCAAAATGTCCAACATTGTCCCCAGTTGGTTTCTTTACCCTGTCGGGTTGATCAGCAGCTCTTTGGCAGGCACGCAGTTTGGTCATACGGTCTTTTCTGAAACACTGGTGAATGTTTGTATCACGATCTACTTTTTCATGTTGCCATTGGTGTTATATCGTCTGGTGTTTGAAGGCATGCTACCAAGGCGAGCAAGACCGACGCTTGCCATCATGGCCGCACCTATCAACTTAACCTTAGCAACCTACCTAGTGAACTTTAAGCAGCCTGATCCTATTTTAACCGGAGCATTAGCTGGCATAGCCATCACTATGACCTTGCTTATCTACCTTTGCTATATCCGGTTACTGCGCTTGAAATTCCAACCTTCCATTGCAGCAGTCACCTTCCCTTCTGTCATTAGCGCTGTTGCAATGCATCGGTTGACGGGATTTTTCGAGCAGTACCATCCTCATTGGCATTGGTTACACAAATTTGGCTTCTTTGAGCTAACGATCGCAACGATTCTTGTTGCTTGGGTCTCATTTGGCTACGTAAAAATGTACTGGCCTGAGTTTTTTTCAAGAAAGGTTATTGAGCAACCAAAACAGTAAAAGTGGAACCAGCCGCACGCCCAAACGGTACGCTAGTAATAAATAAGTTAATACACAGTATATTTTTGTTTGCTCACTAGCGCAAAGAAATCATATTTAGCTCTAGATTATGCACTCCGATTCATTCATATATCCCTTGTCAGCTGGCCCAGGTTTTATAAAAAGGATATATGTACCATGAACATGTTAAAAAGTGCTCCGCTTCTGCCAGACTTTATTAAATCGTCTTTGGATCATTACATTGAAGATTTAATGGGTTCTAATCAGAATGGTAAACATCTTGTATTAGGTAAGCGTCCTACATCACAAGATATCGTTTTACAAAGCAATGATTACCTTGATTTATCAAATCATCCAACAATCATTGACGCTCAGGTTCAGTCTTTATTGAGTAACACAGATACGCCTTTTATGTCTGGCATATTTCTTCAAGATGAAGCTGATAAACCGAGTGTAGAAAAACAACTCGCTCGATTTACCGGATTTTCTTCTTGCTTACTGTCTCAATCAGGCTGGGCTGCGAATACTGCCCTGTTGCAAACTATTTGCGATACCAATACCAATGTTTACATCGACTTTTTTGCGCACATGTCAATGTGGGAAGGCGCAAGAATTGCTGGTGCAAATCTTCATCCCTTTATGCATAACAATGTACGCCACCTCAAAAAGCTTATCCGTCGTCATGGCCCAGGGTTAGTTGTTGTTGACTCCATTTATAGCACCATCGGCACTATCGCACCGTTGGAAGAGATGGTTTCCATCAGTAGAGAACTTGGCTGTGCGATCTTAGTTGATGAGTCACACTCTCTGGGCACCCATGGTTACCATGGTGCGGGTTTAGTGAATAAGCTTGGCTTAACAAAACAGGTCGACTTCCTAACGGCGAGCCTCGCTAAAACATTTGCCTACCGCGCAGGAGCGATTTGGTGTAACAACCTTGCTAATGAGTGTATTCCATTTGTCGCCTATCCGGCTATTTTCAGCTCGGCAATGTTGCCGTATGAAATTGACCGCATCAGCGCAACGTTGGAAATCATTTTGAAAGCGGATAAGGAAAGAGAGGTGCTCGCAGAAAAAGCCAACGCTTTGGCTAAAACCCTGCGCTCAATTGGTTTCACAATTCGCAGTGAATCACAAATCATTGCATTGGAAACAGGGGATGAAAGAAACACAGAAAAGGTTAGAGACTACTTAGAAAGCCATGGCGTATTTGGCGCTGTCTTCTGCCGGCCAGCAACTACTCCAAATAAGAACATCATCCGGTTTTCTCTAAATAGCTCTGTTACCGACGCGCAACTAGAAAAGCTGATACAGGTATGCCATGACGCCTACCACCAGCCAAACATCTATTTTCTTTAATAGAGAGGGCTCCCCTATGTCTTGTCATAGGGGAGCGCTAAATCCAATTGGCAATCTTATCGAGAATCAAATCACTATCCGCTGGTTTCACAATATAGTCATTCATACCCGAGCTCTGTATCTTTTCAATCGACTGTTCCGTTTTATCTCCGGTATGCCCTAGAATAGGGATCGAAGCATATTGCTCACTTGAGTTTCGAATCCGTGACGTTGTTTCAATGCCATTTAAAGCGGGCATCTCAATGTCCATTAAGACAAGATCAGCGGGTTGTGCAGCCAACATTTCCAAGACTTCAATGCCATTCTTCGCTTGAACAACCTCAAAACCCTGCCTTTCTAGCAAAATCGAAGTGTAGGTACGAAGTGATTGGTTGTCGTCAGCAACAATAATTCGCTTGCCGCCAATGCCTTTTTTCTCTGGCAATACATTTCGGTCAACGGAGGGTGACTCGAAAAAAAGTTCATCTAAAACTTCTTTACCTTTCAACAAAAAGCGATGCTTTTCGATAGGATACACCGTGAGATGGCGTTCAATTGCGTTATAGTACTGGCTATTTTCATCATAAAGATACACAAGCCGCGCCTCAGTAAAATGCAGCCTTTGTTCCAACTTATCAAAGTAGTTAGGTTCGGAAACCGCAGCATCGAGATCAATCATGATCAAGTCATATTCAAACTCGTATTCTTCAAATTTGGTTGCCGTCTCCAGAGAGATATTATTTAAGCGAAAACCTCGATAAAAGGAGAGCTCATTTAATAAACGCCCTACAGCATTCTGCTCACCGATATAAAGTACGGACTTATCTTTTAATAAGTCTATTTTGATCGCCTCAACTTGCTTGGACTGATAATGAGGAAAACTTAAGGTAAATTTGGTCCATTCGCCAACTTGTGATGAACAAGAGATATCACCACCAAGTGCTTTCATCACTTTACGACAAAACGGTAAACCTAAGCCATAACTACCCTCTTTGCCAAAGGTATAAAAGTCCTTAAAGATATGTTCTTTGATCGCGGGATCAATACCAACCCCGGTATCCGTTAGTATCAGCTCATTACCATCTTGAGTGGCCCTGAGCGTGATACTGATTCGGAATGAATCTCCACTTTGGTAGTAAAACGCATTCTTCAATAAATTATATAGCGCATATTTAAGCAGCAAATCACTCCCTAGAAATTGGAAGTCTTCCATGACATCGAGTGTCACCTTTTCTTTATCTGCTGCTCGACGATACGAGAAGCTAGCCACCGCCTCTTCAACCACCTGCAATGCAGAATACTGCTTGAATGTTCCTCTCGATATTCTGCTTTCATCGATTGAGGTAAGCAGTAGATCTATCGTCTCATTTCCATGCTCAATCACTTCATCGGCATCTGCAATTACATCTCGTGCCAACATCAATTCTTGATGAGACATTAAGTGGAATTCTTTTCGTCCATGGCTTGCTTGGGGTAACACGGAATTGAGTACTTCTAATGATGATTTAAGCGCTGCAAGGGGGTTACGCATTTCATGAGCAATCCCGGCACCAAATGATTTAGCAATAGAGGCCTTCGTTTCATGTTCGACTTGATTACGAAAATAGAACAAATTGCCAAAAATATAAGTAAACAAAAATATAGGTACGTACGCCCATACCACATGACCAGCGATTTTTGTGTAGTCAAAACCATAGGCAAAGAGAAAGGCTAGTGCGATACAAACCAGCGCTTGTGCAAGCATCAAACGAGTTTGGTGAACCAGCAGGATATGCAAAAAGATAGATGCCATAAACGACATGACCCAAACCGTTGACCAAGCGTTTTGAAACATCATAAAGGCAAAAAAGAACGGTAAACAAAAACCAATAACAAATAAGTACAAGAGGGGCATAAAACGTTGAATATGCTTCGGTAGCGCTTTCCGAAATGCGATCAAGGCAAATAAAACCGAACAAAACAGCCTCAATGCCAAGTTTTCATAGGGCTGAGGAAACAAATAAGCCCATATATAGTAATACACCGGAAAGCCAAGTAGCCCCATCCAACCTACAAGGGTCAGATTGGGCTCCGCATATTGATAGACTTTGCGTACAGCTTCCATTCGACTTCCTAAACCAACGTATATTTTATTATTCTACTTTAAGGATTAGCACAACTTTATGTACCACCCCAAATACCCTGCCTAACTAGTTTTTACTAGCTAACGACTTTCACTCGGCTTCCAACTCGACTGGCTTCAATATCAACACGCAGTGACATCTGTTCTTTTAACTCACTGACATGAGAAATCACGCCGATCGTTCGTCCACCTTGCTGGAGATCGATTAAGGTTTGGATTGCCAAATCCAACGATTCTGGGTCAAGACTACCAAAGCCTTCATCAATAAACAGTGTGTCCAGTCGAATTCCGCCACTGTATGACTGAACCACATCCGAAAGCCCTAACGCTAACGATAATGCCGCCATAAACGATTCACCGCCAGATAAGGTCGCAACATCTCTCAACTTGCCGGTGTAGCCATCTTCCACCATCAAATCAAGCCCTGAGCCTGCATTACCTTTTGCACGTTCTTCCTTACGACGAAGCTCGTATCGCCCTTTGCTCATGATCCGCAAACGTTGAGAGGCCTGAATAAGCACATCATCCAACAACACACCAAGAACAAAGCGGTGTAAGCTCACTTTTGCCCCAGTTTTACCATTTGCGATATCACTTAAAGTGCCGATCACTTGGTACTCTTTTTCAAGAGCCTCGTTTTGCGCATAAAGGGCCACTAATCTCTTTTGCACTTCTTGGATACGATCTAATACAGACTTAGCCTCAGAATAAGCGTTCAGCGCCTGTTGGTGAGCAATATTGGCTTGCTCTCTTACTTGTGACAACATCTCGACTTCAGGCTTTGAAGCGCCTTCAAGTGTTTTCTGTAGCGTTTCAATTGAGCCTCGTAGACTGGCAGACTTCTCATCATACGTTTGTATCTCGACATCTAGAAGCGCCAGTGTCTGCGGATCTAACTTGGCGGCAAGATAGGCTTGCTCATCTGCAAACGGGCTGCTCGAAAGCGCTTCTAACCAGAGTCGCTGAGCCTCTTCTACTTCAGTTTGAGTCCGATTTAATTGCTTACTCAGTTCATCACATGTTGCTTGCAGCTCAATCGTTTTCTGTTTTCCCTGCTCAGCATGTGCTTTCGTCGTTTGTTCAGTGTCGAGATATTGCTTAACCAAATGCTCTGTTTGTGCAATGGCGACCGTAACCTCTTCCTGCTTCTGATACTGTGCTGGGATCCCTTTTGAATAAGTGTCGACTTCCGCCAACTGTCGCGCTAGTAACACATTCGCATCATTTAATTGTTGTGTTTTTTCATCTAATTCACTCTTCACTTTGGTGAACTGACTTTCAAGTTGCACAAGTTGTTGGCTAGTCTGCTCAGGGTCAAGGCGACGTAGCTGAGCTAACTCATTGTCTAAAATCGATAATTGCGCTGCAACTTGTTCTTTCTTCTCTATTGCTCTTTCACCAAGCTGGAGCAAAATGCTGTCTAGCGATTGCTGGGTTTTCGCCACCACCAGCATGCCTTTTTGAACTCGGGCACTGACGGTATCGAGTTGCTCTTGATGCTTTTGTTGTTCTAAACGCGCTTGTTCAACGTCTTTTTTTGTGACTTCTTCAGAGGTAAAACGAGCTGGATTTGGGTGCTCACAACTGCCACAAACAGGACATGGTTCCCCTAGTTCAAGGCGTTTTGCAAGTTGAGCAGCCTGAGTGCTATGCCAATGAAACTCGATACGATCTGCCGTTTCTTTCGCCTTGGCAACAAGATGTTGGGCTTGCATTTGCTCTTGTTCAAGCTGCTTTAAAAGCAATTGTTGCTTCTCAAGCGCAGTTTCAGTTTCTGCTTTTTGAACAACAAGCGTTAGTTGGCTGTTGATGGCATCAAGTTGCTGCTGCTTCAGCGGAATAGTAGCGTAAGCATCTTTTACCGACTCGAACTCACTGCGTTTTTCAGTAAGACTTTTCTCCAAGCTTTGATGCGTTCTATCTAACGCCGACTTCTCAGTACTCAATTGAGAAATGTGTTGGTTGCTTTTAGCCACCATTTGCTCGGATTTCGCCAACTCAGCAAACTTTCCTGAGATTTCCTTTAATGTGTATAGCTGCTGATTGAGCTCAGGTACTTGTTTGGCTTGCTCTGCTGCATGGAGCCAAGCATTATTGCTTACTTCAAGTTGTTGAGTGGCAGCTTCAAGCGTGACTTTGGTTTTACATACTTGTTCAGAGACATGCTTGGCTTCTTGATTGGTTTGTTGCAACCGAGCATGTGCGACATTCAGAGCGATTGCTGCTGACGCATTTTCTCGTTGCACTTTGTTTTGAGCATGGGCCTCATGCTGTGCCAAATGCGTTGTTTGCTGGGCAAGCATCTGCTCTAGGTTGTCAAACTTACTAATCAGCTCTACCGCCTGTTTCTCATTCGCCTGTGCTTGCTCTAGCTCTTTTTGCGTCTTTACTAGTTCTTTTTCTGCTAATTCACATTGTGGGAGTTGTTGCTGGTGTAATGCATGCAGCGCTTCTTCACTGTCCACATTCACGACATCTAATACGCCTTTAATTTGGTTATCAAACTCGTCTTTCGCTTTGCGAATGCCCGCTGCACGGTCAAACAATGCCCGCTCAATAGCAACATAAATGTGTGTTGCAAAAAGTTGCCCAAAAATCTGTTCACGCTCCTTGGAATTTGCGATGAGCAGTTCACGGAACTTTCCTTGAGGCAACACCATCACTTGCCGAAATTGCTTAACGTCTAAACCAATTAACTCGACGATCGCCTTCGCAACGGGGGTGGGTTTATTTGCAATTAACTCTTCGTCTTGATGGTCGATACAAAACAACGTTGCTGAGTGGGTTCTTTTAGTTGTTCCCTCACCCCGTTTTTTGGGGATCTGCTGCTCTGGGCTACGTTCAATGCGATAGTGTTTCTCACCCAACGCAAACTCAAAAATGACCTCCGTCATCAACTCCGCTTTCGCATGGTCACAACGCATCTGGTCGCCCGTACGTTCACTACCAGTAGTTTCACCGTATAAAGCAAAACAAATGGCATCAAGAATTGTACTTTTCCCAGAACCAGTAGGCCCATTGATCAAGAATAAAGGTGCCGAGCCAAGCAATGTAAAGTCAATAACTTCACGCTCCGCGAATGGACCAAAAGCTTGAACGGTTAATTTGATTGGCTTCATTATGCGTTCTCTTGCTTGCGGGTTAGTTGACCAATGATCTCATTCATGGCCGCTTCTTGAGCTTCTGTTAACGCTTCTTGCTTTGCTTCGGTGAAAAAATCCTTAAACATATCCATTTCACTTCTTGCCAACTGCGCTTTACCCATCTCTTGTTCAACCCCAATTAACATGCCGGGTTTCTCTAGGTGGAGCACATTCGGATACGATTTCCTCAGCTTCTCCATCGGGTCCAAGATGGCATGTTTATCTGTTAGACGAGCCAATATGTAATCGTGACTATTAGGATCTTTTTGCCCTTGTTCGATAATGTTATGAAGCTCTCCCTCAATAATGCGCATTTGGTGAGGAGCCACCAAATCGATATGAGTGGCAGATTTAAAACCAGACTTATCCAACTCAACTAACGTCATCCCTTTCTTTTGATGTTGTTCAGAGAAGCTGTATTTCATGAGTGAGCCGGAATAACGGATGTAGTCTTCACCTTTTTTCTGAGGTTGATGCAAATGCCCAAGCGCCACATAATCAAATGGCAGAAAGTGCTCATGACTCACCCTATCAGAACCACCAATCGACAACGGACGCTCAGATTCAGAATCGATGGCCCCATCGACAAAACAATGACTAATAAGGACATTTTTCTGATCAGAAGAAAAATGTTCGGTGATCTCATCGACTAACTGCTTATGCGCTTCGTCATGGGTAGAAACTGGCGTTTGATAGGCATGACGTACCAATTCAGGGTCGTTATATGGCATACCCCAAAAGGCCACGTCACCGGCTTGTTGGGACGTGATGATTACCGGCTGACGCATATCTTCAAATGTACTCAGTATGTGTAAACCTGCCCCCGACATCTGACGGGAAGCAAACCCTAATCGCTGAGCACCATCGTGATTTCCTGGGATAAGAATGACAGGGACATTGAGTTCGTTACACGTTCGGTTGATAAAGTCGTTCAACACTTCTATCGCAGCCGTAGGAGGAACAGAACGATCGTAAATGTCACCAGCAACCACTACAGCATCAACATCATTGTGACTTAGGTACGCAATGATTTGATTTAAAACAGCTTGCTGATCTTTAAGAAGAGATACGTTGTGAAATTGACGGCCAAGATGCCAGTCCGAAGTGTGAAGGAACTTCATTAACGCCCTGTGAAATCCATATTCGATTGACGCTAATGATACCATTGAGTGCCAAATGTTATAAACGAAAACTGCCACAAAAAACGTGGCAGTTTTTACTCATTACAATCTGAATTATTCCGCTCGGCTTTTACAGTGCGCGATTGCGTGTTCCAGTAGCTCTAGTGCTGTATTGTCGCATGTTGGTAGTGTTGCATCACTCTTGCCAATTGGCGTCACACGCTCACCCCATTTAATATGGCCAGCACCCCATGTTAATCCGGCGCCAAATGCCGCAAGTAAAAGGTTATCTCCGGCTTTTACTCGCCCTTGCTCTAACGCTTCACATAGCGCAATTGGCACGGTTGCCGCTGAGGTATTGCCGTAATTGTGAATATTCACAAAGGCTTTTTCTTGCTCAATACCTGACAGATCACACAGTGTTTGGATAATGCGAATATTAGCTTGATGTGGAATCACTACATCGACATTTTCAGTTGAGAGGTTGCTTCGAGTTAGCACACTGTGTGCTGCTGCCCCCATACCTTTTACTGCTCGTTTAAAGATTTCTTTACCGACGAAATTAAAGTCCCAGTAGCCGTTATCAGCCGCAAATCGATCCATGCAGGTACCGAATTTCGGCACTGCAAGAATATCTCGCCCTGCTGAGTCACAACCAAGTTGAGCGTGTTGTAAACCGACTTGTTTCTCAGTTTTTGAAAGCACGACAGCACCTGCACCATCACCAAACAACACGGCGGTGTCACGCTTTGTCCAGTCAATGTAAAACGACAGTCTTTCCGCACCTACAACGATAGCATTGCGGTAATTGCCCGCTTGGATTAAACGAGTGGCCGTTTCCAAACCGTATACAAAACCTGTACAGGCAGCATTGAGATCAAATGCTGTAGCCGTTTTTAACCCGAGGTTTTGCGATACTTTAGATGCAATATTTGGAATCAAGGAATCTGGTGAGCAAGTTGCAATGATCACCAAATCAATATCTTCAGCGGCTAAACCTGCGCAAGCCAATGCATGCTGAGCGGCAACTGTTGCCATGTCAGAGGTGTTCACATGGCTGATACGACGATTTTCAATTCCAGTACGTGTTTTTATCCACTCATCTGAAGTATCAATGAACGTGCTTAGGTCATCATTCGACAGCGTTGCAGGTGGTAAGCATTTCCCCCACCCGGTAATTTCGGCATAAAAGTTAGACATTGCGGACCTTTTGTTATTTTTTCGCTATGGATTGAGTATAACGACCCAAACTACCGAGTGTCATCCTATTGAAATTAATAATCTAAACCTTATCTTGTAAGAAAGCCCTGAAAAACTCGTTCTTAAATTGAGTTACATTATAAGAGAGAAAAGTCATGTCTACATTTAACACCCGTTGTCCTTCTTGTTCAGGACTGAACCGAGTTCCTTTAGAAAGAGTATCGGACCTTCCCAAATGTGGTAAGTGTCAATCAGAGCTGCTTGATGGCGCGCCCGTCGAAGGTACCGATTTAAACTTCGATGCGATATTAAATAGCGACCAACCTGTGGTTGTTGATTTCTGGGCACCATGGTGTAACCCATGTGTTGGGTTTGCCCCAGTATTTGCTGATGTGGCTGTAGAACAAAAACAGAAAGTACGATTCGTAAAAGTTGATACCGAAACACAACAAAACCTTGCTATGAAATATCAAATTAGAAGCATTCCAACCGTTATGGTTTTCAAAGGCGGTGAAAGAGTCGATATAATTAACGGCGCTCTTCCTAAAAGCCAGTTCCAGCAATGGTTAAACGCGGCTATAAGCAAATAGTACACTCAAATAAATGCCGCCATTTGATGCATAAATCGGCGGCTTTTGTATCTATTTATACACCACTGACGTCAATAAATATTATTTGTCGTTAAGCTCAATAATTTTCGTTGTACTTCACCC
Organism: Vibrio sp. NTOU-M3; assembly: GCF_040869035.1. Lineage (NCBI taxonomy): Bacteria > Pseudomonadati > Pseudomonadota > Gammaproteobacteria > Vibrionales > Vibrionaceae > Vibrio > Vibrio sp. NTOU-M3. The sequence goes on from NZ_CP162101.1 coordinate 149,190, forward strand.
GCAATCCCCTCCATAGTCGCGCCAAATTCTGATTACTTTTCTACCAATACATTGAGGCGACGACGTTGGAAAATACCTTCTCTCCTGAACCTGTGAAAGCTCGTATCACCGTGCCAGTTATTGCATTAGCACTTTATGCCGTTGCATCTGGTTATCTGATGAGCTTAATTCCGTTGATGCTTCCGCATTACGGGTTGGAGAGTAGTTTAGCCAGCTGGCTTGCTAGTGTTTTTTATGCAGGTTTGTTAGTTGGCGCCGTCATCATTGAACCGCTCGTCACTCGTGTCGGCCACCGCAATGCTTTTGTCTATTGCTTAACAGCTTTCATCTTAACCATCATCGCATTGCCAATTTTTACGAATGCTACACTTTGGCTCAGCGCGCGATTCATTGCCGGTATTGCCGTTGCTGGGGTATTTGTCATTGTTGAGTCTTGGCTCTTACATGGTGATGAAACTTCTCGCGCCAAACGTCTAGGTTTATATATGGGTTCCCTTTATGGAGGCAGCTCACTAGGGCAACTCGGCATCGGTTTGCTAGGCATTGAAGGTGGCGTGCCATTCATCGCTATTTTCACTTTGCTTCTGATGGCAATTGTCGTACTTCTATTTGGCGAGTCCGATCAACCTGAAAGCCAACACAGCATTCCTTTGTCTTTAAAACAAATTGGGAAGTTAAACCACGCTGCAATTATTGGTTGTATTGTTTCTGGCCTCACACTGGGCGCTATTTATGGTCTGATGCCTCTTGAGCTGGATAACCGAGGAATCCAACATCAGGATTTAGGCAGCTTAATGGCTTTAATCATTCTTGGTGGCATGGCGGTTCAACCTATCGTCCCATGGTTATCTAAGTACTTAGGCAGAACATTACTGATGGCTCTATTTTGTATGTTAGGGGTAGCCGCTATCGCTTTGACCAGCGCTTTCTCAGATTTGCGCGTGTTGGGGCTTGGCCTGTTCATACTTGGTATGGCGACATTCGCCATCTACCCTGTAGCTATCAACCTTGGTTGCGATAAGTTAGATGCAAGCTACATCGTCTCTGCAACTCAAGTAATGCTGTTTAGCTACAGTGTCGGCTCTGTTGCTGGCCCTGTTGCCGCAGACTGGTTTATGGCAGACAACCACGGCTTAATGCGATATCTGTTCGCGACATTGCTAGCAACGTGCATCTATATGTTACTTGCAAGCGTGAAAAGCAAACGCCAAGCCATGGCAGGAGAATAAACAAGGGGCCATACTAGGCCCCTTTTTCTTTTTGCTTTCTTAAATAACGATTTGACACATTACTACTCGGCTGCTCTGGTACCTTCCTCTTTTCATGAATTAAATGGCGAATAGCAAGGATGGGATGTGGTAGTAACATTCTGGGGCCTGAATATCGCATAACTAGCCGCATTTGCTCCTTCGGCTCAGGCTTATAACAATGAATTGGGCATTGATTGCACGTTGGTTTATTTTGGCCATAAGGACACCGATCAAGTCGCATTTCTGCATAATCCAACAGGCTTTCACACGTTTCACACAGTTCGTCACGACCCTCATGTTCAGTATGATGAGCATGACAATAGATCTTCACCATCGCCGTCACAGTCTTAAATTCTGTTAGCAATGCTCCCTGTAATATCATCGAACTCTTTTTGTCCATATTCTGCGCCAATCGAAATCAATAATTAAAGTCTAGAAGCCCAACTCATTCAGCACTTTGATTTAGATTGGAAAAAACAACAATTAAAACCAACTGATGACAATATGACCAAGTCCTTCGTTTATTGCATAACAATCGGTTACAATACCCGCAACTATAACGATAAAAATAACAATTATACTTAGCAAATCAGGGGAAGTGGGATGGTACTAAATTCCAGAGGGGCATTTAACCAGCACTGTTATGTCGATGAGACGGGCAATCATCGAGCGCGCTATAAAGGGCTGGAGTTGAGCAGTGTTTTTCAACCCATTTTTGATGGGCGAAGACGACTTATTGGCCTTGAAGCATTACTGAGGGTCTTTAGCACTAAAACTCAAAAGCTCATTCCTCCCAACCTTGTTTTAGATACCCAAAAGAATGACTTCATCGACTGCCTTAATGTCGACCGCCTCAGTAGGGCTATCCATCTTCGAAACTTCGCTACTCTTAACCGCACTGATATCACCTTATTTCTCAACATGTTGCCTATCTCAAGTGAATACAATATGCAAAAAGCCATCGATGCCACGCTACTTTTAAAACGTATGCAAGAACTTGGCATCAATACCAGCCGTGTTGTTTTTGAATTAGTTGAAACAGAATCGATGGCAGATGAACTATTAACCTCTGCCACACATTATATGCAGCAGGTGGGGTTTCAAGTTGCCATTGATGATTTTGGAGCGGGAGAATCCAACATAAAACGGCTCAGTTTGATAAAACCGGACATCATTAAAGTCGATCGTTCACTGTTGCAGGCATTTTGCCAAGGTCGCCCTGCCTCTCTCATTGAAGTATTACAGCATGCTCGCGTACTAAATGTTCCCGTGATCATAGAAGGCATTGAAACAACAAAAGAGTTTAAGCAAATGCAAGAGCTCGAGATCCACTACTACCAAGGTTTCTTACTTGGCAAACCGCAGAATCTAAAGGATATATTTGGGAATTAAATAAACTGAGTCAAAAATGGAGGCGCGTCCCGGAGTCGAACCGAGGTCCACGGATTTGCAATCCGCTGCATAGCCACTCTGCCAACGCGCCTTATTTTTTCTGTTCGGATGAACAAATGAGAGATGGTGCCCCGGGCCGGACTTGAACCGGCACAGCGCGAACGCCGAGGGATTTTAAATCCCTTGTGTCTACCAATTCCACCACCAGGGCACACAAATTTCTTTGTGATGCCATTTAAGAGTTGTTAAACACCATCTTTAAATTCGAATGGAGGCGCGTCCCGGAGTCGAACCGAGGTCCACGGATTTGCAATCCGCTGCATAGCCACTCTGCCAACGCGCCTTTCCTTTCAACGCTTTAGTTACCCACCGCTGCGTTCGATGCATACTTTACGGATTGCAGGAAAAGAGTCAAACAAAAAAATCATTTTCCTGTTTGATTGCTGGGTTTTACATCAAATGGGTGCGAATTCGATCGAAGCGATTACAAATCCCCCAACCTATTGAGGTGGCTCTTACCGTTATTTGTGCATTGTGACACCATTCAACTCGGTGTACCTCACCTAAACTCTCAGAGTAAGTACTACGAAAAACAAAAACACCGCAACAAATCACAATTGCTGCGGTGCAGTTGTACTCGATACTAATACTTAAATTGAGCGATCTCCTTATTCAAACCATCAGATTGCCCTGATAAATCTTGAATCACTTCATCTACGTTATTTACTTGTTCAGAAACGGCCCCTGATGCATCTGCAATCGAGGTGATACTGCCACTGATGTCTTCTGTCACGGCTTTTTGTTCCGCCGCCGCTGCGGCAATTTGAGTCGTCATTTCATTCAGCTGGCTGAGCATGTCAACAATTTGCCCAAGCATATCGGTATTTTGATGGCAGGTTTCCACACCTGATGACACAGTTTGGTTGGCATGTTGAATACTCTGAGCAACACCTTGGGTCTCTTTTTGTAATGCATCAATTTTTGATCTTATTTCTTCAGTGGAAGATTGCGTGCGACCGGCAAGCGATCTCACCTCATCGGCAACGACAGCAAAGCCTCTACCTTGCTCCCCTGCTCGAGCGGCTTCAATTGCTGCATTCAATGCCAATAGATTGGTTTGCTCCGCGATGCCCTGAATTACATCGAGTACTTCTGCAATAGAATTACTTTCTGCGTTTAATCGTTCTATTGCCTCAACGGCTGTTTTCATCTCATTGTCGAGTTGGGAAATTTCATCCCCCAGCGAGGTACCAATTTTCATACCTTCATTCCCGGTATGGTTGGCATTAGTAACATATTCCGCTGCTCGGTTTGCAAACTGAGCGACTTCAGCGATCGACGCGCTCATTTGGTTGACAGCTGTCGCGACTGAATCTGCTTTATGACTTTGTTCAGAGACAGCGGAACGGGTGTTGTTCATATTGGAAGACATACTGCGCGTATTCGAATTCAACGTATCTGTCGCCTGAGCAAATTGTCGGATCATTCCTTGTAAATGCTCAAACAAGGTATTCAATGCGCCAGCCAGTTCCGCCATTTCATCTTTACCATTAACCGTTAACCGTGATGTCAAATCGTTGTTGTGACTGATCTCCTTGATTTGTTCACTGGCATGACGAATAGGTTGCGAAATGCTATTACCAACCATGTAAGACAGCGCAATCGCGGCAATAACCACGATCACAATACAAATCAGTGCAGTGGTAATTTCCGCCTCAACCAACACTTCCACATCTCTCAAGGCTTCCTCAACTGTTAATTCGGTCAAAATTGCCCATTTCATACCCGCAGCCGTTACTGGCGCATAAGCGGAAAATACGGGCTTACCAGAAGTGCTGCTCGTCGACAGTTTCATCCCACTTTGCCCGGTCAATGCAAGAGTTAAGGTTTCACTATCGACTCTTTGACGCCCAATTGCAGAGCCTTTGTCTGAAATCTGGGTAACCAAATCATTTGATACGCCAGTTGCTTTTAAAGCCTCAAAATAAGCGGTGTCATCTTCAATTAGCATCCTTGGTTGGCTACGCATTAACTTATCCGGGCCAACGAGATAGGTCTCCCCGGTATAACCCAACCCTGCAAATTGCCATTTGCCATCAAATGTCATGAGTGCATTGATCTCATCCACTGGCATTTGAAAAATTAAAACCCCTGACCGCTTTCCTTGCGTAAAGACTGGCGTAGAAATAAATGAGGCAGCCGCTTCATACGACGGATAATAAGGATAGAAATCTTCAAGATAGAACTGGCCATTGCCTTTCTTCATTCCTTCACGATACGCAACAGCAATACCACTGTCCCGATACGGACCGGAAGTAAGGTTAGTAGCAAAGTCGAGTTCTTTAAAAACGGAGTAAACAATGTCACCATCAAGATCCACTAGAAATATGTCGTAGTAGCCAAACTGCTCAAGAAACGATTTGATGCCAGGATGATGTTTTTTATGTACCCCATCATAATCCGTCCCTAAAGAGTCACTCTCCATCTTGTGCTTCTCTCCCAGACCATTTGGATTTACTGCGATATAGCGGGCTTGGAGCGCTATGCCGACCTCTGGGATCTGCGAGAGCCTTTGTGACTCATTGGCTGACTGTCCATTATTGGACTCTCTGTAAGTCACACCGAACTGATTAGAATAGTATTGATTGAGTTTTGTGATATCAGAAGATGAGACTTGATTTGTGGGGTAAGCTTTAAAAGCTTGAGTAAATTCAAGCATCGCTTCCTGTGTCGATTTTAATCCTGCGAGTGTCGTTACCTGACCACTTATCTGGTCAAAGTAACGTTGGATTTCATTTTTCTTGATTTCTCTAACGGAGATGAGTTGTTGCGACGCCCGATTATACAACGCCTCTTCAGCGAGCACCGATGATTTCCATCCAATGAATCCACCCGTGATAACAACACCGATAGCACATAACACCGTACACGCCAGAACAATTTTAGTGGCAATTTTCATATCCCAAACCCCTGCTCCAATATCCTCTTGCTTGGAGCACAATGACTGATTGAAAATGCCAACTGACTAGTTATTGTAAGAATTGTAATTTCAATAAAATGAGTTTAGGCGCATATATCTGAATTTTCGAATTATCAATAACACCAATCGTTACAAGAACACTAAGGAATACGCGAATTTTCCTTTCTAAATTGACGGGGTGTTTTATGACACCATGCTTTAAAGCGAGCTGTGAAATTGGCAGCAATAGGATAACCAACAATTTCACCGATGTGTTGGATTGCCCACGTAGTCGAGCTTAACAACCTTGCGGCATATTCCATACGCATCCGCGTAATATGGACCTTGGGGCTGTGTCCATAAGTTTGCTGACAAAGACGATGTAAATGCGGTGGGGAGCATGGGTATAGTGCTGCTATTTGGTCGACATTCCAATCTCTGTGAAGCGCCATTTGTACGGTATCAAATACCCGATTTAAACGCGCTTTTTTATCAGAGTGGTGTTGTAACTTTGGCGCTTTCAAGAACAGTTCAATCTGGCTAAGTGCGTTTTCGATCACCACACAACTCAATTCGACAGACAAGTTTCTCGCTCGTAATAACAGCAGCACGTTCGCGTAGATAACTTCTGCCAAAGAAGTTAGGTGATATTCGAGTTCTTCCCCAACTAACGCACTCCAGTCATGATTTGGAGAAAGGAAAATCCAAGCAATTTGCCACTCTTCCTCCTCTATACTAAAGCCATTTTCTAACCCTGCTGGTACGATGGCTAATGAACCCGGCTCTAAAATTTGCTTGTCTAAATTGCAGGTGATCCAACCTTTACCTTTTACAGTGTAAAGCAACATGTGTTTATGCTGATTTTTCCGGTAAACCGTAAATAGCTCACGGCAATGCGCAATCCCACATTGAACAATCCCTAGTCTTTCCATGGACATCACTTCGTTACAACTGATGAACTCATGTTGTGTCTTATCTGAAATCTCAAAGCACTCTTGTTTTTCCATTTTGATAGTTTTGCATAAGTTTTAGATATAATTTAAAAATACCGAATACATAAAAACCGATACACTCCTTTCTGTACTTTCTAAGGAGTTATGCGATGCGTACCCCACATCAAACGCTTGACTATAAATTTTGGCAAAAACTCATTCAAATTGGTGTTCCTGTCTCTTTACAATCCATGCTTTTTTCTTTGCTTGGCGTCGTAGATATATTTATGGTGAGCCAACTAGGAGAAGCCGCCACGGCGGCTGTTGGCGTGGGAAACCGCATCTTCTTCTTTAATCTAGTGATGATTTTTGGCATAAGTGGCGCTGTCAGCATACTAGCTTCGCAATACTTTGGTGCTAATAATATGGATGGCGTAAAAGTTACGTTGGCTCAGACTTGGCTTGCCGCCTCACTCATAACTATCCCTTTTATTGTTGGCTATGCACTATCACCAGAAGCGATTATTTCCTTCATCTCAGATGATCCGGCTTACATTGTGATGGCTAAGGACTATCTGGTCGTCACGGGCATAAGTCTTGTCTTTACTGTTTTGGTCGTTCCACTTGAATGCGCACTAAGAGCGGTCGGAGTAGCAAAACTGCCTACTTATGTCAGCATATTAGCCATCATCATTAATGTAATACTCAATGCCTTACTCATTTTTGGGTTATTTGGTTTTCCTGAGCTTGGAGTTTTGGGAGCTGCGATTGGTAGCCTTTTATCTCGCCTTGCTCAAACAGTGCTGTTGTTTTATTTAGCGCATCAACGATTTAAACAGCTCTGGCCGGAAAAGACACATTGGTTACAAACGTTCACAGCTTCCCATCGTCGCCGATTTTTAAAGGTCGCAACCCCAATGTTCATACATGACACAACATGGGCTTTTGGGTTGATCATTTATAACGTGATCATTGGGCAATTAGGGGTATCAGAGCTCGCTATCGTCTCCTTATTGACGCCAATTGAAGGGGTTTTGATCTCAGCCTTTATGGGATTTGCCGTTGCAGCATCAATCATCCTTGGCAATGAAATTGGCGCACAGAATTACCAGCGTGTTTCTGATACTGCATGGTGGTATGTGATCATCAGCGTCGTACTGGCATTAATGCTCGCGGTCCTTTTTTTGCTCGCGAAACCTTTGCTGTTTACGTTGCTCGAGAAGTCTCCAATTCATAACGTACAAACAGCCGTCAACATCTGCTTAATAATGGCGTTTGGTATGGTGTTGAAAGTATTCAATATGGTCGGGATCGGCGGTGTATTAAAAAGTGGTGGAGATATTAATTACAGTATTTTCATTGACTTATTTGGTCAGTGGGGATTTGGTATCCCACTCGCATACGTCACGGGAATTATTCTAGGGTGGCCTTTAGAATATGTCATGTTAATCATCCTTGTTGAAGAAGTCATCAAGTTGATTTTGACCACCTATCGTATTCGAAGCAAAAAGTGGATTAATAACTTAGTTAATGATGAAGAACCACTCTGTGCATAGGAACTCACACCTAAGGGCGTCACTCTTACACAATAAGGTGCGCCCTTATTCTTTATTCTCAAATGGCCCACTTCGCTTTAGTGAAACGACTGCGCCTATCTATCAAGTTTATTTCCTCTTGTGGTATGAATTCAGACCACAAATTACACATTTTTGATAATAATACTTAATAATAAAATTTAACCAAATCAAATTAAAGTAATCGATTTTTCATCCGATTTAATTATTAAATCATATGCAATACGAGGAAATGCTATGAGCTTATTTAATCGATCACTAATCGCCCTTTTTATCTTGGTATTTGCCAAGCCAACTCTCGCTGTCACGTTAATGTGGGTAGGCCAAGTGCCGTTAGCAATTGATGACCACAAATTAACAACAGAATTTATTAAGATCGTATATAAAAAGGATAGCCAGCTCCATAGTGAAGCCAACTACCCGTTTTATGTGACTAAAATTAATGAGCGTGTCGCCTTAGTGTGCAATGACACATGACAACATCAATAAAATGCATCCCAACTTATGACACTTTCTTGAGCTTGAAGAGTACACACATATTTCGCTTTCCCATTGGGAGCAGCGCTCGTGCTTTCTACACTATAAGTTCGATCACCAGGAAACTTAAACGAACGAGCGCTACGGCTCCCGGTCCAACCGGCATGTAGATAATTGGGTTTGGTATTAACGTCCAGACCAAGCCTAGCGAGTGAACCAACATTACTCGCAATTACTTTATGGCTATTATCATTGGAATTTCTGGCATCCACTGTCGTGTAACTCGCTGCGTAACTGCGATAACCTTTGTTTGTACACCAATTGAAGCCCACTGTGTGTGTATCTTCTGAGTCACTTGAGAGTATAAAAGCACGTCCATTATTAATGGTTCCGGGGACACCTGCATATAAAGCAAAGTCGACTTCTCTTTCCAGCTTATAATTACCATCCTCAGAGGCGACAATAACTTTGCCTCTGCCTCCCTCCCCTGTGACAACAAGACTATTTACATTGAGATTTGTACCACTGCCTCCGGAGCCAAACACAGCGAGACGTAGAGAAGTATTATTCACATCCATGACATTAGCGTTCCATGCCAATTTAGGACCATCATAAGTGACTTTAGTACCTGATTGGGTTTCATAAACCACTTCTAATACAACTGGAGAAAAAGAGTCATTTCTTAATACATAAGGTTCGTTTCTAAACGCAATTCCTTTATATACAGCCTGCTTAACACATGAATAGTAACCACCGCTCGTCGCCGGCATACTCCCTGTTACACCGTTTGACAAATTAACAGTAGTAATCGCGATGCCTGAATCTGACCAATAGTGGCGATCCACAGGCCATTTTGCTGCTGTAAATAAGTTACCTTTCTCATTGAACAAATTCGTCAACTGCGCCGGTGTGGCTAAATCCATACCTCGGGCACGACATATACCATCTGCGACGGCCAACGTTACCGTTGAAGCCTTCACACCATCTGGTGAAGATGTTCCATTGCCGACAATAACGTCCTTGGTTTCAAACCCTGCTAATTGCATTTGCAAATTATCTAATGGAGGGAAATATTCCAAGCCGTTTACAACGACATTCTGATAAACACTAGAAGCCTTGATGTTGATTCGTCCAATGCCTACTCCACCTTTCGCATCAGTCACAACGTACGAAATAGAATTAAGAAGCGAGTCGGTTACTTTGTATTTAAAGGTTAACCCACTAGCATTTATATCGCTGATTGTGCCGGAATTCGAGTACACCTTAACTAACGACAACGGATCTTGAACGTCCGGAGTCAAATGCGGATTACTATCTGAAACATAAGGTTTCAAATCAATCGAGACAGTTTCTCCTATTCTGACAGGTCGTCCAGTTGCAGAACCATCATCTACAAAGAAATCGAAGTCGGTAACTTTAGGCGGGAAGTTAAATCTAAAGTTAACGGATATATCCATTCTAATCAGAATACGGCTACCGTCCGCTTTATCAGCATACATGAGTATGTAATCATGACCCGGCTGGGATGGAGCAACATAATGCCCTCTGTCATCATCCGTGGTAGAAGGAACAAAAGTGCCTTTATCTACATAAATGGTACTTTTATCAACGGTTGCATTAACACCATACGGCACCAGATTGGAAAGCTTGATTTGAAAACTATCATTTATAAAAGCCGCATTACTCGTTGGTGGAACTGGCTCGGCGGTGCTGGTGTTACGCGCTTCGACCACTAAATTGCCATTGTACGTAGAGGCTTCAGTGTTGCTATAAGCTGAAGAGCTCCTTGCATTATCAAAACTGTATTTGTATACACACCACTGAGCATCTTCATCAAAATAAATCGGTAAAGAGTCACTATTTTCTGACGGCAATGAGCAATTTCCAAATACTGGATAGATGGAAAAGCCTTCAGTAAAGGAAGCTGCATCTTTCCCAGGAATAATTTCGTTGAGTTTCAACGATTTTGTATTGAGATCAGTAACGCGGTGGTAAACAAACCCATCCGTTGAATTTGTTGTTTCCGATTGTGTGTTATCGCTCGTGCCTTTGTCTACATTGGTGCTCTCATCACCCGAGCCATTACAACCAGATAGGACAAGCACTATTAACGTGACTAAAAATCGATTCATAATTCATCCACCTTACTTAACGCACGCATAAAAATACCGAGTCAAACTGCCTGTAGACGAAGCGCCACTACCCAGATTAACCACCTTGTTGTCGGAGGAAAACGAACTCGTAAAATAGGGATTGGAGACAGGCCAATTACTGGCGTTAAACAGGTTTCCCTTCTCAGTATGTGCAGCAACAAGCTCGGTTGAAGTAGGTAGACGTCCCCCTTTTGCACTACACAACGCACTGGCAATATCAAAATCTACCGTATAAAGGTTTACGTCTGTTGGAGCCGTCGTTCCATTACCAACGCCGGCATCATAAATAGGAATGCCAAGGCTCTTAGCCGATACATAATCCATCGGAGGGAGGTAAGTGAGAGAACCAACGGTAAAGGTGTCAAAAGGTGATTCAACCGTCACAACAACCTTAGCGCTTGAAAATCCCCCTTTCTTATCAGAAACAACGTAAGTAATAAGGTTTTCACCCGCTTGTAATGGCGTATAGAAGAATTTCTTATTGTCGAAGTTAGGATCATTGGGAAAAGATACCTTCCCGGTATTTGGGATGGCGACAATCAGCTGTACTGTATCACCATCTGGATCGTCTGCATCCACCTCAATTTCAATTTTCTGACCAACACGTATCGGCTTATTGTCATATTTGAGCACCAAGGTCGTCCTTGCGTTTGGTGCTGACATACCAGTACCCGTAGCGATTTCAATACGACCTAAATGAACGTTACTTGATGCATCGTGCACTTGATACAAGATGTAACTGTGGCCGATGGCATCATTTGAAAACGTAATGACGTTGCCATTGGTTGAAGCTGCACCTCCCCCAAACACCTCAATGTTACTTAGTGCCCCACCTGTAGGAAAATCTGTCTGATCCTCCAAATTGATAGTAAGTGTTACACCTAGGTTCGTACTCTTATTTATCGTGGTCAAATCACCCGTCGTTAAACTGGTGACATCCGAATAAGCCCTAATGTACTTTGTCCCCTTCATACGTTGGCGTGTATTGGGATGTTCCACCGTATACTCAAAAGCACACCAAGTTGTTTCTGTTGAAGACACCGTTACTTCTTTCGTATCGAAACCAACCAAGTGACATGTAGATGTTTCAGAAATAGATTTAACGTCAACAACCTCCGGAGTTACACCATCACTTGAACCGACATCTGAGCTCAGATCAACGGTAGATTCATAGTCAGAACCCAAGAAAACAGAATTCACTGATGTCGAAGTAAATAATGTCGGCAGAACATTATTTTGATTCGTATCTTCATTGACACTACCCTCTTCGCCACCATTACATCCCAGTAGCAAAGCCGACAGTGCCAATAACCAAGCATGATTAAGAGTAAACTTCATCTTACGAGTCCTCATTCATTCGCAATGCATTCTTGACCATTCGGATCTACAGTGATGATCTCTCCAGGATAAATAAGGTCATAATCTCTAAGGTTATCGAACGAGCGTAAATTCCAATTGATCAACGCTTCAAAAGAAACTCCCAAAGTTCTGCTAATTTTTAATAGCCAATCTTCCTTTTCAACGCGATAGTACTTACAAGAATTAACTTCAGGCACAGGGATAGGTGTTGGATCGATGATCAACTCAGGTAACGGCTCAGGCTCCTTAACAACAATCTGTGGTGGTGGTCTTTTTTCTAACTCAACGACCGTTTTCTCTTCTAATTTAGGTGGCGTATTTATACGAGAAGCTTGTTGTTCCTTATCGGGATTAATAATTTTGTAATTTAAACCTAACCAGAACATATCTAGATCTTCAACGAAGTTATTATCAGGTTCACCATAAACAAATCGATAGCCTGCTTTTAGGTCAACATCATTTGACAATTTATAGAAGAAGCCAAAATCCGCTCTAGGAACGACGTCCTTTTTATCCAACAGCCCGCCTCCCCCAATAAAAACACTGGCGTTTTCAGACATTGGATAGATGAGTTTCATACCAAAGTCAGGAAATACAGAGCGTTCTTCTACGGTTACGGAAGGTTTAGGCTCTCTATATAGGACACCAGCATCAAGCGAAAGATACTTGAACATAGAATAATTAATTGCTGCACCATAGTTAAACTGTGTCGTTTCTTCTACCTCATTCTCTGTATACACAGTCACATCAGCAGAAAGTGTATTCGCGAAGGAACTCGTAGAAACAAAAGGTATTGTGCAACCAATTAGAAATTTATTAATTTTATTCATCAAAGTCCCTCTTCAAATATAAGAGTAAAGGAATCACTGTATTTGCCTGTTTCAACATCATTACTGGATATATCACTATAAGAAACGGATATTTTAAAGTTAATAGGTGAACCAGACGTATTAATTTTGGTATCACTTTTGACCACATTACCTGCATTTACTAAACTAGAATCAGAACAACCAGAGCAAGATATTGAGTATTTTATTGGTTTGAATCCTTGGGAACTTTTTAATACAAAATCTTCCGTCGTAGGATTTTTAATTTTTATCGACAAACCATTATTTAACTCACCTTGAGCGGTAATATTGAAATCTGTTGAACCAGAAACCGTTTTCTTAGTTTTGTTATAGGTTGGAATAATGTTTCCATCACCAACAACAGAAATAATGGATAATCCTCTAACCTGATAATCAATTTCAAAGTTCAATGTCCTTGTAATGGTGTTGTATGTCACGACATTACTTTGGGATTTATAATAATATCGAAACGGAACGATTATGCTCCCTCTGTAAACACCAGGAGGTAAGTCATTGAATGCATTTTTTACTTTATTACTGTCAATTTCAAAAACTGGTTTAAGGTAATAAAATGGATTTCTTTCTTCGCTATTAACGATATATTTTGAAGATACACATGGTTCGCCACCCGTTTCAGAGCTTCCTTGCCTTAAATGGAATTCCGTCGCGTTAGTTCGTAATGTATCCCCATCCGAACAAACGGTCACACCAGAGGCCAGAGCACCATCAACAACAGAAAACGAACTCGATGTTCCCCCTATATTCGTCCGATAGTTCACCCCAATAACACTGATCGGAATCTCCTTATATGAGCTCCCAACTTTGATAACTAATGGTCGAGTTTTAGTTTGGAAGGTACCCGGTTGCCATGTGGTGACTGTTGGTACATTTTGCTCAATATACCAACGTGTTGTCGTGTACATTCCTGCGCCACCAAAATAATCATGCATAATATTGCTATCATTTTGGTTTAAAAATAGGTTTCCATTTGAATCGATTTTAATTTTTACCAATAGTGAAGAAGCCAAAGCTTGGCCAGAGAATACCAACAAAAATATGACACCAATTTTTTTTAGTATTTTCATTGTTTCCACCTTATAGTTCTCGCCTTACAAGAACTCGTTTCTTATAAGATTCATCATGGTTAATGATTAAAACTTCAATGTCTTTGTTTTTTACCACGTCGGGTAGATCATATTCTCTATATCTTCCAGCTAGAGATGTTTTAACCAGCCTACAATTATTTTGTGAATCTGCATCTTCACAACCATCGACCATGAACCTTAAGTAAGTGTTACCTGTATTTTCAAATATCAATGTCTCACCGGTATTTTTAACTTTATAACTAATATTCGCTTGTTTAGCTGGCATAATAAATAATGGGGCATAGCCAAAATTAACATTGACTACTTTTTCTTCGCCATATGGTTCTGGAGAAAACGTTATCTTATAAACCTTATCTTCCGTTTCATTGCAACGATCATTACACAAGCTAAGAACACCAACTTGTTTCATTTCATCTCTGTTCAAAATGAATTTAGGATTAGTGAGTGTAACTTCCCACTCTTTTATATTTTTCTTGGTGTACGGCTTCTCATATATATTTCCGTCTTTTACATAAAGCTCTGCAACACTTGTTGATATGAATTGTCTGTAATCCATATTATTGCCAACAGTAAAAACACCATTGCCATTGTCGTCAGCAGTAATAAGCATATAATCGATTCGAAATGCATATGCATAGCTGCTCAATAATACAAAGAAAACCAAAAGAAAATATTTCATACAAACCCCATCAGTTAGTAGATGCCATAACAACACTATTCAAATCAACCAGTTCACGTAAGTCAGATACATACTTATCAAACCCATTCACATTTACACTCGCATACTTTTCTGCTAACAAATGAACAACGACACTCTTACCTACTTTTGTCTTAATTATTTCACCAGAAGGATTATTTGCTCTTATTTGCTGAGCAAACTTGTCAAAATCAGATTCCTTAAATCGTCCGATATAGTAAATCCGTCTATCTTCATCAAACTCTAGATACTGACCAATTTCATAGATATCAGGTAGACACTTGTTCGTACCCATATTTAAGTTTTCTGATTCGATTAAATCAGGTAATAAGCAGAATGAATTTTCTGCTTGAAGTTTGAACGGCGACCCTTCTTTTACTGAAACCTTGTAAACGCCAGAAATAACTTCTTGTATATCGATACATCCATCACCAACACACTTAAGAGTCGTAATATCTTTTTCAAAAATATCAGTCACCATCGTGACAAATGTTAATGTTCTGGTGATTTTTGTATTAATGATCGCAACCGTACCTGGGTAACTAAACATCACATAGTTCTCATTACCTTCATTGTTCAAACTTAAGCTACTCGTTTCGACTTTAACTTTTATATTTTTATATTCAGGTAGGGTCTGAACAAAAGATTCATCGGTTATCCCCTCAGAATGAATTAGGTTCTCTTTCCCTTTTGCATTCATCGTATTCACCTGAAGGATCCCAAATTTATTTTTGTTATCTTTCAGTCGAATATTGTTATCCGTATCGACAACAAGGTAGGAATCTGCTTTTTGGCTAGTTACTTTAACCCTGTCTTTAGTGACAATTTGAGAGCTGTTTAGCGCCAAGTTAGCGTTTCTAGACTGCTTATTGTTCGCATAGCCATACAACGACATTTTGTAATGTTCACTGTTTTGGTCTAAACCGACGGTTCCAGAGCGAATTGATTGCGTCTTCTTACCGTTATCGAAAAACGTACCATCTAAAATAGATGCTCTAGCTCTAATCTCGTCATCAACTAGTTCAGTTTCCATCGACGCTGAATTCGAAGAATAAAATGCGCCATCAGGATGCAAGCCAGAATAATGTGAGTAAGAAATACTGTCATTTAAAGGAAGCGTTAAGTTCATTCCCAGCGTAAAACGATCACTGACTGCTTTTTCATCATTAAAGTCATATGAACTAAATAAATCTAAGCGACTTTGAACAAAGAAAGGCAGGTTAACGTTCAGATCCAATTTCTGTGTAACAAGATCTCCACTTTCCAATTCATCGATATTGTATGTGTAACTTAGATAGCCGGAACCACCATTAAAGCTTGCCCCATAAGAAGCCGAGATATAACGGTAGTCATTCGGCGTTGTTAGCAGACCTTCGAGAGCGCTACCTTCGCCATATCGAAATGATTCGTAGGCGATATCCAGTCCCATGATGTTTGAAGAAACAAATAACTCGTTTGACTCATCACTAAACAATGTGTAAACCGAATTAATGGCAAAATTCTGGTTAAGTTGATAGCTGCCACCGATGACGGCGTAATCTTCGTAGTCAGTCACATTAAGAGAGGCACCTAATGTTAAGGTGTCCAACGCTCTATAAGAGACAGAGGCACGACCAAATCTAGGGCCCTTCATTGTCATTGAGTCCGTGCTTTCCGCATATCGGCCGACTTCTAATAAGTAGTCGTAATCTTTTACTAATAGGTTGCTAAATGAGCTGTTTTGAATAGTTCGCTTTTCATTTAAGACCTCAACACCGTTTGCAAGAATAATAACGTCGACATCATAGCGGCCACTTGGTAGTTGAGCGTTGGTGAAATAACCCTGCCCTTGAACCACATTTTGTTGCAGTAAGATCTTCTCACCACGCTTGATCAACAATAATCCATCGGTTGGTGAGTAGAAAAAGTGCTTCTGATATTCTCTTACATCACCCAAAAGCAATTCATTTGAACTACCAAACTTCACAGAGTACGTACCATTATTTAGGTAGTCTTTCTGCAAAAAATCGGTACTGTTGAAACTGGTATAGTACCTTGAGTATCCAACATCGAGTTTCTTATTTCTTGAATTTAATCGGTATAACGCTTCGTCTGTCTTAAATCCTGCGCTAGAGCTATATTCAATATCAGTACTGATATAGCCATACTTCAAACCAAGTAATGACTGATTGTAAAAAGAGTAATTAAAGTCATTTGATTGACTTAAGTACATATCAAAGTGGTTAATTAACGCTCTATCTCGGTTAATTCCATCGGCATAAACCATATCTTCTAATGGTTTCAAAAAATCTTCTGAAAAATTACTTTTTCCTAACCATACATAGACCTGATTATTGAATTCATCATAAGCAACTTCATAATCATTTGTTGGCAAAATACAATCTTTTAATAACGTGGTACATTGATCGGTAAAGTTGACACCGGATTGTAGATCTTCAACAAATCGTTGAGCGAAAGTTTTCGTTACACCTTGTTCTATGTACACATCACGAATTGAATTCAAAAAACGAGCATCGGCAACACGAATTTGGCCAAACTTTATAAACGCCTCTACTTTCTTAAATTCGCCATTAGGTGTTTGAAAATCCAAATATAAGAGCTTTTCTCTGAATAACTCTTCAAATCCTTCAGGGATCTCATTGGCGACAGATGAAGACGTAGGATAGCCAGCAGAAAATACAGCAGTAAACAAAAGTAGCGACAGTTTCATATTCATAATGACAACTCCACTAAAGTAACGATGTTCCCCTGACATCTAAAAGCATCACTACCTAAACTACCGAAGCTGACAGCCAATGTATTTTTTGAAGCGTGACTGTTACTGTCAGTAGCATTAAAATCTAATTTGATAGGCTTATTAAGTTCAAATACATTATTATCAAGCTTTAACGAAGTAATGTTTTCTATTACCACGTTATCTTGACTATCAAAACATGAGGATGTGTTTTCTATTAACCTAACAGAATATTTAAGTGAATTATCTGTTAAAGGGATATTGGTATTAATATCTAAAGTTATATCTTTTGAATTAAATGTTTTTGTTGTTCCATTATATTCCGCGATAAAGTTATTCGGCGTCGCAACCACTGACGTAATCATCTCGGAGAAAAATTTACTTTTGTCTATATCAGTACTTACACGGAACTCACGCTCAATAACTTTCGCTGAGACGGCATTGGTTATTAAGCAAAAGCACGCAATACTAAAAATAGACTTATACAACATAGGCAACCACTTTGAATTATTTTGAAGGTTAGCGCGGTGAAATACACCGCGCATATTGCACGAACAACCTTTATGGTGTTGCTGTTACAACTTCTGATGCCACTACGGTTACCGCAACACTTGCAGCACCTTCTACGTTTACGTTTGGATCAGTTGTTTTTGTAATTGGAGTCGCGTTTGAAACACGTAGGCTAAGCGTTTGTTTCTTAGCAACACCAGTACCGCCTACAGTAAAGTCTGTGCTAGACAGAGTATCTGTTACTTTCGGTGTAATAGACTGAACGATGTTGCCGCCCAACATGTATTCCACTTTTGTTACTTTCCAGTCTGCATCTTTTAATGCACCTATAACTGGGTTGTCGATTGCATTACCGGTGTCACCCGTTTTCCAATCATTAGAACGCGCTTCTAGCGTCAGTTCGCTTGATGTGAATGTACCGTCATTATTTACAAATAGAGTACCGCGAGTATTTGCATCGTTTAGTTCAACACCACCAGCACCAGTAATAACCAGCTTATCGCCAGCTACGCTGCTGCCAACAAAACCATTCCAAACGACAGTAGCTTGTGGGTCCGCAGCGATTGCAGAAGTAGAGAACACGCCACCAACCATTGTTGCCAAAATTAATGGGACAAATTTTTTCATATTTACAACATCCTTTAGAAGTTAATGTCTATGTTTAGAAGAAATGTTTCACATAAACTTAGTTATTGACCTATCTGAACATATACAGATAAGACGTCCGGCAAGACGAATTCACTTATATTCTGAGGTAGAAGAACCAACAAAAAAACAACAGATGAATTCGCTTTACAACACAATGGTCCTATATTTTTTGATCGTTTTAAAATTAAATCACATTAACAATTGTCACCCAAAAATTATTTATATACATTAATTGGAATTAGTAAAATTTAAAAACAAACAAAATTGATAATAATCAATGAGTTATCTATATGTAAATATATTTACCACTAAATAAGAGATTTCTTTCCAATAAATTAATATTTTTATTTAGAAATATTATTGTTTAACTTTCGCACAAGAGCTTGATATTTACCGTTTGCTAACATGATAATAATCAACACAGCCAACAAATGGAGTTCATATATGAAAACAAAGTTGACAAGTAACATAGTCATTCTTTCAGCTTTAATAAGTTTTAATTCTTTTGCATCTACAAGTGAGATAAAAGGTGCAAATATTGTTCAATCATCAAATCATTTAATTGGTTATTATGATGGCGAAGTAATTTCAAACTTCGATAAAAACGGAAATTTCCGCGAGTTTTATTGGGAATCGTCAGAAGGCGATATTATTAAAAACAAATCATTTATCGCTCAAAATAGTCTGCCGACTACATATAAATTTTGTGTAGCAGAGGACGACTCGTTTAATTGCGATACTTATACACAGAGCAATTTCATCAGAAGTGCACGTTCGAGTCGTTTCACGGTGGATTTAAACATCGCACTTATAGAAGCATATCCTGATACCATCTCTTATATTCACTCTATTATCGATATGCGTGTGGTTACTGGTTACAGTAACGAAATGATACATGAAGTATTTTCAGATAAAGGAGCACTAGTTAGCAGCCAAAACGTTTCCTTTTTTACAAACGCAGCAGAAGATGAAATCTTTATCGACTACGACCGTATCCCGGAAACAGATGCATACGGAAATTTGATTGATGGCATCTATTCTTGTGCAACCGTTTTGTTTGCTGATGGCTCAAACGTTGAAAAATGTACAGAAACTAAAAAACTTAGCCGCTCTGAAGAAACATTCGGTGAAGTATGGGGCATTAATGACCGAAAAGAGACGGCATTCTCCATTTTTAGAAACGATACCTCAAAAGGTACCCACTTCTATTCACTAGCGGGTTACAAAGTGGATGGCCGTTATAATCGCTTCCCTGGCGAGTACAACAACCAATACTGGATTTACTTGGGTAAATCATCTAGCGATGCGATTGAGAAAAACAATACCATAAAAGATCATAAAGCTTGGGGCGATCCAGAGTTAAACCCTAAAGTCGGTGATTTATTCGTTAAACCTCTCTACAAAAAGAATAGCTATTCAATTTATAAGCTTAAAAAATTGAATTTCGATAATAAAACACACATTAAATACTATGAGTTTCCTAAAGGAAATTATAGTGATAAGAACTGGGAATTTGTAAACACGGTAGAATGGAAGTAATTAATATGAATCTAAAATTAACGACAATAATAGGTAGCGTATTGGTTCTTTCTGGATGTTACCACAATCACCCAAATGAGAAGCTATACGAACATCCTGCTTTCTATTGCTATAACACAGAGAAAGCGTGTGAATGGCCAAATGATCTTTATCAAAGTAACGACGCCTTGGTAGATAGAATCTACTCAAAAACAAATGAGGATGGCAATCGCTCCTTCTATACACTGCAAACAGTGAGTGGAAGTGAAAGCAGAAAAATGATTTATCTCGCTGATAACATTAATACTGCAATTAAACGAAATAAGAAAATTGCACCTTATAACAACTATTCCAATGACTACCCATATGGCATTAAAAACTCCAATATGGATAACAGTTTCTACATTGGATTTGTTAACAAAGACCAATTTACAACGTATAAATTGCGTAGAACTAATGGTTACCATGAGTATGACGATTTACCTTATGGTAACTACCACAACTACTATTGGTTGAAAAAGAAAGTAAAACGTATTTCTAAATACTAATGATTTAACGTAACCAAAACGCCCAAGCATTGTTGATATTGCTTGGGCGTTTTTATGTGTCACCCGAAAGTCTCTGTCTAAAACACCACTCTTTTAAACTTCTTCCAACACTCTTCTTTTTTACGACTAGGCTTAAACAAAAGAACAATAAGGAGACATAAAATGATCAGACAGTGGCTAGGCTTAGTTTTGATGTCGTTTACATCGCTTTCATACGCAAATACCGACAATTTTGATAACTTCTATCTTGGTCTTGCGAGTAGCTTTTCTGAAGTGGATATCAATGGCGTCGATCAAGTCGATGACAAACCTGATATTTCCTCAGTTGGGGTTATTTTTGGCTACCAACCATCCAAGTACTTTGCGATAGAAGCCAGAGAGTTGGTTCGAGTATCGAGTCGTTCTGATATGTTTGATGGTCAAGGCTCACTACTCGCTCGCGGCATTGTTCCTATCCATGAATACTTTGCTCTCTATGGTGTCGGGGGGATCTCTGGTATTTACACCAGCGGCTTTGATGATTTGGAGACTGATGTGACCTATGGGGCCGGTTTTAGAATCAAAAAAGGCTCCCCACTTTATCTTGATGTCGAATACCGTCGGCTATATTCAGGAGATTTTGTTGGTAGCGACATTGAAGTCAATTCTGTCAATCTCAATATCGTTTACGGCTTTTAAACAAAAAAAGCCAGCACGGGGGAGGCACTGGCTAAAGGAGCATGGATTAGCTTCTTACTGAGCTTTTTTATCGACTTTGTGGATTTGATATCCGTCTTCCCCACGGCGTATGCGCACACCAAAACCTTCATTTTCGATGAAGGTATAGTCGTGCCCTGCCACCGCTGGCCAAACTGCTAAAGCGGACAATCTTTCGCGACCTGTATTGACCAAACGATGGGCAACAACACTACGGATATGGTGGACACTACCGGGAAACACTTTTTCTACGGTTACACAGCCTTGTTCATTTTGTAGGATCAGCAATCCTTCACCAACGGTACCAAAATAGTATTCGGCTTGTTCTGCTCGTTCATGAATGTGGCCACGAGTCATGTAATATTCATTTCCAACGCTCCCCGGATTAAGGTGAGTCACGCCAAAATTGAGCTCTCCTTCCGTCTGTTCAGGTGGAAACATCTCAACGCAATAAATAACTTCGGTCGGATCCATTTCCTCATAAGCGTTTTTGTCCTCAAACACCCCTTCTAAAGACCCTAATGTCGTTTCTTTGCACATCAACTCCTCAGAACGAATTTGCCCCGAAATATAGTTCACATACGGAGGAATCTTAACTTCCATGGCTTAACTCCTTTTCAGCTTTAATTAACTCAGCAAATGCCAAAAATATATGGTAGAACGTGCTCGCCGGAGAATGAGGCTGCTGCGAGAAACCATACTTGTCAGTTTGATCGACCCATAACCCCTTTTCTGCGGGTTCAATGTAGTATTTGAAAATATGATCAACCGCGGATGATATCGCAGCTTCACGAATCGGCGTAGGGTTACGCTCCCACAGTGCAATACACGCTTTTAAGTATTCAGTTTGGCACCACAAGCGTGATGTCGGCCTTAATGCTTCACCCGTAGACAAGACTTCATCCCGAACTAATTGATTGGGGTTGTGACCGTATATCTGAGCAAAACGCTGTAACTTCTCTATTTGTTCGGTCACATCAGCGTTAGTCAACTTTTGGTAGTGATTAAGTAACCAAATCCATTCGTAATGATGTCCCGGGTCTACGTGCGTTCCCGTCTCTTTATCTAATGAGAGATCCGCATTGAAGAACTCTGCGAGATGATCATCACGTAGAAAATACATATTAAACAGCTGGTAAATGTTACCAGCACGCTGAAGCCAAATAGCATCATCCGTTGCTTCATAAGCAACCATCAAGGCTTCAAACAAATGCATGTGAGGATTTTGCCCTTTCGCATTCAAGCTTTCGGTTGAGATGTAAAAGCCCGGTTGACGATCAGAGCTGAGTTCACGCTCAATGAAGTCATACATCGCATACATGTTATTTAAACTATCTTGGCTACGAGTGAGCTTGTAATGCCAAGCAAACCCCAGCAGCGCGAACGCTTGTTCATATAGATAAATTTGTGATGGACCTTCGTCAAACTCTTTGCTTAACGCAAACTTAAACCCTTGCTCTGGAGAACCGTAATAATATAAGCCAATCGTTACGACATCATTAACAAGCTCTGTAGCGTCGCACATATCAAGTAATGTTGCGTGGCTAAAAACGTAAATCTGTCTTGGTTGTACTCGAAATCGAATCAATGATGGTGCGTAAAGTTCACCATCTTGACGTATCCCCTCAGCAAACAATGCGTGCTCTTTAAGTACACTGTTTTGCCATTTTGGTAAGGCGTAAGAAGTCAGCCAGCGCTGACAGCGTGCAGCCTGAAAAGATAAAGAATTCATTTTGTTATCCCTAAGGCAACGCTTTGATTAGCGTTGCCTTCAGAAGCCAGTAGAAATTAGAAGATGCCGAGTGCGACACCAATGGCGGAGAAAGCAACGAGTGCTAACATTGCATTGACTGGGCTTAGTCCCTTCTTCGCCATTGCATACCAAGTTCCTAGAACAACCAGCAAAGGCAGTAATTTAGGGAAGATTCCATCCAACATGGCTTGAATACTGATATCGACTCCATCTTTTGTGGCGTACTCCAGCCCGGTGCCAAGGTTCACATAACTTGCCGCAACACCGCCCATGACAAACACACCAAGCAACGATAATGCTTCACGTATTTTGGTGGATTTATCACTGACTAACACTTCCACTGAGCTTGCACCCATCTTGTAGCCTTTCATAAACAGCTGGTATGAACCAATCAGCGCAATGGCGTTAAAGGCAACAATATAAAAAATCGGGCCAAGAATATTGCCACCTGCGGCAAGTGCCATACCAATACTCAATAGTATTGGGATCAACATTCCCGGTATCATCGAATCGCCGATACCTGCTACAGGCCCCATCAAACCGACTTTGAGCGTATTAATGGTTTCCCCATCAAGTGGCTCGCCATTCGCCTTTTTCTCTTCCATACCCACGGCCATACCGTTGATGATGGCACCCAGTTGTGGCTCCGTGTTGTAGAAAGAAGCGTGGCGTTTCATGGCTTCAATACGATCTTCTTTATTTGGATACAGTTTCTTTAGTGCCGGCATCATGCCTAAACAAAATCCAAACGATTCAAGACGCTCAAAGCTCATTGAAGACAGGTTGTACATCATCCATGCTTTCCAGCATTTGGTTAGATCTTTCTTATCCAGCTCTACCCGTGAGCTGCCAGTGTTTTCTGTCGGGTGTTTAAGTTCAGTCATCAGAATTCATCCTCATCGTCATCAGCGACTGTATTTTGTGCTGCTACAGAAGGTTGTGGATCTGGCTTGTAGTTGTAATGAATCAACGCGAATAGCGCACCAATCGTGACTAAGCCCAGCATATTCAGTTTTAAGAAAACGATGCCAACAAACCCAACAAGGAAGTAGATCAACATACTGTTGTCTTTGATGATCTGCTTCAGCAAGATAGCGATGCCCACAGCAGGTAAAATGCCACCTAGAACGGACATAGTGTCAATCACTATATCTGGCAAGCTCGCCATGAAACCTTCGATGTACTGGTTACCAAAATAAACCGCGATAAATGTCGGAACAAAGCGCATCAAAAAGTTGGTGACTTGCGGATAAATGGCGGAGTTCATGTATACCCCACGTTCATCACCCGCTTCTATTGCCAGATCAGCTCGGTGGTTCCAGTAGGAGTTAAGGACCATCATGAAGTTGAAAATAATGGTTCCGGCGATACCAATGGTCGCCGCAATCGCAACGGCCACTTCGACCCCCTGCCCCGACATAACCCCGAGGGCAACGGCCGGAAACGCTACAAAGTTTAAGTCTGCTGGCATCGCACCACCTGGTGTGACCATCGCGATGTATACTGCTTGCACAGCCACACCAACCATGATCCCGGTTTGTAAATCACCAAGGATAAGGCCAACGAGCATCCCCGAAACTAACGGGCGAGTAATGGTGTACCAGCCACCGGTTAGCCCCATCAGCCAAGGGCTTGATAGCGCTCCGAGATAACAAAGTATCCCGATAAGTACTGCTTCTAAAAACATAATCTTGTCCTTTTGCTCACGTTAAAGCATGGTTACTTCAGTTTTTGTTGTGCGTCTTGCCAGCTATATGCATTGGCATCGGGCACTAATCTGAATTCAATCTGATGTCCGGCATCGCTCAGATAGTTAAATGCTGTAATTTCTTCTGCATTAACACACTGATTTCCACCGATGGTTGTCGTGCCCTCACGAGCACTCATAGGACCAACGTTGATTTTTTTATTAAGGTTGGTCAGGTCAATTCCCGACTCGCTGATTTTCTGCAGCGTGACCGGGGATTTAGCAATAACGAAATATTTTTTGTCACTAGCAATGACTTTAGGAAGCTTGGTGATTGCAGTCGCCGTATCAAATAACCAAACTTTGACATCCGTGACAGCGCCTTTCATAACTTGAGAGAGCAGTGGGTCAGCCGCAACCGCGTCATCAATTGCGACAATACCGTCGCAAGGCAGCTCTTTTGCCCAACGAGTCATCAATTGACCGTGGATCACCCGGTCATCAATACGTACAAATGAAATGGCCATAACAAGCTCCTTAAAAATCGTCTTCTTCCGTCGAATCAATCAACTCTGCAATTACAATGGTGCCGAGTGCTTCTTTATGTAGTTTTTGTGCGACCACGAGTGCGTCATCTTCTTCAACATACTCTGCTGTCATTAATAAAGTGGGAAAGTTAACCCCGGTCACGACTTCCACATTGGTTTCAAATTCACGGTCAAACGCGTAGGTACACGCCACGTTGTAAGGTGTGCCGCATTCAAGGTCACACAACACAACAATCCCGTCGAAGTGAGGGGCAACCTTGCGGATCTCTTGATCAAAATCTCGCTTGAACTGTTCAATGCCGCCTTCTTCGGTCAAACAAACGCAGGAGGTATTTTCTAGCTGACCAAAAACCATATTGGCGCTGGCCATCAGCGCTTGTGCCAACGGTCCATGTGTCGCAACAATAAAATGAATCATCTAATTACCCTCTTACAAACGCTTTAATGGTTGCCAGTTCATGTCCGACACTTTCACCATGTGGTTCAATGATGTATTCGTCCACGTTCGCCGGAATCACAAAGGTTTCGGCATAATGGACAACAAACGGTTCAAACTGATTGTTTGGGCTAATCACTCGTGCTTCTCGCCCTTCAATTAAGTTAAGTACATTTACCGCACCGCATGTCTGGTGTAACACTGGCTCAGAAAACCAATGGCGGCGCGTTTCAATAAACTCTCTGTCATGCAGACCCGTTTTCTCTTCACGCCAACCTGCGCCTTCAGCAATAGGCTCAACCGCGTTAATCAAATTACTTTCACACCATTGGGTATCTCTGTCCCATTGGATCACCTCTTTGCCATGTTCCAAATGCACCGGACGTGGTAGCCCATCCATTCCAAGGCGTCCCCAATCCCATAGCTTGAATGTAAAAATGTAAGGTGTGGCACTTATCTCCAGAACCATTGATTCAGAACCAGAACAGTGGATTGTCCCGGCAGGAATCAAAAAATGATCGTGTTTTTTCGCTGGAAATTGATTGATGTACTTTTCATCATCGAAAGGCTTTTCACCGCGTTGAGCAGCGTGCAAATCCGCCATCATTTCATCCGGATTAATGCCTGTTTTCGTTCCCAAATACACACTCGCATTTTCACCCGCGTCCAAGAGGTAGTAACTTTCGTCTTGGGTATAGTGCATGCCAAATTCGTTCTGGATATATTCCGTTATCGGGTGTACCTGCAAGCTAAGATGTTGACCCTCCATGGTATCGAGGAAATCAAAGCGGATCGGGAATTCTGCCCCAAATCGTGCATGTACTTTTTCACCTAACAAGGCTTTCGGTTGCATCAAGACCAGATCTTGAGAAGGGATCTCCACGGTGACGTCACCGTATTTGAGCAGTAAACTGTTCTCTTCCGGCACACAGTCGAAGCACCAAGCATAATTTGGTTTGTCCGCTTCCAAATCACAGACTTGTTTCATCCACTGCCCACCCCAGACTCCCGGATCAAAGAAAGGAACTAAGCGGAAAGGTTGTTGCGTTGCCTGACGAAGCCCAGCGTTAAACGCTTCACCAGTGACCAATTTCGGGTCCATCGCACTGTTGGTATCGAGCAAGAAATCAACCGCATCGAGTAACTTCGTTTTGTAGCGATCAAATACGCGCCACTCAATAAAGAAAGAGCGTTTATAGCGGCGTAGCACATCTTCGTTAAAGTTATCGACACCCCAGTTTCCAAGCTCTCCTCGACGAAAACGCTGTTGGATTTCCCAGCGCGCCATGTCGGCGTAAACAAAGGTATCTCCTTGCGCGACTAACCTTGCACCATGGCCGTACACCACAATGAGCCCACTTTCACACTGTTCTACCAACTCAGATAAATCTGCTAATCTCTCTTGGTCGAAAAATTCTTCTAGTTTATGTGGAGCTATCACGCCAAATACGCGGTCATCCGTAATATGACGCTCTAACATGGCATGAATATAAGTTTCTTCATATTTCGCGGAGTCGGTAGAAATCACAACAGCAGGATTAAGCGGTGCGATAAGCTGTTGCAGTAACTCATCATGATCGACGCCATGATAGGTATCAATCACTAACACATGTTTATGGCCCTGAGCGACACTGTTCTCAAGTGTTTTTACGATACTCGCCCAGCCTCGTTGTCCATGGTGCTGATAACCCTTCACTTCGATGTGTGGTGTTTTGTCATAATTCGATTGACCAGATAAATACTTCATACATCACCTTTGATTGCCTTCTGATGACAATTTAATCAATGAGTCATAAAAACCACAAACTGGTTAACGTGTTTAACCTATCATTTATCTTTGTTTAATCTCGATCTATTGGCATTTGTAAGTGTACGATCACAAATAAATCGTTTAAAAATACATCAAATAAGATTAAACGTTTAACCTAGAATTAATTCATTCAGAACAGTGATACATATAGTTAGAAAATAGGCTTTTAATGAACGCTAGGCTGAAGTGTCTTGATGAGGTGAACAGATGGGAAAAGCAACAATTGCACACGTCGCGAAGCATTGTCAGGTCTCAACCGCGACCGTTTCTATGGTCTTAACCAACAAGGGACGAATTTCCGAACCAACTCGAGAGCGAGTGTTGAAAGCTGTTGAGGAACTTGGCTATGTGTACAATCAAGCGGCCGCCAACTTACGGCACAAACGCAGTAACCTCGTTGGCTTAGTCACCCCCGACATTACCAACCCCTTTTACTCAGAGCTCATCGCCGGCCTTAGCCACTTTCTCGAAGAACGAAACTCCATGTTATTTCTCGCCAACTCAGAAGAAAGTGTCGAACGGCAAGA
Source organism: Vibrio sp. NTOU-M3 (assembly GCF_040869035.1). Taxonomy (NCBI): domain Bacteria; kingdom Pseudomonadati; phylum Pseudomonadota; class Gammaproteobacteria; order Vibrionales; family Vibrionaceae; genus Vibrio; species Vibrio sp. NTOU-M3. The sequence goes on from NZ_CP162101.1 coordinate 177,352, forward strand.
TAAGTTCATCGACTCATTGCTAAGCCAAAATGCTGGAGGTGTGGTGATATGTCCAGCCGTCGATACCGATATCAACTATTTAAATACCGTTAAAGGTCGCGGGCTTCCCGTCGTGCTGGCAGTTAGGCCACTTGGTGATGATCTGTTTGATTTCGTCGGCACCAATAATTTTATGGGGCTACAACTGGCTACCGAACACTTGATCCAACTCGGCCACACTCATATTGGTTTTATCGGTGGTTTGGAAGGTTCGAAAACACGCTCACACCGACTTGGCGGGTATTTATCTAAGTTGATGGAACATGGCATTCCATTTCGTGAAAGCTATGTGCGCAGCTGTTCTGCGAGCCGTACCGAAGGAGCAAAAATCACACAGGAACTGTTAGAACAACACCCTGAGATTACCGCAGTGATCGGTTATCAAGACATCGTGGCGTTTGGTGTTATGCGTGCAATCAAAGCCATTGGAAAGCAAGTGGGTAAAGACATCGCTGTCGTCGGTTTTGATGATGTACCAGAAGCGGCAGACTCCATGCCTGCACTCACCACTATTTCTGTCTCCGCAAAGCAGATAGGCCGAGTTGCGGGTGAGCTGATTCTGGCGAGAATGGAGGGTGATAAGCAGACGGTGAAAAGCACTATCTTTCCCCCTAAGCTTCAAATTAGGGAGTCGTGCTGCTAGCCATCAATACAAAAAAGCCCCTCTCAATGAGGGGCTGGAGCATAGTCATAGGGGGTGACTATAGAGAGTTAAAGCTTTGACTGGATTAATGCCGTTGCGTTATGCATTGCGTCTTTTGTTGTGACATCCAGTGTTGGCAAATCGTTAAAACGTTCAGGTTCTTTGATCGCAACATCGTGAGCAAAAATCACAAACTTCGCATTAGCCACATCTTTGGCAGTAATGCGGTTATTGATGCCATTTGCGCCCTGAGTTTCCACCTTGATTTTAATTCCCAAAAGATGGGCCGCTTTTTCCAATGATTTGGCCGCAAGGAATGTATGTGCTACACCTGAAGGACAAGAAGTAATCGCAAGAATGTCGGCTTCGCCCTCACCTTCAACTGATGCATAGACTTCTGTGACAGCGCTTTCAGATTCATCTTCAGTGACATTCTTCTTAAGTAAAATAACGATCAATGCCGTTGTGAGCGCACCCGCTAATGTCCCAACAACATAACCAATCTTGCCATCAACAACAGGGAGGACAATCCAGCCACCCCATGGGGCATGGTTTAACACATGGAACATAAAGCCAGTAATGTTACCAACGATACCACCAGCAACAATGGCAGGAAGTACACGCGCTGGGTCGGCAGCAGCGAATGGAATCGCTCCTTCTGTAATACCGATCATCCCCATGATACCTGCAGCTTTACCTGCTTCTCGTTCATCACGTTTGAATTTCTTAGGTGAAAGGAAGGTTGCCAGCGCCATACCTAAAGGAGGCGTACAAATGGCAATGCCCACACCACCCATCAGCCATGGTTGCGTATCCACCTGAGTTTGCGCAAAAAGTGTCGCGACTTTGTTGATAGGGCCACCCATATCAAAGGCGGTCATCCCACCTAAAATGGTACCAAGCAGCACTTTTCCTGAACCCGCCATTCCTGCCAACCACTCGTTCATGGTTGTCATTGCACTGGCGATTGGCGCACCAATAACCCACATGACAGCACCACAAGTAATAAAAGTGCCCACAAGCGGATAGATAAATATGGAACCAAGTGAGCTCATGCTGTCTGGCAGTTTAATTCGTTTGAGTTGCCGAACTACAAAACCAGCAAAGAAGCCGACAACAATTGCGCCAAGAAAACCAGTGCTGTACTGGCTCACAGCAACCCAAGAACCAATCATGCCCGGCGCAAGACCCGGTTTGTCTGCAATGGAGTAAGCAATATACCCACCCAACACCGCAGTGAACAGCGTCAAACCAGCAATACCCATTTGGGCAATATCCGCTAAGATGCCATTATCAGGGACTGCTCCTTGACCAGAAATCATGACCGATAACGAAAGCAGCACACCACCTGCGACAATGAATGGGATCATGTGTGAGGTGCCAAATAACAAGTGTTCTTTGATGCGGCCGAGCTTTTGCTTCATCTCATTAGTGTTGTTTGCCGTTGATGGCATCTCTACTGGGCTTGGTTTGATTACATCCTGAGGTACATCAATCAATAACGCTCTCGCCTCTTCCACCGACTTAGCGGCTTTTAGGCGCTCAACAAAACCGTCTTCGACTAACTTACCTGAAATTTGTGCTAACACTTCAATATGATGATTGTCTGCACCATCTGGTGATGCCAGCATAAAGAAAACATCTGACAATTCACCATCCTCAGCACCGTAGTCAATGCCTTTGCGGCTGATGCCTACCGCTACTGCCGGTGTTTTTACCGCATTACTTTTAGCGTGTGGAATAGCAATACCATCTTCAAAGCCCGTATTACCAATCTCTTCACGTCGCCATACGTCTGCAAGAAATTGCGATTTATCATTTAACTTACCAGCTTTGTCTAGCAACTCAGCCAACTCTTGCAATACGTTATCTTTGGTTCGAGATTGCAGATCTAATTTGATGATCTCAGGCTCAATGAGGTTTGTAATATCCATCTTGTCATTACCTTTATATTCACGCTCGGATATAGATTAGTGAGCCAAGCCTTTTGTAGAAATAGGACGAAAAAAGCATTCACTGGATAAACGTAACACACCAAACAAAGTGTGATGACGGTCGTTAATTTGCTGGTTTTAAGTCACTTTTTTTCCGTCAGGCTATGCTAATATTCGACAAAATTGTTATTGAGAACACCGATGAAAATTGTAGCCGTGACCGCCTGCCCAACGGGTATTGCACATACCTACATGGCCGCAGATGCTCTGATTAAAACTGCGCCAAAATATAACGTACAAATAAAAGTTGAAACCCAAGGAGCAATGGGGATTGAGAACCCGCTCACTCCTTATGACATAGCTCATGCCGACCAAGTGCTCATTGTTTCCGATATTGACATTGAACAAGCCGCACGTTTCGAAGGCATGAATAAAATTCGACTTTCCATTGAAGACGTTTTACTCAACGTCGACAAAGTATTCCAGCAGTACTGTCGTAGTTAATTACTGCTGTATGTACGAATATCAGATCACTTTTCTCGTTAACAACGCCGATCGCAGTGTTCAACTGGCATCGGCGTTGCCACCCATTGTTAAAAAATTCAAAAGCACCATTCATCTCATCAACATCACCCAAGATCGCAGTGGCAATTTATCCAAAGCCCTCGGGGTATTTAAAGCCGGCATGGTCGAAGGTGACTTGTGCCAAATTACTGCTATCGGTGTCGATGCAGAGCTGGCGTGCTTTGTCATCAAAGATCTGGTTGCCGATTTATATACCGTTATAGGAACCGATATCTACTCTGTGCTGTCCCAGCACGTGAAAACACCTCTTCCATTTAAAGATATACATTTTGATTACGCCAAAGCCCAAACGATACTGACTAAATTTGAGTGCTTAAAGGGCATAGCGCAACTTATCTATCCTAAGAACCCTGACGAGCTATTATTAGCTTTCATTAAGCGCGAAGAGACCTCATCAACCTGCGTTACTCCAGGAATTGCGCTACCTCACGTTATGTTTAAAGAGAGCCATCAGCTCTCCATTGCAGCGATTTCTACTGAAGACGCCATTGATTGGCAATCACCCATCGGCAAAACCCACTTAGCGATTGGCTTGGTCATGCCTGATAAGCCAACAAAAGCGCAAATCATCGCGGTAACCAATTTGACTCGCAACCTACTCAACCACACCTTGTGTGAAAGGCTGCTGCTCACACGAAATAGTAGTGAGTTGCAATCCATCATCATGTACGCCACATCACGGTTAATTTAAGCTGCACCACGATATTCAGTTGGCGTTCTTCCTGTCCGGTTTTTAAACACACGGCAAAAATAATTCACATCTTTAAAGCCACACCGAACCGACACTTCGTTCAATTTGAAATTGTACTTCTTCAACATAAATTTAGCGCGGTCGATCCGCACCCACGTAATGTAATCAGCCAACGTCATATGCCCTTGCTGACGGAACATTCTCGACAGATGGTTCGACGAGATACTAAAACGCTCAGCAATGCTGTCACGGGTGATCTGGCGATGAAAGTTCTCTTGAATATAGATACAAATCCCCTGATACAGATCTGTTACTCGATTGTGTGACTGGGTCACAGGTTCATCCAGCATCGATTTGCTGTACTGCAACAACGCCTGAAGTAGCAGTTCATCCATTGGCTTCTTGTGCGACTCTTTCGCCAATGAGCTAAGGGCTTCAAGAATATTATCAATGGCAAAACCTGAGCGGGTCTGAATGCTGTGTTTTTGAACATCAAAAAAGCCCACTTCATTTTTCCGCTTACTGACAAAACTCAACCCAAGCTGACGACGGCCAAACAACATACTAAGCACTGAGCAATCTGTATCCCAGTCCGGCTTATTCCAGCAGTTGGGAGGAATAAAAATCGCATCACCCGGCTTAGCGATAATATGCGAGATCTGGCGTTCGTGATTTTCCATTTCATTAATGTATTCACCGTCTAAAATCAGCTCCAAACGAGGAAAGTTCACCTGATAACTGAATGCTGGAGGCGTATGAAAGTCTCCCGCAAACCAAATGTTATGGAACGGTTCTCTTTCACTTAATACCGATGAAATTAAATCCTGAAATACTGTCATACCTACTCGCTTAGCCACATAAATCCAGCTGGCTATTTCATACGGCAAGGTATAACGCGTTATTGAAATAAGTACTATTGGGGGAGTTCACAATTACAAATGAACGTTACAAAAATCCAGTAAAAGCCTTAATTATCCTCCCTCCTTCGCAAACAATACTGACCAAATGCAAACCTTTGCATCCAATGGAAGCAGTTGTATTTACTGGATTCTGCAATTTATCGAATATCAAACTCTATTTTGATTAAACATTAACCATGATACTGTGTTCATAGATCCAAATCACATCCAAGACATTAGGTTACAATCATCCAGCTAATGCATTTTTTCTTCACTACAGTCTCGTAGGTTCAAATTTCACAATAACCCCGACATAAGAAAAACAGTTAGGGGTCAAACATGATTAACCAATTAATCAACGAGAACTTAATTCAACTCTCGCTTGGTGCTGAAACAAAAGATGACGTGTTTCATGAGCTGATTGAAATTTTGTTCCAGCAAGGTCGGATTAACGATAAAGCGCAGTTTCTTGCCGATATCAAAGCGCGCGAAGAACAAGGCAATACTGGATTTGAAGACGGTGTTGCACTTCCACACGCTAAAAGTGCTGCGGTTATCGAGCCTGCCGTTGTGATTGGTGTGAGCAAAAAAGGGATTGATTACGGCGCAGAAGACGGTCAGCCCTCTAAATTATTTTTTATGATCGCATCACCTGATGGTGGCGATAACCATCACATTGAAGTCCTTGCAGAGCTCTCTTCTAAGTTGATTGAACAAGGTTTTATTGAACAGTTTATCAATGCAGAGAGCAATCAAGAAGCGTTAGCGCTGCTACTGGAAAAATCCGAATCGGCGCAGCAACCTTCAGACAGTGAAACAAAAGGTTTCCTTATTGGTGTCACTGGTTGTCCTGCTGGTGTCGCCCATACTTATCTTGCCGCAGAAGCGCTGGAAAAAGGGGCAGCAAACAGTGGATACCAAATCAAAGTAGAAACCAACGGCTCAATTGGGGTGAAAAACAGCCCAACAGAGGAAGAGATTGCCCGAGCAGATGCCATCATCGTTGCCTGTGATAAACAAGTTGATATGGCACGATTCGCTGGGAAGCGTGTGATAAAAACCAATGTAAAAGCCCCTATCAAAGATGCGGAAGGGCTGATTAAGCAAGCGTTAAGTTCGCCCATTTATCAGACGGATGCACCAAGTGCTGACTCGTCTAGCACAAGTAATATTGCACAAGCACGCTCAGATCTTTATCGCTTCTTAATGAACGGTGTGTCACACATGATCCCGTTTGTTGTCACAGGTGGTTTGTTAATTGCGCTGGCACTGGCAATTGGTGGAGAACCAACAGAAGCAGGAATGGCAATTCCTCCTGAAAGCATGTGGAACCAAATCCTCAACGTCGGGGTTGTTGCCTTTACTCTGATGATCCCTATTTTGGCTGGCTACATTGCTTATGCGATTGCCGATCGCCCTGCTCTAGCCCCTGGTCTTATTGGCGGCTGGATTGCGAACAACGGCTCGTTTTATGGTGCGGAAGCTGGCACTGGCTTCATCGGCGCTATCATCGCCGGTTTGCTTGTTGGCTACTTTGTTAAATGGCTGACCTCGATTAATTACCATAAATTCGTGCAACCTCTTGTGCCAATCATGATCGCACCTATTACAGGTTCGCTCTTCATCGCTGGCTTATTCATTTTCGTCATCGGTGCTCCTATCGCCAACTTCATGGATGGTTTAACAGCTCTTCTTACCAGCATGAGCACCGGAAACGTCATTCTACTAGGTATCGTTTTAGGGGGTATGGCTGGCTTTGATATGGGAGGTCCATTCAACAAAGTGGCATTCCTGTTCTCTGTCGGCATGATTGCCAGTGGCCAAACTCAATTCATGGGAGCAATGGCTTGCGCAATCCCTGTGGCACCGCTTGGTATGGCACTCGCTACATTCCTTGGTAGAAAACTCGACCTATTCGAACAATCTGAAACCGAAGCAGGCAAAGCTGCTGGCGCAATGGGGCTAGTAGGTATTTCAGAAGGGGCGATCCCATTTGCCGCTCAAGATCCAATGTCTGTTATTCCTGCAAACGTACTTGGTTCCATGGTCGCTGCCGTCATGGCGTTCTCCTTCGGCATTACAAATAGCGTGGCACACGGTGGCCCTGTTGTGGCCTTACTTGGCGCCATGAACTACCCACTGCTTGCGCTTATCTGTATGGCGGCAGGTGCAGTAACCACAGCTGTCACTTGTGTCGCACTGAAGAAAGTTCGCAAAGCTAAGCTGGTTGCAGCAAACGCTTAATTTTAATGGCTAACAGGCTTGAGTCGTAGGGCTTAAGCCTGCCTTCGCATCACAAACTCAGAGAATCCCATGACTTGCACACGAACCACGCATCCGGTGTTCTATCCGATGACCAATGTTATTCAAAACTACGCTTGGGGCAGCACGTCTTCCCTCACACAGTTATTTGATGTACCAAATAGCGATAACCAACCCCAAGCTGAGATCTGGATGGGCGCACATCCAAACGGCTGCTCGACCATCGAGAGCGATGGAGAATTAACACTACTTTCAAGCTTGATCGCCAGCGATAAGACGTGTTTTTTAAATCCAGAAATCGCAGAAAAATTTGGTGAGCTGCCCTACTTGTTTAAAGTGCTTGCGGCTGATAAAGCATTGTCGATCCAAGTCCATCCAAACAAGCAGCAAGCAGAACATGGCTTTCAATTAGAAGAACGGTTAGGAGTCGCGCTTAACGCCAGCAATCGAAACTATAAAGATCCAAACCACAAACCTGAGCTGGTTTATGCACTAACACCATATCAAGCAATGAATGGGTTCAGAGCCATCAAAGAAATCGTTAAACACTTTACAGCGCTTGATATCACTATACTCGCACCTTTAGTCAACTCACTCCAACAAAGCGCAGATGAACAAGGGTTAAAGCATTTTTTTAATGGTTTACTTTCACTGCCACAAGAGCAAAAACAGAGCGCAACGGCAGCTCTCATGCAATATGCAGCACAACATGAAGAAGCACCTTTCCCACTGATTCTAGCGTTAGAAAAACAATACCCCGGTGACATTGGCCTATTTGCGCCTTTACTACTCAATGTCATCACATTAGAGCCCGGCGAAGCTATGTTTCTTGATGCTGAAACACCGCATGCTTACATCAAAGGCACCGGACTGGAAATCATGGCAAATTCAGACAACGTCCTTCGTGCGGGTTTAACACCTAAATACATGGATGTGGATGAATTGGTTGCATGTACTCGCTTTGAAGAAAAGCCATTTGAACAATTACGCCTTCAACCAACCTCAGAGCATGGCATTGAAGAATACCCTATCCCAGTAGATGACTTTCGATTCGCCATCATCCGTGATTCGATACAACGGACGCTCCACCTAAATAGCGCGGAAATATTGCTCCCGATTGACGCCCCGATGGTATTAAATCATGCCAATGGTGAGCGATGTACCGTCGCTAAAGGACAGTCGGTATTCATCCCTGCTTGTACTGAGCATTACCAGCTGACATGTTCAGGACGAGTAGCACGAGCTTACTGCTAACATAAAAAATGGGCACTTAAGGTGCCCATTTTCTTATAACGTCTCTTCCAGTACGCCAAGCTCTCGACCTAGCCATACCGCTCGTTCAGTATGATCTAATAAGTGCTCTTCACTGACCGGATGGATCAACACACTCATTGTCCCCCGCTGCGCATCCAACCATTCGATCAGTTGGTGCTGATTGTTCGAAAAATGCAGTTCAAACATCGGCATTTTGTGGGGGCCAACTAGACGCGGAACTAAAGGAAACTGCGCCAGCACATCTTTTCGTTCCGCTTTGATTTTATCGTGCAACGCCTGCGCTTGATCCGTATCTTTTAAAGCGAAATAAACATGGGCATGGAACATAAACTCTCCTTCATTCATTGTGATATGCGAAACAGTGTAACGTTTTTCATCTCGAACATAATCAAATAACGTCGATCAAGTTGTTCAAGTTTGTCTAATGATAACGTCATTTCAATATATAAAACCTATCAAGCGGGACAATTTTCCATATTCGGAACATATTTTTTTGCCCTCATAATCTTATGGATTCTTCCATTTTCTTAGCGATTCTTTTTGATTTTTAACAACTCAAATAGAGCAAAGCCATACTTTTGACTGCTTTTCGTCAACTGTAAGAATTATTTTACTCGATACTAAAGCACAAAACAGGCACCTTTTAACATTTTGATTACAATTATTATATTGGGATATATCAAGATTCATCACTACATTACTAAATGTAACTAGCAATAAAGCGCGCCATAAGGGAGTTTTTCAGAATAGTATTTCAACCAGCACGCTTCATTCTTTAGTTTGATGAGCCTTTTTATCACGACGATCAACAGCAGTCGCCTTTGGTAGCTAAAGGCGAAGTGAAAGGAGCTTGAAATGAGTGTTCAGGCATTACCTATGCACCGGTTTATCGATCACCAAGGTCATGTCACCGGTTCTCTTCCATCATGGGCCGACCTAGAAACATTAAAGCAGTTTTACTGTGACATGTTGGTTGCCCGCACTTATGACAACAAGGCTGTAGCCCTTCAACGCACTGGGAAGCTTGGGACTTACCCCTCTCACCTAGGCGCTGAAGCTTTTGGAATCGCGATCGGACACGCGCTCAATCCAGAAGATGTTTTTGTGCCCTATTACCGAGATATGCCAGCTATGTGGGTACGCGGTATTGGCATGGAGAAAAACCTTCAATATTGGGGCGGAGATGAACGCGGTAGTGACTTTTGTACTGAAAAAAGTCATAACGCAGCACGAGATTTGCCCTTCTGCGTACCCATTGCAACTCAGTGCACTCATGCCGTTGGCGTTGCAGCAGCACTAAAAATTGAAGGAAACCACAATGCAGCATTAGTCACTTGTGGCGATGGAGCAACCTCAAAAGGTGATTTTCTCGAATCACTGAACTGTGCAGGAGCTTGGAACATTCCTTTGGTATTCGTCGTCAACAATAACCAATGGGCCATTTCAGTCCCGCGTCGGTTGCAATGCGCCGCAGATTTACTCTCAGAGAAAGCCAAAGGAGCTGGAATTCCCGGCATCACCGTTGATGGAAATGATGTTGTCGCCATGTATGATGCCGTTTCGCAAGCATTAGATAATGCGAGAAAAGGCAAAGGGCCAACCTTGATCGAAGCCATCAGTTATCGCCTCAGTGACCATACCACCGCAGATGACGCCAGCCGTTATCGCAGTGATGATGAATTGAAACAAGCTTGGCAGTTCGAACCCGTCTCACGACTCAAACATTATTTAATCGCAAACCATGCTTGGTCGGAACAACAAGATGAAAAATGGTTACACCATGCTAAAAGCTTGGTTGAACAAGCCGTAGAGCACTATCTCAATTTGCCCCCACAAGCGCCTGAGAGCGCTTTTGATTTTCTCTATGAAACCCCACCGGTGGAATTAAATGCTCAGAGGGATCTTTTGATCAACAAAGCTATGCGAATGCAGGGAGGCAAACATGACCAATGAAATCACATTAGTCGAAGCCGTTAATCTCGCGCTGCATTATGAAATGAGCCATGACGATAATGTGCTAGTTCTGGGGGAAGATGTTGGCGATAACGGTGGCGTCTTCCGTGCAACGGTGGGATTAAAAGAGAAATTTGGCCTACGAAGAGTTATGGATACCCCACTTGCAGAAGCGTTAATCGGCGGTGTTGCGGTTGGTATGGCAAGCCAAGGGTTACGCCCTGTTGCTGAGTTTCAATTTCAAGGTTTTGTTTTCCCAGCACTTGAGCACTTAATGTGTCACGCGGCAAGGATTCGCAACCGTACAAGGGGGCGCCTAACCTGCCCCGCAGTGTTCCGTGCCCCATTTGGCGGTGGTATTCATGCACCCGAGCACCACTCTGAAAGTGTCGAGGCGCTATTTGCTCATGTTCCGGGTTTTAAAGTCGTCGTGCCCTCCTCACCACAACGCGCTTATGGCTTGCTATTGGCCGCGATTCGTAGCAATGATCCTGTGATGTTTTTCGAACCCAAACGTATCTACCGCACAGTGAAGTCCACCGTCTTCGACAACGGAGAAGCCCTGCCATTAGATACCTGTTTTACGCTACGTAAAGGGCGCGATTTAACGTTAGTTAGCTGGGGGGCATGTATCGTCGAATCATTGCAAGCTGCTCAAACCCTGTCTTCTCAAGGCATAGAAGCGGAAGTGATTGATCTTGCCAGCATCAAACCGATTGATATGGATACCATTTTCCGCTCGCTTGAAAAAACGGGTCGGTTATTGGTTGTTCATGAAGCAAGTAAGACCTGCGGTGTCGGTGCAGAAATCATTACCCGTACCGTTGAACACGCCATGTGCATGCTCAAAGCGCCGCCAAAACGTGTTACCGGAATGGACACCATCATGCCTTATTATCGCAATGAAGATTATTTCATGATTCAGGAAGAAGATATCGTACTCGCGGCCAGAGAGCTGGTGGAGGGATGGAAATGAAGTCATTTATTTTACCCGATTTAGGCGAAGGACTTGCCGAATCTGAGATCGTCGAATGGCACGTCAACATTGGTGATCAGGTTGAAGTTGACCAGATTGTACTCACGGTTGAAACCGCCAAAGCGGTGGTGGAAGTCCCCGCCCCGTACAGTGGCAAAATTGTCAGTCGTCACGGTGAACAAGGAGACGTCATCAACATTGGCAGCCTACTGCTTGAAATCGAAGAACTGGGTGAAACCGTCGTTCAACACGCAGAAAAGCAAACTGAAGATGCGGCAACTGTTGTTGGTAATGTATCTCAGCAAACCCATCAAGTTCAGGTTGACGATTACTGGGTTGGCAGTGTGCATAACCCATCCAGCGAAGGACCGCTGGTTGCCATGCCTTCTGCACGAATGTTGGCCAAAAAGCTTGGTGTTGATTTGCTAAAAGTGGTCGGCAGTGGCCCCGACGGACTGATTTTAGATGCTGATATTTACAGTGAAGCAGGCAAACAAATTCCGGGAACCGAAGTCCTTAAAGGTGCAAGACGCACCATGGCAGGTACCATGGCAGAGTCTCACCACAATGTCGCGGCGGTCACCATCACCGAAGAAGCGTTGCTTCACAAATGGGCTGAAGGCGAAGACATCTCTGGTCGGCTCATTCGCGCTGTCGTTCATGCTTGCCAACAAGAACCCGCTCTGAATGCCTGGTTTGATGCCGAAACCATGACTCGCTGCGTCCACAGCACAGTGAACATTGGCATTGCCGTAGACAGTGCTCATGGATTGTATGTACCCGTGCTGCGCCATGCTGATGAGTTTGACCAAAACGGAATTCGCCAATGGCTGGATGATACAGTGAAGGGAATACGTAACCGCAAGATCGGGCGGGAGCAGTTGCAACATGCCACCATTACCCTATCGAACTTTGGTGCCATCGCCGGAATTTATGCAACACCCGTCGTTTCACCACCACAAGTTGCCATTGTCGGCGCGGGTCGAATCATCGAAAAAGTCATTCTTGAACAGGGTCAGCCGATTGCGATTAAAGCGATGCCACTTTCGATCACATTTGATCATCGAGCATGCACTGGTGGTGAGGCAGCACGGTTCACCAAAGTGCTGGTTGAACATTTACAAATGCCAACACTTTAACAAACAAGAACAACCGACGCTTACTTTACATCCGCTCATTTTGGGGGTTCAAATAACTCAAATTGAGCGGAAATCGGGAAATAAGTCCGGTTTGAGCGCAATATAGTGCGTTAATTATTTGATCCAACTCATTAAATTAACATATTTTATTTGCCAATTTTTTGGCTCTCCGGTCACCACAAATCTGTAGCCTGCAAGCTCATAACACCCAATCTTTCGTTGTAAAGCAGCGCGTTATAAACACCAAACTTTTATATTAAGCCAATCTCATAGCGCCAAAAAACAAACACCCCACCTCGACCATTAACAATCTAACTTAAGTTATTAATATTGCTTGTTTTATTTAAACAGTGCATTCAAATCTCACCTGTAGAATGAAGATTGGCTTGAGAAAGAATAACCACAATAAAGCCAAAACCTATTCACGCTAACACCTAAATGAGGTTCGAAAAGCAAATGTTTAATAGTATTCGCACAAGAATAGCGGTGAGCGCCGGGGTCGCTATGTCTTTTACCTTGCTTATCGCTATGGGAATGACCACCAACGCCTTTACTAACGTTAACCAACAGATCTCACAAAGAGTTTCGGAACAACTGACTGAAGCCACCACTTCTCAACTACGCTCTACTGCTTCAGAACAAGGTAAAACCATCGCCAACGGCCTTTTCCCAGTTACCGGTAGCTTATCGCAATTACGCTCGATCATTGAACAGAGTGCCATCGACCAAGCCGGTGCTCACGAGCTGGTGAATCAATTCGTTGCCGCTCTTAAATCCCAAGATGAAGCAGTTTTTGCGGGGTATATGGTCTTTGAACAAAAGACGTGGCCTGCTGAGAGTGAGCCCCTAGCTTCTGATGCATTTAATAAGCTTGGCTATCTTGCTCCCTTCTTTTCACCAAATAGCAACGGTGGTTTTGATGCAGTCGCCATGGACAGCTTTTCAAACACTGAGTTAAATGCCAATGGTGAGCGCAAAGACGATTGGCACTTAATGCCGTTTGAAACCGGACAAACCTTTGTGATGGAACCTTACATGTACCCTGTCAGAGGGAAACAGGAGCTCATCACCACCATCAGTCAGCCCATCAAGGTGAACAACCAAATCATCGGTTCATTGGGGTTTGATTTGGCGCTAACTGAACTGCAAGGTCAAAGTGAAAACATTGCCAAAGACCTCTTTGAAGGCGAAGGTAATGTGATCATTGCATCTTGGAAAGGCGCGACCTTAGCCAATGCTAAAAAAGGCGCAACGGTAGGTAAAAAAGTACCGGATGTTCTGTTTCAACAATGGAAAAAAATTCAAGGTTTGGCGACACAATCTGACATTGGCATGATGACTCAAAATGGTCGCGAATACGCAGTTACCTCGGTTGATACCTCTGGGGCGCCATGGATCGTCATTGTTTCGGTACCCACTCATGTGCTGCAAAAAAGCATCTCTGAATTTAATGACTGGAATAGTGAAATCAACGCACAAGCGCTAAAACAAGGTGTTATCGGTGGGATAATTGCCATGGTTCTCGGTGTTGCGGTCATGGCCATCATCGCAACGTCACTAGGTAAGGTACTGATCAACTTAGTGGAACGATTTAAAGATGTTGCACAAGGTGACGGAGACCTCACCTACCGTCTAGAAGTGAAAGGCAAGGACGAAACAGCGCAGCTTTCTCACTGGTTCAACTCCTTCCTTGCTCGCATGCAAGAAATGCTGAAAACCGCAAAAGAAACCGCTGTTCAAGTCGATGGCAGTGCAAAAGAAGGCCAAGCCAGTGCGAGTGTGTCTAAAGACAAACTGAATGATCAGTTAAATGAGGTCAATTCACTGGCAACAGCCATCAATGAAATGACAGCAGCCGCACAAGAAGTGGCAAATTCCGCCGTTCAAGCCGCAACCGCTGCAAGCCAAGTGCAAAGCAATAGCGTAAATGGTATGGATCGCATGGATAATGCAGCAAAAGCCGTTGATACCCTTGCAGCCCAGGTTTCTAATGCCCAGACCCAAACCCTTAGCCTTGCTGAGTCTAGCACCAGCATTCAGGGTATTTTGTCCGAGATTGGTGGTATTGCAGAACAAACTAACTTGCTGGCATTGAACGCCGCAATTGAAGCTGCACGCGCCGGAGAGGCAGGTCGCGGGTTTGCCGTCGTCGCCGATGAAGTCCGTAATCTGGCCAATCGCACACAGAGCTCGACAGAAGAAATTCGCTCGATGTTGGCGCGACTTGAGCAAGACACACAAAACATCGTCGAACTGATGGAACAGAGCCAGCAACAGGCGACAGACACTCGTGGTGAAGCGCAAGCTGCTCAAAGTGCATTGGTTGAAATAAACCAAGCAATTGAAGTGATCAACGACATGAACAACCAAATCGCCGCCGCCGCAGAAGAACAAAGCCTTGTAGCAGAAGAAATTAATCGTAATGTGGTGATCATCAATGACACAGCGGTAGATGTGATGGATACCATGACCACGTCAGTGAGCATCAGCCATCAGCTCTCTGACCAAGCATCCGATCTGCATACTGAGCTGAATAAATTTAAGATTTAATGGATGAACTTTCTAACAAAAACAGCGCCCATTGGCGCTGTTTTTATTTAAGGAACACAACAAGCACATATCGCATATAAATCAAACCGTTATAAAATAAATGCGATTAAAATCTCAATGAAATTATTGATATTTTTGCGTACATTTTTACAAGCATAAAAATATTATTAATCATTATCTGTTTGATTTTATTAGTACGAATCAACCTCATTTTCAAACTAATTAATAAACTCATCCCACATGATGTAACTATTTGTATACAGTGCAAATAAGCGAATTTAGATAAGAATTGGCGAGAGCGTTAATTGTCTTCCATTTTTTTCTTGCCAGCCACAAGTTGCTTGGCCTCTGATCAAAACATCAGATCAGAGAAGGAAAAATATAAACAGGATAGATAAAAATGAAACGCAAACAACGTCAAACCCTCTTATTCGCTACCATTGGAGCGATAAGTTCACTTTCAGTCACCGCTGCAGAAATGGTTCCTGTCAATGACAGCGCCGTATTAGAACAAGCACTCTCAACTCAGGCTCGCAGTCTGGTTCCTACAGAGAATGGTTTTCAAGCCGTAAAAACCGTAACGCTGCCAAACGGAAAAACCAAAGTTCGTTATCAACAAACCTACCTTGGGCTCCCTGTCTTTGACACTGCCGTTGTCGCGACAGAAAGCCGAACAGGACTCAGTCACGTCTATGGCGCAATGGCACAAGGAATCGCAGCCGATGTTGCTTCCATTGTGCCCCAAATCGATGCCAAGCAAGCGCTTGAGATAGCCAAGCAGAAACATCAAAAGAAACACTTTAAAGACAAAGCTTTTAACTCCGAAAACGAGAGCACCAAACTGATGGTTCGCCTCGATGAAAACAACAAGGCGCAAGTGGTGTATCTTGTCAGCTTTTTTGTTGCCGAAGATGAACCTTCCCGCCCCTTTATGTTTATTGACGCAAACACAGGCAAAGTTCTGCAAACGTGGGATGGCTTAAACCACGCGCAAGACACTGGGACAGGACCTGGCGGTAACGACAAAACAGGTCGATACGAGTTTGGCACTGACTACGCAGGTTTGGTCATTGATAAAGTGGGCACCACATGTACGATGGAGAACAGCGTTGTTAAAACCGTGGACTTAAACCACCGTACTTCCGGTTCCAAAGCCTTTAGCTATACCTGTAGTGGCGCTAGCAACTACAACGACCACAAAACGATCAATGGTGCTTATTCTCCCCTAAACGATGCACATTTCTTTGGGAAAGTCGTGTATGACATGTACAAGGACTGGATGAACACGGCCCCACTCACCTTTAAACTGACAATGCGAGTTCACTACGGCAACAGCTATGAGAATGCCTTTTGGGATGGCTCTGCCATGACGTTTGGTGACGGGGCTAGCACCTTCTATCCATTAGTCGATATCAACGTGAGTGCTCACGAAGTCAGCCATGGCTTTACTGAGCAAAACTCAGGGCTTGTTTACAGCAATATGTCTGGCGGTATGAACGAAGCCTTTTCTGACATCGCAGGTGAAGCGGCTGAGTACTATATGAAAGGCAGTGTTGACTGGATTGTGGGCGCTGATATTTTCAAATCGAGCGGCGGGTTACGTTATTTTGAACAACCATCGCTGGATGGCAAATCTATCGATCATGCCTCGCAATATTATGATGGTTTGAACGTTCACTACTCTAGTGGTGTGTATAACCGCGCGTTTTATCTACTGGCTAATAAAGCGGGCTGGGATGTACGTAAAGGGTTTGAGACCTTCACGCTCGCGAACCAACTTTACTGGACAGCAAATAGCACATTCGATGCGGGTGCATGTGGCGTAGTGAAAGCGGCAACAGATATGGGCTACAACGCAACTGATGTGGCAGATGCATTCAACCAAGTTGGCGTAAACGCCAGTTGTGGTACTCCACCATCGACTGGAAATGAATTGCAGAACAATGTCCCTGTGAGTGCTCTTTCAGGAAGCAAAGGAGATGAACTGTTCTATACCTTCACGGTTGATCGCAATGCCGCCGCTACTGTGTCTATCTCTGGCGGCTCAGGTGACGCCGATTTATACGTGAAAGCAGGTGCGAAGCCTACTACCAGCTCATGGGATTGTCGCCCATACCGTTATGGTAACAACGAGAGCTGCTCAGTGAGTGCAACCACGGGCACGACATATCATGTCATGCTGAAAGGTTATACCAACTTTTCGGACGTAACACTGAAACTCCAATATTAAGCTTCCCTTCCCCTTCTTTGGCACTCTTACGAGAGTGCCTTTTCTTTATTTCACCACACCTTAAGCTAGCGTTAAGGTGATAGATATTTGATTCAGATTAATAAAGGTTGAACTAGATCACCAAAGCGGAACTGAAACCCGTAGAATGCGTGCCTATTTTATTGCTAGGTAGACTTCAGTGACACGAGAACAGTTTGAGTTATTGGCTCCGGGTGGCGATCTGGACTCCATTAAAGCGGCCATCGCCGCCGGAGCAGATGCCATTTATTGTGGTTTAGATCGTTTTAATGCCAGAAATCGCGCAACCAACTTAACCTTGGATAACTTGAATTCGGTGCTCGAGTTGGCACATCAGCACCAATGCAAAATTTTTCTTACCCTGAACGTCTTGATCCTAGAAAGTGAAATTCCTGCGATTGTGCGTTTACTCAGTCAGCTAAGAACAACAAAAATCGATGGTGTCATCGTACAAGACTTAGGCCTTGCCTATATTCTCAAACACCATTTTCCTGAGTTAGATGTTCACGCATCTACCCAGCTAAATACCCATAATGAAGGGCAAATACTGTTTCTAAATCAGTTGACGGCAAGCCGTGTTAATTTGTCCCGAGAATTGAATATCGATGAGATCCGCCATCTGGCTCAATTTGGCAAGCAGCATAACGTGTTGATGGAAGTGTTTGTACATGGTTCCTATTGCATCGGCTTTTCTGGTATTTGTTACATCAGTTCAGCTCGAAATGGTGCGTCGGGTAACCGAGGACGCTGTAGTCAGCCTTGCCGTGAACAGTATGAAACCACCAAAACGGGTCATCAATACCCATTAAACATGAAAGACAATTCTGCGTTTGGTGATCTTGAAGCGCTTGCTGATGCGGGCGTTTACTCACTCAAAGTCGAAGGACGGATCAAAAAATCCCATTACGTTTATACCGTGGTCGACAACTGGCGCAAACAGATTGATCGTTTATGCGACGGTGAGGCATTATCTTCAGACACTACCGAGCTCTACACTGTATTTAATCGCGACTTTTCTAACGCATTTTTGCAAGGAAACTATGGCAAATCGATGTACATCGATAACCCACGTGACCATGCAGTGAAACACTTTTCTAAGATCTATCAATGCCAAAGTACTGATGATGTTCAGCGGGTTAAAAAGCAGCTTTATGATGCCAAAACCGCCATTATTGAAACGGTGGCAGAAAAAACACACGACTTTACATTAGAAACCGGGCATACCAGTGCTAGCTTGAAAGGTGCCATCGATATCCCTGCACTCCCAGCCCTAGCAGACCACGACACAAACGATGAAACGGCCCGCCTTTCCGTGCTGATGTCGTCTATTGATGATCTACTTTTAGCTAAAAACGACATTGACCTCTATTACCAAATGCCGATGGGCCTCGCATCAGAGTGCGCTGAACTGGTCTTTGTTTTTAAAGCGAACCCACAGCTCAAACCGTGGTTTCCTGCCATATTGATTGGTGACGATTACCTTGCTGCGCGAGATTTTCTAGAACAAGTTAAGCCAACGCAGCTGATCACCAATAATTCTGGTATTGGCGTGATAGCCAATGAGCTTGGTTTAAACTGGGTTGCAGGCCCACAGATGAACACCACAAACTCCTATGCACTGAAGTGCTTGAATGAAGAGTTTCATGCCACTGGTGCATTCGTCTCGAATGAGCTGAATATGAAACAAATGCGCCATATTAAGCGTCCTGAGTCTATGCGTCTGTTTTATAGCGTCTATCACCCAAATACCTTACTCACCAGTCGTCAGTGTCTTTTCCAACAGACCGAAGGGTGCAAGAAAATTAAGGTCAACAAAGGCTGTTTGAAACGTTGCGATAAGCGTACTTCGATCATTAATCTTAAAGATAACCCTTACGTCATCCAGAAACTCAGAGGCAGTCACAACGCTATCTACAGTGAACACAATGTGCTCAATCTTGATGTACTGACAGATTTGCCGAGCCTGTTTACCGACGTGATGATTGATTTGCGAGACATCCAAACCGAGACCAATGTGATCATCGACAAAACAACTTTAATCAAAGAGTTTTTGTCCTTGCTTGAAGGTAATTTAACGCCTACGCGCCTGCATCAATACATTCAACCAACCGGAAATGCTCAATACCGCAAAGGATTGTAAGATGGAGACTATTGCGCCATATCAAGTTGTGTGGTGCAGTTGGCGATTAGACTAACTCTTCACCCAGCAAATACCTTACTTAGCATGAGTCAGCCGAAACATATTCAAGAGGTCATCGCTTCTTTTACCTCGATAGAGCAAGCTTTGGATTATTTTGAGATCAGCTTTGAACGTCGATTCATTGATGAATATCGTACTCAATTGGTCAAACGCTTTAATGGCTATTTGTTGTTAGAAAAACCGGATGATTGGTTCTCTGCACGAAGAGCATTGAAGAATGCCTATTGCAAAGTACAACGTAGTCGGCTCGATCGGCATACTCGTTCAGCATGCCGTGGTTGTACCTCGTGCCAGCGAAGATAAGCATCACGCCATAATTGTCCTGAATTGTCCTTGGTTAAAATAGCATCAACCGATTGAAATTAGAGTAAAAACTGTAGTCTCTGACCACCACCAGCTATAAAATGCCTGCGCTATGTTGTTTTAAATGAAACGCTATGAATAAAAGTCGTGTATTAGGCGTACTTGTTGCGCTTACTTCTGTAGTTGGCTTAATCTTTTTACTCTCTGCGGGTTCTCCTTTACCTGTAATTCAATGGCCAACTGAGGCTCTAAATGGGCTAGCTTTCTCTTTTGCATGGGGCTTTGGTTTATCTAAATATCTGGCATATTCCGTTTCTGTTCTGTTTTTTATTGTGATAGCCATCGCTGGTTACTTCGTCGGAACAAAACTCGCTAAGTGCCCATTCTGTTAAACAAGCGAAATGGTATTTACTCACAATGAAATGAAATCGATTGCATTTCATAACGACTGGTCGATTGCGAGATATGCTGCATAAATCTATGAAATTTAATCCTTAGTTAACACTAAAATGAGAACTTCGTAACCATCATTAAACCGATTTAAGTCTATGGTATCTGGGATTTTGATATCAGATCGGAGGTTACATGAAAACAAAAATCAACACTCTGAGCATACTGACCCTACTCTGCTCTCCACTCGTACAAGCCGAGATTGTGAACGGTGACTTTGAACAATGGAATGGAAATAATCCATCCAATTGGACAATCATTGATTCAGGCATCGCCGTTACCCCTTCTAGCACCCAAATTAAAACCGGCGGACTCTCTGCAAAAGTTGCAGTCAATACAGCGAGCCAAAGCAGCACTGATTTATTGCAAACCATTAATGTTGAACAAGGAAAAAGCTATCCGTTCAACGTGTCGCTTTTCCATACCGAAGGTCACGTGAAAGCACGCTTGGTTGTGGATGGTTATCAAGGCTATTCTGATCCCGCTAAAACGAACCAATGGCAAACCATCAGTTACACCTACACCGCAAATAGCAATCAATCCATCCAAGTGGGCTTACGTTTTTACGACACTACTGGCTTTGACGGTTCAGAAGTCGTTTATGTCGATAACTTTCAGCCAACAAGCGGTTCTGACACCACACCACCAGTAGAACAATGCCAAGATCACTCCGTGACCTTAACACTCACGACAGACAGTTACGCGGCAGAAACCAGTTGGACCCTGAAAGACAGCCAGTCCCAAACGCTTTTCTCTGGCAATGGTTACGACAATTCAACCACCATTACAAAAACCATGTGCCTTGCCGATGGTGACTATCAGTTCATCATTAACGACAGCTACGGCGACGGTATCTGCTGTAGCGCTGGAAATGGCATCTATACGCTAGCAACAGACCAGCAAACACTCGCCTCTGGCGGAGAATTCCAATATAGCCAGACCACCGACTTTACCTTAGGTGATAGTGGCACCACGCCACCACCAACCGGAGATTATTATCAAGCTGCCGTAGGTAAAAACAGTTTTGAGCTAAAAACGGCGTTACACAACATCATTAAAACACATACCAGCCAAGGTTATTCTGCGGTTTGGAACCTAGTGAAAGAAGCCGATATCGACCGTTATTATGAAAATGATGGATCTATTCTAGACGTTTACTCGGAGAAACCTTCTGGGGCGGATTCGGTATCGTTCACCAAAGTGACCAACCAATGTGGCCAATACAGCAAAGAAGGCGATTGCTACAACCGAGAACACTCATTCCCGAAAAGTTGGTTTGGTGGCAAAGTCGAACCGATGAATTCAGATGGCCATCACCTATTTGCAACCGACGGCTACGTCAATGCCAAACGCAGCAACTGGCCATTTGGTGAAGTCGGCTCTAGCTCTTACGTATCCAGTAATGGTTCCAAACTTGGCTCTGCCAGTTCGCAGTTGGGATACAACGGCACCGTATTTGAACCGATTGATGAGTTCAAAGGAGACTTTGCCCGCGCCTACTTCTATATGGCAACCCGCTACGAAAATGTCATCGGTAATTGGCAAAACAACACAACGAACTCTGATGCGGTACTGAATGGCACGCGCACCACCGTATTCGAACCTTGGGTACTCAGCATGCTAAAACGCTGGCATCAAAACGATCCAGTCAGTGAAAAAGAACGCCAACGTAATCAAGCCGTGTTCGAGTTTCAGGGTAATCGAAATCCATTTGTCGACCACCCAGAATTCGTCGGTCAAATTTGGGGCAACTAGAACCGCATCTTATTGAATTAAAATGGTAATGAACAAGCGCACCTAACAGTGCGCTTGTTTCGTAAATACCCTCACAATACTTAGCGTTTTTATTTAGTGTGTTATGTGTCACATTTAGATGAGACAAATATGTATGACTAAATCTGCTCAGTCAGTGAGAGGTTACTATGCTCAATATTGCTTTCTTCAGTACAAAAAACTACGACGAAACCTCCTTCAACACCGCCAACACCAACCCCGAGGTTCAGTTCCACTTCCATGACTTCCGTCTCAACGAAAAAACGGCACAAATGGCAAAGGGAAGTGACGTTGTGTGTGCATTCGTCAATGACAACCTATCCCGACCAGTGCTTGAAAAACTGGCTGGTTATGGTGTTAAGATCATTGCTATGCGTTGTGCTGGGTTTGATAAAGTCGATCTTGAGGCAGCCAAAGAACTTGGCCTCCAAGTCGTGCGCGTTCCAGCTTATTCGCCTGAAGCTGTCGCCGAACATACGGTCGGTATGATGATGTGCCTAAATCGTCGCTTGCATAAGGCGTATCAACGCACTAGAGATGCCAATTTCTCTTTAGATGGACTGGTTGGCTTTAACTTCTTTGGTAAAACTATTGGCGTAATTGGCTCTGGCAAAATTGGCATTGCAGCAATGCGTATTTTTAAAGGTCTTGGCATGAATATTCTCTGCTTTGACCCATATGAAAACCCACAAGCGATTGAACTGGGTGCAACGTATTGCTCTTTAGATACGTTATTCGCTCAGTCAGACATCATTTCTCTGCATTGTCCATTAACACCTGAGAACAAGCACTTACTCAACGAACAAGCGTTCAATCAAATGAAAGACGGTGTGATGATAATTAACACCAGCCGTGGGAAATTACTCGACTCGGCGGCGGCGATTGAAGCCTTGAAGAAAGGTAAGATCGGCGCATTGGGCTTAGATGTTTATGACAATGAGAAAGACTTGTTCTTCCAAGACAAGTCGAATGACATCATTGTCGACGACGTATTCCGCCGGCTTTCAGCTTGTCATAATGTGCTGTTTACAGGCCACCAAGCTTTTCTGACTAATGAAGCGCTACATAACATCGCAACCACAACGCTCGATAGCGTTGGTAAGTTCTTTGCCGGCGAAACCTCGGGAAATGAACTGATTGAATTGTAATTGGAAAAGCCCTCACGTTTATCGTGAGGGCTTTGGTTTTAACTAGGCCAGTCAATCGTCGTTACGGAGTCACCATACCAACCTGCCATCCAAACGGATCACGGCTCAATAACAGCTGACAAACTTAAATGGCTTCGATTAACTCCGGAAGAATGTCAAACAAGTCACCGACTAGGCCATAGTCTGCTACTTGAAATATTGGGGCATCCGGATCGCTGTTGATTGCGACAATCACTTTTGAATCTTTCATTCCCGCCAAGTGTTGGATCGCACCTGAAATGCCCACAGCAATATAGAGCTCTGGGGCGACAATTTTTCCCGTCTGGCCAACTTGCAAGTCATTGGAGACAAACCCTGCATCGACCGCAGCACGAGATGCCCCAATGGCTCCGCCTAATTTGTCTGCCAACTGCTCCACCATTGCAAAGTTCTCTTTGCTGCCAAGTCCTCGTCCCCCAGACACCACCACTTTGGCCGCTGGTAGCTCAGGTCGCTCACTGGCAACTTTTTCTTGCGAGACTAATGTTGAAAGTGCATTTGGAAAAACGGGCTCCAGTCGCTGGATAGCACACACAGGGCTGCCAGTGATCTTTTCCGCATCAAACGCAGAGCTTCTCACCGTAATCACTTTAATCACATCATTCGATTGCACTTGAGCAAGCACATTTCCCGCATAAATTGGCCTTACCACCGTATCGGGGGATTCGATAGCAATCACATCTGATAGCTGACCCACATCCAGCATTGCTGCGACTCTTGGTAGCAAGTTCTTCCCTGTGGTGGTTGCCGCGGCCAAGATATGAGAATAGGTTTTGCCAAGTTCACTGACTAATTGCGATAGGTTTTCAGCAAGTTGAGGTTGGTAAGCTTCATTCTCAACGAACAGAACCTGACTGATCCCCTCGATTTGACTCGCTTGCTTGGCGACATTTTCGCAATCAAAACCAATAACCAGCAGGGATACATCAAAGCCAATTTGTTTGGCAGCATTTAGAGTACACAAAGTGTCCGTGGATAACGTTTGATGATCATGTTCAGCGACAACAAGCACCGCTTGATTTATCTCTTTCATGTCCCCTCCTACTCGATGACTTTGGCTTCGTGTTTCAGCTTATCAACCAGCTCAGTAACCGTGGCTACACGCTCTCCCGCTTTTCGCTGTGGTGGCAACATGACCTGCAACACACGCTGCCTAACACTGATGTCCACCCCTAAGCTTTCTGCTGCAATCACATCTAGTGGCTTTCGCTTTGCCTTCATAATGTTCGGAAGCGATGCATACCTAGGTTCATTTAAACGAAGATCCGTACTGATCACCGCAGGTAGCTGCAACTTCACTGTTTCTAACCCGCCATCGATCTCTCGTGTCACCAAGACGGATTCACCTTCAACCGTTACTTTGGATGCAAAGGTGCCTTGAGGTCGCTGTGCAATCGCCGCAAGCATTTGAGCCACTTGATTATTATCGCTGTCTATCGACTGCTTACCCAGAATGACTAAAGTCGCTTGCTCTTGCTGCATCACCGCATGCAATAACTTGGCGACGGCTAAAGGCTCAAGTGACAATGAGGTTTCGACGTGAATCGCTCTATCCGCCCCCAGAGCGAGAGCCGATCGAAGCTGTTCTTGGCAAGCAGTTTCACCAATGGACACCACTATTACTTCTTCTTCTGCCGCGCCTGATTCTTTCAGGCGAATCGCCTCTTCCACTGCGATTTCACAAAAAGGATTCATCGCCATTTTGACATTGTTTGTTTCAACACCGGAGCCATCACTCTTAACTCTCACTTTAACGTAAGGATCGATGACTCGTTTTATCGCAACCAGAATTTTCACAGTGCCCCCTCATGTAAGAACCGCCACAGTTAAAATAATGCATTGATTTGAAAGATCATTTGTCTATCTCACACTTGATTTACTTCGATTTAACGGCATAAATTGCGTGCGTTTAATCCTATTAAAGAGCTTAGTAAAGTTTACGTTTACGTCAACTGGACTATATTTAATAGCAACTCATGTGTTGATGGATAGGCGCACTATGGAAAGAGAAGTCATGGAATTTGACGTTGTCATTGTCGGAGCTGGCCCAGCTGGTCTGGCAGCCGCCTGCAAGCTCGCTCAGCTTGGCCATAATATGCAGCAAGAGATTAATATTTGCGTTGTAGAGAAAGGCGCTGACGTTGGCGCGCATATCCTTTCTGGAGCTTTGCTTGAAACCACTGCTTTAGAAGAACTGTTTCCTGATTGGCAAACAATGGACGCCCCTGTTAATACCCATGTCACCGATGACCAATTGCTTTACTTAACGTCTGCAAATAATCATATCTCTCTTCCCGAATTTCTTACCCCAAAACCCATGCATAATACGCACGACAACTATGTCATTAGCTTAGCCAATCTTTGTCGCTGGTTGGCTCAACAGGCAGAAGCGCTAGGTGTGGCGATCTTTCCCGGCTTTCCTGCTGCAAACATCAAATATGACGACCATGGCCATGTCGCTGGTGTAATAACCCAAGATATGGGGCTCGATAAACAAGGACAACCAAAAGATAATTTTGAACCAGGAATTGAACTCAAAGCGAAATACACCCTTTTCTCAGAAGGCGCTCGCGGCCATCTGGGCAAACAACTCATTAAACGATTTGAGCTCAACAAAGGAAAACAGCCACAGCATTACGCTCTTGGTATCAAAGAGATCTGGCAACTACCGGAAGCGCATCCGAAATTTCAACAAGGGCTCGCATTACATACCACAGGATGGCCATTGAGCGAGACAAATTCGACCGGCGGTGGCTTTGTTTACCACAGTGAAAACAACCAAATCGTGGTTGGGTTAATCACGGACTTAAACTACCAAAATCCATATTTAAGTCCATTTGACGAGTTTCAACGATACAAGCATCACCCAGCAATCAGACCTTTTCTCGAAGGGGGTGAGCGCATCGCATATGGCGCAAGAGCAATAGCCAAAGGCGGGCTGCATGCGTTGCCCAAACAGCAGTTTCCCGGCGGTATATTGATTGGTTGTGATGCGGGCACCTTGAATGCAGCTAAAATTAAAGGCACTCATACCGCGATGAAATCCGGAATGCTGGCTGCCGAAGCCGTATTCGCTGAGCTAACCGCCGGAAATGCGTTAACAGAACCGGATTATCAATCTTTATTTCAGGCATCATGGCTATACCAAGAGCTATTAGAAGGTCGGAACTTTAGCGCGGCGCAACATCGATTTGGTAGTGTACTTGGAGGAATGCTGTCAACGTTTGAGCACAATATTTGGATGAAACTGACGGGCAAGATTGCACCTTGGCATCTTGATGACCCATGCCCTGATTACGTCAACCTAAAGCATGCTTCACAGTGTCATCCCATCACCTATCAAAAACCTGATGGCAAGATTAGTTTTGATAAAAACTCTTCTTTGTATTTATCCGGCACGCAACATGAAGAAAACCAGCCATGTCATTTGGTTTTGTCCAGCCAAAGCATACCCATTAACAATCATCTCGTGATGTTCGAAGAGCCAGCGCAGCGTTACTGCCCTGCTGGCGTCTATGAAATTGTGTCTGTCGAGGGGACGAACAAGCTTCAAATCAATGCGGCAAACTGCCTACATTGCAAAACTTGTGACATTAAAGATCCATCGCAAAACATTACATGGCGAACACCAGAAGGTGGCGGAGGGCCGGGCTATCAGAATATGTAATGTATTTTATTTCAATGTGGACTGACGACATAGTGATTAGGGGCTGTTGATCTTTCGAGATGATTTTTGCAGCAATTTTGGGGGAGCTTTATACAAGACAGAGCTTAGTCGGTGCGCTCTACATCAACGAGCGATAACGCAGTAGAAATAAGCGCGAAGGCTTTTAGTAGATAGGCTTCGCGCACAGTGAGCCAATAGACATGACCGTTTGATTTTACATCCTGATCCCACCATCGATCTCTAACACGCGGCCTGTCACATAATCATTTTCTAAGATGAATTTGACTGTATGAGCAATTTCATTCGCTTCCCCCATTCGCCCTATCGGGATCATCTTTTCAAATCGCTCAATGGCTTCTGGCTTCATTTGTTGAGCCATGGCTGTATGAATTAACCCCGGCGCAATGGCCGCAGCACGAATGCCATATCGCGCAAGTTCCTTCGCCCATGTAGTGGCTAACGCCGCGACAGCAGCTTTAGATGCCGCATAATTGCTTTGTCCGATATTCCCGGCACGAGAAACACTGGAAATGTTAATGATCACGCCCTTAGTATGTGTTTCAATCATCTTGGCGGCGGCTTCACGCCCACATAAAAAAGTACCGGTTAAGTTAACGTTAATAACAGAGTTAAACTGTTCCAGCGACATTTTCGTTAATTGACCATCTTTTGATTTGACCAACAAACCATCACGTAAGATCCCTGCGTTGTTAACCAAACCATCAAGCTGCCCAAAGTCAGCCACAATATCGTCAAAAACCTGCACCACATCCGCTTCTTTGGTGATATCGAGTGAGTAACATAAGGCTTTAGTGCCCAGCATATTACACTGTTCTTGTGTGCTATGAAGGCCCTCTTCATTGACATCAATAAGCGCCAACTCAGCTCCTGCTTGAGCAAGTGTAATTGCCATCATTTGGCCTAATCCTTGCCCTGCTCCAGTAATCGCAATTACACTCTCTTTCAGTTCCATGTTACTTCTCCAATTAAGGCTTCGACTGTTGCCTGTAAAACTCAAACAAACTTGAAAAGTCTAGCTCTTCATTGCCATTCGCGTTATGAAATGCATATAAGTTTCTTGCCAGCGCCCCCATTGGAATAGAGGATTGGCTCTTAGATGCGGCTTCCAAGCCAAGACCAAGATCTTTTAGCATCAGTTTAGCCATAAAACCCGGTTGATACTGATTACTTGCCGGTGAATTTTCCATGATCCCCGGGCATGGGTTGTAAAGTTCCAATGCCCAGTTACGCCCTGAGCTTTGCAACATAATATTCGACAACACTTGAGGGTCGAGCCCATTATCAATACCCAGATTAAGCGCTTCACAAGTACCGGACATCAAAATTCCGAGCATCAGGTTATTGCAGATTTTACCCATCTGTCCGTCACCAGCCTTACCAGCGTGGAAGATGTTTTTACCCATATGGGTTAAAACCTGCTCAGCTTTAGTGAATGCAGCATCACTACCACCAACAATAAAGGTTAATGTGCCTGCCTTTGCGCCTGCTACACCACCAGAAACTGGCGCGTCGACAAACTCAAGACCATGCCTTTCAGCCTCACTTGCTACTAACCTTGCGGAATCTGGGTCAATGGTTGATGAGTCAATCAAAAAGGTATTTTGTGCC
The DNA here is from genome assembly GCF_040869035.1 of Vibrio sp. NTOU-M3. Lineage (NCBI taxonomy): Bacteria > Pseudomonadati > Pseudomonadota > Gammaproteobacteria > Vibrionales > Vibrionaceae > Vibrio > Vibrio sp. NTOU-M3. The sequence goes on from NZ_CP162101.1 coordinate 205,755, forward strand.
ACTAGCTTGAGTAGCCCCACACCACCACTATGATCGCCTAGATACACCGCGCGAACATGCTCGCCAGCCGGGAGCATAGTGATTACTACATCGGCTCCCGCAACCACTTCCTCGGCACTGTTTGCAACTTTTGCTCCCTGCGCAGCAACACTTTCCGTTGCCGCTGTATTGAGGTCAAACACTTGTACTTGCTTACCGGCAGCGAGTAAGTTTGCTGCCATGGGGGCCCCCATGTTACCGAGGCCAATAAAGGCAATTGTGTTCATTTGTTTCCCCCTATTCTGCTTCCTGCCCAAGATCTTTTAATGGATGCTCACCTTCCGGCCACAAAGAGGTGAAGAGCTCGTCAATCACCTTTTCATCAACCGCATTAACGCTATTAAACATCCAGTTAGGTTGACCATCTTTGTCAATGAGCCGCGCTCTAACGCCTTCTTGAAACTCACCAAGCAGCGCACTTCTAACGGAAAGATTGAGCTCCACTTGAAAACACTCGGCCAATGATAATGTGTGACAGCGAGTAACCTGACGAAAGCATATATGAACGGTAATCGCACTGCCTTCGGCTAAAGTATGTTTTGCCTGAGACAGCCATTTGCTGTCCCCCTTCAATGACAAAATTTGTTCGCACATCACACCAAGATCCTCACCTGAACAAATCTGCTTGATGGTTGGAAGATATAAAGTCATCTGACTGACTGGCATATTGTCCCGAAACTGGCGCGATAAGGCTTCGATCACTTCAGTCACCGCAAGATGGGCATTATCTTTCTTATTCCAATGCGTACCTTGCAGCGTTTTAATGAGCTCTTCTTTTTGCTCGGACAATAAAAAATGATCCGCCATATTAATCGACAATGCATCACAAGCATTTACTGATGCACCTGTTAAACCCAAAAACAGCCCGACTCTTTCATCCAATTGATTAAGAAACCATGTACCGCCCACATCAGGGTAAAGACCAATGTTGATCTCTGGCATGGCTAAACGTGAGGCTGGAGTAACGATCTTATGGCTCGTTCCCATAAATAGCCCCATTCCACCGCCCATAACGATGCCATCACCCCAGCCAATAATGGGTTTAGAATAAGTATGAATGCGATAGTCACATTCGTATTCGACGGTAAAAAACTCGGTGCAGAAGTCTTGGGTTTCTTGCTTTGTTTTGTCTCGCATCACGTTGTGCATCGTCCGCACATCGCCACCAGCGCAAAATGCTCTTTCACCCGCACCTTGCATGAACACACAGACGAGATGCGCGTCATCTTCCCAAGCCTTTAACTGCTCATTAAGCTGCTTGAGCATCGTCAGTGTTAGCGCGTTGAGTGATGTAGCGTTGTCGAGTGTCGCAATGCCAATTTTATGCTGACCATCACTACAATAACGTTCTTCAAAACTCACCCTATCGACCATAAAGCCTCCAACCTGATTTTCATTGGTTCTTCCATTGTGCTTTTCGTTTTTCTAGAAACGCTTGAACGCCTTCCTGCTGATCTTCGGTATCAAACAGGTTGATAAACAGTTCTCGCTCTTTCACCAACCCATGTGATAACGGCGCATTTCTGGTGTTTTGGATCAATGTTTTACAAGCAGCAACTGACGAAGGAGACTGATTAGATACCGAGCTGGCTAATGCAATTGCTGTCTCTAGCGACTGGCCTTTTGCCACAACTTCTTCCACCAAACCAATCTTGTACGCTTTTTCTGCACAAAGTTGCTCGCCACATAAAATGACCCGTTTGGCCCAACCTTCTCCCACCAACGCAGTGAGATTCTGCGTTCCTCCAGCACAAGGCAATAACCCGACTTTCGCTTCCGGTAGTGCCATCACCGCTTGCTCTTCGACAATACGAATATCACAAGCGAGTGCCACTTCAAGTCCACCGCCCATGGCGTAGCCATTAATTGCGGCAATCGAGACACCACGAAACGCAGACAGCGTTTCAAATGCTTCGCCAAAAATGCGCGACATCGTGACAGCAACCGACTTATCACCACTTGCAAACAAATTCAGGTCGGCCCCTGCTGAGAAAAATTTCTCACCTTGCCCCGTTAGGACTAAGGCATAGACGTTTCTATCTTTATTTAACGAAAGGATAAGCTGTTTTAATGCCATGAGACTCTCTGCTGTCCAGGTATTCGCAGGAGGATTGTTCATGGTGATCACAGCAACGTGACCTTCGATTCGAGACTCAATTGCAGCTATTTCAGACTGTGGCATCACTCACTCCTTGGTTAATGACGGCTGAACTTAAAGTAGCTCTGCACTTTCCGTTAATAATCGGCGGGCGATAATCAAGCGCATGATTTCATTAGTACCTTCCAGTATCTGATGCACCCGAACATCACGAAAATAGCGCTCCAACGGATACTCTCGGATATATCCGTAGCCCCCATGTAACTGCAGCGCCTGATCACACACTTTAAAACCCACATCAGTCGCAAAACGTTTTGCCATTGCACAATAAGCGGTCGCATCATTACTGCCTGCATCCAGCTTGCTGGCGGCGTAGCGAACTAATTGGCGCGCAGCCACCAACTCCGTGGCCATGTCTGCCAATCTAAATTGTAGTCCTTGAAAATCAGCCAATGGCTTGGCAAATTGTCTTCGCTCTTGCAAGTATAGCTTGGTGCTATCCAGTGCTTGTTGCGCCGTTCCTAAAGAACAGGTTGCGATATTGATCCGCCCACCATCTAACCCTTTCATCGCGAATGTAAATCCTTCGCCCTCTTGGCCTAAAAGGTGGCTGGCGGGAATGGAAACCTTGTCGAAAGTGATCATTCGGGTGGGCTGGCTGTTCCAACCCATTTTAGGCTCTTTTCTGCCGTAGCTAATCCCTTCTGCATCCGCTGATACCACAAAGGCAGAGATACCTTTGGCTTTTTCATCAGAAGTTCGCGCCATCACCACTAATACTTGAGTTTCACCTGCGCCGGAAATAAACGCTTTGCTGCCGTTTAGCACATAATAATCACCCATTTTTTTGGCCGTTGTTGTTAGCGAAGCGGCATCTGAGCCTGCATTGGGTTCCGTTAAACAGTAAGACCCTAAATACTCACCAGTGACTAACTTTGGACAGTAGGTTTCTTGTACCTCTTTTGAACCAAACGACGCCACCATCCAACTCACCATATTGTGAATGGTCATAAAGGCTGTGGTTGAGGTACAACCCATCGCGAGTTGCTCAAAAATAATCGATGAATCCAAACGGCTCAATCCAAGCCCGCTTTGCGCTTCCGGTGTATAGAGGCTCATAAAACCTAACTCGCCTGCTTCGCGTAACACATCCACTGGGAAATGCTGTTTTTCATCCCATTCAGCGGCCATTGGCGCAAGCCGCTCCTGCGCAAACTGCCTTGCTGTATCGGCAAACGCTCTTTGATCTTCGTTTAACTCAAAATCCATTTCGCGCCCCTTTTAACGTCCACTTATTGATGGTCATAAACACATCCCCCGATAAATCAGCCACTATTTAAGCTGGATAGTTAAGTTTGGGCCTGTTGGAATATCATCATCGAACCATCGTGCAGTCACCGTTTTTGTTTCGGTATAAAAACGAACAGCTTGTTTCCCATAAGCATGCAGATCGCCATAGAAGCTGCCTCGCCAACCGGTAAAAGAAAAGAAAGGCAATGGAACCGGGATTGGCACATTAATCCCAACCTGACCCACTTGAATTTGGTGCTGGTATTTGCGCGCAGCAGCGCCGCACGCAGTAAAAATAGACGTCCCATTTCCATAAGGGTTGGCGTTGATCAGCGCAATCGCCTCTTCTAGGGTTTCAACTTCCATACACAGTAGAACTGGCCCAAAGATTTCTTCTTGGTAAACCGACATGTCGGTAGTCACACCGTTAAATAGCGTTGGACCAACCCAATTCCCCTCAGGAAAACCATCAACACGGCACTGGCTTCCATCCAATTCACATCGAGCACCCTGAGATTTCCCTTCCTCGATTAACCTTAATACGCGCTGCTTCGCTTGCTGACTAATCAACGGTCCATAAGCAGCATTTTCATCATCCCAAGCACCGGGACGCATTTTTGCCATTTCATCGCGAAGTTCACCAATCCACGCCTTTGAACTGCCAACAAATACCGCCACCGAAATCGCCATACAGCGCTGACCCGCTGCACCGATGGATGAACCAACAAGGTTGTTGATGACCTGCTGCTTGTTCGCATCTGGCATCACAACCATATGATTTTTGGCTCCGGCAAAAGCTTGAACCCGTTTAAAGTGCCGCGTGGCCTCGGTGTAAATATACTGCGCCACAGCAACCGATCCGACAAACGACACTGTACGAACATCAGGATGCGACAGTAGGTAATCCACCTGCTCTTTGCGGCCATGTACAATTTGCAACACACCTTTCGGAGCACCTGCTTGCTCAAACAATTGCGCGAGCCGGATGGAGGTTAACGGTACTTGCTCAGAAGGCTTTAGGACAAAGGTGTTCCCAGCGGCGATGGCGATAGGAAACATCCAGAGTGGGATCATTGCAGGGAAGTTGAATGGTGTAATGCCGCAACAAACACCGAGTGGCTGGATCATCGAGTAACTATCAATATCCGTCGCCACATTCTCAACGGTTTCGCCCATCATATTGCTGGCGATATTAGCGGCTTGTTCCACCACCTCAATACCACGCCATACATCCCCTTTCGCATCGGCAATGATCTTACCAGTTTCTTGAGACAGCAACTCGGCCAGTTCATCGTGGTGCTCTTTTAACAATTGTTGGTAGCGCAGCATCAGCCTTGCGCGTTCAGACACAGCAACTTCTTTCCACGTTTCAAAAACCTGAGCCGCGTTCGCGACGGCTTCAGCCATTTCATCCTCGGTGGCACATGGCAACATGGCAATTTCTTGATTGGTTGCTGGGTTCGTAACTTCAATCCACGTTTCGGTGTTTGATTGACGAAACGCTCCAGCAATAAATAATGGCACTGGTTGTGACATAGTGTTGTCCTTATGCTTTCTGGCTATCACATGCGTAATAGCCATTCAGGTTAAACCGGTATCTCGATTCCAATAGCGGTCGCTTCTCCGCCACCGATACAGAGTGATGCCACACCACGCATCACCTTTCTTTCACCATGATTCGATTCGGAATCCGCTTGTTGTAACTGCCGCAGCGCATGCGTTAACGTAACAATAATCCTTGCTCCGCTAGCACCAATAGGATGGCCTATCGCACATGCGCCACCTTTTACGTTCACCTTATCTTGAGAAATACCGAGCTGCTGAGTCGCAATTTGAGCCACAACCGAAAATGCCTCGTTGATTTCCCATAAGTCCACCTCATCCACTGCCCAATCAAGCTGTGACAAAAGCTGTTCAATGGCATAAACAGGCGCGATGGTAAATTCTGCAGGTTGGCGTGCATGTGAGGTATGACCGCGAATAATAGCGAGTGGAGACAAGCCATTTTTTTGCGCTTGTTCGGCCTGCATTACCACCAGTGCCGCTGCACCATCTGAAATTGCGCTTGAGTTGGCCGCAGTGACGGTACCATTGGCGTCAAACGCTGGCCTAAGCATAGGAATTTTATCTGGGTTTATCGTGGTTGGGTGCTCATCAAAATCCAACACTTCTTCACGGTTTTTCCGCTTATTAAGAATAGTAATTGGCACGATTTCATCATCGAAAAGCGATTGTTCCTGAGCATTTAACGCCCTCGTCAATGACGTTTTGGCCCAAGCATCCATCTGTTCACGTGTGTATTGGAATTTATCGGCCGTACTCTGAGCATAAACACCCATGAGCTCGCCTTCGTAAGCATCTTGTAATCCATCCAGAAACATATGGTCAAAAGCCGTGCTGTGCCCCATTCGCATGCCTTTGCGACTGTCTTTAAGCAGATAAGGCGCATTGGTCATACTCTCCATGCCACCCGCCACTGCTGAACGAATGGTGCCCGCCTTGATCAAATCATAAGCTAGCATGACTGCCTTCATCCCAGAGCCACAAACTTTGTTGATGGTGGTACAGGCAACATGCTCGCCCAACCCAGCCCCTAAAGCCGCTTGTCTTGCTGGCGCTTGGCCGATGCCTGCAGGTAGTACACACCCCATGTACACTTCATCCACCAGCGAGCTCAAACATGCATCAGTAGCTAGCGCACCTTTAATCGCATACTGCCCCAGCTCTGGGGCTGAAAATGTCGCTAACTTTCCTTGAAAGCTACCAATTGGTGTTCGTTTTGCTGCAACAATCCAAATTTCATTTTCCATGACGTCTTCTCGGTATCCTCACTATTCGGAATGGCAGAAGAGAAAAAAGCGCATGAGCGTGAATTTCTTATCTATCGACCTACCAACAACCTATCCGGATTTCAAACTTGACGTTTACGTAAGCATAGCACTAACATTTACGTAAACGTCAACAAACAAACCGATAACACAGTTAGATTTAGAAAATGCCTTGTTAAATAAGCAGTTTTTGAAGCCAAATTAATTTACATGATTGGAGAACATCACCAGGTGGAAACATTTAAGATCAGTGAACTTGCAAAAGAGTTTGATATCACAACCCGAAGCATTCGATTTTATGAAGATGTCGGCTTAATTCAGCCCGATCGCAAAGGGAAGATTCGTGTTTATCAGCGCCGAGATAAAGTGCGCCTTAAACTTATCTTACGCGGCAAAAGGTTGGGGTTTTCCCTTGCCGAAATCAAAGAACTGTTTGCGCTTTACGATACCCACCAGAGTGAAAATCAATTGATCAAAATGCTCAAGATCATTGATGAGAGACAAGCATTATTGCAGAGACAACTGGATGATATTCGCGTCGTAATGGATGAACTGAATACAGCAAAGCTGCGTTGTGAGGAAGCCTTAAAGCGCACTGAGGTCAGCTAATTCAATTGAATGGTTCATTCATACGCTCTCGTCTACGCTGAGGAGAGGTTATGAAGAGTCACTATAGCGCACTAAATTTTGGTCATGACGAAACCCTCAATTTACTGCGAGAACATGTGAATGCGTTTGCCGCAGAGCATATTGCGCCAATCGCAGCTGATATTGATCGAGACAACCAATTCCCCACCCCGCTATGGCAAAAGCTTGGGGAAATGGGGCTGCTCGGCATCACTGTCGACGAAACGCTCGGCGGTGCAGGTATGGGGTATTTGGCTCATACCATCGCAATGGAAGAAATCAGCCGAGCCTCTGCCTCTGTTGGCCTAAGCTACGGTGCCCACTCCAATCTCTGTGTTAACCAAATCTTTCGTAACGGGAATCCTAATCAGCGCAAAAAATTCTTGCCCAAACTCATCGATGGAAGTCATGTCGGCGCACTGGCTATGAGTGAAGCCAATGCTGGCTCTGACGTGGTCAGTATGCAATTAAAAGCGGATTTGCACGGCGATCATTTTGTCCTTAACGGTAACAAAATGTGGATCACTAACGGCCCAGACGCAGATGTGTTAGTGGTGTACGCCAAAACCGATCCTGCGGCAGGTTCCCGTGGCATTACGGCTTTTATTATCGAGCGCGAATTTGCTGGATTTAATCATGCTCAAAAGCTCGACAAACTGGGTATGCGGGGCTCAAACACCAGTGAGCTGGTTTTCGAAAACTGTAAAGTTCCTATAGACAATGTGCTTGGCCAAGTAAATCACGGTGTCGAAGTGCTTATGAGTGGGCTCGACTATGAGCGCGTCGTACTCGCAGGTGGCCCACTTGGGATCATGCAGGCATGCTTAGACTTGGTTGTGCCATATATTCATGATCGTAAACAGTTTGGTCAATCCATCGGCGAGTTTCAGTTAGTTCAAGCCAAACTTGCCGACATGTACACGCGCACCAATGCTGCCAGAGCTTACGTTTATGCCGTCGCATCTTCCTGCGACCGTGGAGAAACCACACGCAAAGATGCCGCAGGAGCCATTCTCTATAGCGCTGAGCTGGCCACCCAAATTGCACTCGATGCCATTCAACTTTTGGGCGGCAATGGCTATATCAATGAATTCCCTGCGGGCCGTCTTCTGCGTGATGCCAAATTGTATGAGATTGGTGCTGGTACTTCTGAAATACGGCGAATGCTGATCGGCCGAGAGCTGTTTGACGAATCTCATTAATTCATTGGGTTACTGCCTTTATTGGAGAAACACATGGCCATTATTCAAAGCAGAATCAAACCAGAATCCGAATTGTATCAATCCAATCACAGCATCATGTCTGAGTTGGTGACGAACCTAAACTCAAACTTAGCGGCGATAAAACTGGGCGGTGGCGCCAAAGCCATGGAACGACAAAGAAGCAAGGGGAAGCTTCCTGTTCGAGAACGCATTAAAGCTTTGCTGGATAAAGACAGTCATTTTCTCGAAATCGGTGCATTTGCTGCATGGCGCGTTTACGACGAAAACGTACCATGTGCTGGTGTTGTGGCTGGTATTGGATTGATTAACAATGTGCAATGCATGATCGTGGCAAATGACCCCTCGGTGAAAGGCGGTACCTACTATCCACTCACGGTGAAGAAACATTTAAGAGCGCAGGAGATCGCTCAGCGCTGTCACTTACCTTGCCTATACTTGGTTGACTCCGGGGGCGCAAATCTGCCTCACCAAGCCGAGGTTTTCCCTGATAAAGAACACTTTGGTCGCATATTTTTCAATCAAGCACGGATGTCTGCTCTAGGCATTCCCCAAATCGCGATTGTGCTTGGCCCCTGCACCGCTGGTGGCGCGTACATTCCGGCGATGGCGGATGTGTCTATTATCGTGAAAGAGCAAGGCACCATTTTCTTGGCCGGCCCTCCTTTAGTCAAAGCCGCGACTGGAGAAGTGGTCAGTGAGGAAACATTAGGCGGCGCTGATGTTCATTGCAGAAAATCGGGCGTCGCTGACTATTATGCTGAAAGCGAAGCCCACGCTTTTACCTTAGCTCGTGAAGCGGTGTGCAGTGCCCATGCTGCGGAGATTTCGCCTTCAAGATCGGCTCTACCTCCTCGTTATGACAATGATGAACTCTATGGCATCGTCAATGCCGATTTAAGACTTTCCTTTGATGTTAGAGAAGTGATAGCCCGGCTTGTGGACGATTCCAACTTTGATGAGTTCAAAGCTCTCTATGGCGCCACGCTTGTTTGTGGTTTCGCCCAGCTCAACGGCTTCCCCATTGGTATTGTGGCAAATAATGGCATTTTGTTTTCAGAGTCAGCCCAAAAAGGCGCACACTTTATTCAGTTGTGTGCCAAACGAAAGATCCCACTGCTCTTTTTGCAAAATATCACTGGCTTTATGGTTGGTAAAAAAGCTGAGGAACACGGTATTGCCAAAGATGGCGCCAAACTGGTGATGGCCGTGGCCTGTGCTGATGTCCCCAAATTTACCGTGATTATCGGGGGTTCTTATGGTGCAGGAAATTATGGCATGTGCGGGCGAGCTTACGATCCCACTATGATTTGGATGTGGCCAAACGCACGTATCTCGGTAATGGGCGGTGAGCAGGCCGCTGGCGTTCTCGTCCAAGTAAAACAAGATAAGTTACATCGTCACGCAGAGAATTGGAGTGATGAAGACAAGCAAGCCTTTCGCAAGTCAGTGATCAAACGATATGAATCAGAAGGTCACCCTTTCTATGCCAGTGCGCGCTTGTGGGATGATGGTATTATCGACCCCAAAGAGACCAGAAAGGTACTTTCTCAAGCGCTATCGGCAACACAAAATGCCCCCACTCAAGAGAGCCAATTTGGTATTTTTCGCATGTAGGGAACCAGCTTATGTCCACTGAACAACGGAACGATCTATTGTGTGAGGTTAATGCCTACGGTGTTGCGACATTAACGTTAAATCGAGTCGAGAAACACAATGCATTTGACGACCAACTCATTACAAACCTCACCAACCAGCTCAAACAACTTCAGCAACTGCCTAACGTTCGAATATTGATATTGCGTGCCAACGGAAAACATTTTTCCGCCGGTGCCGATCTGCACTGGATGAAGTCAATGGCACAACAAAGTCATGAAGCAAACTTAAGTGATGCACGCACTTTGGCTCACTTAATGCGAACCCTCGATACCTTTCCTCACCCAACCATTGCCCTTGTTCATGGGTGCGCCTATGGCGGAGCTCTGGGACTCATATGTTGTTGTGACATTGCGATCGCTGAAGATCGCTCTCGATTTTGCCTAAGCGAAGTGAAACTAGGATTGCTCCCCGCCACTATCGCGCCCTATGTGCATCGCGCAATAGGAAACCGCCATTCACGACGTTATATGCTGACTGCCGAAACCATCACAGCTCAAACCGCAAAGGACATCGGCTTGATCCACGAACTGGTCGACGTTGGAACATTAGACAGCGCACTCTCTCCCCTTATTAAACACATCCTTAAAAACAGCCCTGCGGCCATAACCCAAGCAAAATTGCTGTGCGGCAAATGTTATCAGCAAACCATCGACAACGACCTCATCAACCATACCAGCCAGTTAATTGCCGACATACGTGTTTCCAAACACGGACAGGAAGGATTAGACGCCTTCTTTTCACAACGCCCCGCGAGTTGGGTCAAGACAACCGGAGATGAAGATGAACATCCAACTTCCTGACTCGGTCACTATTGTCGAAGTCGGTGCACGTGATGGTTTGCAAAATGAAGCAAGAATTGCAACTCGTGACAAAGTCACGCTGATTAATCAACTGTCACAAACGGGTTTGACACATATTGAAGCGGGCGCTTTCGTCTCCCCGAAATGGGTGCCACAAATGGCAGACTCAGATGCTGTCCTTACTCAGATATCACGTCAAACTGATGTAATTTATTCCGCCCTCACGCCAAATCTAAAAGGCCTTGATCTTGCGCTTCATGCCAAAACTGATCAGGTCGCCGTATTTGCGTCTGCATCCGAAGGTTTTAGCCAGAAAAACCTCAATTGTTCCATCGCTCAAAGCTTAGAACGATTCGCACCTGTGATTGAAAAAGCCAAGCAAAATAACATCAAAGTACGTGGCTATTTATCCTGTGTAGCAGAATGCCCCTATGACGGATTCACAACGCCAAAACAAGTTGCCACCGTTGCCAAGCACTTGTTTGATATGGGCTGCTACGAAATATCTCTCGGAGATACGATAGGAACAGGAACACCTTTACGTATCGCTAAAATGATTGAAGCCGTGTCAAATGAAGTTCCAGCGTCGCACCTTGCGGTCCATTTTCATGACACATGGGGACAAGCACTGCCTAATATCTACCAAGCGCTACAAATGGGAATACGGGTGATCGACAGCAGTGTGTCTGGGTTAGGTGGATGCCCGTATGCACAAGGTTCAGCGGGGAATGTCGCGACGGAGGATGTATTATACCTTTGCCATGGGTTAGGGATTAACACCGGGATAGATATGGATAAAGTCATTGAAGCGGGTCGGTTTATTAACCAAAAACTCAAGCGGAAACCGACGTCTAAAGTCGCCCTAGCATACTCGCCTCATGCCCGACACAACTAACTTGCTACACCTCATAGTTGGACTTTATCCCAATATCAAAATGCAATGGCATGCGCCACTTAGCAAAAGAAAGGTAGCCCATAACAAGTGAAGAAAAAGCAAGTGCAGCGGATGCGATCATCGGTTGTTCAAACCATATCGCAAACGCAGAAATGGCGAGTAAGACAGGAACCGCCTTTAGGCCAAACACCTTAAAGCAGAACGATTCTTTTAAAGCGATACCGGAAAAAGTGATAAAAATAAACCCGAGAGACATGCCCGTGCGAACCTGTTCTGGGTCGCTGATCATCAAGGCTAACCCAACCCAAGCTGACCAACTGATAGCCGCTCGTACATGTTTGCTGTAAACATGAATATTCGCCGCACACAGTGCCGCAGAAACCGCAATCATTAACAACACTGGATCAGTGAAGCCAATCAGCCCCTCAACCTTGCCAGACAAAGCCCCTGCAAGCAGCAATATCGATAAAGAAAACAAGCTAATACCAGTGCGATAAAGACAAACACTGAGTTTATCAAGACCATCCAATGTTTCTTTGTATTCTGGGTTCGCCATAATGTGCTCTAATAACATCCACCTAAGTGCACAATAGTATCAAAGTAATCGCTCAGCTTGCGACTCTAGTTAGTTAAAGAATTACTGTACATCAGTAATTTCAGTGACCCCATAACAGCTTGTTTATATCTTTCATTGTAGAAGTGATCGAAGTCCGTTTGTGTCCCATTACAAATAGGGTGATTTGTATTACCGAAACCCTCATTGCCACATTTACCATAGCTTGAGAAACCTTGTTTTACATCACCTTTATAATGTGGATATACCATCCAATAATCTCGCCAAGACAACGACTCATTAATATCACTGTCGATGGCTGCTAATGTGTTTTGAGCCGTTTGCTCAAGGATTTCAACAGGCGTTTGAATGTGTTGAAGCAACGCCGAACATTCAGATTCAGAAATCGTCAGCACTACGGCATCTTTTGGAGAATAACCATCAAAGGCATCTTTTTGCGTAGACAGATGGTAGATAGGTGCGACATGAGCAGGGACCGCCATATCTTGGATCAAATGCATTAAGTGGCCAATGAGTTCCAGCGATTGGTGACTAGCCGTTTCTTTTTGCTCAAGTAACTTATTAGCTTGTTTAACAAAATAGGGATGTAACGAGCGATTCATGCCGATTAAATTAGGTAAAATTGAGCCGGGCTGCATTTTTTCATAATCAAAGCGTGCATCGTAAAAGTGCCAGTTCCACAGTCGGGAGAAGGTAATGTTGTCCAAGTCTTTATTCGCCTCGGCAGTATAGTTGGCCTCTTCATCACCAAATTCAGTCTTCAATTTATCTGGCATCAATTGCTGGCAGGTTTGGTATAACTTAAACGCATCGAGAGACGGTTGTTTATGCTTTTCCGCATCATATGCCATGGAGGGTAAAGGAAGAAACAATACGGGTAGAAGGTAGCGGCACAATGATCTCATTTGTTCTCCTTAGAATGTGTTGCTGTAAACCTAGAGTCAGCATCACCATTCATTAACAAAACCGATAACTCAACAAACTTTTATAAAGTCTTAAAATCCTTCATCAAAATCCATCTAGCCGCCTTCATATGGAAGTAACATCACACAATGTAAAAGCCCCTTCATGTGGAGAAGGGGCTTTCAATAAAATCCGTTAACGTTGAATGTTAGTGCTATAAATCAATATATAAGCGAAGCATGTCTTTGTGCTGAATGCCCTGCTCCATAATGGGTTCAGGATAATGATCCAGAAAATAGTCTTTCACCACTTTATCAACTCGAAACCCAACGCGTTGATAATAGGTGAGTTGATAGCCAAAGCTACCAGTGCCCAGCTCGACACGTCTCACCTTCTCTTCTGCTAATGTCGCTAAAGCAAACTTTAAAAGTTCTGAGCCAATACCCTGCCCTTGGAACGCTGGCAATACCGCCATATTTAGCACTTCAGCACTGTACTCATCAATCTGTTTGACGACACAAGCACCAATGATCAGGTCGCAATCTTTTGCCACATAGCATGTCGATTCCAAAGGATAGGAGTCTATACTAGCTTGGCTTGGGTCCGCTTCTAGTAAAAGTGACGTAGGTATTTTGTCTATCGTAGTTCTTATATATTCCATAGATGACTCGCATTCTTTTATTTCAACACGTTATTAATCAAGATTAGCACATCCTAAATAACAGTTTTCTTCTACAAGGCTAGCCAGATTCGCAAGAAGTCTTTTCGTCCTTGTTTGTGGCAGGTTTTCTTTAGGAAGCAATCAAAGAGTATATTTGAGAATAGATTTCGTCATATAATTACAGCTTACTTGCACTTTGCTTTGATGCTTAGAAAAAGCAACTGACGGTTCATCACAGAACTTTAATAAGATCATGTCCTGTATTCTTAAATAGTGTGATGGGCCTAAGATTTTTATTAATTAATTGCTCAGTAAGTACACAACCATACATTTATAATTACCTATCTTTTTATTTTTGTTGATTTATTGTTAATTTTATTTCCTAGATGTTAACCACACCCCTTCCAAATCGCCGCTAAAATCACACCACACTCAAAATTTAACAATATTGCAACATAAAAACATCTGTCGATTAACCTTAATGTGCTTAGATCACAATGAGACATCAAGTACTCAAACTCTTATTGAAAGGCACCTTAAGATCGTTTCATCGATTCACCCTACCCCCTACCCATAACAATTAAAGGATTGATGAAGATGAAGAAGGTCTTATTGAACGTGGCAGCTTTAACGCTCGCCCTTGCTGCTACAGCTACTCAAGCGAAAGATTATGAAATCGTAAACGTGGTTAAAGTTTCGGGTATCCCTTGGTTTAACCAAATGAACAAAGGTATTGAGCAGGCGGCTTCAGATCTAGGCGTTAACGCACGCCAACTGGGTCCATCAACTCCTGACCCAGCTCAACAAGTAAAAATTATTGAAGATTTAATCGCCAAAGGTGTGGACGCGATTACCGTCGTTCCAAACGACGTGACGGTACTAGAGCCTGTGTTTAAAAAAGCCCGGGAGAAAGGGAGCATCGTGTTAACCCATGAGTCTCCGGATGGACATGGCGCAGATTGGGACATCGAAACGATCGATAACCAAGCGTACGCAAAAGCGACCATGGATGAGTTGGCAAAAAACATGGATAAAAAAGGTGGCTACGCCATTTATGTCGGCTCATTAACTGTGCCACTACACAACAACTGGGCGAATCTTGCGATCGATTACCAAAAGAAAACCTACCCAGATATGTATGAAGTAACCACCCGTATGCCAGTTGCAGAAAGTATCGATCAATCTTATGCCGCAACCAATGATCTGATGAAAGCACACCCAGATATGACTGGTATCATCTCTTACGGTTCACTCGGTGGGATTGGTGCTGGTGAAGCCCTTAAGAAGAAACGTGCTAAAGACAAGATCAGCGTGGTTGGCATTATGATGCCAAGCCAAGCCGCACCTTACTTAGCGCGTGGCGAAATCGATAAAGGCTTCCTATGGAACCCTGCGGATGCGGGCTATGCCTTAGTGGCTGTCGCTAAGCAAATGCTTGAAGGTAAAGAAGTTTCTCAAGGTGTAACCGTTCAAGGCCTTGGCGATGCAGAAATCGATACACAAAACCGTGTAATTAAGTTCAACAAAATCCTAGAAGTCGACAAAACCAACGCTCGTCAACTAGGTTTCTAAGCACGGCACTTTCTGTCGTAAATGGGCGGTGCAATGCCGCCCCTCATTCGTCCTCTCATTGTGGAAATGGTTATGTCTGATACTCCTTTTATTACCCTCAAACAGGTATCTAAACACTTTGGCTCGGTGAAGGCATTGGATGGAATAAACCTGACGTTCAATCAGGGTGAAGTGCACTGCTTAGCTGGCAAAAATGGGTGTGGAAAAAGCACGTTATTTAAAGTTATTTCCGGCGTTCACGCACCAGAAAAAGGAGCTGAAATCATACTGGGTGACAAAAGCTATTCTCGACTCTCCCCGCAGCAATCAATAGAACACGGCATTCAAGTTATCTATCAAGACTTGTCTCTGTTCCCGAATTTAACGGTCGCTGAAAACATTGCCATTCAAGATCATGTTGAGTGGACCAAAGGATTCGTCCAGAAAAAGCGTATCCAAGACATTGCAATTCGAGCGATGGCAAAAGTAGGCGTCAAACTGCCGTTAGAAAAACGCATAGAACAGCTTTCGATTGCAGAATGCCAACTTGTTGCGATATGCAGGGCAATGGCATCAGACGCTAAACTGATGATCATGGACGAGCCGACGGCATCACTCACACGTACTGAAGTAAACCAGCTAATCGACGTTGTCGCCGATCTGAAATCCAAAGGGGTTACCGTTGTATTCGTGAGCCACAAACTTGATGAAGTGATGGAAATTTCTGACCGAATCACCGTTATTCGCGATGGTCGCACCATTGGAACCTATCAAGCAGATGACGTCGACAGTGATGAGTTAGCGTTTCTAATGACCGGACAACGCTTCGAGTTCACTCCCCTCCCGAGTTATCATCAGCAAGGTGAAGTTAAACTGGACGTCGAGAATCTCTCTAAACACGGTCAGTTTAAAGATATTTCTTTTCAGGTTCGTGCAGGTGAAATTGTTTCTATTACTGGGTTACTTGGCGCGGGCCGCACCGAACTATGTATGGCGCTATTTGGCATAACGCAGCCAGACAGTGGTGTGATACGCATAAATGGTCAGCCCACGAAATTCAAATCCAATCGAGATGCAATTTCTCAAGGCATTGGTTACGTATCTGAAGATCGAATGTCGACGGGACTAGTGATGGACCAAGCGATTCAAGACAATATCACAGCCTCAGTCATGCCACGCCTCAAGAAAGCATCTGGATTTCTTGATCACCTAAAAGCAAGCAAGCTGGTCGATAAACTGATTTCTTCGCTCTCAATCAAAGTGGCGGATCCAATGCTGCCCGTGACCAGTTTATCTGGAGGTAATGCTCAGCGTATCTCTATTGCAAAATGGATCGCCGCAGAGCCTGATGTCCTTATCCTCGACTCACCGACTGTTGGTGTCGATGTTGCCAATAAAGAAGCGATTTACACCATTGCAAAAGACCTTGCGGCAAAAGGAATGGCCATCCTTATGATTAGTGATGAAATCCCAGAAGTGTTTTATAACAGTCACCGCGTAATTGTGATGAAAGAAGGACGTTTCACTCATGACTTCCAACCAACCCACTCTACTGAACAAGAAATCATGGAGGCTGTTAATGCTTAACCAATTTCGTTGTTCTTTATCTTCATTCACCAAGCGTCATGAGTTCTACTTATCTTTAATGATTGTGTTGATCGTTAGCGTGCTGACCTTCATCTCAGATGACTTCCTGACTCTGGGCAATATTTTCGATATGTCAGTCAGTTCAGCATTACTTGGCATCATGGCTTGTGGTTTGTTTGTTGTGCTCATCGCAGGCGGCATTGATATCTCCTTTCCCGCGACCGCCGCGATCGCTCAATACATCACTGCAACGTACATTTTGACGCTTGGCGGTAATTTTATGATTGCGTTTGCGATTGCAACACTTGTCGGGGTTTTACTGGGCATGATCAATGCCACGCTGGTATACAAACTCCAAGTACCAGCGATCATCATTACTATTTCAACACTTAACGTTTTCTTTGGCTTACTGATTTACTTTAGCAACGGCGAATGGTTATACGGTTTTCCTGACTGGTTTATGGATGGTATTGAGCTATTCACATTTACAGGCAGCGATGGATATGATTATGGTCTATCACTTCCCATCATGACCGTAGTTGCCATGATTGCCCTTACTTCATTTTTGATGTCTAAAACACGCTTAGGTCGTCAGATCTATGCCGTAGGAGGGAATGCAGACGCTGCGAGTCGTATTGGTATCAACCTCTTCGGTATTAACCTCTTTGTTTACGGCTATATGGGGGCGCTTGCTGGTATTGCCTCTGTTGTCCAAACCCAAATCACCCAGTCCGTAGCTCCAAATTCTCTTATGGGATTTGAGCTCACGGTATTGGCTGCCGTTGTGTTAGGAGGAACCAGCATGACAGGTGGTAAAGGCACGCTATTTGGTGTGGTTCTTGGCGTTATTTTGCTCGCCGTTGTGAAAAACGGCCTAACGTTACTCAGTGTGCCTTCTTACTGGCATACGGTCGTAACTGGCTTAATCATTGTTTGCAGCATCAGCATGACCGCAATCAATGAGAAAAAACAGACGCTTAAAGGAATATAAACTATGGAACACATGCTAAATAGTTTAAAACTGCCAACCGACAAGAACATTCGCTACCTATTGGTTATTTTGGTCGGCATCCTCGTGGTTATGGCGTTTTCAAGCGGACAGGCCTTTTTCTCGATTGATAACTTACAGTCAATGTCGTCACAGATGCCATTACTCGGCCTACTCGCACTTGCCATGGCGGTTTGTATGCTCACTGGTGGGATCAACCTGTCGATCATTGCAACGACGAATGCGTGTGGTTTGGTCATGGCAAGCATCATTACGCAGGCTCCGGATAGCTCAGCCGTACTCATCCTCGCGCTGATTGGAGGACTTATTACGGCTATTGTTGTCGGTTTGCTCAATGGTACATTGATTGCCTACATAGGTGTTTCTCCTATCCTCGCAACGCTGGGGACCATGACACTCATCAATGGTCTTAACGTTTTGATCTCCGGGGGTAGCGTCATCTCAGGTTTTCCTGAAGCGTTGCTAGTTCTGGGGAATGGCACCGTATTGGGCGTACCAATGCCACTGATTTTATTTATTGGCTTTGCCATCGGCTTATGGGCACTACTTGAACACACCAGTTTAGGCAAAACGATCTACCTCATGGGCTCTAATGAAAAAGCGACCCGCTTTTCTGGTATCAACACACACAAAGCCATTTTATATGTTTACGTTATCTCCTCGGTGCTCTGTTGGGTTGCTGCTATTGTAATGATGGCTAAGTTCAACTCAGCCAAAGCAGGTTATGGAGAGTCTTACTTACTGATCGCGATTCTTGCGTCAGTGCTTGGGGGGATCAACCCTGATGGTGGCTTTGGACGCATTGTTGGCATTGGCCTTGCGCTTATCGTATTACAGACACTAGAAAGTGGCCTTAACTTATTGGGGGTGAGCAGTTACCTCACGATGGCACTGTGGGGCGGTATCTTGATCTTATTCATCTTCTTACAAAAAAATAAAACTTAACGGAGCGGTATATGAGTATTTATTTTATCGGCGTTGACGTAGGCAGCGGCAGTGCTCGAGCGGGCGTATTTAACGCCGAAGGTCGCAAAGTGGGAGAAGCTAAACGCGATACCTTAATGTTCACACCTCAAGCGAACTTCGTTGAACAATCATCCGATAACATCTGGCAATGTGTGTGCCTTGCGGTAAAAGACGCCGTATCACAAGCCAATATTGACCCTATCCAAGTCAAAGGGATTGGTTTTGATGCGACCTGTTCATTGGTTGTATTAGATAAAAGTGGTCAGCCGCTAACCGTCAGCCCTACTGGACGGAGTGAACAAAACGTTGTGATGTGGATGGATCACCGCGCAATTACCCAAGCAGATCGAATCAACAAAACTCAGCACCCTGTTTTAGCTTACGTGGGTAATCGTATCTCCCCCGAAATGCAAACACCTAAACTGCTGTGGTTAAAGCAAAACATGCCAAACACATGGGCGAAATCTGGCTACTTCTTTGACTTACCAGACTTCCTTACGTGGAAAGCGACATTTGATGCGAGTCGTTCACTCTGCTCAACAGTATGTAAGTGGACATACCTAGGTCATGAAAATAAATGGGATAAGGACTTCTTTGAGCTGATTGGTCTAGAAGAATTACTAGAAAACGACGCTAAGGCCATCGGCGATAGAATTTTGCCAATGGGCCAACCTGTAGGTAATGGCCTCACCGCTCATGCAGCAGATGACTTAGGTTTAATAACCGGTACGGCTGTGGGCACTTCTATTATCGATGCTCATGCTGGCGGTATAGGAGTGCTAGGAGCACCTGGCATGACCGGAGAAAAAGTAGATTTCAATAAACGGTTAGCGCTGATTGGTGGTACTTCCTCCTGCCATATGGCCGCGTCCAAAACAGCAAGGTTTATTGATGGCATTTGGGGAGCTTATTACAGCGCTATGATTCCGGGATATTGGCTCAATGAAGGTGGACAATCGGCCACAGGCGCACTCATCGACCATATCATTACGTCGCATCCACTTTATGAAAGCACGAAAGAATTAGCGAACAAGCAAGGTAAAACGGTTTATGAATACTTAAATGACCACCTGTTAAAGCTTGCTGGAAATAAAGAAGACATCGCTTTTCTAACCAAAGATATTCATGTACTGCCTTACTTCCATGGCAATCGCTCTCCACGAGCAAATGCACATTTAACCGGTTCCATCACAGGGTTAAGGATGTCCAAAGTACTGGATGATATGGCACTTCAATATTTGGCTACCATTCAAGGGATTGCACTTGGTACTCGCCATATTATCGAAGTAATGAACGAAAGCGGTTATGACATCGACACCATTATGGCATGTGGCGGAGGAACCAAAAACAGCATCTTCCTGCAAGAACATGCCAATGCGACGGGATGTATCATCCTTCTTCCTGAAGAGAGCGAGGCCGTCATACTAGGTTCGGCAATGTTAGGCTCGGTAGCCGCCGGTTTTTACAGTGATATCCCTGATGCAATGAATGCTATGAGCCGAATTAGCAAGAGCGTGATGCCACAGACCGAAAAGATAAAACGCTTCTACGACGCCAAATATCAAGTCTTTCACAAAATGTATGAAGATGACATGCGCTATAAACGGCTAATGGCAGATTTTTAAAAACACCGAAAACAGAACCAACAAGCGAGCCATATAGGCTCGCTTTTAATATTCAATTTGACCTAGAGTTACAGTCACTCAACCGACCGTCACGCGATGATTCTGTATATTACTTAATGATATTTTTACAGATTCTCTTCTTGTTCACGTAATTGGGCACGCTATAAATGAGATATAAACATCATTTTAAATACCGCCTACATGTAGATGGGATATCTCATAACACCTCATTGACCATCGAAAGTGAAGCAATATCGTCAGTGATTTACCGCAACTTTAGCAAATGTTGATGATTCACAACGCTTGACCAAAAAATCAATAAAGCATCTGATACGTGCAGGTGTATAATCGGTTTTCTTGTATATAGCGTACATGGGTAAAGACATACCATAGTATTCATCGAGTACAGAGATAAGCCTGTTGCTTTGAATATACGAGTCCACCATCCAACTAGGCAATGAAGCCACTCCCATACCCGATAAACAAAAGCTTAAAAGTGCATCAGCACTGTTACTCAAAGCTTCAACACTTACTGGCACTTTCTTAACTTCACCTCCTATCTTGAAAAACATATGGCTAGAAGAGGATAAGGAATATAGTAAGCACCGATGAGAAGTGAGTTCTTCTGGAGACGTTGGGCACCCATACTTGTCTATATACTCAGGAGATACAACAGTGACCACTCGATTATCGAACAAATACCGAGCTTTAAGTTGAGAGTCTTCTAGATTATGAGCTCTAAGGGCCACATCTATATTCTCCGCTAACAAATCTGATATTTGATCGCTCAGCTGAAGATTTAATCGAACTTTTGGATACCTTGAGCTGAATTCCGCCAATATAGGAGGAAGTATAGATTGCCCAAAAGCTACAGGGGCCGTTATCGTCAGTTTCCCACTTGGCGAAGTTTGCTCATCTAAAAGGTCAGACTCCACCTGCTCTAACTCCGAAAGAAATTTTAACGCGAAGTCAAAATACTTTTGACCAGCCTCGGTTAAGACTTGTTTCCGACTCGAGCGGTAAAGCAATGGGACACCCACATCTCTTTCTAACGCTGCAATTTTTTTACTCACTGAACTTTGGGTGGTGCTGTTTTCTGTAGCGGCTGCGGTAAATCCACCAAGCTGTACACTTCGCACAAAAAGTCTAATTGCCGAAATTTTATCCATTCAATGCATTCCAAAATAGAATCATTACTAGTCCATCATAGCCGTTACATTACCAATTTGGAATGCATAGAATAATCACACAATCTAATAAACCAGATAAAACTCGGAGAATTTCATGTCAAACCTCACCCTTACTTTATCTATTATCCTTGCATTATTTTTTACCTTCGCTAGTTCCATTAAACTCATAGGATGGCAAAACGTCGTTTTCGAGAAACAGCTCGCCTTTTTCATCAAATACGGTTTAAACCGATGGATTATGGGGTTAGTTGGTGTAATTGAACTTTCTGCCTCCCTACTCCTAATTTCACCTCTTATCTTTCCTCAAGCCACATTCGGGTTACCAGCCGGCGCAGCATTAATCTTACTGACATCACTTGGAGCAATATTCTTCCATCTTCGATTTGACACTATAAGCGATGCTATTCCTGCGATAATCACTGGGGGCCTTTCGTCGCTTATCTTGTTTCACGTTTGGTAGTATTTGGGTCGATCTACTACTAGCAATAAAAAAGCGAGCCACTAGGGCTCGCTTTTTACTATCAGGTTTGGAAATCTATTACAGTAGTTCTACCGACTGTTGCGCAATCACAAACTCTTCGTTGGTTGGGATAACCATAGCAACAGCATCTAACAATTCAGATTTTGCGATAACGCCAGCGTTGCCAAAACGTGCGTCTTCGTTGCCTTTTTCGTCTTCAACAAAACCAAGCAGTTTCAGGTTACGCAGAATTTCACGGCGAATTGGCAATGAGTTTTCACCAATACCACCAGTGAAGATAACCGCATCTAGCGTGCTTAGTGGGATCAGGTAAGAACCGATGTACTTAGCAACGCGGTAAGTGAAGACTTCAAATGCGAGCTTGGCACCTTCATGGCCATTTTCCATCGCTTCTAGAATGCCACGTGCATCTGAAGTTAAGCCAGAAACCCCTAAGAAGCCAGACTTCTTATTTAGCGTTTCAAACACTTTCTCTGTCGTCCAACCTTTTTTGATCAGGAACTCAATCACGCCTGGGTCCAAGTCGCCAGAGCGAGTGCCCATCATTAGGCCAGCTAGTGGTGTAAAGCCCATTGAGGTGTCAACTGAACGACCATTTTCAATCGCACAGACTGACGCGCCATTACCTAAGTGAACCGAAATAAAGCTCGATTGCTCAACAGATTTGTTCAGCATTTTCGCTGCTTCACGACTTACAAAGTAATGACTAGTGCCGTGGAAACCGTATCGACGAATGCCGTACTCTTTATACAGTTCGTTAGAGATAGCGCCAGTAAATGCTTTTTGAGGCATTGTTTGATGGAACGCGGTATCAAATACAGCAAATTGAGGAAGGCTTGGAAACGCTTGCATTGCCGCTTCGATGCCTTTTGCGCCTGCCGGGTTGTGGAGCGGAGCTAGATCAGACAAGCTCTCAATTTCTGCTAGAACTTCTTTATTAATACGAACTGTAGAGGTGAACTTCTCACCACCATGTACGATACGATGTCCCACGGCAACCAGATCATTAGTAAAACCGAGTGTTTCAATTAAGCCTACAATTCGGTTAATCGCGTGCTGGTGATGGTTGTCCGGTGCTGAAATCGGTTCTTCGGTTTTCTCACCGTTGTATTTCCAGCTAATTACCGCTTCAGGTAAACCAAAACACTCTCCTAAACCACTAACAATGGCTTCACCAGTATTAGAATCAATAACAGCGAATTTGAGAGAAGAACTACCTGAGTTGATAACCAGCACAAACGAATTTGACATGGGGTATGTATCCTGTTGCAGACTGAACTATAGAAGCCGTGAACTTCATTGTTTGTATAATGTCATTATTCAATAAATTTTGAATCTTTCAACTTTCTTTTATAGACTCAACAAAACAAACAGTTTTTTCTTGATCTAACGCAATTCTCGTTTTTTTTTGAACCCAGAATTAAATCTACACGATCACAGTTATGACAATGGATTGAGTACATATGCATATGCTCAATCTCAACCACTTCTATAAATTCCATTAAAAAATAGTTGAATACTCAACTCAACGTATAAGAAAAACTTTGGTTACCTTCCAGCTCAGGTTAAAATTATAGTGTCTCATAAGATGCGGAGTAATTTATGAATATTGGCGCTGTTGCAAAGTTGACCGGGCTTTCCAGCAAATCTATCCGTTTGTACGAAGACAAGGGTATTATCAGCCCACCGAATCGTTCTGATGCTGGATATAGAGAATACAGTGAGAAGCATATTCAGGAACTGAATTTGGTTTCGCGAGCAAAAAATGCAGGCTTCTCTCTTGCCGAGTGTAAAGAGTTCGTTTTGTTAGCCCAAAACCCAAACCGAAAAAGTAGTGAGGTTAAGGCTCGGACATTGGAAAAGCTTGAAGAAATTAGTGTTAAGATCCGTGAGTTAAAGGAAATCGAGAAGCAACTCAAGAGCTGGGTTTCTGCATGCCCTGGTGATTCAGGTAGCCACTGCCCTATCATCGAAGACCTAACAAAATAAAGGCCTAGCATAGCTAGACCTGTTTCTTCAATTGAGTTAATGGTAAGTGCACATGCGCTTACCATCCATTTCTATAATATTGAATGGCGTTTCATAGATGGACTCCAGAACGTCACTTCGAATCACTTCTTCTACGGTTCCATTGGCAACAACCTTGCCCTTTTTCAAAGCAATGATGATATCGGAATAACACGCGGCGAAGTTTATATCGTGAATCACAACCACAAGTGCTTTATTCAACTCGTGGGCTAACCGTTGCACGTTACGCATGATTTGCAATGAATGCTTAATATCTAAATTGTTTAATGGCTCATCGAGAAATACATAATCTGTATCTTGCGCAATCACCATGGCAATAAACGCCAGTTGACGTTGGCCACCACTCAGCTCGTCTAAGTACTTATCTTGAATATCGGTTAAGTCGAGGTAGTCTATCGCTTTGGCAATGACCTGTTTGTCCTCTTCTGTAAGCTTACCCTGACTGTAAGGGAAACGACCAAATGCAATCATTTCTCTTACTGTAAAACGCATGGTGATGTTATTCGCTTGGCGAAGAACGGCTAAACGCTTAGCCAGCTCTTTTGTGTCCCACTCCGCCAGTTCCTTGCAGTCAATATGTACGCTACCGCTATCCTTTCTGACTAAGCGACTTGCCATAGATAGCAGTGTGCTCTTTCCGGCGCCATTTGGCCCGATAATGGAGGTGACTTTGCCTTTTTCAAACTCAGCACTTGCTGTATCAACAACAGCTGACTGCCCAAAAACTTTTGTAAGACCTTTTAATTTAATCATGGCAACACTATACAATCCGGTTGCGCAGCAGCATTGACAAGAAGTAGATGCCACCGACAAAGTTAATAACTACGCTCAGCGTGGTTGAAAAGCTAAACAGATTTTCAACGATCCATTGCCCACCCAATAAGGCAACAATTGAAATCAGCGAGCAGCCAATCAATAACACTTTATGTTGATAGGTTTTGAATGCTTCCCGAGCTAAATTGGTTACTAAGAACCCAAAGAACATGATCGGCCCAATCAGTGCTGTTGAAATCGCGATAAGTATTGCAGAAAGTATCAACACCTGACGCGTCACTCGCTGGACATCTAACCCTAAACTGGTCGCGTTATCTCGGTCTAACCAAAACACATCGAGCTTGCGACGCAAGTGAAACAATGCCGCACTAACCAACAGCAATAACGGAGTACATAAATACACCAGCTCGACTTTAACGTTATTAAAGCTCGCGAACATGTTGTCTTGTACTGCCGCGAACTCATTTGGGTCCATCAACATGATAAAAAATGAGGATATATTGCTAAATAACTGCCCCAAAATCACACCAAGCAACAATAAAACCATTAAGTTTTGCCGTTCACCACGGAAGTAAAAGCTGTATAGCAAAAATGAAAAGCCTAACATCACCACCACTGACAGCGAGAAGTTGATATAGGCATTCAACATAAATGCACTCAATCCACCAAATACCGCGACAACAACAACTTGGGTAAAGAGGTATAACGAGTCAAACCCCATGATACTTGGCGTTAAAATACGGTTGTTGGTGATTGTCTGAAACGCAAGTGCAGACTGACCAATAGCAATACCCGCTAAAACCATAGCCAATACTTTGGGTACGCGACGAGATAAGAAGTACTGGTAGTTATCAGCGTTCAAACCAATACCAATAAACAAACCAGCAAATACGATGGCTGCGAGAGCCAATACAATTAATTTATGCTTATCCTGCACGACGTTGACCTCGCAAGATAAAGAAGATGAACACACTGCCACCTAAGATACTGATGATCATCGAAATAGGGATTTCATACGGGAAAATAATCATGCGTCCAACCAAATCACAGCCGAGTACGATCAACGCGCCTAAAATTGCTGTAATTGGAATGTTTCGCCTTAGATTGTCACCGAAATAATGACTGACCAAGTTGGGCACAATCAGCCCTAAAAATGGCAATTGACCAACAATCATCACAACACTGGCCGACATCACGGAGACCAGTAAAACACCAATAACCAATACCTGTTGATAGTTAAGCCCGAGGTTAACAGCAAAGTCTTTTCCAAGCCCGACCGCAGAGATTCGCGTCGCGAACATGTAGCTGAAAATCGCTACAGGTAACGCGATATAGAGTAGCTCGTAGTCACCTTGTAACAGGTTGGCAAAGTTCGCAACGGCCCACGCAGACACGTTTTGTACCGCATCATATTTGTAAGCTAAGAAGGTCGCTAAAGAATCAACGACACCGCCATAAATAATCCCAATTAATGGTACAAAAATCGCGTTTTTAAACTGGATACGATTAATAAACTGAATGAATAGTAAAGTGCCCGCCATCGCGACTAAAAAAATCAGCCAAAGCTGTTCACCGTCACCAAATAATACCAAGCTAAGCACATAGCCAAACATGGCACATTCGATCGTTCCTGAAGTAGAAGGCGCTGCAAAACGGTTTTGACTGATTTGTTGCATGATGAGGCCTGCAATACTGAGCCCTCCCCCTGCTAACAAAACAGCGACAAGTCTTGGAATACGACTGGTGATCATCAGGTGCCATGCATCTTCATCACCCGATAACAATGCTCCTAAATTTAAATCGCCTACCCCCACAAAAAGTGAAGATAGGCTCAATAAAATCAGGAGCAGCAATAACTTCTTCAAAGTTAACCTCTGCTTAAACCCTTCGAATTACATACTTAACGATGACTTCACATCATCAATCATCTGTTCAGTTGCACGCATACCAGCAATGGACAAGTACCAAGCATTGATGTCTAGATAGGCCATGTGCTTGTTTTGGTAAGCTTTCGTCGCTTTCACTAAATCATTTTCAAAGTCACGCTCTGTTGTGCTTTTGCCTTTATTGATCAGCTTGTCTTTGTCGATGATCAATAGCGTGCTTGGATTTTTATCTTTAATGAATTCGTAAGAGATCAGATCACCGTGGCGACTCTCTTTTATGCCTTCAACCGTTTCTTTGAAACCAAAATCTTTGTAGATAGATGCAAAACGCGATTTAGCACCAAATGCTGTAATATTGCCACCAGCACTCATGACAGTTAACGCATCCACATTATTCGTTTGGTTGTATTCACGAATGGCCTTGAAATCCGCATCAACTTGCGCGATTTTCTGCTCTACATAGTCCTGCTTATCGAAGACCTTACCTAGATTACGCCACTGTTGCTGTGTGCTTGCCCAGTAACCTTGTTTGCTGTCTGCGGCATATACAATCGTTGGTGCAATCTCGGATAACTCATCGTATTTGCTTGCACCACGAGCACCGACAATAATGAGATCTGGCTTTTGCGTAAAAATGGTTTCGTAGTCAGGTTCAAACAAACTACCAGCCGAAACATAGTCACCTTTGCGGTACTCAGCTAAGTACTCTGGAAACATACTTACCGTAGAGATTGCTACTGGCTCCACGCCAAATTCTTTAACGGTATCCAGCGCACCTAACCCGATAACCACAACACGCTTTGGTTGGATCTCAACCGTCGTTGTTCCCTGTGCATGGGTTATTTCAATTTGCTCAGCCTGAGCACCGAATGCAATCAGTCCGGTAACCAATGCAATTGCTGATAATTTCATATCTCGACTCCATTAATACAAACGCAATGCATTATCATTTAGATTTCTATTGGTGTCATCTGCTATTTACGTTCTTTACCTTTGTAGGCCAAAGTGTGTGAAGTTTGTATAGCGAGTCAACGATCAAAAAAGCCACCTTGAATACAAGGTGGCTTACGTAGAAATCTGCTCAGTGGAATTTAAAAGAAATCAATCGATGATCGGCCATTCGACTTTGGCTTATTCTTTTGTTTCGGCTGTTTTTTCTCTGCTTTTTTGCTCTGGGCGTTTTTCTTATCTGACTTTTGGCTCTGTTTAGGTTTTGGGGTTTCTAGGACTTCAACAGGTGGATTGTCACAAACCACCACATAATACTCTTGATTGAATTCAAAGAAATCGCCATCGTACATCTTCCGGCGTTTACGTGTTTCCAGCTCCCCGTTAACCGCAACATACCCTTCCGAGATGAGGTGTTTCGCTTCACCACCACCGCCAACTAAATTAGCAATTTTAAAGACTTTATAGAGCTCTATAGGCTGAGATGAAACTTCGATACCAATCGCTTCAATTTCAATCTCTTCTGCTTGTTCTGCCTGATGATCTTGGCTCATACATTGCCCCAATTGAAAAAAACACGAGTCTAGCGGTTATCTTAGTAAAAATATAGCGCTTCTTACCTACGCCTGACCTGTAGCTCTGCTACGCACATATTTTTTTCATAAAATTCAACGACACTTAATTTAAGCCAAACAACAGCAAGATCACTGACCCCGCCTTAAATCAAGCACCTTAAGCTGACAAGCAATTGACGCATATGACACTTTCATGACGATTTTTCCTTTAAGGAAACAACGCTTTTCCACCTTTTCCGTCAGCTTTGACCTACATTACTCTTCTAACGGAGTTGGTACACAAGGACCTTTGGTTAATAACAACGAGAATATGGTCATGTCATTTACAAAAACACTTATTATCGATACTCAGCCCATCATGCGTGAAGCGCTTGAACAGATTGTTTACGATTCTCTGCCACAAGCTCAAGTCTTTCAGGCAAATTCAGCAACCTTTGGTGTCCAGCTGATCCGCAATCACGATATTAAGTTAGTGATACTTGATGTTGATTTAGATAACTCTGATGGCTTCGAATTTGTACGTAGAGCACGTGCCCATGGTTACCAAGGTAAGATTTTGTTTATTTCTGGTAGCAAGCATCCAATGTATTCAGATACCGCTTATAAACTTGGTGCAAATGGTTATGTGGCTAAAACCGAATCAGCACTGGTGTTAAAAGAGGCGATCATCAGCGTTGCCAGAGGCTACTCTGTCTTTAAACATGAGCAACACAAAACACGCCGAAATATCGCACTTTCCAACCGAGAAACAGTTGTGTTTAATTATTTGATGAAAGGCTACACAAACAAGAAGATTTCAGAGCTCTTATCACTGAGTTCTAAAACCATCAGTACCTATAAATCTCGCATTCTCGACAAATACAATGTGGGCTCAATTGTTGAACTTATGCACCTTCAAGATCATGTTGTGTGTGGGGCTCAAACAGATGATGTGTCAACTTCTTAATCAGTAACTGATGCAGCGGATTACCTCTATTGGCCAATTTATAATTGGCCACAATAGAGAGCTTACAGTTCCGTTGCACTGATTCCGGTAACTCTTCCCCCACCACATTATCAGGTAGGTGATGTGCATACGGGAATAATGTCGCACACCCCAATTGCTCGATCGTTTTAAATAAACAACTGGTGCTATCGACGGTCGCAATTTTCTTAATGTCATACCCTGCTGCGACCAACGCTTGCTTGGTGACGGCTTTATTGCTTAACCACCCTTTCATTTCCATTAAAACAAAGGGCAATTTCAATTTTTCTTCTAGGCTTAGGTGACTTAACGAAGCAGGGGTAACAATCATACCTCGGTACGTACTAACGGGTTGCTGATAGATAGTTTTAGTCTGCCCCTCATTAAAGTAATGAATGCCTAAATCAATTCGGTCTTCAAGAATATGCTTAGACGTTAAATCATGCCATGAGGTGAGCTTAATCGGCGCATTGGGAAACGTAGCCAGCAGATCAATTAAAATCTGGTCACCTCTCATACATTGAGCGATATCCGGCAGTGCGATGACAATTTCTTTCTTATGACTCTTTGGATCAAACGCTTCTCGAGTTAATGCTGTATCAATCAGTTGCATCCCTTCCGAGATTTTGGGTAGCAATTGTAGAGTATATTCAGTGGGCTCAAATTCATGCGCTCCGCGAACAAAGAGTGGGTCCCCTAACTGTTCACGAAGTTTCGCTAATTGCTTACTTACTGCACTTTCCGTTTTACCAAGTGATTTTGCCACTGGCTTTAAATGACGATACTGATCAAGAAGTGTTAGCACCTTTAAGAGGTTCAAATCCAATTGAGATTTCATTGTTGCTCCGCGCCCTAAATTAACAGCCAACGTGCTGTCATCATGCGAGTTTACGAGATAAACCGCGAGCTTGCCCTTTAGAAAAACAATTAATGATTGCAGTCTCACAATCGGTGTGTTTTCAGTTTATTAATTGGGACAGACGTAGAGAGCAAACAGAGCTTCAAAGTAGCTTAGCAGATCCTTTTAGCCAGCTAGCCTCAGCTATCTTTATACCTCCACTAGAGTCTCGGTGGCCTTAGCCAGCTCAAGGATAGATTTGACTTTGTATTTTTCCAAAATGCGCATTTTATAGGTGCTGATGGTTTTTGCACTTAAGTTTAGGATGCTAGCAATTTCTTTATTGGACGTGCCATCGAGCAAGTAGTTTAGCACCATCGTTTCTCGGTGAGATAACTTCACTTCGGGGCTAACTCCCTTCTGGGGTCCTGCAAATTTAAAGAAAGAGTAACCATTGAGTACCCCTTCAACGGCATCCCCAATCAATCCCATATCTTCAGATTTACTGATGTACGCATCGGCACCAAGGCGAAAAGCCGTTTCACTGTACATTCGAGATTCATTAGCAGATAAGAATAATGTCTTACCAAGATAACCTTGTGCTTTCGCTCGACGTAAAAACTCAAAGCCATCGGAGCTTGTTAATTTAACATCTAAAACCATCAAATCGATACGGTGTTCACGAAGTATCTTCATGCCTTCATTGATATCCGTAGCGGTGTAAACAGAGCTAATCCGTTTTCTATTGTTCAATAAGGTTGCTATCGCAGAGCAAACTAGAGGATGGTCATCTAAAATCAAACATGCATACGATCTAAACTGCATTTCTTACTCTCTTATTACGCGTCCATCTTTAAAAATTCATCCAATGGCATTGGCATTCCAGTCAAGCTTCCCTGACACAGCCCAACGCCCACACGCTTGAGGTAATCCCAAGTGGCTTGATCTTCTACACCTTCTGCTACGATTCTAAGGTTCATACTTTTCGCTAAACCACAGATCATTTCGACAATGGATTGAGTTCGAATATCGTAGGTACAGGTCGTTACAAACTCTTTATCAATTTTGATTTCAGTAAAAGGCAGCTGTGATAACTTCAACAACGACGAATACCCCGTACCAAAATCATCTAAAGAGAGACCAATTCCATTCATTCTTATGCGAGCCAACTGCTCTAGCATTGTCGGGGAGAGTTCTGTCACTTCATGCTCTGTCAGCTCAATAATGATGTGGCTCGGCGGTACACCGTGATGACGGCATTGTTGCAATATTTTATCGGCGAAGTTTTCTGTCTCGATATTTGTCTGCGTGGCATTGACTGAAAAAATGCAGCTTCCAGACGTTTGCGCCGCAGCAATGACGGTTTGTTCTAAAACGCAGTCAAATAAAGCATTTTGAAGCCCATACTGAAAAACCAAAGGCATGAAGTGTGCCGGACCAACAATGCCGTATTTAGGATGCTGCCAACGCACTAACACTTCACAACCTTTCAACTTCATTGAGTTGAAACTAAATTTTGGTTGGTAGTAGTTGACCAGCTCGTTATTTTGAATAGCAGAGTGAAGATCTTGCTCAGTAATGTCTAAAGGTTGAGCAATACAATTCTTTGGCCGCTCAGTCCTATTAATCTCCGTGAGCAAGTTAAACAACGCATCTCTTGTTGCCGGTTTTTCTAATGCAGTGACAAAAGAAAAATCCATTAATTTGCACATGGTGCTTGCGGTTTTTAAGACACCATCATCCATCCCACTTAGTATACAAATTGCCGCATTGTACCCAGTGAGGTTTAACTTTTTCAGAAAATGCAAGCCATCCATATGTGGCATGCTTAAGTCACATATCAACAAATCAAACTGTTGTTGTGCACACAGTGATAGTGCTTCTTGCCCTGAACCGGCCAAGGTGGCATCTTCAATACCACACGCTTTTAGTTGCAACAAAGTTCCATGTTGCTGAAGCGGACTATCATCGAGTATTAAAACCTTAGATGTAAGTTTCATTGTTTGTTAACCAACGTGTTGTTTCTTCTATGGTTGCTTCGATCATTTCGACCACGGTGTCCAAAGCTCCCTGGACGTTGGTTTCTCCTGCACGGATCATTTTTTCTAACTGTCCTGCATGTGCAGCCAGTTCACTTAAACCGACCGATGCCGCTCCACCTTTAATGCGGTGTGCGATCTCACCTTTATCTTCAATAGACGCCGCCGAAGATTTCAGATTCTGAGTGTCTTCGGCCATTGTGTGAAGAAAGATTTGACCTAACTGAAGCGCGTCTGATTTTTGATAATTTTCAAGCCAAAATGTATTCGTTTCTTTGGCTAAACTTTCTTCAGATGCAACTTCTTCAGCAACAATCTCTAATTCTTCTTTAAGTAAATCGTTAAGTTGCTTAATTCCATACGGTTTATACAAAATATCATCGAACTTAACGTCATGGTTTTCTAAAGAACGAACTCTAGAATCTTCGGCCGTACAGCCAAATATTTTCTTGTGATTAAATTGCGGAATTAGGCTTCTAACTTTACTCGTAAGTTCGTAGCCATCCATGTTTGGCATATGGCCATCAGTGATCAGTAGATCGTATTTTTCATAATGACTTTGAAGTGCTAAGAAAGCCTCCAAACCATCAGAAACGATGTCTGCGGTGACGCCCATTTCTTCAAGTTGCCCTTTGATCAGCATCTGGTTAATTGGGTTATCCTCTGCAACCAGAATGTGTCCTCGCAGCTGACATGTATCACTTTCTTGAACGACATCACCGTCATTCAATCGTTGCAAGCACTCATACAATAGATCAGGGAAAAGTGGCGAATTTGATATCTCGGCAATATTGTCCGAAATACGTAGAAACTCTCGCAGCTGCCTAGTAATGAAAATTGTAAAATCACTGTCAGACTCAAGAGACAGCATGTTCTCTGTCACTTTAACCGTCTTACGGGTCTCTTCCGTGACACCGTTTTGATTCCAAAGTGTAATCCAGCGTTTCACCTCATGACTCACATCGTGAGTACAAATATCAAGATGAGGAAAATCATTGTTATATCGTTCAAGCACTTTGTGCGGAAGCGTAAACATGACTTTTGTCCCTAGGCCTTTAATGCTGGATATATCAAACTCTCCCCCCATGAGTTTGACCAAATCACGTACTATAGTTAAACCTAGGCCAGTACCTCCAAATTTGCGAGCTGTTGTATTGTCTGCTTGCATAAATGGCTGGAAAACACGTTCACACTCATCAGTCGTCATTCCTTTGCCTGTATCTGTAACAGACAGTGCCAATGCTTCTTCGTTCACACTCAGCTCGACGGTTACCCCACCTTTTGACGTAAACTTAACAGCGTTTGACAATAAGTTGTTCACCACTTGTCCATAACGTAGTGCGTCGACTTCGATAACCTTGATCTCACTAGGGACCCATCTAAAATCGAAAGATAAGTTTTTCTCTAATGCTGCCGCTTGATGAATCCGCAATAATTCCCCAGTGGAGCGAACAATTCGGCAAGGTTGAGGGTCAAGCCTTAGCTGCTTCGCTTCCAGTTTTGAAAAATCAAGAATATCGTTAACCAACATCTGTAAGTTCTTAGTCGATGTGGTGAGGTTTCTTAAGATAAGAGAATGTTCTTCGCCTTTGATCTGCATGGTCAGCATTTCAAGCAGCCCACTCATGCCTGCGATGGGTGTCCTGAGCTCATGGCTCATTGTGGCGAGGAAACGCTCTCGAGACTGGACCGCTTTCTGTGCAACTTCATTGGCTTGAAGCAGCTCTCGCTCTTGCAGCTTTTGTTGTGTTA
This sequence comes from Vibrio sp. NTOU-M3, assembly GCF_040869035.1. Lineage (NCBI taxonomy): Bacteria > Pseudomonadati > Pseudomonadota > Gammaproteobacteria > Vibrionales > Vibrionaceae > Vibrio > Vibrio sp. NTOU-M3. Next base: position 239,562 of record NZ_CP162101.1, read on the forward strand.
CATCATTAACAACAGTCAGTACTAAACGCTTCATTCCGGGACCATTCACGACGCGTTTACGATAATAATCCACAGTTTGAAAATTCGCTGCACAACCTCTGATGTCAACATTTCGGTGGATCACGCTGCCAAAATTCAGTACTTCATTTAGCTCACTGCTATTGCTAATAATTGCGGTGCCATCGCCACTCTCAAGAGACATATCGCACTTATTGCATCGACCTTGTTTGTACTCAGTACAGTTATTCAATAACAATTGATGCTTTTCGTTGTGGATAAAGACTTTACTAGGCAACGTATTAATGACGTTTTGTAAGAACTTAAGTTCATCATTCGAATGCTTGATATCACGCTCTTTGAGCCTGACTTGTAGCTTTAAGTTCTTTAACCAGAGGTAGATGATAAAACTCAGCACAACCACAACAAGAACTGCGGCACCAAAGAAAGCAAACACCTGCCACTTTTCATAACCATAGACGATATTGAATTGATTGTAGCCATTTTTGATCTTACGAATTTCGCTGTTATCAATGGTATTCAACATACCATTGAGCACATCTTTCAGTACTGGGCGTTTTTTGGAGATGCCTAAGGACGTGTTTAAGATTTTAAAATCGTTCCTGTTTATCAAATACTTGTCATCGTAGTACTGGGCTAACATTACTTCGACAATATCGTCGCGAATATAGGCGTGACGGATTTTGCCCTTATCCAAATCAGAGAGCAGGGTTTGAATACTGCTATAAACCTCAATATTTGGCCCAAACACTAAGTTTTTAAACAGCTTTTGTCCTGAGCTCTGAGAAAATAACACCCCTTCTTTATTCGTTGATTCTTGCGACGTCACAGCTGGTTGAACGCTCACGTATTTTAGCCGCATAAAGGGCTGAGTAAGATCAGCAATATCCTCGTACCCTGACTGTTTTAATGCAATTGGCAGTACATCGATCCGATCTTCTTGCAGCATTTTTCGAAGGGTGTCCCCTTCTTTCATTTTTACGTAAGTAAATTTAAGTCCAGAGCGCGCTTGTAGAAGTTTGATAATGTCATAAAGGTAACCTGATAGCTCACCATCACTGGTTCTGAACAAAAGTGGATAGGAGTCTTCACTGAAAGAAAAACGAACGGGTTCTTCATCAAGTTTGCGCTCTCTAAACTTGATGTTGACCAAGTCACTTTGGTGATAAATATTCTGCGACTTAATCGACTCAGTATTTAAGTTTTTTTCTTCTCTATCAATAATTTTATTGATGATACTAATTAGGATTCTATGGTCTGATTTCGCCATGATGGCGACTTTTTCAGTATCTAGCCAATCGGGCGTTTTTACCTGACCAACCAAGGTATTCTTATCATTTAGATGCTGCATCACCGAGATGTAGTCACCGACTAATGCATCTGCTTCACCTTCATCAACAAGATGAACAGACTCGGCAAAACTATCCGTATGAATGATGTCGGTAATACCGCGTTTAGTGAGGCTTTGACAGTAAATGGAGTTAGCAATGCATGCCCAAGTCACTTTTTCTGGTGCCATATAAGGCATGTGGCTTTTGCGATACCAAATCGCTAGGCTTCCTTGGTATATAGGCTTACTAAAAATGAATTCTTTTTCTCGCTGGACAGTTTGGCTAAAGCCAAGACCAAGGTCAGAGTCACCTTCTCGTATCGACTGAAATACTTCAGCAATACTTGTGTAAGAATTAATTTTAACTGTAAAGCCCGCTTCACGAGCAATACCTTGTAAATAATCAGCATTGATTTGTTGAGATTGATCGATTGATGCCGTCTGTAGAGCATCATCAGAAATTCGTGCTAAAACAGCAACATTGATCACATTGTGCTCTTTCAGATAGAGCTTCTCTTTCGGGCTAAGTACATAACTTTGCGCGAAGCAAGGAAGCGTCATAAATAAGCATATTATTGAAAGAACGAGTTTATTCAGCACAATGATTTATCAATTTCAGTAATGTGCAGCGCAGCTTAGTGCGGTCAATGACATTGTCAATTAGCCCCACGGCATGAAACAAACCCTATCACATTGTTTTATAAGAACTTTACTCTTACTGGTCAGTTTATTCTTACAGCAATTTCATCCTTTACAGACAACGCATCGAAATTAAAACTAAAAAAAGGCTTACTGTTTCTTCAGTAAGCCATTGTTATCCATAATTATTGCGTAACCATCTGACTAATGCGCTTTGCTCGCTCTTCCTGAGTTTCGCTTGATGGCGTTGGTACTGCTAAACCTTTTTGTACCGCTGGACGTGTCGCTATCTCATCTAACCAGCGTTGAAGGTTATCAAGCCCCTCGATATTGATACCACTCCATTCGTAAATACGAACCCAAGGCCATGTCGCAATATCGGCTATCGAATATTCATCGCCAGCTAAGTATTTTGACTTTCCAAGTTGCTTATCCATCACCTCAAAAAGGCGACGACCTTCATTTTGGTATCGGTCGATAGCAGGCTGAATTTTTTCAGGGAAGTAGCGATAAAATACGTTCGCTTGACCCATCATCGGCCCTACCCCACCCATTTGGAACATTAACCACTGAATGACTTTCGAACGTGCTTTCTCATCAGTTGGTAAGAACTTGCCTGTTTTCTCAGCTAGGTACAATAAAATAGCACCCGATTCAAACACGATGAAATCATCGTTATCTTTATCGATGATGGCTGGAATGCGGCCATTCGGGTTAATAGCTGTAAATTCAGGCCCTTTCTGGATATTAGTCGAAATATCTAGTGCATTGACGTTATAGTCTAATCCCATCTCTTCAAGTGCGATTGAGATCTTGTGTCCATTTGGTGTTGCTGCGGTGTACAGTTCAATCATGCTTCACCCCTTATTGAAATGCAGGACGGGTTGAAACCACATCAAACCAGCGACGAATATTTGGATATTGCCCTAAAACATCAAGTTCCAAACCATTTTGTGCAAAGCCCACAAAGATGAAAGCCGTGATATCTACGATAGTGAATTGCTCAGAAGCAACGTATTCACTTGCAGCCAAACGAGCATCCAATTTCGGCAAAAATGCGGCTACACGTTCTTTTGATTCTGCACCCCATTCGTATACACAAGTCTCGCGGTCATCATAGATTGCAGTTAAGTTACGGAAAGCTTGGAATCCAGTATATAGACCTTGGAATTCTACAACACGATGCCACATTTCAACTTGCGCTTTTTCTTTTGCATCTCGACCAAACAGTGCGTTGTTGTTTGCTGAACTCTCATCAAAGTAGCGACAAATTGCCACACTTTCACAAATCGTCGTGCCATCATCCAATTCTAATAATGGAACGCGACCATTAACGGCCTTTGCCTTGAACTCTTCTTTTAGGTTGTCACCACCCTGAACATTGATTTCTTCTCTTGGTACTTCAACACCTAGCTCTTTTAGAAAGATTGATACACGACGGCAGCTTGGTGTCATTGCAGTTTCATAAATTTTCATTCTCGGTTCCTTTTACTCTTTTTCTGAACGATCGTTTAGTTTAGAATAAAGAATATCTAACCGATCAGTCAAGAACTTTTTAAGGAATGATCTTAATGGCACGTAAAAGCAAATTTGATAGGACTGAAAAATTGCATGAAGCGATGGAGCTATTTTGGCGTAAAGGGTACGCCAATACTGCTATCTCCGACTTAGTGGATGAACTTCAGATCAACCGTTTTAGCCTCTACAACACCTATGGTGATAAGCAGCAGCTCTACTACGAAGCACTCAATACTTACTTAAAACAAGTACAGGTGCCCAGTATCAAAGCGCTGGAACAAGAAAATGCAAACATTGATGAACTGAAGACATTTTTACTCGACTTCGCAGCAATTCAGCGCGAACGTCACTGTGGCTGTTTTATGCAAAATGCATTAGTAGAACATGCCGGTGAAGATGAGGTGGTGTTAAAAGCCGGCCATGGTTTATTCAACCATTTACTTGAAGTCATTACTCGTGCACTTAAAAATGCCCAAGACGATCAAAAAGTGATTCACCATATTCCAGCCGCACAACTGGCCGCTTTGGTATTGAGTCACATGCAAGGAATGCGTGTCCTTGGTAAAGCGTTTAGATACGAAGAAATCGATGCAGCCACCACTGGCTTATTAAGCCTGTTAGAGCCGATCAAATCATGATCGTACCTATCGTAAAACGTCTAAAACGAGATCAAGACTTAAAGCAGGCAATCCAAGCATTAGTCACCGAGCATCAAATCAAAGCAGGCAGCATCGCCTCATGCGTAGGCTGCTTATCAAGTATCCATATTCGCCTTGCTGGTGCTGCATCAACACTGTTACTTACTCAGCCTTTTGAGATCGTTTCACTTATGGGCACGCTAACGCCCAAACACCAGCACCTACATATTGCGGTGTCTGATCGTGATGGGAAAGTCTGGGGAGGCCACCTGCTGGAAGGTAGCTTTGTCGACACAACTGCGGAACTTATCATTCACCACTACCCCAAACTCTCTTTATCACGTGAACAAGATGACACAACAGGGTATACAGAATTGGTTGTAGATTCGAATCAATAATAACCACAGTGATTACTTTGTAGCTCATTGCCGTTAAGAAATGTCGAAACTATCAACTAACAAACATTTTGCCCTAGTAGTTAATTACCAATTCATGTTAAACATGTACTACTCAACAAGTTCTTAAACAAATGGGTTAACGGATTAACATTGTCCGTATCAACGAGCCACTATTAGACCAAATGCATAAAAATGGCCGTGATATGCACCGAATTTAACGATAACTTCTGCGTTTTCAAAAACCTAAATAGGATCGCAGAATTAGTTAAAAAGAGTGATTAGAGTATATAGCCACGGAATTGGCTTGCCATGAGATGTAATGGGTAGGTTTTATACAATGTCAGAAAGTTACAAATTAGTTCGTTCGAATTTTGATTTGCCACCTCTCGCAGACTCTACTGTAATAAGCTCCCAACACAATATACCGTCTATCGTTCACTTTCCTGCTGAAGCACAAGAAATTGCTGAGCTAAAACGAGAGTATCTGTCCGATATGTTCGACGTTTTTAGCGATGGCCTGTTTTACATGTCGGAACAAGAACAGTTTCATTTATACAATCCAAACTTTTACAACAAATTTGGTATTGAGAACAATGAGATCTCCCTTAAGACTTGGATGTCTCTTATTCATCCTACCGATCGACTTAGCCTACATAAAAGGCTAAAAGAGCTTCGTTATATAGAAGAAAAAAAGATATCCACGCAATACCGAGTATTACGCTCAGACGGTCAATATTCTTGGATTGAAGGTACCGTTATCGTTAAAAATAAAGACGGAAAACGCTATTTTATAGGCTGTCATCGCGATATCTCCCAAGAAAAGTTGATGGAAAACTGTGCTAAACGTGCCGTTTTCAGAGACAACACCTCAGGCCTTGCCAACACAAATCAGCTAACCATTGATCTTGAAGCTCTTCGACATAAAAATACCGTTAACTATTCCATCATTTACATTCAAATTGATGATATTAAGTCATATCTAAACTTGTATGGCCCACAGATCCTCAAAGACTTGATCTCACATTTAGTCACTTCGCTCAAAGATCTTCCAGAAGACTTTATTGGTATCTATCGTGTTCACTCTGACGATTTTGTCGTGCTATTGCGTGGTTATAACGATCAATTTCAATTGGAAAACTTAGGCAAACGTATTCTCAAAGGCTACCACCGTTCACTTGATGAAAATGGTTATCTCTATGGGACAGAAATTAATATTGGAATATACCCAGACATTGATATCTACAATACAGCCGAGGAACTCGTCAAAATTGCATCACGCACCTGTCAGTTTGCCGGATCCAATGAAACCAGACGAATTAGCGTGTATGGTGGACACACTAAAGATAAAGTCGATCGTCATTTCTACATCGAACAAGAATTAAAGCGTGCGATTACCACCAATACCCTTAGCCTCAAGTTCCAACCAATTATCTGTACCAAAGAAAATCGCGTCTCTAGCTTTGAAGCCTTAGTAAGGTGGAAAAGTGCACAAATTGGTGAGATTTATCCTGATGAATTTATCTCAGTTGCAGAGAAGAAGGGGCTTATTATCGAGCTAGGTTACTCAGTTTTTGCCAAAGCATGTAAGTTTATTAAGCTGTATCAGAAGCATCACGAAAGTGATGTAAAGGTAAATGTAAACGTCTCGGTACTCCAACTGCTCAACAGCCAGTTTCCAGATACGGTCAAGCAAATGGCACATGATGCAGGTGTGGAACCCCATAAAATCGTGCTAGAACTCACGGAAACTATGATTCTTGATGGCAACAAAAGTGCTGCCAGTCAACTACAAAAATTGAGTGAGTATGGATTTCAACTGTCTTTGGATGATTTTGGTTCGGGTTATAGCTCGTTAAACAGCTTTTTTGACCTCCCACTCAACCAAATCAAGATAGACAAGTCGATTGCATGGCGCTCGCTCAACAATCCAGCAACAACTGAGTACGTGAAATTTATCATTCAGTTATGCCAAAACAATAACGTCGACATTGTTGTAGAAGGAATAGAAAGCGCTGAAATGCAAAGAAAATTCATAGCTCTCGGTGCCTCTTATTTGCAAGGGTACTGGTTTTCCAAGCCATTATCTTACGCCAGTGCCAGTCGTTATACCCACATTTGATACCACCAAAGCTTATCTTTTGTATCATTTTTGAGAAACGGCAAATGACTAATACTTAAGCATTGACATATTTGCGAATCAAATCAAAAATCTGCCACTTCTAATAAAAAATAAACAGTTAAAGTTCATCCCAGAGTGCTAGTTCAGTATAGCAACCCTACATGTGATTGGATTTCACATGCTACCACTCTCGAACACGGAGCAAGCTGTCATATTCCTGGTCTATTCGTCTTGGAGAAACGTATGCTTTGCTACCTGAAAAAAATGGGTCAACACTTATTATCGTCTAGTTTGTCAGTATTTCTGGTAACTGGAATGCTGCTACCAACACCTTCGTATGCCAAGGTATCACCTGAGCTTTGGTTTACCCCATCCGATATCCAACTACCAAAACAAACTCATGTTGGTCTGCTGGATAATGGGTTACGTTATGTCATTTTACCAACCAGTAAAACATCTCCGGATGTGGCTATTCGCATTCGAGTGGGCTCAGGAGTGAGTCAAGATACTGAGTCTGGCTTAGTGGCAAGTTATACCGCAATGAAAACCATTTCTGGTACACAGTGGTACGCAAATGCTCTGTTCAGCCAAACGGTATTCGCAAAAGATTTATCACAACCAACTCAAATGGTGCTCGCCAGTGAATTACGAAACTTCTCTGATAAGCTCATGCACTTCAACGCAGCACCACGTACTGTCGACAGTGATAAGTTACTGTATGAAGAAACCAAAATGCGTTTTACGCACTTTAATCAGACAGCACAAAATAATGCCTACTATGGCCTTGAGGCTGAAGAACTTAACGAGATGGTAAGCCCGAGTGAAAAAGCCATTCAGGCACTTTTCAGCAATGAGATTAATCAGTTTCATAAAGCGAATTACTTTCCTGCAAATACCACGGTTGTGATCACTGGTAATGTACGTATTAGAGAAAGTATTAAAGCCATTGAGAATGCATTTGGCCGTTGGAACAACTCGGCTAAAGCGGTTGCATTGATCAAACCTCAAGCTTACTTGATTGATGGTAATGCACAATCGGACTCTGACACCAATGAGTTTTCCATCAGTACATTAACTTCAGTGAATTTTGTACAAGATAGTAAGTTTTATCGCCGAAACTTGTTATTAAAACAAATTGCAAACGTCGCTTTAGAGCAGCGCCTGCAACTAGCTCTGAGTACCATTGCTCCGAATGCCACCGTAAACGTTGAGTCAACAGTATTGTTTAATGATAACGTTTGGTCGAGAGTACGAGTTCAATACAACAATGAAGATATGGTGCAACTAAAACAAGCCGTTGAGCATGAGATAAAACGCATTATCTCGGCAGGTTTGAGCCAATCAGAGTTCGTACAAGCGCTCAGCCAAATCCGCGAGACACTCAAAGCACAAGCCAACTCAAATGCTGAAGGTTACGCAGGAAAACAAGCAGACATTTTGGTTAACGATATCAACTCAGGCCTTGTCTATCAGACGCCATCTCACTTACTGGAGCTGATCGACTTTCATGCCGCTCACTTAAACGAGTATGACGTCGTCAAGTCATTTGAAGAGATGTGGGCTCAGGATAAAGCCGTATTCTTAATGACAAGCAAATAACAAAAAACCGCCCTATGGCGGTTTTTCTTTAAAATGCAGATAAAGCAATGAGTTCTTGTGTGTAGGACTGTTTAGGAGAAGCAAAGAGGGTTCGCGTTTCTCCTTGCTCTACAATCTCCCCATGCTTCATTACGATGGTGTAGTGACATAAAGAACGCACAACATTGAGATCGTGACTAATAAACAAATACGTCAGGCCAAATTTCTCTTGTAAGCTCTTCAATAACTCCAAAACCTGAGCCTGCACCGTTCTGTCTAACGATGACGTGGGCTCATCAAGTAAAATGAATTCCGGCTTCAGTATCAACGCTCGTGCAATTGCGATGCGCTGACGTTGGCCACCAGAGAACTCATTTGGGAATCGATGCCGAGTATCTATATCTAAATCGACTTCCTTCATCACAGCACAAATCATTTCATCAATGGTTTGCTCGTCAAATGTATGGTGCACTCTTAACCCTTCACCGATCACTTGGGCAACGGACATTCGTGGGTTAAGTGCAGAAAACGGGTCCTGAAATACAACCTGCATTTTGCTTCGATAAGGCAGCATTGAGTGACGATCTAATCCCTGGATCTCTTGTCCTTGGTAGCTGATAGAGCCTTCTGAGTTTACCAAACGTAAAATCGCCATGCCTGTCGTCGACTTACCGGAGCCACTCTCCCCAACCAAACCAATGGAGTGTCCTTTCTTCAGGTCGAACTTCATGTCCGTCACCGCTTTTACATAGGATAACGTACGCTTAAACAGCCCTCCCGTAATGGGGAACCATACCCTCAGTTGATCAACGGTGAGTAAGGATTGCGAATCACCCACAACCGCGACAGGTTCTCCTTTAGGATCCGAATCGATGAGCTCTTGGGTATAGGGATGTTTCGGTGCAGAAAACACCGCTTTACATTCTCCTGTTTCAACCAGCTCACCTTGCTGCATGACGGCGACCCTATCAGCAATGCGCCTAACAATACTCAAATCATGCGTAATAAACAGCATCGCCATGCCCAATTCTTGCTGTAAGGTTTTTAGCAAATCCAGAATTTGGGCTTGAACAGAGACATCAAGTGCCGTTGTCGGCTCATCAGCGATAAGGAGTTCAGGTTCGTTAATTAATGCCATCGCAATCATCACTCGTTGTCTTTCGCCACCAGATAATTCATGAGGATAGGCATTTATTTTAATATCGGGGTGTCGTATTCCAACTTTCGCAAGCCAATCTATCGCCAATGCTTCGGCTTGACGAATTCGCATACCTCGATGGATCGATAGCGTTTCAACAAGTTGTTTGCCAATTTTATGCAGCGGATTGAGCGATACCATGGGCTCTTGAAAAATCATCCCGATTCGGCCACCACGAATGCCTCTCAGTTGACGTTCAGAACAACTGAAAATATTAAGATCATCAAACTGGATCTTACCTTCCAAGTAATGAGCCGAACCTTTAGGAAGCAATTTTAGAATCGCATTCGCGGTAACAGATTTACCTGAACCACTCTCCCCTACCAGTGCTAACGTTTCGCCCTTGCTAATGGAAAGTGACACATTCTTTGTTACGGTTTCAACTGCATTTTCTCGGCCAAAGCCAATAGAAAGGTTTTCAATAGATAAGATTGGTTCACTCATAGCTACCTTCCTTGATGGTGTGGGTCAAAGGCATCGCGCACCGCTTCACCAATAAATACTAATAGAGTCAGCATCATTGAAAGAATCAGGAACGCAGAAATCCCGAGCCAAGGTGCTTGTAAATTGGCCTTACCTTGTGCAAGGAGCTCTCCTAAAGACGGCGACCCTGCAGGAAGTCCAAAGCCTAAAAAGTCGAGAGATGTCAACGTGGTTACAGAGCCGGAAAGAATAAATGGCATCATCGTCAGTGACGCAACCATAGCATTGGGCAACATATGTCGCAGCATTATGCGATTATCGGAAACGCCCATCGCCTGCGCTGCGCGAACATAATCAAAATTACGGCAACGTAAAAACTCTGCCCGAACAATTCCGACTAAGCTCATCCAACTAAATAGAACCATAATACCGAGCAACCACCAGAAATTTGGCTCAACAAAACTGGATAAAATGATGAGTAAGAATAACGTTGGCATGCCTGACCAAACTTCGATAAAACGCTGGCCCAATAAGTCTAACCAACCACCGTAATAACCTTGTGTTGCCCCCACTATTACGCCAATCACGCTCGATATGATGGTCAGAACAAACCCAAACAAAACCGATATACGAAACCCGTAGATCACCCGAGCAAGCACATCTCGCCCTTTATCATCAGTTCCTAGCCAATTGACATTATCCGGTGCAGAAGGCACCGCTGAGGTAATATTGAAGTTAATCGTGTCGTAACTAAAAGGAATCAGAGGCCAGACAATATATCCATTCTCTTCGATTAACTCGATCACAAAAGGGTCGGTGTAATCCGCTTCTGTTTCAAATTCACCACCAAATTCTGTCTCTGCATATTCGTGAAAAATTGGGAAATACCATTGCTGGTCAAATTCGATTAGTAGCGGCTTGTCATTGGCAATAAACTCAGCAAATAGGCTGACAACGAATAATAATGAGAAAACCCACAGAGAATACAAACCACGTTTATTGGCTTTAAATCGATGCCATCGGGCTTCGTTTAATGGATTACGTCTGACGTTTTTTTTATGCCACATCATCTCGCCTCAAAATCAATTCGCGGATCGACCCAGGTGTATGTGAGATCCGAAATAATGCTCAAAATTAGACCCAGCAAAGTCATGATATACAAAGAACTGAATACCACCGGATAATCACGCTGAATGGTGGACTCAAACCCAAGCAAACCAATACCTTCTAGAGAAAACATGACTTCAATGAGCATTGACCCCGTGAAGAAGATGCTAATAAACGCACTTGGAAAACCAGCGATAATGATCAACATGGCATTACGAAACACATGCTTATACAAGATGTTACGCTCATCGAGCCCCTTTGCCCTTGCCGTTACAACATATTGTTTATTTATTTCATCAAGGAATGAGTTTTTCGTCAGCATACTTAACGTCGCAAAGCCACCAATTACCATCGCACAAATAGGCAAAGCTAAATGCCAAAAGTAATCGAGGATCTGTTGATACCAAATCAGCTGTTCAAAATTGGAAGACACTAAACCGCGCAGCGGAAACCAACTGAAGTAGTTACCACTGGCAAACAAGATAATTAAAATGATGGCAAATAAGAAGCCGGGAATAGCGTAACCAATGATCACAAGTGCACTTGACCAGATATCAAACCGAGAGCCATGGTGTATCGCTTTGAGTATCCCTAGCGGAATTGAGATCAGGTAGATGATCAGCGTACTCCACAGCCCGAGTGAAATTGAAACAGGTAATCGCTCTACAATCAGGTCAATCACATTCCCTCCCTTGAAAAGGCTCTCACCAAAGTTGAATGTGACGTAATTTTTGAGCATTTCGAAATAGCGCTCATGTAATGGCTTATCAAAACCAAATTGCTTTTTAATCTCTTCAACTACTTCAGGATCTAAACCTCGCGAACCTTTGTATCCAGATGCACCTTCAGGCTCTGCCTCTCCGAGATCAACTTCACTGCCACCACCAGCAAAACGCTCCATGATGCCTGAAGAATGCCCTTCTAGTTGAGCAATGGCTTGCTCAACCGGCCCACCCGGCGCAATTTGAATAATGAAGAAGTTAATTGTGATGATCGCCCACAAAGTGGGGATCACCAACAATAAACGACGAAAAATATAGGCAGCCATTGAAACCTCTAACGACGTTTTTCAGGGAGTTTCGCCGCTTTGACATCTGACACCCACCAGGTGTCTACACCTAAGTCATATTTAGGCATCACACTTGGGCGCTCAAACTTATCCCACATTGCTACGCGATAAGAACTCAAATGCCACTGCGGGATAATGTAGAAGTTCCACTGCAACACACGGTCAAGTGCGCGTCCCAATGGCAGCAACTTATCTGGATGTTGCTGATTTTTTGCGATCTGTTCTGTGAGACTATCCACCACTGGGTCCATCACACCAGCAGTATTGTAAGTGGATTCAATATATTGAGAGTTCCATATGATCAGTAGGTTAGAACTTGGGTAAGGATTCGCAGAATACCCGCGCGATACCATATCAAAGTCTCGGTCACGTAAACGTTTTATGTATTGTGTCGTGTCCACCGTACGGATTTTCATGTTGATCCCCATGCGCTTGAGGTTTTTCTGCAGTGGGATCGCAATACGTTCGGTTGTCGGGCTATAAATGAGCAGCTCAAACTCAAAGGGTTGACCAGTAGCTTTGTTGGTCATTACCTTATTTTTCAATTCCCATCCTGCTTCTTTTAGCAGCTTGAATGCTGTGCGCATTTGTGCGCGAATACGACCACTACCATCGGTCATTGGCGGTTGATATTCATCAGTTAGAGCACGAGCTGGGATTTTATCTTTGAAGGGATTGAGAATAGCCAATTCTTCCGATGTTGGTTTCCCTTTCGCCTCATAATCTGTGTTTTGAAAGTAGCTGCGGGTACGTGTGTATTGCCCATAAAACATGTTGGTATTCATCCACTCAAAGTCCATCGCATAGCTCAAAGCTTCGCGAACTTTGGCATCTTTAAAGACACCCGATTGGGTATTAAATACAAACGCTTGGGTAGATTCAGGCTTCTGATGAGGGATCTCTTCTTTTTTGATATAACCTTTATCAAAGTTCGAACCGGTATAAGAGTTAGCCCAGAATTTGGCTGATGTTTCCTGACGAAAATCAAACTCGCCCGCTTTAAAAGCTTCAAGCATCACGGTGTCATCACGGTAATAGTCATACTGGATCGTTTTGAAATTATTTCGTCCAACGTTTACAGGTAACTCAGCAGCCCAATAGTCTTTTACCAATTCATAGGTCACACTTTGACCTGACTTATAATCCACGATTTTATATGCCGAACTTCCAACAGGGGGGCTAGAAAGTGGCTCAGAGAAGTTCTTATCTTTCCAATAATGTTCAGGTAGTACACGTGTCGATTGCGCAAAACTAAAGAGTTTTTCTCTGTTTGGTGTCGCCATATCAATGCGCACTGTTAAATCAGACTTAGCAGTAACTGATTTGATCTCTTTATAGTAGACACGATATTGCGGCACACCTTCTGTCATAAATTTATTGAAGGTAAACACAACATCATGCGCGGTAATTGGCTTGCCATCATGGAATCGAGCTTTCGGATTAATATCAATCTCCATCCATGAGTAATCGTCAGAATAGCGGACTTTTTCGGTGATTAGGGGGTAATAAGCATCGATTTCATCATTCGGGGAATACATGAGGGTATCGTACAACTGGCCGGTAGCCGCAGCAGGAACACCACGGGAAGCAAAGCGGTTAAAGTTGTCATACGTTCCGACTTGGCCGTAGGTGATTTTACCTTTTTTGGGTGCTTCAGGATTGACGTAGTCAAAGTGTTTGAAGTCAGCAGGATATTTTGCGCTACCAAAACCAACAAGAATCGTTGATTCGATCACCTCAGCATAAGATGCCATTGCAAATACGGATAACACACTCGCTAGAACGGTTTGATGGATCTTCCCCATAGTTTACTCCCTTAAGCATAACGTCCCTTTATACCGTGCACGACACGGAATCATTACTTATTTATAAGCAATTACTATTCATATTTCAATCACTTGGATAAGTATAGGAAGGAGTGGCACTAAAGGCGAGTAACCTTGAGAATTTGTCCACGTGTGATGATAAAAACGGAGGAACTTCCTCCGTTTTTATACCACCGGTTACAACATCTCTTTAGCAATCAGGTGCAATAAGAACGTTTCACGCTCTATACTCATCCCCTTCTTTTCGCTTTCCGCCATGGTCTTCTCATTATGAGCGATCGCATCGTGAATATTCATCCAGACCGCCTTCATACCATTTTTTATTTCATAATCTTCGTAAGAAGTTTCGCCCAGTTCACGATCTATTTTGCAGGTATAGCAGTACGACAGCATATGCATGATGTCCGCATCAGTTTTATACCAAGGACGAAATTCCTCATAAATTCCAAACGGTTTAATGTTGTGGATGTTCTTAGCGCCTGTTTCTTCTTCAAGCTCTCGAACCATCCCAGCAATCACATCTTCACCTTCGTCTAAACCGCCCCCGGGGATTGTATAGTCGTGATAACGCTCGGTATAAAGCAACAAGATATCTTCGCCATCAACAACAATGGCTCGAGCTGCATTTCGCTTAAAAATAATCTTATTATCAAGGTGATCGATATCAGGATGAATCGTTGTATTTAGGTGTCTCATTTCAGGAAGGGAATATCAAGAATTTGCGGCGATTCTAACACATCGTTTCCCCACAACAAATAAGGTGCTATGGGGAAACTAGAGTGTTTACGGTTGGTTTACTACGCAATTTTAAAACGATTGATCATGCCGACTAACGTTTGTGATACATGGTTTAGCTCTTTACTTGCACTTGCCATTTGCGCCGATTCAGCAGAGACCGATACCGTCATATCTCGCAAGCTAACCACATTACGGTTAATATCATCCACCGTCACCGTTTGTTCCTCTGCGGCCGTCGCAATGTGCTGGTTCATCTCTTCAATGGTATGCACTTCCGCATTTATTTTCTGCAATGCCTCTCCAGCATTCTCAGACATGCTTGACGCATAGGCAGCTTTCTTCGCCCCAGATTCCATCACACTCACCACATTGGTTGCACCATGTTGCAGCTTTTCAACGATAGTCTGGATCTCAAGTGTCGACTCTTGTGTGCGTAAAGATAACGTCCGAACTTCATCTGCAACCACAGCAAAGCCTCGACCTTGTTCACCGGCTCTTGCCGCCTCTATAGCAGCATTTAAGGCAAGTAAGTTGGTTTGCTCTGCGACGCCGCGTATTACTTCTAACACGGTATCCACGTTGCGTGCATCATCAGCCAGTTTTTGTACTACCTCACTTGCTCGTTCAATTTCTTCGGCAAGTAAATTAGCTTCGCTGACGTTCTGATTAATGATTGTGCGACTATTTTGCGTTTCATCTGCGGCTAATTTACTGGCATCATTCGCTTCCACAGTGCGTCCTGCCACTTCTTCAACCGTCGCAAGCATTTCGGTCATTGCCGTTGCCAATTGATCAACATCGTTTTGTTGTTGATTGAGATGGTCATCGATATGGTGAACTGAGCTGGATAACTGTGTCGCGGCTGAAGACACCTGGCTGCCAGCATCACTGATACAAAGCATGATATTTTGAACAGACGCCACAAACTGATTAAAGTACCGCGCTAATTCCCCAAGCTCTTTCGTTCCATCTTCATTGAGCCTTTGGGTTAAATCCCCTTCTCCTTTAGAAAGCTCTTTCATCGCATTCACAGTTTTCTTAAGTGGGGATGTGATCGTTCTAATAAAGAACCCAATGAAGATTGACAGTACGACTAAAATCATCAGTGCGTTGAGTATAGAAACCCATTCTGAGCGTTGAATGTCTGCTTCCAGTGCCACCATATTCATCCCAGAACCAATCATCCACTGCCATGGTTCAAACATCACTGCATAACTGGTCTTTGGTGCAGCTGTTGATTTGTCTGGATTGTGCCAGAAATAGTCAACAAACCCACCGCCATTTCTTGCCACCTGATACAGCTCTTCAACAAACAACTTACCGGTTGAGTCTTTCAGAGGCATAATATTCTTACCTAATAACGAACTGACTCCAGTAGCTAGCTGCACACCGTCGTTATCACCAATAAAAATGTAATTCCCGCCATCAAATCGCATAGCAGACACTGCTGCAAGAGCTCGGCGCTGCGCCTCTTCTTCACTGAGTGAACCATTTTTAAATAAGTTATAATGTTGCTCGATAATACCTTCCGCACTTTCAACCAACACTGCCACACCGCGTTCGTAATTCTCTCGCATGTGTTTTCTGGTTTTAGATGCATCCAACAACGTATTTACAAAGAGACCAATGGCGAAGAGTGCTAAGATAGACCAAGCCCGCCCAGCAATAGAGACTTGATTAAGTCGTTTGAAAATCATAGTCATTTCCCTAACTAACCGTTTGTTGTAATCAATAAGAATTTTTTAATTCTTTAATAGTACAAAGCTAGCAGTTAAAACTAATGATGATGGGTGCTTCTATAAAAAGCCGTATCTACACTACCTACTGATATTAATATTTATTTAACAGACTGAAGGTTCGTTATATATTAGAGATTCATTAGCATAATATGCTGCGGGCCAGCTGCGCCACCATGATATAATTCGCCAGTATCAACGAAATGAGCATTGGCATAACATCGGTATGCAATTGGATTTTTGCAGTTTACCGTTAGATAAAGGTACTCAGAATCTAAATAGTGCTGATTTATGTATTCTCTTAGTGCCTTCATTACAGCAGAGGCGTACCCCTTACCTTGATGTTTTTCATCAATAAAAAATGCGCGAAAGCCTAATGCCTTGTCACCACAGAAGTCGTATTGCAGATGATATTTGGTGTCGATAAGAAAAATTCCAACCACTTGGTTTTCAACGACCACGACATGAGGATGTACAAGACCACTCACATTGACCAATATTTCTTCCATAGTGCCAACATACTTAAGCTGATCATCAGACACTTTGAGGTGTTCGAGTTGTTGTAGGTGGGGTTCTTGCAGTGGATGTAGGCTGATCATCGTTCCCTCTTTGATAAGATATCCGGCAGTTTAGCTGTATTAAAAATGGTTCGATTTACTGGCAAACCGAACCATAACAACAGGTGCTATCCATCCAGTAGATAGACTGACAAGAAAGCGCTGAGAGAAACGTATTTCTCATTGGCTATCATTATGTTCTATATAGAACTTTCACAACATGCCAGCCAAATTTAGTTTTTACAATGTGTGGAACCAGTGTTTCGCCACTAAAGCACACTTTGTCAAACTGAGGCACCATTTGCCCACGACGAAACTCCCCTAAATCCCCACCACGTTTTCCAGATGGACAGGTAGAGTATTTCTTCGCTAGCGTTTGAAACTTAGCACCTTTCTTTAGCTGTTTAACAATGTCTTCTGCTTGCTCTTTGTGCTTAACCAAAATATGTAAAGCGGCTGCTGTATTCGCCATATCTTTTCTCTAATTTGAAGTCATTGGGGCGGATTGTACCTAAAGACACTTTTATCACAAATTTAAAGTGGATCAATAATCGGTCAATTAAAACAAGTAGCAACATTACTTTGATTGAAACCCTCTCCAAATGGGTTAGTATTTTAGTTTAGATACGTATGAATTTGAGAAGATGTATGCCCAAAGTAGTAAGTAAAGCGAATCAATCTCAAGGTATGCTCATGTTTACTTTGAATGCCCAAAAGCAACTGTTTGCCATCGGGACATTAAAAGTAAGAGAAATAGTGCCTTTCATGCCGATGACTCAGATTCCTTATTCTCATCATCATGTTGTTGGAACCGTCACCATTCGTGACCTCACCGTCCCTGTCATTGATATGGCCGCAGCGATTGGCTTTCGCCCAATTACTGAAAAAGAGTACAGTTCTTGCTATCTGATCGTGACAGACTGTTTGAGAACCGTCGTTGCTTTTATGGTCAAATCGATCGAGAAAATTATTGAATGTGACTGGAAATCCATTGAATCCGCCCCATCAAGTGCTGGTCATAATGTGTTTGTTACTGGCATTACACGCTATGACAACAGTATCGTTCAGATGTTGGATGTCGAACTGCTGCTCTCAAAAATCTATCCACAATATGAATCGACAAAAATCCCGATGCTAACCGATATTGAGCGTGAGAGGCTCAAAGCGTTAAACATTTTGTTGGTAGACGATTCCTCCATTGCACGTAAACAGTTGTCTGATGCATTAGACAGCATCAATATTCCTTATCAAATCTGTAAAAACGGCTTAGATGCATTGGAGTTAATGAGAACTGAAGCTTCTCAGGGTAGTCCCATTGACTTATTAGTCAGTGATATAGAAATGCCGGGCTTAGATGGTTACGAGCTGGCTTTTGAGACTCAAAATGACTCGGAATTAAATGGTGCCTATTGTATTCTTCATACCTCACTTTCTAGTCAAATTTGTCTAGATCGAGCACATCAAGTTGGCGCACATGAAGCCCTAGAGAAATTTAATGCGGCAGACTTAATCCAAGCCATGCTACGTGGTGCATCGAAGCTGGAACAACAAAAACACGCAACTCAAGATGCAGTGTAATGCATACACCGATATATATTTAGCCATCATATAAACGTTAAAAAGCCGCATAAAGCGGCTTTTTTAATAGCTATTTCATTTCACTTAATATTAGTGAATCGGCGTATCCGTTTTCGCATAAAACTTGCCGAAGTATTGATCGAGTACTTCTGGTGTGAGTTTACCTTCTGCCTCAAGTTTTTTTAGTTCCGCAGCGATCGCTTTTTGCTCTTCTAGAGATGGTAAGGCAACTTCTGGTTCATCGCCCATTTCCTGAGACATCATCTCAAGCTCTTTTTCAAAATCACTCATTCTTACTTACCTAATGTAAAAAATAACTGGGGCTAAGTTTACCTACTTAGCCCCAGTTATACCAGTATAGGTCTGTATCAAGCCAGAGTTTGCTTAGAGCTTAAAGCTACCAACCATACGGTCGAGACGCTCCGACAACTCTTTTAGCTCTAAGCTGGCTTCGGCCAACTCTTCCGCTGTACTCGTCGTCGCCTCATTTATCACATTAATTTCTTCGATATTTTGGTTGATGGTATGAACAACGGTCGATTGCTCTTCAGTGGCAGTGGCCACTTGCGTATTCCGATCAGAGATATCATGAATGCGATCTGAGATATTCACCAATACGTCCACGGCTTCATCAGACGAAGAAACCCCTTCATTGGTAACCGATTTACCTGCTTCCATTGCCGTCACTGCATCACGTGCATCACTTTGAAGTTGATTAATCATCTTCTGAATCTCTTCAGTAGAATCTGCTGTGCGACTGGCCAATTTTCTGACTTCATCAGCCACAACGGCAAACCCACGTCCTTGATCCCCTGCTCGCGCCGCTTCAATGGCTGCATTTAAAGCCAATAAGTTTGTTTGCTCCGAGATATCGCGAATTACATCCAAAATCGAACCAATGTCTTGCGTGGTCGATGCGAGTTGCCCAACGACTTTGCTGGTATTCTCAATATCCGTGGCTAAGCGGCTAATCGCATCTTTAGCTTGGTTCACCACATTTTGACCAACTTGCGTATTGTCAGATGCTTGATTTGCCGTTTCAGCCGCTGTTGCTGCGTTGGAAGCAATTTCACTGATCGTCGCCCCCATTTGATTTATTGCGGCCACCACCTGAATGGTTTGGTCACGTTGGCTCTGGCTGTTATCGTGTGTGGTACTGGCTTTGATCGAAACACCATCGGCCGCAGCTTGGAGTGAATGGCTTGTTGAGGCCACTTCTTTCATCGTGTCGTGGATCTTCTCGATAAAGCCATTAAAACCTTCTGAGAGCTGAGCAATCTCATCTTTGCCATTAATTTCAATACGCTGCGCTAAATCACCATCCCCTTTACCCAGATCCGTGAATCGTTGTGCAATCATGCGAATTGGACGAGTAATGCTGTTTGCCAAAACCACACCCATCAAAACAAATATAACCGCAACAACCACTGTTATTATCATGATTTGAGATGCGGTGGCATCAAGCTGTGCAAAAGCTTCATTGACTGGAACCACACCAATCACGAACCAGTCCATGGACGGGATATACGCACTTCCTAGGAATAGATCTTGTCCTTTGCTCTCAAGTTGAATGAGTTGAACTTGCCCTTTATTCAATAAAGACTTGGCTGATGCCCCAAATTCTCCAGTTAATGATCTATCCGTTAACTGGCGGTTTGCGTGAATTTTAATTTTCCCGTCAGGATCGACTAAGAAAACATAACCGGTTTGTTCTATCTTAAAGTTCGTTAGCAAACGCACCATATCATCCATAGACTTGGAGACACCCGACATCGTATGTCCATCAAGATGTTGGTAGTTTGCAAACATTTTTACGTCACCATTCGCCTCCGTAAAAATGCTGACCATCGTTTCTTGCCCTGAATCAGTAAAACCAAAGAACCATCCATCTTGTTCTCGGTTTAGTTGGCGCAAGAAGCCGTTCTGATTCCAGTAATACGCGGTCTCGCGGTTCGCCACTGACGCATCATTTAACTGGTATTGCTGCTTAACATTATTTAACTGCTTGACTAAAAGCTGCTGGGATTCAGGTGCTTCAGTTTGCGCCACCGCATCACGTACAAACTCGTTCCGTGCTAATTGCTGCGCTGCAGAGAGCAGTTGAGCAACATCGCTATCGATATTTTGAGTGATCTGATCCAGGATTAATGGCAGATCCAAATTGAGTAAACGGTGTTCCAAGACACTGCGTGCCTGTCGTTGTGCCATCACACCAACAATGACGGTCGAAGCAAGTACCGCAAGCGTAATGCCGATGACCACCTTTTGTTTGATACTTAGATTATTGAGTTTGAACATTCATTCTGCCTTCTATGTGCTGATTTGTGCGCTGTCGCTATCGGCTCCACATAACGTTTCTTTACTAAATATGTTCATTTCATAAAAAATAGCGAAACTATCAGCAGTAATGTGTATAAAAAGCGTGCTGTTACACATCAATCAAACATAAATTGCAAATATCTGTCTTGGCCTTTCTTGATTCACCATCACATAATCACCAAGATGTTTCGGGGTTCCCTCTTGGAAGTCTTTAATCCGCCCCAATATTCTAGATGGTTGAAAGATATCAACTAATTTGGAAAAGTGAGAAAGCGGCCTCCAGCGACCCGCTTTATGCGTAAAAAATGCGCAAAGACTTTCTATGCAAGAGAAAGTACGGAACTTTTTCACAGCCAGATTCACTAAGAGAAAAAAGTGAGGAGAGCAATTTTCATGACATCACAAGCGTTGCAACAACTACGTGAATACCTTAACGGCCAAGTGATAGGGCAACAAGAATTAGTAAAGCAGTTATTGGTTGCTTTGTTAGCTGATGGCCATATCTTAGTGGAGGGACCTCCAGGGCTTGCCAAAACCCGTGCAGTAAAATCGCTCGCTGATTGCATCGAAGGAGATTTCCACCGAATTCAGTTCACTCCTGATTTGCTTCCTGCCGACCTAACGGGTACTGACATTTTCCGTCCGGAAACTGGGGAGTTCACCTTTCAAGCTGGCCCCATTTTTAACTCATTGATCCTTGCCGATGAAATCAACCGTGCGCCAGCGAAAGTTCAAGCAGCCATGCTTGAAGCAATGGCAGAGAAACAAATCACCGCAGGACGAAAAACCTACCCGCTACCTGAACTGTTTCTGGTTATGGCGACTCAAAACCCAATTGAGCAAGAAGGTACCTATCCGTTGCCAGAAGCACAGCTCGACCGCTTTTTGTTACACCTTGATGTCGATTATCCCGATGCGCAAAGTGAACTTGAAATCCTTCGTTTGAATCGTGGTGAAGCCAAAGGGGAAAACTCTGTTCAACCGCCAGTACTTTCTCAAGCCGATATCTTTTCGGCACGTAAAGAGGTGCTGGATATTCATATGGCCGAAAGCATTGAGCAATATATTATTCGTCTTGTGATGGCAACGCGGGATCCTGCGAAGTATGACCAAACATTAGCACAGTGGATCGAAATGGGAGTGAGTCCTCGAGCAACGATCGCATTGGATCGCTGCGCTCGCGCCCATGCTTGGTTATCAGGTCGAGATTTTGTTTCACCAGAAGACGTTCAAAGCATGGCATTTCCTGTATTGCGCCACCGACTACTGCTCAGTTATCAAGCCCAAGCCGAAGGGATACACCCGAACAAAGTGATCAATCATCTTTTATCGCTGGTTGGCAGCGCCTGATTACGAGGCTCAACATGGCTAAAGCACAAACGCAAGCATTGCCACCTCATGCCAATGGAGTGACATTGTCACTTGACGAGCTTTTATATTACAAGCAACAATCGGTTCAGTGGCTTCCACCCGCTAAAAGCTTATGGAGCCAAATGCTTGGGCAGCACCAAAGTCGGCAATTAGGCCGAGGAATGGACTTTGCTGAAGTTAGGCAATACCAAGTCGGTGATGATATTCGAAGCATCGATTGGCGTGTTACAGCACGCACCGGCAAGCCACACACCAAGCTTTTTACAGAAGAACGTGAAAAGCCCGTTGTGTTATTCATTGACCTTAGCCCCAGCATGATATTTGGTTCGACGTTAATGCTGAAATCCGTCATTGCTGCCCATATGGCAGCGCTCATTGCTTGGCTTTCAGTGACACAAAAAGACCGCATTGGCGCAGTCATCGACACGGGATACGAACTTGTCGAAATCAAACCGACAAGTCGAAGCAAAGGTGCATTGGCACTGCTTCAGCAGCTGATTAATCATCATAATCAAGTGCTACAACGCCCTTCTCCTGAACAAGCACATTCTTTTTCCAATGCGTTAGAAGCACTAAATAGAATGTGTCCTAAAGGCAGTGAAATCATCCTAATTAGTGATTTCGTTCGCTTATCAGAGCTCCAACAACCTATGTTGACACGGCTTCGCCAACACAATCGAGTTCGACTTGTCCATATATCGGATCCTTTAGAACATGGCCAGACCACCTTTCGAGGTGTTGAGCAAGTGACCGATAAACAAACAACACAGTGGTTAGATTTTTCTTCGCGCCAAACCCGGCAACGTATTGAGCAAGCTTTTGATGCTAAACAGCAATCGCTCAAAGACTTTGCCTTATCCATTGGCGTTTCTTACACCTCACTGAACAGTGATCAAACATTATTACAACAATTATCCGGATAATTTAGAATGACAGAGAACTCCACTTCTTCGCTTTTACCACTTAAGGATTTGCATCTGCCGGATGCTCCGTCATGGCTACCTTTAGCTTGGGGCTGGTGGGCCGCTGTTGGCGCAACCATCGCCGTTTTGCTTCTTATTGGGCTCACATTACGTTGGAAGAAAAAACGTATGGCACCGAAGAAAACAGCCCTTCGATTATTACAAAATAGTGATCAACCCTCTGCGGCTATTGAGCTGCTGCGCCAAGCTGCTTTCTGTTATTTCCCCCGCGAAGAAATCGCCCAACTAACCGGGCCAGAATGGTATGTGTTTTTAGATTCGCATGTGCAAAAACCACTATTTGTCCCTAACCAAACAGCGTGGCAACAAGCACTCTACTCAAAAGAACCGATACAAAATTCACAACAGTTGGTTCAACATTGTGCTCAATGGGTAGAAGAAGCTTTGCCACCAAAAAGAAGGAGACGCTAGATTGGCGAATATCGAATTGGTCTGGTGGGGAGCGCTTGCTCTCCTTCCCTTACCCCTACTCGTATATTGGTTGGTTCCTGCGATAAAGCAGTCAACCCCAATCTATTTACCTTATCTACCAACAACGGAAGCGAAGACCAGTCCCAAAAACCTCGGTGCAAAAATCTTGGCTTCACTGATTTGGTTTTTCGTGGTGTTAGCAGTGGCTCGTCCGGTTTGGTACGGTGAACCAGTGACTACTCAACCAAAGCATCGCGATATGATGTTGGTGGTCGATCTTTCTTACTCAATGAAGAAAGAAGATATGGCTGTTGGTGGTGACTACATTGAT
The DNA here is from genome assembly GCF_040869035.1 of Vibrio sp. NTOU-M3. Taxonomy (NCBI): domain Bacteria; kingdom Pseudomonadati; phylum Pseudomonadota; class Gammaproteobacteria; order Vibrionales; family Vibrionaceae; genus Vibrio; species Vibrio sp. NTOU-M3. The sequence continues at coordinate 263,447 of NZ_CP162101.1, forward strand.
CGACTGTCTGCTGTTAAACAAGTGCTTGGTGATTTCATTGCTAAACGAGAAGGCGATCGTCTCGGACTCGTCTTATTTGCTGACCACGCCTACTTACAAACTCCGCTAACGCTAGACAGACAAACAATTTCAGAACAGCTAAACCGCGCCGTACTCAGGTTGATTGGTACTCAAACTGCAATTGGTGAGGGTATTGGCCTTGCAACTAAAACCTTTGTGGATAGTGATGCGCCACAACGGGTGATGATTTTACTCAGCGATGGTAGCAATACCGCTGGAGTAATTGATCCGCTAGAAGCCGCGAAGATCGCAAAAAAATACAACACCACAATCTACACCATCGGTGTTGGAGCGGGAGAAATGGTAGTACAAGACTTTTTCTCTACTCGAACCGTCAATACCGCAGAAGATCTTGACGAAAAGACGCTAACTGAAATTGCAACAATGACTGGTGGTCAATACTTCAGAGCTAGAGATAGCAAAGAGCTTGCGAATATCTACGACACCATCAACCAACTTGAGCCAATCAGTCAAGCGAGTCAAACTTGGCGACCACAAACTGAATGGTTTGGCGTCCCATTAGCTCTTGCCCTCGCGTTATCCATTGTTCTTACCGTTATGAGGAGAAATCATGTCTGAATTCTCTTTTCTCTATCCAATCTGGTTATTGGGTTTAGTCCCATTAGGGATACTCTCGATTTGGTTAGCCAAACGAAAGCGTAGCCAAACGCTTATCGCCCCTCATCTTGCCAACACTATGGGGATGCAAAACAAAACACATACGCATGTGTTACTTTGGGGCCTAGTTTTCAGCTGGCTTGTTGCAATTGTCGCTCTGTCTGGCCCTAGTTTTGAAAAAGCAGAAAGGCCTAGCTTTGCCAGTTCTAGCGCACGAGTGTTGGTGATGGACATGTCGATGTCAATGTACGCAACCGACATCAAACCAAACCGGTTAACCCAAGCACGTTACAAAGCTATCGATTTACTTAACCAATGGACAGAAGGGTCTGTTGGATTAGTCGCGTACGCTGGCGATGCTTACAGCGTTAGCCCACTCACAAACGACAGTAAAACAATCATTAACCTCATTCCCAACCTATCTCCAGATTTAATGCCCTACTCCGGCGCCAATGCGGCGTCTGGCGTTAAACTTGCGATAGAGATGATGAAAAATGCAGGGCTCGATAAAGGAGACATCGTTCTATTTTCAGACGACCTAGATCAACAAGAAAAGAATGATATTGCTGAGTTGCTCGATGGCACTTACTGGTCTATCAGCATTCTTGGCGTTGGCAGCGCAGCGGGCGCACCTGTCGTTTTAGAAGATGGTTCATTGCTTAAAGCTCAAAACGGCACCACCGTCGTCGCGAAATCGAACTTTAATAATATGCGAGATCTAACTAAGCAACTCGATGGCTTCTTTACCCCAATTCAGTTAGACAATCGCGATGTCGATTCAATCGCTAAACTCACACAATCTGTTGGGACAACTTCAAAATCCAGCGATAAACAAGTGATTGAAGAACAGGTCAATAATGGATTCTGGCTGCTACCATTGCTTGTCCTTCCTGCGCTGCTCATGTTCCGGAAAGGGGTGGTATTCGTTTTACTCATTACGGCCCTACCACTTTCCATGAGTCAAAAGGTACAAGCAAATCCATTTCAAAACCAAAACCAACAAGCGATGGAGCACTATAAGTCCGGAGACTTAGACGCCGCTATCAATACATTCTCAAATAACGAATGGAAAGGCGTGGCGCAATACCAAGCTGGTAAGTTTGCAGATGCTATCGACTCGCTTCAAGGCTTAGAGTCCATGACGAGCAAATACAACTTAGCCAATGCCTATGCTCAAAATCGAGATTTTGATAAAGCCATCGACTTGTATGAAGAGATATTAAGTGCTGAACCAAGTAATACTGATGCGCAATTCAATCTAGATGTGGTGAAGAAAGCACAACAGCAACAGCAACAGCAACAGCAACAGCAACAGCAACAGCAACAGCAACAGCAACAGCAACAGCAACAGCAACAGCAACAGCAACAGCAACAGCAACAGCAACAGCAGTCTGATTCTGACAACAAATCAGATCAACAACAATCTTCAGAAAATCAGCAGAATCAGCAGAATCAGCAGAATCAGCAGAATCAGCAGAATCAGCAGAATCAGCAGAATCAGCAGAATCAGCAGAATCAGCAGAATCAGCAGAATCAGCAGAATCAGCAGAATCAGCAGAATCAGCAGAATCAGCAGAAAAATGAAAAGAGCCAATCGGAATCGAGTCAAGAGCAACAGTCAAAAGAGACCTCAGGTTCTCAGAGCGCTACCGAGGATAAATCTGAACAGAAAGCGGACAAAAAGCCGGCTCAAGAGATGGAACAAGATTCTCAGCCATCAGAACACACCCGCCAAAAAGATGGTGCTCCTCTGCCTCAAGAAGATAATCAACAAGCGATTGACCCTGAGTTAAGAAAACTCGAGCAAGTCGAAAGTGCGCGAGATCCAAGCCGCCTACTACGTGCCCAGCTATTGCTTCAGGCTCAACAGAAACAACCACCAGAGAATACAGGTAAACAATGGTGATGATGAAACGTTATATGAGATATTGCTTGGCCACATTGCTTGCAGCAATGTGTTTAATAAGTACAAGCGCTTTTGCCACAACTGTTTGGGCAACTGTCAGTAAAAACAAAGTCTCTAAGAATGAGGTGTTTCAACTGCGAGTTGTGGTTGACGAGAAAGTCTCCTCCGACGCCATCGACTTTACCTCTTTAGAGAATCAATTTTATTTAGGGCGACCAAGCTTTGGTTCCTCTGTCAATATTATCAACGGAGATCGCAGTACGCGAAGTGAATGGAATATTTCTCTTGCAGCGCATCAATTGGGCATGGCCACCATTCCCGCCTTTGAAGTGAATGGCGCAAAATCTCAGCCTATTGCTATTCAGGTGACTGTTGATCAGGACGACCCGAAAGCAGATGATCTCATCGAGCTACAAGCCAATCTAGATAAGACGCAACTCTACCCAAATGAAAGTGCTTATTTGAAAACTCGCCTGATCATCAAAGCCGATCCTCGACGACTGCAAAACCCACAGATCACACCACCAAGCATTAATGGCATGACATTAGACACTGAAGGAGAACCAAACCAGTATCAAAGTGTGCTTGATGGGATGGAAGTGACCGTGGTAGACCAAACCTATCGTATTACGGCTGATCAAGCGGGGCAGTTTATGTTACGCGGGCCTTCGTTTAAAGGCACCGTAATATATGGAAGTAATCGCACCGGCACCACCAAACTGATCCCGGTGATAACAAAAGCAAAACAGTTTGATATTAATGTTGAATCAAAGCCTGAGAGCTATAAAGGCACTTGGTTACCAACGGCTTCGCTCCAACTGACACAGCAGTGGCATGATGCAGAAGGGAACCTGATCAGCCCTGTAAAAACGTTAAAAACTAAAGTGGGAGACTCGATCAGCCGTGAGATAACATTAGACATCGCAGGTTTGGCATCCGAACGCTTCCCAAATATCAAGTTAGATTATCCAAGTTCTGTTCGTGTATACGACGAAAAACCTAAATTTACCGAATTGGATAATGGCGTTACTCGAATGACGGTAAAACAGGTGCTCATTCCACAGAAACAAGGAGAAACGACGCTTCCCGATGTCACGATCAATTGGTGGAATAGCCAAAGTAAGAAAGCAGAAAGGAATAAATTAGCTGGGCTCGCCTTAGATATTGCTCCCGGAGAAGTCATCAACACACCTTTATCAGCAACGACGCCAAGCCAACCCGCTGAGGTTAAAACAGTCACAGTTAAGGACAGCGGGTACTGGCCTTACTTAACCGCACTATTTGCCATTCTTTGGTTAGTCACTGGAATCTATGCGTTGAAACGCTCACCAAGATCAGTGAATTCAGATGAAATGAACAATACCCCACTGGAAACGGAGACACTTGAGAGTGCGTTACAGTCATTGAAAAACAAAGACTTCATTCGAGCTCAACACTTTGTTGATTTGTGGCTCAAACAAAACCCGAGCTTAGACCCTAAGCTCAAGCAGGAAATCACTGAAGAAGTCGCTGAAATGCAGCGTGCTCAGTACGCTTCCGGCACTGCCTCTTGGAATGAAGATAGACTCATCAAGAAGCTCACAACCGCACGCAAACAACACGTAAAAATGAAGCCTTCTGAAAAAGAACTGCCTTCATTATGATCACAAAGGGCGCTTCATTAAGCGCCCTTCTTTTTATTTATTTGTCACTTCTCATTCTAATGCCACTAACTCACCTTCCCAATACGCGACAGTATTGCGACCTGCACCTTTTGCTTGGTAGAGTGCTTTATCTGCCTGACCATAGAGTAAATCAAAATTAAAATCCTTCGATCTTGTGGATGTAATGGCGTAACCGACAGAAACCGTCAAAACTCCTGATACAGGGCTTTTACTGTGCATGATCGCTTCTTCTTCGATACATGCTCTTAAGCACTCAGCAAGTTTTGCCACTTGTTCATCCGATTGTTCAACAACCAGCAGCGCGAACTCTTCACCACCAATACGACAAAACATTTCGTTTTCATATTGAGTATGGTGCTGCAGAATGTTACCAACCCGCATCAAAGCGATGTCACCTTGCATATGACCATATTCATTGTTGTATAGCCCAAAATGGTCAATATCAATCAAGATAAGCCCATAAGAACATTCCTTATTTCCTGGCTTATGACAGAGCTCTTCAAGCATCGACTCCAACATTCTGCGGTTACCTAACCGGGTCAAGGGATCCATCTTTGCCAGCAGTTCAAGCTTATCGTTTGCTGATTGCAGTTCTTTGGTTCTAACTTTGACCTCTTGCTCAAGGTTTTCGTTGAGTTCATGAACGGCTTCTTGAGCTCGCGTTCTCAATAAAACCTCCGTGACATTGGAAGCAAACATACGGATCACTTCCCGCAGTTGTTGGGTGAGTGGCGTTCTCTTAATCAGGTTATCTGCTGCAATAAACGCAATAGGTTCGCCATTATTGTTTGTCAGCATCGTCATCGCTGTCCAACCAAAACCAACAATATGAAAATCGTGATAGATGGGCACTGATTCTTCAAACGCAACCTCGTTAGGAGTTGATCTCGCTAAATGCACAATAGAACGATCGGTAGTTTCCGAACGATAGTAAGACTCATCAACTAAGTTACCTTGAATGTCTGTTCCCCAAGTGCCCTGCATGTACGTGCAATTAGCATCGGTTAAAAAAACCGCCAGACGATCAATGCCCAGACGATTAGTTGCAAATGTCACCGCCGTTTTACACACTTCTCGCACCGTCATGCAGCGTGACAACTCCATCATGCTTGCATGAAGCATACGAACATTCTGCTCCTGACGTTTTCGTATATAGATCTGTGATAGTAAGGAACCAAACGACTCTAACATTTGTCTCTGATAGTTACTGATTGGAGCCCGGTTGATGTAGTTATCCATCGCGATCCAGCCAATGGTTTCTTCTCCATCCCGCAGGATCAACATGCCATTCCACCCCTGCCCAATCACATTACCCGCGGTATACAAAGGTGCACCATCAATAATAACAAGGTTTTCTTTTCCTTCTAATAAGGCATTGATATAGGTCTCATCAAGCTGGTGCAAGTCATATTGGGTGTGATGCTCACTAACGGTATTACCTTCTTCATCTGTACCGTACGTACCACTAAAACAACGTTTTTTAATGTCCAGCAACATAAAAACAGCTCGGTCAAAGCCAAGCTGATTACGGATAGCTTCAACAGCCATTTTGTGCAGGTCATCAAGACTCGAAGGGTTCGATATTTCGATGGCCACCTTATGAACTAGCTTCATATTGTCGATGAAGCATTCACGTTGTTTAATCACATCGAGATACTGCGCTTCTTTAATATCTCGATTCTTAAATTCTTTCGCGGCTTCTGTCTCCGCCCGTACACACTGCCAGCGCGAGGCAATCAATTGCAATGTATCGATACTATGGTTTTTATTCGCTTGGTGAAGAAGCTCTGTATTAATCGACTCCAGTACTAAATATGTTCGCATTTCAGGGTGATTATCGAGCATGAACACATACGTATTACTATCTAGCGTTTGTTGATAGTCCCAGTGACAAGTATTCATTGCTAAAGGCAACAATCCATCAGAGGTGTCAAATTGAGAAGCCCATGTCCAGAAAGTTTCAGGATACGCATCTAAACTTACCGGTGATCCCATAATATATAAGTGTATTGGTGATGCTGAGTTTTTGGGTTCATAAAATACCCCACCAGCCTTGGGCTCAAGTATTTCATCAACAAACTGAAATAAAGAATTAGCAAGAAAGCGTTGATTTCTCGCTGACATTATATTTTTTAGTAGGACACGGGATGTCATTTTATAAGCCTGACGTTCTTTATTATATGCAACTAAAAAACTAGCACCTTACCCTAATCAATCAAACAAATTCCGTACGCCGTGTTAACCAACTCGCAGTTATTCCCTTCATAGTTCTACAAGCTTGAGTTAGATGGCATTTTTTTGATCTTATTTCCATTTATTTCATCAGGTGACGTATTTTCCCTATTGACTTTTGTTGCAGATAATTTTGTATCAGATGTCATACTTAAACTAGTTACGAACTTACTCTACAATGCGGACCAACGTTCACTGAGGTTGTTAGAAGTGTGAAAAGAATAATATTTGCTCTGCTGGTACTTGTGATATCCAACACCAGCATGGCAGCGGTTGATTTGGTTAAAGTCGATAAGTCTAAGAGAAGAATGTACCTACTTCATGGCAATGAAGTGATCAAAGAGTATCGGATCGCTTTAGGTGGGGAGCCTAAAGGTCATAAGACTCACGAGGGCGATCAGCGCACTCCTGAAGGGCGTTATTATTTGGACTTCGTGATGGAGGATTCTGATTTCTATCGCTCTATCCATATTAGTTACCCAAATCTCAGGGACAAAGCGACGGCCGCAAGACACCAACTTGATCCCGGCGGCAACATTAAAATTCATGGATTTAAAAATGGTGATGATCGACCCGTTAACTTTGTTCAAAGCTTTGATTGGACAAATGGGTGTATTGCCATCTCAAATGCAGAGATGGATGAGCTCTTGGGCTTAGTGAAACCCGGTACACCAATTGAAATTCAGTGGTAAACATTAAAAGTAGTTAAGTACTTGGTTATAAAACGCCTGATCGACAGCACTTAAGGGTTGCTCTGCATACGGTGACAACGACCAAAGTAAAAAGCCAATGTGTACCAGAATACATAACGAGAAAAATATGCGGTAAAACAAGCTCTTCGCTTTCAGCCGCATAAAATAGTGACATAACGATTCTGCAATCCATCCTCCGAGCATAGACAGAAAAAAGTAACTCGCCTCACTGGTTGATGGCGTTCCCTTTTGTAATGCGCGTTTATCTAACCAAGAAACAAACATCACGATGAGACTGATGAAAAAATAGTAATAAATAAGCACCAAGGGGTACGCGAATAACCATACACACATCGCAAGCGTAATCACAAACCAAACAGCGACAATGATTGAAACATAGAAATGCCTCATCCGCTCAATTTTGGTTGCTTTGTGGTTACCTTGTTCGTCTTGGCTGAGCCTAAATAAAACTTCCTGACCGATGGTTGGCTTAAAGCCGATTTTGCGCGTATCTGCACTCAAAAACTTCACTCGCATCCCACCAGTTTCAGGGGTTAGATAACCGTATTCTTTTTCACCATACCATTCAGTGATTTTTCCCTTAAGCTTCTTTGCCGCCATATCAACTCATATCCAATCAACTTGAATACAAGCATAGAAAAAAGCCGGGCATAATGCCCGGCTTCGAAATTCTCAATTTAACTGTAACCTAGTATAAAAACTTTCAATGTCTTATACGTCAATCAGTTAGGCAACGTTAAACAATTTCCCATGTATGGGTGGTTTCAACACCTTTTGCTAACATCAAACAGACTGAGCAGTACTTCTCTAACGAGTCAGCGGTTACTTTTGCCACTATTTCAGGATCAAGGTTGTCACCAGATACTTCAAAATGAATATTCACCTTAGTGAAAATACGTGGCGCAGTATCACGGCGCTCCGTCGTTAGCTTAGCTGAACATGAAGAAACAAGTTGCCCTGCTTCCTTTAACCCATCAACGACATCAACAGAGCTGCAACCGCCAGCAGCCATTAACACCATTTCCATTGGGCTTGGAGCTGTTGAACCACCGTTACCATCCATAACAATCGAATGGCCGGATTGGGATTGACCTAAAAACTTAAAACCTTCAATCCACTTAACTTCGGCTTCCATACTTTTCTCTCTTTCAGTTCTAATAAGATTTTAGCCAAAAAGTGTACCGCCAAATAAACTTATTTTCACTAAGGAATTAAGTGAATATGCAAGCGCTCTATTACTCAAGGTCCAAAACCGCTATACAGTGAAAAGCACCCGTACAGCGAGTGCAATGAGAATGATGCCAGTAAGGCGATCGATAAGTTGAGCTCGATTACGTATCTTTTCCAGGACGGTCGGGACAGACAGAATAAAAGTGATAAATGTGTACCAAAGACCATCAACCACAAATGGGGTTAAAACAATCAGAGCTTTATCCACGTTGCTAGCCCCCAGCGCAACAAATTGGCTAAATAGAGCAATAAAGAAAATGGCAATTTTGGGGCTCAAAATAGAAATCAAAAAGCCTTCTTTCGCCGATTGTAGCAAACTAACTGACTGGCCTGATTCGAGTTTTTCGGCGACGCCACCTCGAGATCGGATAGCATTAAAACCCAGATAAACGAGATACCCCGCACCTAAGTAACTAATTCCTTTAAACAGCACCGGCGACTGTTGCAGTAACACAGCAAGACCAATCAATGTGATAAAAGCATAAATACCAATGCCAAAAGCATGGGCCCAAGATGTTGCTAACCCATTGAGCCGACTCCCTGCCAAGCTATGTTTAGCCACAACTGCTAGGCTAGGCCCGGGAGACATTGCGCCTAAAATACAAATGGTAAACAGAGACAACCAAACCGTAAATGTCATGAAAGTACTTCTCGTTTTGTTATGTAACTACCCTTACCATAAAGCGCTGCCATTATGATCTGAAATCAAAAAACATCATTGCGCTCATGATCTCAAATCATTTGATTGAGTATTGAGATGATTCCATGATGCGCTTCATGTTTGTTCGCATCCATTTATGCGCCTCGTCTTGATCGTATTTAGGGTGCCATATAAACCAGTACTTATAAGAAGGCGTCTTTATCGGTAACGACTTGATGACTAGCTGATTGGGCTTAGCAAGGTTAACGGCAATGTGCTCTGGAACCGTCATTAGGTAATCACTTTGACGCAATGTGTTCACGGCAGAAGTGAAGAAAGGTACTTTCAACGCAATACGACGACTCAGTCCCTCTTGTTTTAATGCAACATCAACAAAGGAATCTTTATCTCCGCCTCCCGTAACTTTTACGTGGCTGTAATCCAACAGATCTTGCAACAAAATAGTCTTCTTATTGGCCAGCGGATGTGTACTGTGCATTACGCATACAGGTTCATCCTCGCCTATTTGAAAGTGACTCAAATTAGATGGAGGTTCAGGTAGCATGGTCGAGGCAAGATGAATTCCAGTGTCATGAAAGTGGCTGAGGAATGAGGGTTCCCATAAACGGTAAGCTAAGTCTACTTTTGGCGCCATGGCTGCAACATTCGAGGCCACATCCGGAATCAAATATTGAGCGACATAATCACTTGAAGAAAAGACAAATTCTTGTTGCCACAACATAGGATCAAACGGTTTATCTGCAACCAACGCGTCGATTTCACCCATAAGGGGCTCAATTCGACTGCGCAGTGTTAACGCTCTAGGGGTTGGCCTAAGGATATTGCCATCGCGGACCAATAGTGGATCTCGATACAACTCACGTAGCTGCCCCAACTGACGACTGACGGCAGATTGCGTAATGCACAAACGTTCTGCGGTGCGACTCACATGGCACTCTTCCAGCAGTACTTGTAGCGTGCGAAGCAAATTGAGATTGATATTGCTCATCAACAGCTACCCATTTGTTTTCGATGCGGTAAAGGTAAACGTATGTTCTTGTCCACATTGAAAAACTCCGTGAGAACCGTATGAGTGATCAACTGCCTAAGTTCAGGGATTTGCTGTAATTGATCGCGAATGTCATTCAGTCTAGACATACTTGGCACTTCCACAAACAGCATCATATCGGTTTCTCCACTGATTGCGTGGCACCACTTTACTCCATCAATTTGATAGATCTTTTCTGCGTATTTTTCGCAATGGTGCGTTGCTTCTGACATATCAAATTTAATCGCGAGATAGGCACAGATCATTTCTTGTTCTTGGCTCTTCACGCTCACCGAGTAACCCAAGATTGTCCCATCATGTTCTAATTTTTTAATTCGAGCCGTCACGGCAGAACGAGACAAATTCACATCACGAGCAATATCACTCACTGAGCGCCTAGCATCCTGCTTAAGTACATCTAAAATCTGCTCATCAAATTTATCCATATTACTTCCTGTCATCTGTTCATGACTTTTTATTCTGCTTTATTCCAGGACATTAAGGAGTGAGCTCCGCGGTAAGAGCTAAAAAATAAGGTCGCTTGGATTGCGTAATGTTACATAAATTCAACATAGAAGAAAGCAGGCAGATTGATGCTTGTGTCGATAATTACCGTCATATTGACTACTAAATAGACCAAATTGATGGCTGCTTTTGTTTCTCGCAACGTTTAACCTATCTCCATATAAAGAGTCAGTACCGTTATTTATTGATGTGGTTCAAGGAGTGAACGATGGGCGAGCTAAAAAAAGAAATTACCCTTTTGTCAGGCATTGGACAGCTCTCTACCACGCTTATGGGAACGGGCTTATTTATGGTACCAGCAATTGCAGCGGGAATTGCTGGCTCTTTGTCGCTATGGGCATGGATACTATTATTCATTGCCATTTGCCCTGTCGCACTGACTTTCGCCCAACTAGGGAAGCGTTACCCAAACGCCGGAGGCACCGCTCACTTTGTTCGCCTAGCGTTTAATGAGAAACTGGGACGTAGCGTGGCTTGGTTGTTTGTCAGTGTAATTCCGGTCGGTGTTCCTGCTGCTGTCGCCTTAGCTGCTGGCTTTTTGCAACCATTACTGCCCTCTCCAATAAACAGCGCTCTCATTGCGCAGATCATAACTGTCTGTCTTTTAATTGGCGTAAACCTGCTCGGTGCTAAATCTTCGGGTCAACTCCAAACTCTTATTGCTGTCGCCATCTTTTCGCTTGTTATTGCTTTTGTTTTGAAAGGAAACATTTCAACATCGGACATCACCATGCCACACCTCACAGGAGAAGATATTTGGCCAATTGGCGCTGCGTTAGGTGTGATGTTTTGGTGCTTTGTTGGTATTGAGGCTTTCGCTCATATGGGGGAAGAATTTAAAAATCCTCAAAGAGATTTCCCTATCGCGATTATCGTTGGAAGTTTTATCGCAGGAGCAACCTACTGGATTTGTTCGGTTGTCATTTTAAAGTTTGGCGCATATGGTCATGCTAGCTTTGACAATGGCTCGATTCCTTGGCTCAGTGAGCTATTGTTTGGTTCTGGGTTTAAAACTTTAATTGCGATTCTTGGTTTTTCTGCCTGCTTTGCAAGTGTCAATTTGTATACCCAAAGCTTATCGCGTATGGTCTGGGCCCAAGCTCGTGAATATCGCCCGACTAGCGCCATCGCCCGAGTATCATTGCGCGGAGTACCAGCCAATGCAACGCTCATGGTCGGCGCCGTGTTATTGATCTCCTGCCTTATCGGAGAGCTTTCTGGTTTAGATTTAGAGTTCTTTTTGAAGCTCGCCAACAGCATCTTTGTTCTGATTTACCTATTAGCTATGCTCGCCGCATGCCGTCTCCTTAATGGCTGGAACAAACGATTAGCAAAATGCTCTTTGCTGCTTTGTACTGCTGTTTTTATTTGTCTCGGTTGGTCTATGTTATATGCATTGAGTATTTTTGGATTACTGTCGCTACCTTGGTCCAAATGGTTTGGGGATCGCAAAGCACGCGTAACTGAGTAGCTAGAGGTCAATAGTGGTGGTCTGTGCTCCATGGATATGAATCAGCGTCTGTGGGGCTATCGCATGCCAAATGTGAACTTTATCTAAGGGCTCTGACGTTAGCACCATACCTTCCTGATATTGGCTTAAAAACATGGTAGGCGGGTATGGATCAGAGCTGTATCTTACCGCCCAGAACTGCTCTCCATCAGAAAGACAAATCGACGCCTTAAAAGGTTCGCTGACTTGCATTCGTTCCGTTAACTCGCTGATCTCAGATAGTGTTTTCTTTACCGCACCAACAGCATCCACCTGCAATCCATGCTTCAACATGAGTAAGAATATCAACTCGCTGTCTGTCGTCCCTTTTCGTTGTAGGTATAAAAACTCAGGCAAACTTCTCTCAAGTTCATATTTTACTTTCTCAAACTCACCAATTTGCCCGTTATGAAGAAACATCCAGTTTTCAAAGATAAAAGGATGGCAGTTTGATCGAGAAACTTGCGTTCCAGTAGATGAGCGTACGTGTGCCATAAAACGATGTGAGCGAATGTGGTGCGCCAAAGAACGCAAATTTTCATCTCCCCATGCGGGCAACACCTCATGAAATTGACCCGGTGTATCGCGCTCCGTGTACCAACCTAAACCAAAGCCATCCGCATTCACTCGAGTTACCGCCTTTCTCGCCTCAAGGCTTTGATGAACTAATGAAAATTCAGGTTCATACACTAATTCATCGATGTAGATGGGGGTACCATGATATGCAAGCCATCGACACATATTGTTCTCCTTTTAATAAATATGACACAACCTATGTGATATTAAACCTTTCCAGATTATAGTTTGGCTTAGCACTCATCGAGTAAAGCAGATTGAAAACATCATATTTAAAAAACGTCATGAAAGCGTTCAATATACTGCCTCGGGGTTACCCCTCTTTGCTTCTTAAACATACGGTTGAAACTCGCTTCATTGCTGTATCCCAGCGCTTTCGCAACCTCAGCAAGAGGGACATTCTTTGACATTAATGCGATCGCTCGATTACTGAGAACATAACCACACACCGTTGTAAAATTTAAACCTTCTTGATGCAAACGCCGTTGAAATTGTTGTTCAGAACAACCTAAGAGCTGCGCAACCCCCTTTACCGTTGGCAAACCATAATGGCAGCTGTAATTAATGAGCTCATAAATCACTTTCAATCCATCTTCTGGCTCTGGCATGTTAAGAAAATCATCTAGATCACTGAAGTTCATAGCTAAGCGCTTGTTCGATATTTTCTTAGACTGTTGAGTCGTTAAGCGTAGATCCGCGTTAAACCATACCTCGGTTTTATTGTGATTCCAGACGACAGTACAACCAAAAAACGCTTCATATTCCTTGGTGTTTTTTCGCGACCCTGACAGCATCACACGAAGAGGGTTGAAGGATTCACCAAGGTATTCACGTAGGATCTTGGTCATAAAAATAGCCACTCTGACGCTGTCATGTGCTTTTTGTTCCGGCTCAATGAAAGGGTTGCTATACGTCCATTTTAATAGGTTGCCAATCTGGGCCCCTGCCAAGAAAGCGCCAGATTGTAAACAGCTAAGACCATAGTTTACGCGCCGAATCGTCGAAGCAAGATCGTAACCAGAAAGAAGCCAACGGCTAATGGTGCCCAAACGGCCAATCTCAATATCACGAGACATTTTCAGAATGATATCTGGCTCAGAAGTGGCCAATTCTAGATTTCTGTACCACTTATTTAGATCACTAAGAGGGATCAAAGTCATTGAACTAGAGAATACACTCTCTGCTATCCCTAATTCCCCATTTGATAATTGATAGCGATGTCTTGCGGCATTGTGAATATTCAGAATACCAATTGAGCGAATAAACCTGACCGACTTCAAAATACAGATCCAATCAAATAAAGATGAATTTTGATTAAATCTGTCACAAACACTTCCAAAATTCAAATTCTGATCACAATCCTCCCAGAACATAGAACCGGAGTATTGAATGAGTCTTTTGAGTGTTCCTTTTGTTGGGACAAGTGCAGACACAGTGCTACACGTCTTTGCCACTGTTGTCTTACTTGCAACCGTCGGTGCAGCCTTATACGGCTTTTGGCGCATCCATGAACTACCAATAAACAAAGCTCACAGTAAAGAGCACCATCAGTTAGGGTTAATCACCGCCCTCACATGGATTGGATTCGTCTGGCACTGGGTGTGGGTGCTCGCCGTTATCCTTGCTTTCGTTGATATGGAAAAAGCCATCGTCAATTTGCGTGATACATGGCGACACGCACCACAACAAGAAATGAATCCAGAGGAGAAAAACAAATGATAGAAGGATTAGCGGTTTGGTCTCTGTTTATTTATCTCCTGAGACTGGTTGGTATGCCGTGGAACAAGTTTACTCAAGCATTTGCGTATCTTGGCGGAATTTCTTGGTTACTGTTTGTATGGGTAGGTTTAATTAACTTTACTCCAATGGATATGTCAGGTGGTTCATTGGTGCAATCGCCTCATATCCAGCTTAGACCTGACTCTGTTAATGTCAGTGGTAAAGTGGAACATATATACATCAAGCCAAATCAAAAAATTGTGAAGGGCCAATTAATTTACGAATTGGAAGATGAACCTTATGTCATCGCTTTTAAGCAAGCAAAAACATCTGAAGCGTCAGCCGAAATCAAGTTAGTGACAGCTAAAGAAGAAGTTGGTATCGCAGAAAGCCACTACACGTCATTGCTTCAAGACTTAGAAACAACAAAAAGTGAACTCGAGGCTGCCAAAGTGGATTATCGTTTACAATCAAAAATGTTGAAACGATACCAAGAGCAGAATCGAGTAGTAAGCAACACAATTACTGCTAGCGATATAGACAAACAAACCAGTGTAGTGGCGCTTGCAAAACAAAAAGTCATTACCACAGAGTCTCAACTTAAGAAGAAACACGTCGATACGGATAAAGCAAAGCTTTCCATTAAGAAAGCTCAATTAGCAGTGAAAGCACGTGAAGCCGACATTATTACTGCCCAAGAAAAAACAGCCAGAGCACAATGGGATTTAGACAGTACGAAAATCTACGCACCTGCAGATGGGTTTGTTACCAATTTCATGTTACGTGAAGGCCAGCTCGTATCTCGCGTCCCACGTTTACAAATGTACACTGAAGAAAAGTATGTTCTCATGCGCGTTAATCACCAAGCAATACGCAACATAAAACCAGGCCAAGCAGCTGAATTTGCTTCTTCTGTTTACCCAGGGAAAGTGTTCCGTGCCGAAGTTGAAGGAATTGTAGAAGCAACTGGGGAAGCGCAGGGAAATTTGGTGGGCATTGATCCTTCCGTTCGGGCAACGACTGGTAAGAACGTTCAGAACAAACATCACTTTGTGCGTCTAAAGATAGATGAACCAAAGGGCTATGATTTACCCGTTGGCTCTGTAGGTCTCGCCTGGGTCAGTGGGGACAAGCCAATCGGCTTTATGGCTTTCCTTGACGTTATTCGAGGTATTATCTTACGAATGAAGTCCCAGCTCTATTTCTTTTATTCCATCTGATGTTATTGATAACTTTGTTAAAATATTTATCCCGAGAGGTATTTTCAGTAACAAATGTGCATTATGTCATTAGCAAATTTGTGGTTATTTGCAATGTGCATTTGCATAATGCAAATTAATGACCACTAAGACCCGTTAATTGGCCAAAAAAGCAGCAAATAAGCACTCTAAAACTTGGCACATATAGTGCATTAGTATTAGCGACCCTTATTAAGCCGAGGGTCACCTAGCCAACTGACGTTGTTAGTGAACCAATTTGTTCACATCTATATAAGCCAATAGCATGATTTGCTGTTGGCTCTTTTTTTGTCTGCTTTCTCAATTTCTATTCGTGAAGAACCGCAAGCTTATAACCTGTGTTACGCCTCCCACCAGTGAATCCATGTAAGATATGAGTTAACACAAGCAACGCTTAGGGATTAACCATCATGAAAACCAACTATCAAGAACGCTTACTCCCCGTCATACGATACTTAGAGACACACTTTAACCAACCATTAAACCTTGAAAGCGTCGCTCAACTAGCTTGTTTATCCCCTTACCATTTTCATCGTATTTTTAAAGCCGTGATCGGAGAAACCCTAAACGATTATTTGAAGCGGCTGCGCTTAGAAAGTGCCGCTAACGATCTCTTCTACCATAAACCAGCGATACTAGATGTAGCTTTGGAGTATGGTTTCTCGAGCTCTCAGAGTTTTGCAAAAGCCTTCAAACAACAATATGACCTAACTCCCTCTCAAGTGCGTGATTGCCAGCAAATTCAAGACTTTTCTGCACTATTGAAAAACAGCAAGATTGGACACACACTTCGCAAGAATGGAAACGCAGCAACCGTAAGTGATTTTTATACTAGCTCTAATATCAACCAATGGAGCGAACTTATGGACATCCAGCATTTTGAACCATCTACTTTGGCGTACGTGCGAGTAACAGGACCTTATGGCGAGAACTACGAGCCAGCCTCCAATAGGCTGTATTCATGGGCTGGCCCAAACGGATTAGCTAGCAATACCTGCATCTTTATCTACCACGACAATCCCGAGATCACGCCTGCAGACAAATGTCGTACCGATATCTGTTTGATGGTCGATAACAACGTACAAGTTATTAATGGCATCGAAAAGAAATCATTTCCTGGTGGAAAATATGGTGTGATCCGCAAAACAATTACAGACCATAGTCAGTATTCTATTGCTTGGGATGAGCTCATGGCTCAGGTTGTTGAGCAAGGGGTTGAAAGTGATGACCGCCCCTGTTTTGAGCTTTACCATAGTTATGACCTTGAAACAGGTCATGCAGACGTCAGCTTTTGCACTGCCATAAAAGCCTAAAAAAGGAAAACCCCACCAAGCTCTCGCTTGATGGGGTTAGTTCTTACTCGCAGCAATCCGGCTACAAATAGGTGCTCCATGCATCTATTCCTTGATAGTACGCTGATCCGTTCAGCACTTTCCTTATCATCGCCTTCCTAGCGGTGTCCCTAGCAATCCTGCCCGTTAGTCTATCCCAACTAACTCACATTACTTATCCTTAAGCGGTGTCCTACTCTGTCATCCTGACAGAAATAACCTTAGTCCTTTAAGCGTCCATTAACCTTCCATGAGTAACCATCCTAGCTACAAGCGTCCAGCTAATGTCCTTCGCTATCCTTGCCAATCGCTCTTCATGAACGATCGAATCTTCTTCCTGAAGATGACCTATCCTTGGGTCTTTCCTGTTCCGTGTCTGCGTCCTGCTGACACCATTAAGATTACTCAAAGCACTCAAAGTCACAATAGAAAATATCAAAAAAACGCTTAGAACAAATATTGCACAGATAATTTAGTTGTTAAATATCAGCAACTTAAAAAGCTTCCGCTATATATCCTATCGTTTTTATCCCTTATCACTCACGCGCTTGTGAGAGATCTCGCACAAAGCCATGAGCAAATGGCCGCTTTTGTTATTGACAGATACGCCTCTATATTGTGAACTTAATCACACTAAATCCGAGAGCAGTTTTCAGTTAACCATTTCTATTCGTATTTCACTGGACTAAGACAGTAGAAACTAGGATATTATTGTCAGATCTCTCTCACATAATTCAGATAGTTGTTCGAGGAACCGTCGATGATTTCAAAGTGGGCACAACGCTTTTACCAAATGGCAGAACTAGTTGGCTCTTGGAGTAAAGACCCATCAACTCAAGTTGGGGCTGTCATTACTAAACAAAACCGAATTGTTTCTGTGGGTTTTAATGGTTATCCACACGGTATTTCTGATAGTGCAAATACTGATAACAGAGAAATGAAATACTTAAAAACGCTGCACGCTGAAGAAAATGCCATTTTGTTTGCTAAGCGAGATCTAGACGGATGTGAAATTTGGGTAACACATTTTCCTTGTCCCAACTGTGCAGCGAAGATCATCCAGACTGGTATTTCTGCCGTACATTGCCCAGAGCAGACACCTGATTTTCTCTCTCGTTGGGGAGAGAAAATCAAAGTAAGTCAGGACATGTTCTTGCAAGCGGGGGTTAAAGTGAATTGGCTACCGCTAGAAGATTTAAACAGCGACGTTTAGTCTTTCAAAAGTATCAAAGAGCTGCTGAGATTTATAAGGCTTAGGCAGGTAAGCATCCATACCTGCCTCAAAGCAGCTGTCTATCTCTTCTTGCAGGACACTCGCTGTAAGCGCAATAATCGGCATGCGCCCCTTTTGATTGTTTTCTTCCCACTCACGTATTTTTCTAGTCGCTGTTAAACCATCCATAATTGGCATCATGCAATCCATAAGAATGGCGCTAAACTCTTTACCGGTTTCGATAATATTGATCGCTTCTTGCCCGTTGCTAGCAATCTGATAATCAATACCGGCTTTACTTAAGAAGAAACTAGCAATTTTCTGGTTCATTAAATTGTCTTCGACGATAAGAACGCGGCGATGATTGAGGGATTCTGAAGAAAAGTCTTCCAACGTTTCGTATGGTTTGTGGCTCATTTCTCCTGAAATCGAAATCTTTCTGAGTAACGCCCCTAATTTCTTACCCAATATCGGTAAAGTCATTGTGGCTGAAACAAGCGATTCAATATCAGACGAAAGATATAAATGATGCTGCAGTGCGATGAGTTCTGCTTCTGAGTGGCGTTGAGACAGTTGCGACAGATCATTTCGGCTACCCGATTGTCCTGAATAACAATACATTACTATTTGGTAGTTGTTTTCTTTCTCCAAAGCTTGGGCGATATTCAAACAAACCGTAACTTCTAAGCCATAGCGCTCACATTCGGAGGTAATTAAGTCGGTATATTTTGATTTGTTTGAAACCAATAGTGCTTTGTATGAGTATGTCGGCCGCTCACATATCTGTTTGAATGTTTCTAATGGTACAGTGAACTCAAAACAACTCCCCATTCCTTTCGTTGAATCAACACTAATGGTTCCACCCATCAACCCAACAATCTGGCGACAGATCGTCAGCCCAAGTCCAGTGCCGCCAAACTGACGAGTGATACTGCCATCTTCTTGAGTAAAAGGTTTGAAGATGTCTTCTTGCTTGTCCTTTTCAATACCCACTCCAGAGTCAATAACACTGCAAGTCAACCAAGACTGTTCATCTTCTTGGTGGTATCGCAGCTCAATAGACACAAAGCCATCATTGGTAAATTTCACTGCATTACTTAGCAGATTCATCAACACTTGCTTAAAACGAAACTCATCGATATTAACCAGATCTGGCAACGTGGGATCCAAATCAATAAGCAGCTCAACATGTTGTTTAAGGGCCTTCGAGCTAATCATATTGACGGTATCAAACACTGCATCACGAATATCGGCCTCGTGCATCGACAGCGTTAAATTACCCGATTCAATTTTAGATAGATCCAGAATATCGTTGATCAATACCAATAACGCGTGAGACGAGGCATCAATGTCTGACAGAATCTCTTTTTGGCTGTTGTTTAGATGGCTATCAGACAATATTTCTGCCATACCTATGATGCCATTGAGAGGCGTTCGGATCTCGTGGGACATGTTTGCTAGGAAAATACTTTTCGCCTTGTTTGCTGCTTCAGCATGTTCCTTCGCTTTCACCAATTGCTTTTCATGATTCATTTGATCTTTGATGATTGAATTAAGACTCTTAGCAAACTTAGTAAACTCGTCCTTTCCATCGACTGGAATTTGCTCAACACCATTTTTGCTTCTTAAACTGCTCATCGTATTTAAGATACGCCTTAACTTGGAGTTAATCCGATAGAGAGTGCTACTCCCCCAAACAAACATTGCTCCTAATACCGCACACATCGCTAGTGCAAGCAATAACATTGAACGCTGATTCTTTGTAATGCTGATTTCTAGTTCAGAACGAAGGTTTTCAGCAAACAAGCTCAACTGTCTATCAACAAGTAAATTTCGTTTTTCAATAATATGAATGAGATTTGATAAATCTGCGTCTCCTTGACGATTATTCAGTACTTGTTCACGTAAATACGTACTCTGGCTAAAATCTCTACTAGAAAATAGCCCAAGTAGCAATTCAATCTGCTTAGAATTAGCACCAGCTGTAATATATTTATCTAAATAGAACTGCTGCCTTTCGCTAATTTGAAAATAGTCAGAAGAATACTCAGAATAAGTCCAATCAAGTCGAACAATTTCTTGAGCTAGCCACGCTTCACGCTCCATCCAATAATGCAGCCAACTTAAATCACTCAAAACAAGGTCAAGTTTGTGAATATCCACATCAGCATTATGGCTATCAACACGTTGTATATCGGAATATATATCTTGTAAAACTTCGTAAAGAACTCGGCCTAATTCAATACTGCCTTCAGGTGTCACTTCTGATAACTCAGAAATAATGTCACCCAATTCTTCTAGACCAGACGTAATGTCCGATTCCAGTTCAACAACACCATAGTGTTTATGTGCGACAGAATGCGCCGTTTGTTTTAACTCACTAATAACACGCTTGCTTCTTTCTAATGAAGAAGAAGCATCCTCACCACTCAAACGTTTATTTAAACCGTCATAGATATGCTTAGATAATTCTGAAAGCATATAGAGTGATTGGGCTTTTTCATCAATTACAGTATAACTGTGAAGTTTGTTCTGGATATGGATAACGCTGTTTGCACTAAAACCAACAATCACCAATGCTGGCAGTAAGCAGAGTATTAACAGCCTTGTCTTAATAGATATTTTTGTTATTAACATTTGAATTCATCCTTGAATCAAAAGTTTCCTAGCCTATCTTTAATAGTAGCTAATAAAAACTTGTATCTTAGATAAAAAATAATACTTTGTGGATGCAGTCCGGTAAAAATAAGGAATATCTTTGAAAAACCTTTTGATTTTTGTACTTCTGCAGTTGGCTAGCTGTAGTATTTTGGCACGAGATTTCGTCATTATAACTCTTAATGATGAAATTAAGCCATTGCGTACTAATCAAGTAAAGATGCTTTATCGGGGCAGGGTCACACATTTAGATGGTATTCCAGCCAGACTAATGGACCTGCCGAACCATTCAGAAAATCGTCAGTTGTTTTATAAAACCCTTTTAAATAAATCACCCACTCAAATGAACGCTATCTGGGCTCGACAGAGTTTTTCAGGTAAAGCACTCGCTCCTTTCGAAATTCCACAAGAGAATTTGGAGCTTATAGTCACTTGGCTTAAAGACAATCCAAATGGCATTGCATACGTTCCAGAAGAGCAAGTGCCGGAAGATGTACGGGTTATTTATTATTTGAAAAGCAAAGGCTAGGCTATGAAGAACAAGTATTTACTTTCCATATTAATTGCACTCCCCTCAAGTGCCTTTGCCCAACTCCAACTTACGGAATCCCTCTATTTGGATGGGTTTGGTACTTTCGCAGCAGCAAAAAGTGATAACAATACCCCAGTTTTATTTAATCGTGATATTACCGATGAATGGTGCTTCGACTGCGATACAACAATGGGACTGCAACTCAACTGGGCAATCACACCAAAGCTAAGAAGTGCTATACAAGTTGTTAAACGACCGCAGGACACTTTTTCTGAGCCTGAAATAGAACGCGCTTTCGTTGAATACTCATTAAATGAAACCAAAATTAAAGCAGGCCGTTTGCGGGTTCCTATCTTCATCATGTCTGAATACTACTTTGTTTCCAGTGCCTACCCTTGGTTAAGACTTCCCTCTGAGGTTTATAACAATACCCTTGGTATTACACACTATGAAGGTATTGCGGTTGATTGGAGCCATACCTTTGAGGATGACTTTCAGCTCAATCTCACCCCATTCTACTCACGAAAAAGTAACGACCGACGCAGTTTGTATGGCGAGTGGTTTAATTTGGAAATAAAGCAAAGTTACGGTTTTTCCGCTGATCTGTTTTTTGGTGACAATACGATTCACGCATCGGTCATCAATGCCAGCGTTGTTCAGGAGTACCTAAACCAACTTCCTATCGAGTTCGATCTTCAGCTCTACTCTGCTGGCTTTAGTTATTACATTGATAAGCTTCATCTACAATCTGAACTTCTTGTATCACGAGAGTTTCACGTCAATTGGTATGCTAGTGTCGACTACAACATCAAAAACTGGACACCATACTTCCAATATGGTCAAGCAAGGCGAGCTTTCCACAGCAACACCTATCTCACAGGGGTAAGGTATGACATCACCCCAAGTATCAACTTGAAAATGGAGTGGCAACGCATCTACGGCCAAAAAGCAATTATCAGTGGGCAGTTCACCATGCCACAAAACCCACTTGAACCGTTGGCAGATAAAGTCGATATTTTCTCGGCGGGTATTTCGTTCACTTTTTAAGTTGGTAATAAGCAACTCATCACAGCTTTATTTATGCTTGTTAGCTGTATTACATAAGAATATGGCTAATGAGTATTTTTTAATCCAAAAAAAGTCCCTTCAAATTCAATTGTCAATAGGCGATTAATACAACATTTTTCCTTATAACACCTCACAATCACCTTGAATTTAAGCATTAATCTCTGGTTTTATTTTTCCTAGCAGAATAAGACATCAGGCATTACAATCCCGACACATAAAAATTACAACAATATTACAGCACCCTATACCTCTATTGTTTTAACCAACTTTAGAGTTCCCCCTAAAACGTGAAAGGTAATTAAGTAAAAATGAGTCCAGAAAAACATCTTCTAGACTGGCAAACCAGCCAAACGATTGCGGAAACCATCTCCCCCTTACTCGGTCAGCTCTATCGCCAAAAAGGTGTTGAAGTACTACTCTTTGGTAAAACGCTTGTAAACGCAGCAACCATCGACATCATCAAGGCCCACCGCTTAGCCCGCCATTACACTGGCACTCCCCTCTCCGCTCAACAAACTTTTCCTATCATCAAAGCACTTTCAGAAATGGAGCTTTCTCCATGCCGTATTGATGTAGGGCAGCTCGCTTATCAGTTTTGGCAAAATAGAGATGACGAACATGGTGTCAAAGACTTCTTGCACACGTCCTTGATGGGGGCAATGAATGGTGAAACTGTTTCAGAGCCGAAAGATGTCGTGTTATATGGATTTGGTCGCATCGGCCGCCTACTGACTCGATTACTGGTTGAAAAAAGCGGTCCGGGTTATCCATTGCGACTTCGCGCAGTGGTTGTGCGAGGAGGTAAAAAGGGTGACTTGGAGAAGCGTGCAAGCTTGCTTCGAAGAGACTCTGTTCATGGACAATTTAACGGCAGTATCGCTGTCGACGAGGAGCGTAAAGCCATCATTGCAAATGGAAACTACATTCAGTTTATCTACGCCAATAAGCCTGAAGAAGTCGATTACACCACATTTGGTATTAACAATGCTCTCGTCGTCGACAATACTGGCGTCTGGCGTGATGCCGAAGGACTAGGCCAACATGCACAATGTCATGGGGCCGATAAAGTGTTATTAACCGCACCGGGTAAAGGTGATATTAAAAACGTGGTCTTTGGCGTCAATGAAGGTGTGATCACATCTGAAGATACAATTATTTCAGCGGCGAGTTGTACAACCAACGCCATCACTCCTGTTTTAAAAGCGATCAATGATAAATATGGCATCACTTCCGGCCATATTGAAACCGTCCACTCTTTTACGAACGATCAAAACTTGATTGATAATTTCCATTCAGGTGAGCGTCGTGGCCGTAGTGCATCGCTCAATATGGTTTTGACTTCGACAGGCGCGGCCAAAGCCGTATCAAAAGCACTGCCCGAGCTTGCAGGAAAACTAACAGGCAACGCTATTCGTGTTCCAACTCCGAATGTTTCGATGGCTGTCGCTAACCTAAATTTAAAGAAAAACACTGACCGAGAAAGCTTAAATGCCTATTTAAGAGACATGGCTTTGAACTCACCTCTTTCAGGCCAAATTGATTACACCGACTCCACGGAAGTCGTGTCTAGCGATCTTGTCGGCTCACGCTATGCTGGTGTGGTGGATGGCGCTGCCACCATTGCTCAGGACAATCGATGCGTGTTGTACATATGGTATGACAATGAATTTGGCTATAGTTGCCAAGTTGTCCACTGTATGGAACAGATGATGGGCGTGCGCTACAAAACGTACCCTGCCGTGTAATTAACTCGACTCCACAACGAATAAGAATAACAATCTCTAATTATTGCCGCTCAAATCATTCTTGAGCGGCTTTTTTGTACCTGAATGCTCTTGTTCATTCTTCGTTCATCTTCACCCTGCTAAGTTTAAGACTAACTAATAAGAGGTGGAACATATGAACAGATTTATTATGACAACATTCGCGCTGGTCACTGGCTTCTTCGCTCTTATTGCCAGCTTGATTCTCGCTATCCCATTGGCTATCGCCGCACTTATTACTGGCAAAAAAATAGAGAAGCAGCTAAAAGCCTCTGCTCATCACCATGGTCACAGAACGACGATAGAAGGTGAGTTTGAAGAAGTCACCAAGCCCTGATTCAATATACAAAAACACCCGGCTAAGCCGGGTGTTTTTGTATGACATATTACTTATCAATTGGGAAAAGTTTACTCTCAAAAACGGTACCATAAACAGGTATATCTTTGAGGGTTTTAACGTCTACCTTGTATGGGTCTTGCTCAAGAATCGTAAAGTTCGCAACCTTACCTTTTTCAATACTGCCCAATGTATCTTCCATTCCCCATGAATAAGCCGCTTCTATCGTAATCCCGCGCAGCGCTGCATCCAAAGATAGGGCTAAATCCGGTCTCAGAACCTCACCTTCGTTCGTTTGACGAGTAACCGCACTCCAAGCCAGCAACAGAGGATCGGATGGGGCCATTGGCATGTCAGAATGCAGTGAAACAGGAATGCCTTCTTTTTCAATCGTTGCCAAACGAACCATTGCATGCGCTCGTTCTTCACCCAGCCCTACTTCACCAAATCGTTGACCAAATCCTGTCACGTAGTACGGGTTCACGCTGATAATAGCACCAAGTTTCTTAAGCTCTTTCACTTGTTCATCAGTAGAGTTAGCAAAGTGAACAATGGTGAAGCGATGATCTTCACGTGGAAATTCAGCTTGGCGACGCTTCATAATTTCAATGAGCTTTTCAACACCTTTATCACCATTAACGTGGACAAGAATCTGGTAACCTTTTTCCCAGAAAATCTTAGTGATTGCCTCTACGTCCTCGGGCGTTTGAATCCATTCACCATGGTGACCATCAAGGTAACCATCTTTCATTTTCATTAGCTGAGAAATAATCGCGCCATCAAACAAAATTTTGATTTGATTATCAAAGAATCGCACCTTCCCATCTTTAGGGAACATATTGGTTGTCTCTTCGACTGCTTTGACAACTCCTTCTTTTCCTTTCAATAGGAATGGCGTTTTACTCTCTGGCGTAAAGAACGAATACATTGGTGTCTCATCAGCACCTAGAATCCGTTTATAGGTATCAAGCATCTCTGGTGGAATAAATGCACCCGGCTCGTTATAAGCCGTCACACCCTTTTGGTGCAACATTTCCACCATTTGATTCAGGCCAAACTCAAAACGATCATGACTTCCTAAGTCTTTGTAGATGCGAGGCAACAAGTAAATCAGTGCCCCACCTTCCCAAAAGTGACCATGCTCAAAATCTGACTGGCTTTTTACTTCTTCACCAAGTTTATCGATATCAGCTTGATTAAGCCCATACTTCTTGATAAATGCGCTATTCACATAAAACTCATGCGCTGAACGGTGCCACACACCAATTGGGCGAGTGCTAGAGATTTTATCTAGCTTAGCTCGGTTTAACTCTCCGTGGAAAAAGTTGTTGTATCCCCACGTCCACAAGATCTCATTTGGATCTTTTAGCTCTTTCTCTATATTTGCCAGTGCTTTCATATATTCGTCATGGCCGGAGACTGCAGGCCATGTACGAGTTGGAAGTTGCCATTCTTCAGGCGCAATCACTGGCATGCTCAACGTTAACGCGCCTAAGAATGGATGCAAATGCTGCTCGATAAAGCCTGGCATGATGATGCGTTCACCTAAATCAACAACTTTCGCATGAGGGAACTGCGCTTTGGCTTCTTCAGTACTACCAACAAATTGGATTTTTCCATCCACACCAGCAACCACAGCCTGAGCTCTTGGTTGCTCTTTGTTCATGGTGATAACACTGCTACCGATAAACAAGGTATTAAGTGGGTGCTCAGATGCAGCAGAGACTTCCGCAGTGGTTTGTTCCGCAGGACCACATGCTGTTAGTGCCAACGACATCCCAAGTGATAACGCTGTAAGCTTGGTGAGTTTATGAACTTTTCTTTTCATTATGATTCTCTCTCGTATTCAGCACATTCAACCCTTGTTGTGTTCATTCTATGAGTTGGTGCTCAGAAGCTAATTAACTGAATTTAGTGTAAGTGCTGCGGAAAAAGATGCTTGTAGGCTTCAGGCGCAAAACATACGCCATGTCAATATTGAGACACCTGTATTCTTCCTGCACAGAATAATGCCTCAAGTTTGAGTAATGTTTTTTGGCTAAACTCAAATAGATGTTGCACATAATTGACAGGTTTGTTATTTAAAATGAGTCTCATCGAGCTTAGCAAATATGGCTACCAAGAGAGATGTCGGAAAGAATAACAATAAGGAATACAGTGATGAGTCGTGGTCAAAGAGATATTACATTGAGATTTCTGGCTGAGCCGGGAGACGTAAACTTCGGTGGTAAAGTGCACGGTGGTGCCGTGATGAAGTGGATCGATTTAGCCGCTTATGCATGCGCCGCAGCTTGGAGTGGAAAATACTGTATCACCGCATACGCAGGTGGCATTCGCTTTGTTGCGCCAATCCAAGTTGGAAACCTAGTAGAAGTAAGTGCAAAAGTGATCTACACGGGCAATAGTTCAATGCATATTGCTATTGACGTACAAGCCAGTGATCCGAAAGAACTCAAAAATCGTCTGACCACGCATTGCATCGTCATTATGGTTGCCGTCGATGAAGATGGGAAACCAAGCTCTGTTCCTGAGTGGGTTCCTAAAACACAGGAAGATATCGAGTTACGCGACTCTGCGATACGATTGATGAACATGAGAAAACAAATTGGCGAAGAGATGGAAGCACACGTCAAGTACCTCAAATAACCAGTAGAAGCCACGGCAACGTGGCTTTTTTATTTCACACACTATGTTGCAGAGCGAAATTGTCGTGCTTGTCATTTTTCCTTCATCTTCACCTGATTAAATTCGCCGATATTTAAAAACAATAAGGTTTATACCGTGGTTCAGCTGGCAACCAAACTCAGTGAAGAGACAATCGTTAATTTAAAATCCGTAGAATATCAATGGGTTCGTACGTTATATGTCGAAGGCTACAACACCCAACAAATTAATCATTATATTCAAACCTGCTTCGGCGGAGACGATGTTTTTGCTGACCTATTTCGAAAAGTCGCCCTATCACAAGAAAGCCTTTACGTTCTGCTTCGTTACCTTGGTTGTGCTCCGTCTAGTAAAGAGCTTTAAGTAGGAATTACGCACAAGACACATTATTGTGAAAATAGTCATCTCATTACATATTCATTTGGAGAGTCTGTCGCATACCGTCAGCTGTATGCTATTTGAGACCAGTTGAATTCTTATAATAGCGACAGCAGTACAGGTATAAAAAAACCCAAGCGATGCTTGGGTCATGGTTACAAAAACTGTTAGTTTTCAATAGTAAGGAATTAAGCTAACAGCCAGCTATGCGTAACGCCAGAATTGCTTCTGTTTAACTGATCGGCGGCCAAACCAAAAGTGTTAAACAGAGATACAAAATGGGCGACCAGCGGTCGCCCTTATCGTTTTTATTAGCCTTTCACGCCACCAGCTGTTAATCCTCCAACAAGCCAGCGTTGTGCAAGTAAGAAAACGATGGTTATTGGTAACGCCGACAATACCGCTGCCGCTGCAAAATCACCCCAAAGATAATTTTGTGGGTACAAATACTGCTGCATACCAACCGCTAATGTGTATGAGTTTACATCAGAAAGTAGTAAGGATGCTACAGGAACTTCGCCCACAACCCCGATAAATGACAAGATAAACACCACAGCAAGAATAGGCACAGACAACGGCAATAATACCAGTTTGAATGCTTGCCAAGGTGTCGCTCCATCTAATGCTGCAGCCTCTTCTAGCGAATTATCAATTGTTTCAAAGTACCCTTTGATCGTCCAAACATGCAGAGCAATACCACCAAGATATGAGAAGATCAGTCCCCCATGGGTGTTTAGCCCAAGAAACGGAATGTATTGTCCTAACTTGTCAAACAATGCGTATAAGGCAACTAAAGCAAGTACTGCCGGGAACATTTGAAAGATCATCATCGCTTTTAAGATGGTGTTCTTCCCTTTAAATCGCATACGCGCAAAGGCATAAGCGGAAGTTGTCGATAACGCGACGATAAGGATCGATGTAATACCCGCTACTTTCACTGAATTCCATAACCACGTCAGTACTGGGAAAGGTGGTGGCGTCACGCTGCCATCTGCATTGGTGACAGAAATGCCAAGTGCCAACTTCCAGTGCTCCAGTGAAGGGTTGTCAGGAATGATGCTCCCTGTTGCAAAGTTCCCCTCACGAAATGAAATAGCAACAACCATAAGCAGTGGGAAAAGAATCATTGCTAAAAAAAGCCACATCGCGATATGTGTTGCCCAAACCCGATATTTCAAAGACTTTCCTTGAACCATAGCCATAACGAATTCTCCTTATTCCTGATCCAGTTTAGTGAAACGTAGGTTGAACAAAGCAAGCGCACCGACAAGTAAGAAGATCAAGGTCGCAATCGCACTGGCTAGACCAAAGTCTTGACCACCCGCACCTTCAAACGCAATACGGTAGGTATAGCTCACAAGCAAATCGGTATAACCCGCAGGCTCCGATGTTCCAATCATATTTGGACCACCTTGAGTCAGGAGTGCAATCAATACAAAGTTATTGAAGTTAAACGCAAAGCTTGCAATCAGAAGCGGGGTTAACGGCTTGATCATCAGCGGTAAGGTGATACGAACGAAGTTCTGGATGAAATTTGCCCCATCAATTGCTGACGCTTCATAAAGATCTTCTGGAATCGCTTTTAGAAGCCCCATACAAAGGATCATCATGTAAGGGAAGCCAAGCCAAGTATTGACGATAATCACCATGGTTTTTGCCATTAGCGGATCAGAGAACCAGGCTGGGCTGAAGCCAAATATCGCTTCCAATACCATATTGATTTCACCAAAGCTTTGGTTAAACAAGCCTTTAAAAATCAAGATCGAAATAAAAGCAGGGACAGCGTAAGGTAGAATAAGCAACACACGGTAAATCGCTCGCCCTTTTAATGCTTCCCATTGTACGACGCTGGCTAACACCATACCGATGATGCCTGTTAACCCAACAGTGACCACTGAGAACACGATCGTCCAGATAAAGATACTAACAAACGGTTCTTTAATACCTTCGTCTTTCCATACGCGCTCAAAGTTATGAGAGCCAACCCCGACAATGAAACCAGGAGAAACCGTAGCACCGATAAACTGGCCAGCATCATCAACAGGCTGATAAAAACCAACCTCCATATTTGGCCGCAGCGTCTCTCCGGTTTCATTGTTAATGAGTGTTTCACCATCTTCTTGTAACGTATATTGAGCCACAACAGCCGCAAATTTTCGCAAACTGCTCATGCGAATGTCTTCACCAGAAGGCAAATGAAGATCAACCAACCCAAGTTGTACTCGGTTTTGAATGATGGTTTTTATTTTCTCTTTACTGCCTTCAACCTGTTCAACTGGTTTAAGGTCCATATCACCCGCAACCAAGGTTGCAAGATCAAAAGTATCAGTCGCTAACAACTGGCCTTCTTTCGTAATCGAAAGTTGGTAGCCTTGTTCTGATTTATACAGAGTAAAAGGATAGCTTTCGCCACTTTGGTAAGTTCTGTCTAACAGAACCGATTGAGCACGTTCGAGAGATAATTGGTTCTTAGCACTAAAATTGGTAACGGATAACCCAATGGTGTATGCCAAGGGAAAAAGGATAAATAAGATCATCCCGGCGATGCCCGGATAAATGTAACGATGAGCGTATGTCTTTTTACTGCCAAAAATAAAAAGGGCAAGACTTGTAAGAATGATGGTTAGCAATGCAAATGCGACTTCGCCACGGGAATACATCAGAATTGATGCATAACCATTGAGAAAACCAATGGCACCTAACAGTGACCATTTAATATAAGCCTTTTTGTTTGAAGGCAAGATCGCTTTTGGTGATGCCATGGCATCGGTACCTTGAACTGACTGCATATAAGAACCTGCTAGCGATAAAATGAAGAAATGTAGGAGGGAAATGTCCCTCCTAAAAAGTTACGACAAGATTATTTCGTCATTTGTTTTTCTGCGTCTGCCAGAGCGGCATCAACAGTTTGGCGACCTTCAACAATATTAATGATTGCGTTCTTCGCACTGCCCCAGAAAGCGTTCATCTGAGGAATATTTGGCATGATTTCACCATTCATTGCATTGTCCATTGTCGCCGCAATACGTGCATCTGAATCCAGCTCTTTCTGGAATGAGCTCAATGCAACCGCACCAAGTGGTTTGTCATTGTTTACTATACGCAGGCCGTCATTCGTCAGCAGATAGTTCTCAATAAACTCAACAGCAAGGTCCTTATTTGGTGACGCCGTGCTGATACCTGCCGTGAGTACACCAACAAATGGCTTAGAAGAGTGGCCGTTAAATTTAGGTAGCGTCGTTACACCATAGTTGATGCCCGATTTCTCAATGTTGCCCCAAGACCAAGGCCCATTAATCGTCATCGCTGTTTTACCTTGGTTAAACGCAGACTCTGACACCGAGTAATCCATATCTGAAGAAATCACCCCTTTCTCCACAAGACCTTTCACAAAAGACATTGCGTCTTTAACACCATCTTTTGCAATACCCGCATCTTTTACGTTGTAGCCATCAGCACCGTATTTAAACGCGTAACCACCATCTGCTGCCATCAATGGCCATGTGAAGTACGGTTCTTTTAGGTTCCACATGATCGCTGACTTGCCTTCTTTTTTCAGTTTGGCATCAATCGCAGCAACCTCTTCCCAAGTTTTTGGTGGGGTTGGAACAAGATCTTTGTTGTAGATAAGCGAAAGTGATTCAACCGCAACAGGGTAACCGATGAGCTTTCCATTGTACTTCACGGCATCCCAAGCGAAGTCGACAATGCCTTCTTTCACTTCTTTGGACGGTTTAACTTCAGCCAAAAGGCCCGCTTCAGCATAACCACCAAAACGGTCATGAGCCCAGAACACAATATCCGGACCATCACCAGTCGCCGCTGTTTGAGGGAATTTGTCTTGAAGCGCATCAGGGTGAGCGACTGTCACTTTAATCCCTGTGTCTTCTTCAAATTGTTTACCTACTTCAGCCAGTCCATTGTAGCCTTTGTCACCATTAATCCAGATGGTTAGCTGGCCTTCTTCAATCGCAGCGTGCGCACCGAATGAGCCTAGAGCAACAAGCGTTCCAAGTGCTACCGTGCTTAGGGCGTTTTTCATGTTCATATCCTTTTTATATTTGTGTTGTAGGGCTTCACCAGAAGGTTTCGCCATATCTCGACATATATCTTCAAAGAAAACACGGCAACGCGAATCCTCCTACTCCCTACGCCCTCTGTATTATGGCTTATTTTCGTGATCATCATCGGTGCACATTGATGACTGAGTTCACAAATACGACCTTCAATGTGAGTCACTTCACTATTGGCCTGCAAATTTATTTGAACTCGATCTGTTCACCCTTTTTTTACTCCCTACGCCCTCCTCCTCGACGACTCCCCCCGCAAAAAACACACACGGGAGGATGTTTAACCACAAGGAAAAACACACAATGAACTCATCCTTAAGTGGATGGTAAGAACCCTTTCCAGTGAGTCAAAATCGATAACACTGGTTTCACGCCAAGTGAGGTACTGTGCTGATAAACATTCGTGGTTATGACAATACGGGGGAGATGTTTAATCAGTGGGGGAAGTATTCTCAATTTAGGCTCAGACGGGTGACGTAACGCCTTAATGCGGTCACCCTATTTTCTTACCTAGGTCTCATTAAGACTGGATAACCGAATTCCTACTGTTACTGCTCAGGAGATAATTCATATAATGATGAGCAGGACAAAAATAAAAATTAAGATCGAGGACGAGCTAAATGGCGAGTGTCACGTTAAAAAATGTATGTAAAGCCTACGGCGACGTATTAATTTCTAAAAACGTCGATTTAGAGATCAAGGAAGGCGAATTTGTCGTTTTCGTTGGACCATCAGGCTGCGGTAAATCAACATTGTTGCGTTGTATTGCTGGTCTTGAAGACATCACCTCTGGCGAACTCTTCATTGGTGAAGAGAAGATGAATGACGTAGAACCGTCAAAACGTGGCGTGGGTATGGTATTTCAATCGTACGCTTTGTACCCACACCTCAATCTGTACGACAATATGTCATTTGGCCTAAAACTCGCGAAAGCAAACAAAGAGGAAATTGATCAACGCGTCGAACACGCCGCTGAGATTCTCCAGCTAAGTCATTTGCTAGAACGCCAGCCTAAAGCATTGTCTGGTGGACAAAGGCAGCGTGTAGCTATCGGCCGTACACTGGTTTCCCAACCTAAAGTATTTCTGTTAGACGAACCTCTTTCTAACCTAGATGCGGCTCTTCGCGTGCAAATGCGCTCTGAAATCACCAAATTACAACGTAAATTAGGCTGCACTATGATTTACGTGACCCACGATCAAGTTGAAGCAATGACTATGGCTGACAAGATCGTGGTACTCGATGGCGGCTATGTTTCTCAAGTAGGCCAACCGCTCGAGTTATATCACTACCCACAAAATCGTTTTGTTGCGGGCTTTATCGGCTCACCAAAAATGAACTTCATGAGCGTATTCATTGAAGCAGTGGAAAAAGAGCGCGTCATGGTCCAACTTGCCAATGGTACAACATTCTGGATTCCCGTAGATGGTACGACAATTACGCGCGGAGAACGTATGTCTCTTGGTGTTCGTCCAGAACATTTACTGCCTGAAAACGAAGGGGATGCAACCATCGAAGGTGAAGTGAATATCGTTGAGAAACTGGGTAACGAAACACAAGTTTACATGCACATCGACGCTGCAGATGCAGATATGATTTATCGCCAACCGGATACGTTGCCCGTTGAAGCTGGCGACAAATTGTCTGTTGGCATTCCAGCCCATCGTTGTCATCTGTTCCACAGTGACGGAAAAGCGTGTCGTCGTCTTCACCAAGAAAGTGGTGTCGCACTACCTCAGGCTTAACTTAACGCTACATAAAAATAAAGCCCCGCAAGGGGCTTTATTTGCTTAATCGAAATTACATATGGCAAATGCTATATGACGTTTTTCAAACACTCACCAACATACCTTTAACTGGCGATAAAATTAACGCCAAACGCCCCACTCACCAGTCGTACCCGGTTCTTCACCTTGAGTCCACCACTGCGCTGTCCACTCTCGACCATTGTGTGAAACGACATCACCAGCAGAATATGTTGCATCAGTACGCCATGCATTGGTAGGTTCTGTTGGCACAGTCGTATCACCTTTAATCAATGATAATGCGTAGCTGAAGGTGTCATTCGGGGCATGAACCTGATTCCCGTGAACATTGTTGGTATCGTACATGTAGTGGTTCATTTCCTGATGCCAAATGCCGATATACCATTCTCCTTTCTTGGTATCGTTAAATTGTCCCGCAAGCTCAGCAGACCATGTTGACGTGTTGTTAGCCGTGATCGGCAGTGAGATGTCTGTTGTTTCAGCCCCTGTGGCATCAAAAGTACGGAATCGCACCGTATCACCTGTTTCAACAGGTCCGAAGCCTTGTGGCACGTAGTACCCTAGTACCGTTAAATTGTTACCTGGTTCTGTTGGGTCTGTCGGATCCGTTGGTGTTGTGCCATCGCCTTTAAAGGTGATATCACTACAGTTGTAGAATCCTTCTCCTGCAACATCAATACGTTGCCAGCGCGTATAAAGAATCGCATCTCCACTTCGACCTGCAGGGAACGTTACTTTCATGCGGTAGCGTTTCTCTGCATCGACTGCGATATCACCTGCGGTATCAATGAGTTCCAGATCATCCCATGTAAGCGGCAAGGTTGGATCGTAAGTTGGTTTGGTTAAGTAAAACTCCCAATAGGACGGGTTATGAGGTGCTTTTCCATAAAAAACGAGGTCAATTTGATTGTTCGCATCTAGGGTTATATTCGTTCGTTGCCAATGGGGAGACGTCACATTCAACCCTGCTTTCGCAGAATCTCCTGCTGAACAGAGTTCACCATTTGGAACAATGGCTTTTACATGTGCCATATCTCGGTAGTTTGGTACATTTGCCGCGACTTCACTGCGCTGAACAAAAGGATAGGCACCTGAGATGTCATAAGCAGCCTGACACGCTTGGTTTGGGATTTCATTTGTCCAAAAACCGCCATCAAGATAACAGGTGTTCTGACGTGCACTTGGAAACTCGACCCAGCCATGAGCCTGAACGTTTATTGAAGTCAGTGAGGCCACAAGGCCAGCACTGATGAGGGATAAGGTTGTAAGATTTTTCATTTCATTTCCTTTTGATATTTGAACTCGCATCTTCTACTGCATCGCGAGATGTTTTGAGCAAATTCAGGTTATCAAGGAAATATATTGACCTTACTGATATATCAAACGTTCTTTTAGCTGGTTTCCAGCGCCAACACCGCGAGCTTGCAATCTCACTCACAAGTTTCGAGCGACTTCAAAATTTTAACGCCACCAATTACATCATTTATCTGAAGATATTTTCGCCAAATTAACCAAATAGATAGAATATTTGTTCAAAAACAAACAAATATTCTATTTAACTTCAAAATAAGAAATTTAATAATCAGCAAGTTATATTAATTAATTTAATAATAAGATGTTGAACGAAATAAAATCGGTGGAATATAAATATCTTACTTATTCGCATGTTGCAGATAATGGATTTTTAATGCATCCAAAATAACTTCCACTTTTTTTGGTAAAACTCGGCTGACTGTTAATGCTTGAATTTTTAGTAACGGCCACTGAATATCGTCCAGTAACGTTACTAATTCACCACGATGAACATTGGGAGCAATGAATTCTTCTGGAAGAAAAGCCAACCCATGTCCTTCAATTGCGAAGGTCCGTGACACCATGGCACTACTCGATACGATCTTAGGCGTGAGTACGACTTTTGCAGCTGCAACTTCAGGCATTTGATTGACACGAGTGCCAATATCGCATTCCGAGTTTAAGATCCAGTCATGTTGGTTCAGATCAGACAGCGACTCTGGTGTTCCTTTTGTCGCAAGATAATGAGGGGATGCACATAACACAACCTTGATTTGACCAAGTGGCCTAAACACAAGCCCACTGTCTTTTAAGTCCCCGATGCGCACGGCGATATCGATATTTTCACCCACCAAATCATGGAACTCGTCGCCAACAAAAATGGTGTAGTTTAATTCAGGGTAATCTTCGTTTAATTCAGCAAGTATTCGAGCGACCGTTTCTTGGCCGATCCCACTTGAACATGCAATTCTCACTTCCCCTTTCACACACGATTTACATTCACTTAGCCGGTCTTCTAACTCGCTAAAGTGCTCACGCATGTTTTCATAGCCTTGAAGCAAAATTCTGCCAGCTTCACTTAACGAAAAACCCCGTGTTGAACGATATAACAAAGTTACACCTAGTTTTTTTTCTAAATGAGCAATATTTTGACTTATTGCTGATGGAGACATGCCTAAACGTTTCGAGGCTGCCGTCATGCTCCCTGTTTCGGCCACAACAGAGAAAATGCAATAGCGCTTCATGTTTTCCATTTTATTTTTCCTAATAAGACAGCACTTTATATAATTTTTAAATTTATTGTTATTATTTGGTAAACAATGTTTACCTTACTTTTTATAATGTTTTTTTGATAATACAAATTTCAACTTGAGTTGCAATGACTAATCAATTGAACAACAAAGCTAGATTTGGCATTAAATATGAAATTATTTTTATATATCATCTTATTTCTAAATAATGGCGTCCAAATTAGGTGATTGAAAACAAATATTTACCACAAATTTAACTATGACAAACTCGTATTTGTCACAAAAATAAAAAAGGTAAACTTCTCAAAAATGAGAAGTCTTTTTTTGATTGTTAATGACTTGTTTTAAATGCAGTCTGGATATGCAATTACTTTGTCTGAACTGAGTTCACGTTTTCAAAATAGCTCTTTAATGCATTAACGACCTCAACCACTCGTTTTGGCAGAATTCGACCGACAGTTAATGCCTGAATATCTAAAACTGGCCACTCATAGTCCGCCATAACAGGCTTCAATACACCTTCTGTCATATGCTCACGAATTAAGTCTATTGGCAGCAATGCAAGGCCATAACCATTGGTAGCAAACGATCGAATAACCAAGACATTATTGCTGACCATTTTCATCTTTGGTTTGATTCGGTATGACTTACCAGTTTTGTCAAGAAACTGGAGCTCAGCTAGATCATCGGCATGACGTAGCAAATGATGATTTTTGAGATCTTCCGCACTTTTAGGCTCGCCATGTTCTTCAAGGTAATCTGGAGAAGCGCACAAGGCCATACGAAGCTTACCTAACGGCCGGTAAACTAAGTTGTTATCACTGATCTTTCCTACACGAATAGCAATATCGATATTGTTCGTGTAAATATCCGTAAGTTGATATTCGGAGATCACATTGACGGTCAATTTTGGATTATTAGCAAATAACTCTTTCAGAGCATGGGCTAATAATTCTTGCCCAATGCCTTCAGGACAAGAAATCCGCACATCGCCTTGTACAACAACTTTATTCTCTGTCAGTTTTCGTTCCAAATCATTATAGTGAAGGCGCATTTCATCATAACCTTTCCATAATATTTGTCCCGCCTCAGTCAGCGAATTTCCTCTCGTAGAAC
Source organism: Vibrio sp. NTOU-M3 (assembly GCF_040869035.1). Lineage (NCBI taxonomy): Bacteria > Pseudomonadati > Pseudomonadota > Gammaproteobacteria > Vibrionales > Vibrionaceae > Vibrio > Vibrio sp. NTOU-M3. The sequence continues at coordinate 300,544 of NZ_CP162101.1, forward strand.
GATATAACAATGTCATTCCTAAAGAGTTTTCTAAGTAACTAATATTTTGACTCACAGCAGAAGGTGTCATCCCTAAATGTTTTGCCGCTGCTGTCATACTCCCCGTTTCTACAACTGTAGAAAAAATGTGGTAACGTTTTATATTTTCCATTATAAGCCCAACAATTTGACGTCGGTTCCAAAATCACCGTATTAAGTCGCTGTATTTTATAAATATTGTTTTGAAGTATTAAAAGATTACATAAATAGCTCTTAATGTGTATTAACTCTCTCTTAAAAGACTTTTTAGACCTTATTTCTCTGTATTAACCTCCTCATTTAATTTAATAACATTACGTACGCTCGTTATTTTTCTTAATCGAAAATTAACAACCATTAACAACAAACAAAAACAGGCTCAAAAATGAGTCATTTCTTATCAAAATCTTAGCCTTAACATAAGACCTTAATGTTTCTGTAACATTTATCACAGAAAAACATTTTCGTTTTAATACAATACCGCTCGCATAACGAAAGATTTCGAACGCTCATTCGAAACAAAAACACATACATAACTCCATAAGAGGCTCTTATGCTAGGTATATTTAAACCAAAGGCTCATATTGATCGACTCTCCGAAAGCGTGATTGACAGCACTTACCGCCGATTACGTTGGCAATTATTTGCTGGCATCTTCATTGGTTACGCTGGCTACTATCTGGTTCGTAAGAATTTTAGTTTGGCGATGCCCTACTTAATTGAACAAGGCTTTAGCCGAGGAGATCTAGGGGTAGCACTGGCTGCCGTTTCTATTGCGTACGGACTGTCTAAGTTCTTAATGGGCAGCGTTTCCGACCGTTCAAACCCGAGATACTTCTTGAGCGCCGGCCTTCTGATGTCAGCACTGGTTATGTTCTGCTTTGGTTTTATGCCGTGGGCAACCGGAAGCATTACTGCCATGTTCATTCTGTTATTCCTCAATGGCTGGTTTCAAGGAATGGGGTGGCCCGCTTGTGGACGAACTATGGTGCACTGGTGGTCCCGTAAAGAAAGGGGTGAGATCGTCTCCGTCTGGAATGTTGCACACAACGTTGGTGGCGGCTTAATTGGTCCTATGTTCCTACTTGGCTTATGGGCTTTTAACGATGACTGGCGTACCGCATTTTATGTTCCCGCATTTTTTGCCACTCTCGTTGCCATTTTTATCTGGTTAACCATGCGTGATACTCCACAATCCTGTGGTTTACCACCGATTGAAGAATACAAACACGATTACCCAGATGACTACGACAAGTCCCATGAACAAGAGATGACGGCTAAAGAAATCTTCTTTAAATACGTTTTCAATAATAAATTGCTTTGGTCGATCGCTATTGCCAACGCTTTCGTTTACCTGATCCGCTACGGTGTACTCGATTGGGCTCCGGTATACTTAAAAGAAGCCAAAGAATTTACCGTGGATAAATCTTCATGGGCTTATTTCTTATACGAGTGGGCGGGCATTCCTGGCACGCTCTTGTGTGGTTGGATCTCGGACAAACTGTTCAAGGGGCGCCGTGCTCCCGCGGGCATTCTATTTATGGTACTCGTTACGCTTGCAGTGCTTGTGTATTGGTTTAACCCAGCAGGTAATCCAGCAGTGGATATGGCGGCTTTGGTTGCAATCGGATTCCTAATTTACGGTCCAGTGATGCTGATTGGCCTGTACGCACTTGAGCTTGCACCGAAAAAAGCAGCGGGTACGGCGGCTGGCTTAACCGGCCTATTTGGTTACTTAGGTGGCGCGGTCGCTGCAAATGCAATTTTGGGCTATACCGTTGATCACTTCGGTTGGGATGGTGGTTTTATCATTCTGGTTGGTTCTTGTATTACATCTATCGTGTGTCTGACTTATGCCTTCCTTGGCGAACGAGCTCACCACGAACGTAAGCAAAAAGAAAAAGAAGCACTTGCATAAAATCTGTCGTAATAACGTCATAAATTGATGGCAGCCTTTGGGCTGCTATCTGATAAGGAATAAATCATGAAAACTGTTACTTTTTGTGCATCCGTTATTGCACTCAGCTTGTCCGCCAATGCATTCGCCAAACCACTCGTCGTCGCACACCGCGGTGCTTCAGCTTACCTACCCGAACACACACTGGAAGCCAAAGCACTTGCCTATGCGATGAAGCCGGATTACATCGAACAAGATGTTGTCATGACCAAAGATGATCGCTTGGTTGTCTTACATGATCACTACCTAGACCGCGTGACTGACGTTGCTGAGCGATACCCAAACAGAGCAAGAAAAGACGGTCGCTACTATGCAATTGACTTTACGCTTGCTGAAATCAAAACCTTAAAGGTCACCGAAGGGTTTAAGCTGGATGATGCAGGGAACAAGGTTGCTGGGTACCCAACTCGCTTCCCTATGTGGAAAGGCGATTTTACCGTTCCAACTCTGGAAGAGGAGATCGAACTCATCCAAGGTTTGAACAAAACATTGGGCTACGACATTGGTATTTACCCAGAAATAAAAGCACCTTGGTTCCACCGCCATGAAGGAAAAGACATCAGTAGCGCCGTGCTAAAAGTACTGAAACAATATGGCTACGACAGCAAGGACGATAAAGTCTACCTTCAGTGCTTCGATCCAAATGAATTAAAACGAATCAACGATGAGCTGATGCCATCAATGAATATGGACATAAAATTAGTTCAGTTAGTCGCTTATACCGACTGGAACGAAACCATGGTATACCAAGGTGAAAAAGCCACACCTTACAGTTACGACTGGATGTTTGAGCCCGGCGCAATGAAAAAAGTGGCGGAATATGCAGAAGGACTAGGCCCTTGGAAGCCAATGTTGGTGGATGACAAATCAACCAAAGGCAATATTATCATCAAGCCTTTAATGAAAGAGGCAAAAATGGCCGGGCTTGAAGTTCACCCTTATACATTCCGTGCCGATCCAGGGCGTATCGCACCATACGCAGAAAACTTTGAAGACATGCTGGACATTTTCTACAACCAAGTAAAGGTTGATGGATTATTCACCGACTTCCCAGATAAGGCCGTCGAGTTTCTAAATCACTAACCTTCAAATCCCCTATGAAAGGTGGCATTGATGCCACCTTTTTCTTTCCCCTAACGTTATTGTTTCCATACGACAAAACTGTTTTGCCGCTCAAGATGTTGGCAAGCAATTTGTAATTTATATAATTCAGCACGAAATATAATTACGGACAATTAATTCAATTTGCGCGTTGTTACCCAGATGGACAACCGCATCAAACATAACGGAATGGATTGCTGACACAACAATAATACGTAATAGACTTAATCAATGAAATTGACAATAAAATCTCTTGCTGCAACCACGCTTTTACTTGCTCCTTTTGCCCAAGCAAATCATTTTTACATCGGATTAGAAACGACAGGTTCGGTGATTGATTATAAATCTTCAGACTACGCCATCGACGGCCAAAATTATGATGTAGATAAATCTGCATTTGGTCTTGGTGCGACGTTAGGGTATCGATATAGTCAGTGGCTGTCTTTGGAAGCAGGTGCAAGTTATACATACTCAAACCCTATTACAGAGACCATTTATAATACGGTGACCTTGGGTAGCACCAGTGTAAGAACACGTAATTTCTTGGATTTAGAGGCCAATATTTATTCGTTCTCACTTGCACCCAAGTTCACGCTACCTTTGAATACCAAGTTAAACCTGTTCGCTAAGCCTTCTATCCATTACACCATTACCGATGCTGATGTGTACTACAGTGGTTCACGCAGCATTTATGACAGCGGATTATTCCTAGACAGTGACAGCAAAAGTACAAATGCAAGTAATAAAGAAAAGTACTTTCATGGTGCCGTTGAGCTGGGTACGGATTTCAACATAACAAAGAATTTTGGAATGAAGTTTTCTTACCAATACCTATTTGATGGGGTTCAGTTCAGCAGTGCTGAGAAGCTGGATCAGCAAACATTCAAAGTCGGCGTATTCTGGTTTATGTAAATACAAAAAGGATGGCATGCGCCATCCTTTTTTTGCCAAGCTTTTATGCACTATTGTCGATTAATGGTGATATCAGACACATACCCATGTTCGGTTGATGGCATCGCCTGCTTAAGCATGGAGGCTGCCTCTTCTCCTGTCATAAATGAAGATGTATCCATATCCGTACCGCTGGTTACCCAAAACTCCGTTGCCATCCCACCCGGATATACACCAACTAATTTCATGGGCTTTCCTTTCAGCTCGATACGAAGCGATTCCAGCAATCCACGCACGCCCCACTTCACTGCGCAATAAGTGGATTCATTTGCTTTCGCGACTTGTGCTGCGGTAGACATCACCACCGCCACTGTGACTGGTTGGTTTTGGTAACGGCTAACTAAAGCTTTTAAAAACAACATAGTGGACGTAAGGTTATTTTCCACTAACTGAGTCAATGATTCTGCTGATTGTGTTTCAATCGGGCCAAAGCAACCACTTCCCGCACAGTGGTAGATCATCTTTGGCGTTTCAGGTAGCGTATCGAGCAATTGAACAATCTGGTTTTCGTCCATTAGATCCGCCACCGAAGTGGTCACATCACCTGACAGAGTCTGAGCTAACGCCGCTAATTTAGCGTCACTCCGCCCGCTGAGTAATACAGGGCTTTCTTCGCAATAGAGCTTAGCCAATGCAGAGCCTAGTCCCCCTGTCGCTCCCGTAATTAAAATCATAATGGTTCCTTCAGTATGGTCTATTGATGGTGCTGGGCAACACTTTTGCGTTCCACCAACGTGGGCTCCAGCTGCACGATTTGCGGCTCAGATGTCACTTTATTTAGTTTGTTCAATAGCGTTTCTACGGCCGCTTGCCCCAAACGATATTTAGGCTGGTGAATGGTGGTGAGTGACGGAGTCATGAACTTGGCAATATGGATATCATCGTAACCGATAAGAGAAAGCTCATCAGGAATCTTTATACCCTTTTCGTTCGCCGCATTAATCACCCCCATCGCCATCATGTCATTACACACAAAAATGGCACTCGGTAGCGGGCCTGCTTGATGCATTTTATTAAACGCTTCGTAGCCACCTTCACATTCGAAATCCGCTTCGACAATCCAGCGTGAGGCGAACTCAAGTCCCGCCTCATTCATTGCCCGTTTATAACCTTCGTAACGCATTTGAGCTTGGTGTTTAATCAAAGGCCCTGCGATACAACCAATGTCTCGATGTCCTGCTTCAATCAGATGCTTGGTCGCAAGGTATCCTCCACGAAGTGAATTATCTTGGATCTTATCGCTGGTAAACAGCATCGGCCCCCAATCCATCACCACAACAGGCAGGCTGGTGTACTTTTCAAAGACATCAAGTCGCTCACCTTCCAGAGACGAACACATCAAGATCAAGCCATCAACTCGCTTCTGTAATAAGGTATTAATCGAGGCTTTCATCCGCTCATTGTCACCTTCTGTGTTACATAAGATGAGGTTGTAGCCTTTTTGATAGCAGCTGCGTTCAACCCCTTTCACCACTTCACCAAAAAATGGGTTGGTCGAGGTAGTCACGAGCATACCAATGGTTTGAGTTCGATTGACTTTTAAGCTTCGAGCGATAGCGGATGGGGCAAAGTAATTGAGTTCTTTAGCTGCGTTATTCACCCGTTCTGAAATCTCTTCACTAACAAAACGGGTTTTATTGATGACATGGCTAACCGTTGAGGTAGAAACTCCGGCGAGTTTCGCAATATCTTTCATTGTTGCCATGTCATTCTCCTAATTATTGACTAGCAAGAAAGCGATCCACTTCCTCCCGTTTTGGTATCGACGTTTGTGCTCCAAAACGTGTTACGCTGATCGCAGCCGCTGCATGAGCAAACTGAATAGCTGATTTTAGTGGCTTCTCTTCTAATAAACCAGTGAGCAATGCCCCATTAAACGTATCTCCTGCCGCTGTTGTGTCCGTTGCTTCCACTCTAAAACCCGAAATGATCTCACCTACTCCGTTTTCACTTAACCAAACACCTTGTGCACCTAGTGTAATAAGGACCGTCTCCACCCCTTTCGCATGCAGAATATTAGCCGCTTCCTGAGCCGAGTCGTGATCAGAGACCGCCACACCAGTAAGCACTTCCGCTTCCGTTTCATTTGGCGTAATCACATCAACACACGCAAGCAACTCATCACTCAATGGTTTCGCTGGTGCTGGGTTTAAAATCACTTTAGTCGCCGAGAGCGCCGCTTCTTTTGCTGCGGCTTCAACACCGCAAGTCGGTGTTTCTAGCTGCATGAGTAAGTAGTTGGCTTGACGAATTTTTTCTAAATCCGGCTCAATCGCTTCCGCGGTTAACTTCGCATTCGCCTCTGCTGAGATACAAATGCTATTTTCACCACTTTCCGCCACTTGGATCATCGCAATTCCAGTGGGACAATTGGGCTGCATTTTTACTCCAGAGATGTTAATACCGTCAAGCTTGAAGCTTTCACGGATATTAATACCAAACGCATCATCGCCGACACATGCCACAAACCCGACATCAGCACCTAATCGTGCCGCAGCAACCGCTTGATTTGCTCCTTTCCCACCGGGAATAACCTGATAGCCATGGCCATGTAACGTCTCGCCCGGGCGAGGAAATGAAGGCACTTTTAAAACATGGTCAGCATTAACACTACCTAACACCACTAACTTACTCATAAGGTAATCCTCGGTTCTTAGCGAACCTTTGTACAAACGTTGGAACAGATAGCTTTGGACTTTGCCAAAACACAAAGCTATCTACTCTGTGAAGAAAGCCCTCCTCCCAACAAACGACAGGAGAAAAATGAAAGGAGGGCATAAAACTTATTTGGTGATCACTTTAAGTGGCACAGGAATGTACTCTTCAACCGATTCGCCTTTAAGTACTTTGTCCGCCGTTTCAACACCGAGCGCACCAATCATGTCTGGCTGCTGAGCTACTGTCGCTGCAAGCTTGCCTCGATTAACCGCAGCAATGCCGTCATCAGTTCCATCAAAGCCAACGATCATGACATCTTTACCAGATGCTTGAACCGCACGTAACGCGCCGAGCGCCATTTCATCGTTTTGCGCAAACACCGCTTGCACATCTGGGTTAGCTGCAAGCAAGTTCTCCATTACGTTCAAACCTTTCGTACGGTCAAAGTCTGCAGGTTGGCTAGCCAGTAATTCCATCTTGCTGCCTTTAACGGCATTCATGAAACCTTCACCACGCTCACGCGCAGCCGATGTACCTGCAATGCCTTCAAGCTGAATAACTTTCGCCTTCTCACCTACTTTTTCCACAATGTAATGACCCGCCATTTCACCGCCAACAATGTTGTCAGAAGCAATGTGACTCACAACATCACCACGGCTCGCGCCACGGTCTAGCGTCAGTACAGGGATTTTCGAGCGGTTTGCCATGCGAATAGCATTGGATACTGCGTCGGAGTCTGTTGGGTTAATCAAAATGGCTTTAACACCACGGATGGTTAAATCTTCAATATTGGAAAGCTCTTTACTTGGATCGTTTTGCGAGTCCAGAACAATCAAGTTGTAGCCCAGCTCTTTTGCTTTTGCTTCCGCGCCATCTTTCATGGTGACAAAAAATGGGTTATTCAACGTGGATACCACGATGGCCATTGTGTCTTGCGCTTGCGCAGCAACAGACATGGTGGAAGAAAGCAGTGCAGCAGAAATAAGAGTTGCCAGTTTTTTCATCGTTATCGTCCTTTGTTTAAGTGAGCCAGCGCTTAGCAACTGGCTCTATTGTTATGGTTTACTTGTTTTTGTTGTCTACCAGTACCGCCAGCAAAATCACCACTGCTTTTGCTATCATCTGATAGTAAGAAGAAACATCTAGAAGGTTTAAGGCGTTATTAAGGAAGCCAATAATCAGTGCGCCGATTAATGTTCCCATAATACGGCCCTTGCCTCCCATTAGACTGGTGCCACCAAGTACCACCGCAGCAATCGCATCGAGCTCGTATCCCATACCAGCCGTTGGCTGAGCAGAAGAAAGTCGCGAAGTCACGATGATACCAGCCAAAGCAGCTAACAAACCGCAAATGGCATAGACACCGATTTTTACACGGTCAACATTGATACCCGACAAGCGAGTCGCTGACTCATTACCACCCAGTGCATAGACATAGCGGCCAAAGCGAGTGTGGTTTAGTAAATACCAAGCAGCAGCAAATACGACGACCATAAGCCAAACAGGAACAGGGATACCTAGCGCATAACCAGTACCAAACCATGCAAACGCATCAGCCGTATCAGTAAAGCCAGTTGAGATAGGTCGACCATCGGTATAAACCATGGTGACACCACGTAATAACGTCATTGTAACCAGTGTGGCAATGAAGGCTTGAACCTTGCCTTTCGCGATGATTATGCCGCTGATCGCTCCAAGTGCCGCACCTGCAAGTAACGCAGTCGGTACCGCAATCAAAACCGGAACTTCCATTGCAATTAAACTGGCTGCAAATGCACCACATAACGCCAGTACGGAACCGACACTTAAGTCGATACCCGCAGTGAGTATTACTAATGTCATACCCACCGCAATGATTGCATTAACGGAAGTTTGACGAAGAATATTGAGAATGTTGTCGACGGTAAAAAAGTTAGGGTTTAAAAACGACACAACAACAATTAAAAATAGTAATGCAATCAGTGATTTTTGTTCAATCAACCACTCTTTGCTAAACAGCGTTTTTGTACTGTTTTCAGTTGGTTTGCTCATGGTCTTGGTACTCATGCTGCTTCCTCGTTAATCTTTTTGCCTACTGCACACGCCAATAGTTTTTCTTGATCGGCGTCTTTGGCATCAAACTCACCACTAATACGGCCTTCATGCATAACCAGAATGCGGTCGCTCATTCCCAGAACTTCTGGCATCTCAGAGGAAACCAGTATGATGCTCATGCCGTCTGCTTTAAATTTGTTGATGAGTTGATAAATCTCTTTCTTTGCCCCAACGTCAACGCCACGAGTGGGTTCATCAAGGATCAATACTTTTGGTTTGGTCATTAACCCTTTCGCAATCGCTACTTTTTGCTGGTTACCACCCGATAAATTGCCAATGATCTGATCGCGAGTTGGCGTTTTAATGTTAAATAGCTTGATAAAGTCTTCGACTGCGGTCACTTCGTCGTAATGACGAATCTGAACCCCCTTAGTCAGTTTATCCAACGCACAAAGAGACATGTTTTCTTTAACCGACAACCCGAGCACTAAACCATCCCCTTTGCGATCTTCTGAGATGTACGCAATACCATTTGCTAAGCCATCTTGCGGACTCACAGGGTTAATGGTTTTGTTGTTTAGGTTAATAACCCCCCGTTTGCTGGGGAGTGCGCCATAGATAACCTTCATCAGCTCAGTGCGCCCAGCTCCCATCAGGCCAGAAACACCTAAGATCTCGCCGCGTTTCAAGGTAAAACTGACATCATGCACACCCGATCCCGTTAAACCGATGACTTCGAGGCATGTGTCACCATGTCTAACATCAATCCGTGGGTATTGTTCTTCCAATTTTCGCCCAACCATCATTTCGATCAGGCCATCTTCATTGGTGTCTGCGACTTGGCACTCTCCGATGAATTTACCGTCGCGAAGCACCGTAATGTCATCACAAATTTGGAAAATCTCTTTCAGACGGTGGGAGATATAAACAATACCGCACCCTTCATCACGTAGCTCATTGATCACCTTGAACAAAGATTCGGTTTCGGTGTCAGTGAGTGCATCGGTTGGTTCATCCATGATGATGACTTTAGATTCAAAAGAGAGAGCTTTTGCAATCTCAACCATTTGCTGCTCACCAAGGCTCAAGTCACCAAGCAAAGCTCTGGAGCTGTGTTTAACATTCAGCCTCGCCAGCAATTTGTCGGCTTCTTGATACATTCGGCCCCATTGAATTGAACCCAACGCACCGGTAAACTCTCGGCCTAGGAAGATATTTTCTGCAATAGTCAACTCTGGAATAAGGTTTAGTTCTTGGTGGATAATACTAATGCCCGCTTGCTGGGAATCTCGTGGTCCCTTAAAGGCAGCTGGTTGTCCTTGATAATGAATTGAGCCAGCATCTAAGCTGTATATCCCCGTCAACACCTTCATTAATGTTGATTTACCTGCCCCGTTTTCCCCCATCAAGGCCATCACCTTTCCTGGGTACACGTTCAAGCATGCTTTATCCAGAGCTTTCACTCCGGGAAAAGCTTTTTCAATATCACTGAGTTGCAAAATCGCTTCAGTCATAATCCATCCTCAACCTTTAATGGGTTAAAACACCACACCAGCTTTGAAAATAACGTTCGCATAAGGTGTGAATTCCCCAGTACGAATAATCGCTCGGCTTTGCTGGGTTCGAGTTTTAAACTCTTCATGAGAAACATAGTCGATGCTGATTTTCCTGCCTGACTGTCGCTGCTCTTCTTCTAATTCGTTGAGCAACCAAACATGATGCTCTGGGCTAACGTCAGCAAACTCTTTTGCCATAATCACCCCTTCAATTTGAGATTCCGAGAGCCAAACACGCACGGTCTCAATAAAGCTGGGCGTGCCTCGAGTCAGGGCTAAATCAACACGTTGCACTTCCTCAGGAATCGGCAAGCCTGCGTCACAAATGGTGACTTCATCCGTATGGCCCAAGGTCGCCACCAAATAAGAAAGTTCAGAATTTATCAGGGTACTTTTTTTCATTTTTCATCTCTCAGACACGTTACGCCGACAGTAAGCATTCTTAACTACATTAGTGATAAAACACTCATCGAAACGTTTCGATGAAATCATAATTGGTCTCATCAGATTTGCGAGGTAGTTAAAGTTATTGTGTGATTGGGATCCTTGAACAAGAGGTTTTCAAAATAGAAAAAGAGAATTTGATCACGGTAACAAAGTTGCGACATAACCAAAAAATCAGGCATTCTTTACATATCGGTTAAGTAAAAGCCGTTATACTCGCGACCTTTTCGGTCTCAGAATTTTGAAGGAGCACAATGTGAAAAAAATCGCACTACTACTATTTCTAGCGACTCAACTAATGGCATGTACGGAAGTCGGCAGTGAAGAATGGTGTAAAGATATGCAGGAAAAACCAAAAGGTGACTGGACAGCCAACGAAGCAAAAGACTTTGCTAAGCACTGCATTTTCTAAGTAGTAAAACATTAGAAAAAATAGCCACCATAAATGGCGGCTATTATATTTATCACTATGATCTTCTAACGATAAAAGGAGCCGGGAGAATAGATTGTTCTAATCCATTTACTTCAGCTTTTATGTCAAGGAAGGGAGCAACGTCATAATTAATAGTTTCAACAATATCTGCATTTAACGTAAAAATTACTTGGTGTTTCTGAAAATCAACTTCACCAAAAATGGGATAGGGTTGACCTGATACTTTTCGAAATGTGATTTCACCACCTAAAACAGTAATTCCATCTTTGTACTGCAAGATTAATTGATTGTCTGCATTCAATGAAACAAAGTGATCTTCAATAGGATTCACCCATTCTATTTTCACATCGTTAAAGATATGAATTGGATATATTTCAGTGTTATCGTCGAGAGAATCGGATGAAGTTACTACCAAGGTAATTTCTTTTTCATCTATTGTTGTGTCAACAATTGTATCCGGTATTTCCACATAAAAATTATCGGTGTTTGGTATCATGCCAAAGTTTACATTTCCTTGATAGCCATCAATATCTACTCTATCAACTTTAGCGAGGCTGTCTGCATCAATTAAAGAAAACACAGCTCTGCGAACCCCCTTGCTCTTATAGATATCAGTGATAATCGGTTTTGTAGAAGGTCGTTGATTGGTCGTTTTGCTCCTTATGTCAAAATCTCTACGATAATAGTCTGCAATTACTTCAATTGCATATAAGTCTGGGCTATTCTTATAAGATATACGATAACGATTTAAACCTATTTGCTCCCCAATTACAGGCTCTCTGTGTCCATCGCTGTGTACAAGTGAAAAAGCAACATCCTTTTGATAAAGCCCAATGATTTGAAACTCTGAGATAACTTCTGCATTTTCAGCCTGAATAAGAGGATTTAAAGATTCTACGCTTATAGGCCCTATTAAATTAGGCATTAACCCAGAAATAATTAAAGAATATGACTGATTTTCAGGCGCACTTACCTGTATAGAATATGATGAATCAATACCTAGTGGAGATATTAAGATTTGTTCCACATTATCTCTATTATTGATACCCGTTGTCGCAGGTTGATCAGGTTTATTTGGATCTAGCACCCAAGGAAAAAATGCCAAACCCACTTCATTTACTACTTTTAAATCAAGATCATTGATCAACACCGAATCTGCTAAATCTACCTGTTGTGGCTCTGCTTTAGGATCATTCCAAACCAGTGTAACTTTTAGTGGCGTACCATTATTTGGGACAGTGAACTCTTTACTACCCTCTGCTTCAATAATGTTTGCAAGCCCATAGTCTATGGAATCCATTAAACTAATAGCACCTGCTACATCTAACTCTCCCCAACCTTTTTTATAATCAGGCCCTGGGGTACCAACATCTTTAGCTGTGTGAATCAACAACCCCTTAACACTGGCTGAAGTCAAACTTCCTTTAAAAGTCGATTCTGCATATTGTTGAACCAAAGCAACGGCACTACTTACTAAAGGGGCAGCAAAAGACGTACTAGTCCCTTGGACAATAGTAGAGCTTAGATCCTCTCCCGCTCCATTCTCGCGTCCCACTGTGACTAAATCAGGTTTTATTCGGCCATCTTTAGTTGGACCTCTACCAGAGGCAGAATCCAAAATATTTGCCCTGTCGAGTGCCCCAACAGTAATTACATTTTTTGCCGTTGGGTCAGTTGCCACGGAAAAATAGCCATCTTCAAACTTTTCAGCATCATTACCAGCCGCACTCACTAAAGTTAAATAAGGGCTTGCGTGTAACAATTCATCTATATCTGCAGATATTTCTGAGTAAACTCCTGCGAAAGATATGTCACCAACATGGTAACCCCAAGAGCGGTTTTCTGTTAAATTGCCTGTTGCCTGATGAATAAGTAGACTTTCGGTATTCGCATCGACGTTATTGTTTAATACAGCGGATGAAATCACTCCAACCTCTGGTATTGCTCCCACTGGTGGAATAGGATCTGTACCAAAGTTCTGGCCAACTATAATTGACTCTACTCCCGACGCATGTCGCTCAAAACTCGCTGTAGTATTTAATGTTATATCGCTGTTTTTTAATACAGGATGCGGAGTTATTGGATTCCCAGTTTCGACCGCATGGATTTTTTGACCTTTCCCGGTTAACTCAGGATGTATTTGATGCACCGTATCAAACCCTGCGAGTTCATTTTGAGTACTATCCCTATTACCATGAAATGAGGGGTTACCATTTACAATATCACTGATATAGCTCCTTTTTTCTATCGGAAAATCTGGGTGTTGTTTTAGATAGAACTGAATCCTTTGCTGCCTTTGTTCGTGCGCATCCTTTAGTTTTTGTAGCAGTGCGACGTTTTCAACGGGGGAGGCTGACCATGCTGAAAATGACAATACAGACAGAGTCATCGTTGAAAGTAATAACCTAACCATTAGCTTTTTCCTTATTTTATATGTGGTTAAACCACAATATATGAACAATATTTCATATCAAATAAGAAGATGTGACACTATGTCCAGTTAAAAAATTTCAATCCTTTAGTTCACGCCGCATATAAACAAAGGCATCATCTTCGGAGTTCTTTGAAAACCCAAATTGTTGATATAACTTTGCTACGCGATTGCCTTGTAAGTAACACAGTGTTGTCGGTACGCCTAAGCGATCGGCTTCGGTTAATAGCTGACTCAAAACATCACTGCCCAAGCCTATTCCCTGATATTCAGGCAGGATGAAGAAGCGTCCTAAGTAGCACTGCTCTTCGCTAATTTTCCATAAGTAACTGCCTACAGCTTTTCCTTCAACTTCAATGATCGTTGGCCGATCTTCCTGCCATTCTCTTGCATGGATAACGCGTTGATCTTGTTCGTTCCACCCAAATACCTGCTCTATCACAGGAAACTCTGCCGCCTTTTTTAATTCAAAAAGAAACGAATAATCCGATACCTTCGCCGGACGCACTGTGTACTTCATTGTGCTCACTTTTTCAGCCCCAATATTAACGATGCACTAAGCCGCATATAAAAACATAGACAATGCTCATTTTTAAAAGCTAACCCTATGTAACACAAGACTCGAATATGAAAATTTTGCGTTTTTATGACTAAATTGAGCTGGCGACATTTTATTCTTTACCCTAGAATGTGCGGCATAAGTCTATATATTTTTCTCAAACTCAGTTTTCCTTGTGTTGCCAATGCCTTAACGCTTCTTTTCAGGTTTTGAGCACTTCAAGGAAGTGTGTGTAATTGTTTATTTAGCGTATTCACCGATGGAACAAGACAAATTTATCAATGTGTACCGCATACCAACGGGTTTTCAAATCCGCATCGGTAAGTGGCAACAAACATTCAAAGGCACGTCTGATCTTGTCCTGCACCGCGTGCTGGAAACTCGCAATCAGCGTTATCGTAAAACCGATTATTTTCCCGCAGGTTGGTGTGTTAAACCGTTTGAGAAAGATGACTTCTCCATTACCCATCACGGTAATTATATCCAAACGGCAATGCGGACTATGCTGGATCGTAAAGTCTCTTATAAACGTGTTTATCTATCGCGCTTAGCATTAGAAAAGGCGGAGCCAGCACTGCAAGCATTCAAGCAAGAGTGGATTCAAAAACACAACCGAGTGGCAAAAAAGTATAACCAAATCAAAAAGAAACAGATGATGCGTTATGCTAATGAAGAACTGGAAACCATCTACCCTTCAATCCCTAAAGGGGAGTTTGACCGCAAACTGTGGAACAAATTGGTGATTTCAGAGCTGGGCTCACCAAAGAAATTTGATAACCCATATTTCGTGAAGAAAGCGGTGTTTTAAACCTTAATTAAACGTTAAACAGCCCTTATCGGGCTGTTTTTGTTTATTCCATACAATATCTCTAACGATATTTGAAAATGATACTATCGTAGAGAGAGACACCCTCTTCCGTCATGGTTGTCTTCATTTCATCAAGCGCTTGTTGCAGCTCATCCAACAAAGGCTGCGGGATGTGTTTATTAAACGCATAGTAAACTTCCCCTTCTCTTAAGGTGTACACTGCCTCAAATAAGCTGCTTTCCACACCAACTTGTTTTGCCCACCAATACGCTGCTTTTTCATCATAAGCTAAAAGATCAATGCGCTTTTTCATCAATTGCTCAGCCAAGGTTGTAACATACGACGCTTCTTGCATGGCGTCCCGGGGAATTCCCATGGCTAATAAGGACTGCTCTCCAATATCATCCCGAATGACACCAATGGTGTAATTGGCCATTTCCATTGGATCATTGATTTTTATGTTGGCGTCTTTGCGGGCAAGAACAACAACTTTAATATCACTAATTGGACCAACCCAATTGAACAAGTTTTCACGATGTTCAGTTCGAGTCGTGGAGAAAAGAACCGCATCTTTTTGCGTTAATGTCGCTCGGTAGGACCGTGCCCAAGGCCCGACATGAATCTGTTCCATCTTCACTTCCTGCCCCATCATCTGACTGGCAGACAGCAAAATATCGACGGCAAATCCCTGAAGCTTTCCATCAAGCGTAAAATTAGCTGGCGGATACTCTTCGGTATTAAAGCGTAAGTCAGATAAACTGTTGACCGCAGCATGCGCATTCGCTGCCACCATCATCAATACGGTAGAAAAACCAGTGATACGGACTGTAAACATAGTAGGCTCCACATCCATGTAGCTACTTTAAAGCTAGTCCAGTGGAAGCCCTCCGTATAGAAAAAATTGTACTAAGGCTGAGACATTATTTACTTTGTTAACTCATACCTAAGCAGGCAGTAGATTATTTCTAACCAGTCCTCGCCTCACATTAGTACACAGTTTTCCGAAGCGCCGAATATCATCAAATTGAGGAATGACTCCGCGTGACATCGCAGATTCCCAATAGGTTAGCTCTGAATCCACCAGCTCTAGCAGCTTTTTGGGGCAGCCAATACAGTTTCCCTTCACACCACATACAAATGTTTCAGACTCATATAGCGGCAATTCTGCTTTTACTTGTTGAATAATCAACTGCATGGCGGTCATGCGATCAGGTTTGGGGCTCATAATGAAGTAACACGGCAACAGCAAAGGGTGGATTATATATCCATATGATGACGATGAATAACCGTATTTACTGATGGCTTAGATTAGGGGCTGTTGATCTTTTGCGGTTAAAATTCGTTCGAAAGGTCACAGACCCTAGGCAAGTTCAACGCTCAGACTTGACTTTCATGACCACTAAGATGCCTCCTAAGATCAAAATTGAAGCTATGACGGCTTGTAGAGAAAGCTCTTCTCCTAACCATATTGTGCCAGCAATAAACGCGAGTAGCGGCACTGAGAGCTGCGCGACTGAAGCTTGCAATAATGAAAGCCGTTTTAAGATCCAATACCACAATACGTAGCCACCGCCAGAGGTTACAGCACCAGAAAGCAGTGCAAGCGATACCCCATAACCACTTAAATCAAACGCAAAGCCAATCCAAGGCAAAATAAGCAAGATGATAAGACTTGCACCAACGACCCCTTGAGTAATACCAACCACCGCTGAACTGCTTTTTTGACCTAAAAGCGTGAAAGCTGCCCAACCCAATCCCGAAAGGATCATCATGATGGCTGCGAACAGATCCGGCTGCTGCGCACCAGGCAACATCAAGATAATGAAGCCAACAATAGCGCACAAGCTTCCAAAGCCTTCACGCCATGATAATTTATGGCCTTGCCACAAATAGGCACCGATAAGAGCAAATTGCACCGTCGCAAACAAAATCAAAGCGCCAGTCCCTGCCGCAAGAGCAACATACGCGTAAGAGAAAAAGATCGCATAAACAAAAAGTGCGCAGCCATTCCATAAAGTCATAGACGACTTCAGTACGTGAATTCGCCCTTTCCAAACACCACTTAATACAACAAGCACAAATGCTCCAGAGAACAACCGAATCACGGTAAACGCCCCCGGGTCTATCGCTCCTGATTGTAATGCTAAGCGGCATAAAATAGAGTTTGCCGCAAAAGCCGCCATAGCGACAAACGTGACTAAATAAGTGTGCATTTTCTTTTATTCCTACATAAACGCGATATAAGACCGGTTATATCAATGACGATATTCAATATTTTTCCCACTTGTTCAGATAATTAGAAGAAACACACCAAACAGACTGACTTTACCTCACTCTCTTTTCCCTCTACTGTAAGTCCATCTAATCATCATTTACAGAGAGCCTACTATGTACCAACAAGTACTCGAGTTTTGGTTTAAAGAACTTCAGCCTAAAGACTGGTTTGTTACCAATGCCGACATTGACCAGCTCATCACAAATCGATTTTCCGAACTCCTTGAACAAGCCTCTAAATGTGAGCTTAGTGGCTGGCGTACAACGCCACATGGTCGACTTGCAGAAGTCATTGTGCTTGACCAGTTTTCTCGTAATGTTTATCGCAATACGGCTAAAGCTTTCTCTCAAGACCCTCTTGCGCTCGCTCTAGCACAAGAAGCCATCGCTTCAGGGGCGGAGCAATCACTAAGTACCATTGAAAAAAGCTTCTTATTTATGCCATTCATGCACAGTGAGTCTCCAATTATCCATGAAAAAGCAGAGTTACTATTTAAGCAACCGGGTATGGAAAATAATTACGACTTTGAGCTAAAACATAAAGTGATCATCGATCGGTTTGGTCGCTACCCTCACCGGAATCAGCTCCTCGGTCGCGAAAGTACAGCAGAAGAAATTGAATTTCTCAAACAACCAGGGTCTAGTTTCTAGATGAACTTGTTCAAGCAATTACCCGGTGATCTTTCCAGTGAAGTGTTTGAAGACTTAATCAAAACAGAACATGTACGCGTTGAACGCATCATCTCTTTCGGGCATGTAACTGCAGAAGACGAGTGGTACGATCAACCAGAACATGAATGGGTGGTCGTACTTGAAGGGGCTGGAAGAATTCGTTATGCAGATGGCTCAGAGATCGAGTTAAACATCGGCGATCATATCAATATTCCCGCCCATACCAAACATCAGGTAAGTTGGACCAAACCAGATGCCATCACCATTTGGTTAGCTGTCTTTTACTAAAGGAGTTTTACATGATTTCATGCCAGCAATATGACTATATCGAAGTTGCCTGCCTGTATCAGATCCCGGTCAAACTCACTTTGCTCTCAGGTAAAATTATTGAAGGCAAAGCAATGGATACGCGATATAACGAAAACAAAAAAGAGTCGATTGTCATCCATGGTCCATTAGGGGAAATCGTGGTTCCAACAGAGGAACTACTCACCATGCAAGCTCTCATCGCAAACCCACATTTTGACACCATCCAGTTCACACAGACTGCGTGATACTTGGGGTGTGAAGAGTGTCATAAAGCCAAACTAAAATGGGGAGATAGCGCACGCCATGCTCCCTCTCAACTATACTCAAACTAAACCTTAGTTTGAGTGCGTGTATGAATCCAATGTTACTTTCTAGCACTGCTATCATCAGTGTACTTTCCTTTATCTCCTCCGCGTATGCTCATGAGCGTGATGACGGCACTATCCATCTATGTGGTGATGCCGTTGATTGGCCTCCCTACACTTATACCGATAAAGGCCAAGTTCTTGGCGTTGATGTTGATATCTTGAGAAACATCTTTGATAAACACGATATCCGTTACGACGTATCAATGACGTCTTGGACCCGCTGCTTAAGAGGCGTCGAACAAGGCATGTATGATATTGCCCTAAGTGCAACATTCGCCAAAGAACGAGAGCAAAAATACCTCTACACCGACTGGTACTACGACATTACCCCTGTTTATGTGTTTTCTCGCATGAACCATCCAAAAGGGATTGAATTAAAATCCCCCTCAGATCTGAACAATTACGTGGTATGCGGGATCTTTGGTTATAACTATCGCGACTTCAACCTTGATGACATTCAGCAGTATGCAAACTCCATTTATCAAGGCTTAAATGCCGTTCGCCAGAAACAGTGTGATGTCTTTATTAGTTGGAAAGAGATTCATCAAGGGTTCAAAAAGATTTGGAATATCAGCATTATTGGCGATGAGTTTGAAGAACGTAACGTCCCCAACATGGATAAACATCGCTTTTACATGATGATCTCGCAAACCAGAGCAGATAAAGAGCAACTCAGAGAACTCATCAACAAAGAGATTGCCCGCTTAAAACGCAGTGGAGAGATAGAAAATATTATTAGCCGACATACCTCTCCTTAGTTTTCTTTTAGCGCTAAGAAAAAAGCCTCTGAATCATATTCAGAGGCTTTTGCATAACGGAGCTTTACAGGGTATAGCAGCAATCTAAGGTGTAATCTTCACCATTTTTAGCGGTATATTCTTTATGCTCGCTGCACGCTTTAGGTTTCCCTTTTTCATCCCCTTTTACCAAGCTAATCCAGTGGCGCATTGCAGCAACACCTGATGTGGATTGTGGAAACATGGTGCATGTTTCTAGGTGGATGTCATCAATTTCAATTAATTCAATGCACCCTGTACCTTTATGCTTGCCAAACATCACTTCAACGTGGCTACCCGAACCATCTCGGAAAAGAATAGATTCTGGGTCTTCCTTTTCTCCGGTAAAGGCAACAAAGTGTTTTGGATGCTTAAGGCCGCTGTGGCTTCCATCTTTGAAGTATGCCATCACATGGCGATAATCAATTACGTAGGCCGTAACATCATTGTGTGAGCCATTTTCAAGAGGGAATAGGCGATCAAGTAATTGTT
This sequence comes from Vibrio sp. NTOU-M3, assembly GCF_040869035.1. NCBI lineage: Bacteria > Pseudomonadati > Pseudomonadota > Gammaproteobacteria > Vibrionales > Vibrionaceae > Vibrio > Vibrio sp. NTOU-M3. Next base: position 320,385 of record NZ_CP162101.1, read on the forward strand.
TCGCTTTCTCCTGCTTTTCCATTTGCTTGTTGGCGCTGATGGTCTCGACGGCAAAGACTGCTTCAGCGATAAACGTCGTGTCTTGTTGTTGGATTTGTTGGTTATCGAATGTCAGCATATTCATAGTCTTTCCCTCTTTTACGTCACCAACCTTTGTTATGAATTAGGCTGGTACGACTCACTAAAAATCCTATTTAGAGCAAAGTTCTCAATCTTGCTTTCAGTTGTCTGCAAATTTGTGACTTTGCTTACTTTGTAGACTAGCGAATTTTTTACTACAATTTCACAACAAAAATTTTACAATGTGAATTTTACAAAATGTCGCTGTCGAAAAGTCTGATCCGCCAGTCCCACTTTTTAGGGACAAAAATTAGAAACCTGAGAAAACGCAACCATTTAACGATGGAAGATCTCTCAGCTCGCTGTGTTCGTGTTAGCCCCGAATACGCGCCTTCCGTTTCTTATCTATCCATGATTGAGCGCGGAAAGCGTGTTCCCAGTATCGATATGTTGGAAGTCATCGCTGAGGTATTTCAGAAAGATCCAGCATGGTTTCTCGATGATGAACCTGAACAAAATGCCATCACTCCGGATAAAGGTAATCGTGGTGGCATCAGCGGCATGGCACTAGAGCCTAGCTTTCTTTTCTCAAATGACATATTGCAAATTGCCATTCCAGAAATGCTGTCACAAACCGGGATCACTGGACGACAATTTGCGCACCTGCTGATTCGTGCTCACCAAGAGAGCCATCAGAATCATTTTCCTGATCTAGAGCGCGCAGCAGAAGAAGTTGGCCTAAAGCGCCTCAATCTGTCGGTTGAAGATTTGATGGACATAGCTCGTAGCATTGGCCTTACCATTCGCTGGGTTTCAAGAGCACCACAGGACGTAGTGGATGAACTTGGCGTCAGTGCAAAACAAGTTGTCACCTCTTTTTTTGAGCCGCCAGGCAGCATTTATCTCAATGAAGTACTCAAAGAGTACCCTACCCGGCTGAAATATGATTTGGCGGTCTACATTGGGCACTGCGTATTGCATAGCAAGGAAGGTCTGAAAAGCGTTCTTTCTGTTGGTCACAGTAACGAGTGGAACAATGGCATGACGCCACCCAGTAGTTCTGAGCTCAATTCTCAAGATATTTTACAAGCTTGGCGAGACTTTGAGTCGAGCTTTTTTGCCGGGGCGTTATTATGCCCCAAAGTCCCTTTTCGACAGTTGTTGGATCGCAATGGGTACGAAATCGATGTTCACAAAAAAGCGGGGGTATCCCCTTCAGTTGCAATGCGACGTATGACGGTGGTATCACCTTACCCACATTGGCACTATTTTGATGCTTACGGGCAAAACAAACTTAAAGCCGTTTATCGGGGTAATGGTATTCCACTTCCTTGGGGCAACATGAGACAAGTCAATGACCCTTGCCAACATTGGGCTGTTTTTCGTCGTTTGTCGGAACCTAGAGAAGGAAGTTCTGCTCAAATTTCTATCTTACATGTTGGCGATGAACCAAGGATCTATTGTTGTGAGTCCGTAAATATGACCGATCCTGCGGGGAATAATCGCGTGTTATGTGCTGGTATTGACCTTAACCCCGCTATCGACGCGCAAGGTGGCAACTCAAGAGAAATCGCAGAAGATCTGAAAGCTATGTGTGTGCAAAACGGGGGCACATCAGCCATTCCACACCATATTCAGAAAGAGTTCACGACTATTGCTCGCATTCTTAACATCAACTGGATAGAAAGAGGGTTGCAATCAGAAGCAAGAGTTATCTGCTCAAGGGGGGCGGTATGCCCGAGAAAGCCAAGTTGCTATCAACCATGTAGCTAATTAGGACAATAAGCCTACTTCCATATTTACCAGTGACAAAAAGAAAAAAAGCCAATCACAATACGCGTGATTGGCTATATATAAGTGTGAACAAAATATAAGGTTCACTAACAACGTCAGTTGGCTAGGTGACCCTCGGCTTAATAAGGGTCATTAATACTAAAGCACGATGCGTGCCAACTTTTGAATCACCCAAAAAACACGTATTTGCTCAAATAAGCACCAGATTTAACAAAACACAATGCATAGCAAAAATGCATTTTGCAATTTGGGTGCAAAATGCAAATTATCACATTCCTATAATGCAATTTTACTTTTCTACTAATGCAAGTCAGTGTTTACGAAACACCCATATAGGGCCAATCAGTAGGAATTGGATATCAGTAAAGAAAGAAGGTTTCTTACCTTCAACCTTATGACCAATAAATTGAAACAACCAAAGAATGACAAAACCACAAACAGATACGAGGAAAATAGGGACATGAAGCAGCTCTAAACACCAAATAAGTGTAATGCATGCAAAGGTAAACCCGAGCATCATGAGAAACACGCTGAGCGATAGACGAAAGTAAAAAATCAAAACAGGAACTATTGCAGGCCACACCCAGTTAAACTCGATGCCAGCAATGCTCAAGGTAGGAATCGACCAAATCAAGCCGACAATCGACAAGAAGATACCCGGAACAGCAATGTGATGGATTTTCTGATTGATTGGATTTTGATGGCTTTCTCCATACGCTGAAAGCCAATCTGATAATTGACGCATGGCTCACCCCACTTCTTTGTTTTCTTTAAGTATATACCCTCACAAAGAAAGTAGGTGGGCAGGCTTTCCACGCCTGCCATTCATTATGAAACTGCACTTTATAAGAAGTAGGCGCTTTGTCGGCGTTTCTCTTCATACATACGCGTATCCGCTAACTTCATCATTTGGTGAATATCGTCAAACTCTGGTTTATACAACGCATAGCCGACACTCACACTGAGGTTAATCAGGTGCTGTTCGTAAATTACTGGGGTATGACAGATTGCCTTCTGTAGCTCGATATTAATCATGTCTACATCTTCTGGTTTGGAGATTCGAGGCAATAGAACCAAGAATTCATCTCCTCCCATACGCGCTACTACATCGGTCGCACGTAATGTTGATCGTATCCTTTCTGCACAAGCGATCAGCACCTTGTCCCCTGCCGCATGTCCATAGTTATCGTTAATCGATTTGAACTTATCGATATCTATATTGAGGATCGCAAATACATCCCCTTTTTTGTTTCTGGCTACAGTATCGAAATGATGTTTTAGGGTGTATATGAAATAACGGCGATTGGGAAGCCGAGTTAATTCGTCGTGCAATGAGCGCTCATAAGCCAATGTGTACAAATGATAAATGGTGCCAAATGCCAGCAGTAACATCAGGATCACTGGGTACCCTAATACTCTAGCTATATGAACCCGATACCATGGCACTTGCTCAATCAGGTTGTCTTTTGCTGCTGCCGCAATTACCCAACCACCATACGGAAAATGGACTTCTTCCACTGCAAATGCATTATCAAAGGTCGTTTGCTCACCATAAAACAGTTCGCCATCTTTCCCTGCGCTATCTACTCCTCGTATTGCCAAATGGTACTTGTACGCAAAAGCCGGAATGCCGACATCAAGGTACAAGGTATCCAAGTTAAGCACAATGCTACACACCCCCCAATACCTTAGGTTTAAAGGTGGATCGACAAAAATAGGGACACGTGCGATTAACGCATTCCCACCTTGCACTAAACTCACGGGCCCGGAAATGAAAATTTCTTCTATCTCTTTGGCTTTCTTTATCGAACGCCATTGAGTAGGCACACTTCGATAATCTAACCCGATAACTTCTTCATTTCCTTTGATCGGATAGACATACTCAACCACATCATTGGGGGCGAGCCCAATCACCTGAATATGACTGCTTTTTCTTTTGATGCTCGATGCAAGCGATATCCAGTTAACAAACTGAATATCCGGATTAGCAGAAACGAGTGCCGATAGACTATTCGCAATGTAGATATCTGACACAATCGCGGCTTCTAATTCAGATCGAATAATGGATAGCTCTTCTTTCGCTCGTGTCAGCAACCCGTCTCGGACAAACGACGCTTGACTACGATTCAGGAACTCAATCATAACAATGGACAGCATAACAATCGCTACAAACAGCAATATTACGGTTTTATGCCCACCATGAGTTTCTTTCATTCTTCCCCCAGTAAAAATCTGGCAACATATTAAATTAATATCTTTTTGTTATTATCTGACTTGTAAAACAATCTGTTTACCAAGCCAATATTTATATCAATTATAATAATACAGACGTTACCTTCACGCCTATTGATTCATTTATAAATATGAGAGGTTAAAATGGATCTTTTCTCTACATCATCAGCAAATCAACACTCTTGGTTAACACTGCCAGATAGCCAATTACTTTGGCTACCCAACTTCCTTTCTCAACAAGAGTCTGATCAGCTCTTTTCCTGCCTTAAGCAATGCGTCCCGTGGAAACAAGAAACCATACGTCTATTCGGCCGCTCAGTTTTACAACCGAGATTGCAAGCTTGGTATGGTTCACACCCCTACACGTACTCGGGGTTAACCGTTAATCCACTTCCTTGGATAGAACCATTACATGACATTAAACAGCGCTGTGAAGAACTTGCTGGTTGTCCATTCAACTCGGTGCTTGCAAATATGTATCGAGATGGCCAAGACTCTATGGGTTCCCACCAAGATAACGAACCTGAATTGGGCAAAAATCCCGTTATCGCCTCAGTAAGTTTGGGGAAACCCGCCGATTTACACTTCGCCACCAGCTATCTGGAGAAAAACACACGATGGAGTTAGAACATGGCAGCTTACTGATTATGGCGGGCGCTACCCAGCATTTCTGGAAACACAGTGTACCCAAAACACGCCGCCCTTGCAGCGAACGAATTAATCTGACTTATCGTTACGTATACGACCAAAAAAATCTCTCGGAATGAGCATAAGATCACTTGTAAAAGGGCTTTAACGTGAATCTGACGCTACGATTACATTGATACGTTCAATAGCTGATACGTTCGAATACTCTGTTGTTATTTACGTTTGGTACACTATATGCGCAACTCTTTGATAGCATTATGCCTTTCTTTAACATGTTCTTTCAGCGCTTTAGCCTCGGTTGAAGACGTACCAAAGCTTTCTTATCCTGATTCTGCAGCTGTCATTCGACAGACATACGAACCTCAACTCTATACGCTTTCAGCCTTTAAAGAAGGGCATTATGGCCTGCGCATGTTCAGGCAAACACTGGACACCAAATATCGTGCTGCGGTTTGGAGTGATCTGGCCCGTGTAAGTAGTCGGTTAAATCAATTTGCGGCCGAAGTTTATACACCAGAGCAGATCTATTTGTATTCAGAAAAACGTCTCAGTGGTTATATTGGTGACAAAGATGAACGCAGTGTCCGACGCTACACCGTGACCAAACACACGCCTGAATATCTCTATTTGGGTGTTGGGTTGTTGGGCTCAATGGCAAGAGCGAATGAATATGGACTCCAGCATGTTGAAGATAAAAAACTGCGCCGCATTATTCGTCGTTACGATTTCAAAAAATACGCCACCGATCAGGAAATGATCCGCGCTTGGGCAGCTCAACTTGCCAATCAAGTTTACTGGCTACGTCAACTCGGTGAACAGGACGTGGTCAATGACTTCATCAGCGCATTCAAAACAACCTATCCGGACATTGATGACAAAGGACTTTCCAAACAGCAGTATGGCAACAAGCTTTATGGCATGACACATATTATTTTTGCTGATTCACAGTACTACCAGCGTCAAATTAATGAAACAACACACCAATGGATTTACGACTACTTCCGCCAGAACATCGATACCATTTTACTCAGAGCAAAAGAGGATGTAATCGCTGAAGTTGGTATTTCCTTCCTGCTTGCTGGCTTAGAAAACGATCCTGTAGTCGAAAAGACACGCGCCAAGATCCAATCTTCTATCGACCTGCAACACGGTATGATCCCATCCGTCACTGGAGATTTTGATCTCGAGTATGGGGAACATCGTAACGTATTAGCCATCATGTTATTGGATTGGAAAGGTGTTAACCAAGCCCCCAATATTCAGAACCACCCACGCATGTTCTCTGGGTTGCCCTATGGTTTAGTTGCCAAAAAATAATGTATTATAAAGAGCAGCCTAGGCTGCTCTTTGTTTTATAGTCATGCTTCTATTACTACGCCATCTCGGCATCACGGATTGGCTGATCAAAGCAAATACCATAAGAGATATACCGAAAATTTGATGCAAGCTGAATGCTTCGTCAAAGAATAATACTTGCCAAATTGCAGCAAACAGCAAGTTGGTAAATATAAGCGGTGCGAGTTGAGAATTCGACGCCACCATTTTATAGGCTTTTGCTCGACATATCTGTGTATTAATGATCATCACAGACATCGTAACAAGCGCAGCACCAGATAAAAACGCCTGTTCATTAACCCAATCGACACTCTCCCCACTACCACTCACCCAAACCCACAAGGTCATCGGTAGCAACAAAGCCGCAGCTAATAGAAACGTCCAGAAATTGATTTCTGTTGCTCCTAATGAGCTCTTACTCATTCGATACAGACTGAGCTGTGAAGCCGCATTAAACAAACCTGCCGCCAAGCCAATCAATAATTCGAGCCTAAGATGGAAAGATGAAAGATCCCCTGTCATCAATACGACGCCTAAAAAGGTAATGCATAGACTCACAACGGCAGACAGTTTTAACGGAACAGCAAAGAAAACACGTTCAAGCAAAGGAATAAATAAAGGACCGGTACTAAATAGCACCACGCTTTCAACCAAACTTAAGTGTTCAAGAGAAAACAGGAATGCAAGCTGACAAATCGCAATCGATCCAGCACGTATCAGTAAAGCTCTTCGAACTCCTGATGCTGGAAAGCGAAAACGTTGAGTAAAGAACAGTGGCAATAACAGCAGTGCAGGAATGAGAAAGCGTAACTCGCTTAATAAGTAAATATTCATTTCATGTGTAAGGTATTTTGACAATAAACCTGTCACGGAAAGGCTCAGTGTAGAACCAAGCATAAATAAAATTGGGGACATAGGCATAAATAAAGCACCTCCTTATCTAATACTCTAAAGACATGCAAATTCATTTAAAAACGAGTAATATTTACACAATCAGTAAGAAAAACTTACATATTATGAAACTACCTCCCTTAAAAGCGCTGTACTCATTTATTGCTGTCGTTGAAACCGGAGGCATGACCCAAGCCGCAGAACAACTGAATGTTAGTCATTCTGCTGTCAGTCAAGCTATCAAGTCATTAGAAAGCCAAATTGGTCAGCCGCTGTTCAAGCGAATTGGACGTCATGTCGTCCTCAATACAGCAGGTCGTCAGTACTACAAACAAGTTGCACCCGCGATTGAACAAATCGTCAACGCAACTCACCAGTTAATAGCAAACCAAAGTTCTCACCGCCTCACTTTAAATATGATTAACTCGCTCACCATGCATTGGTGGATTCCCCGAGTTCATCAATTCAATGAGTACGCACCACAGTTAGATCTGCGCATATCGACCCTTGCAGGTACGTTTGTCATGGAAGCGGAAGGAGTAGATGCCGCCATTATTCACGGAACGAGTGAGGAATGGCCAGATTACTACTGTGAACTGCTTTCTGAAGATGAGCTCATCATGGTATGTAGCCCAGAGTTATATGCGATAACCTCCGATCCCACTGAGCTATTGCGTCGCTTTCCTGCGATTACTACAGACAACGATAGAAGAAAGTTTGATTGGCAAGTCTGGTGTTGTGCCTTTGATGTCGCTTTACCTCGCATTGCTCGTAATTTATCTTTCACCTCTTCTATTCAAGCCGTTCAGGCTGCGATTCGAAAGCAAGGGATATTTGTTACACACCGTCAGTTTGTCAAAGATGATGTAAAACAAGGGTTATTGAAAGAAGTCGGTACACCCGTTCAGAATCCACATCAGCAATTTTACTTTGTGTGTCCACCCAACAAGCTTAAGAATGAGCATATTCTCACTGTAAGAAATTGGTTAAAAAGTGAATTCGGCTCTCAGGAATCCGTCAAAACTTAACCAACTTAGATTGCCGTATTACTAGGGTCTGTTGAACTTTTGCGGTTAAATTTTGTTCGAATTATATGCCTTTTAATCGCGACGCAAGGTGTGACGCCTAGTCATCCTAAGCAAATACCTTGCAACAAAGAGTAAAAAGGCATAGAAACGAACCCTTTGGGCAGTCTTTGTGGCTTATTTCTACTGCGTTATCGCTCATTGATGTAGAGTGACCGAATAAGCTCTGCCTTGTATAAAGAACCCACAAATGGCTGCAAAAATCATCTCGAAAGATCAACAGACCCTAGATTGTTTTCTCATAAAAATTAAATTTTTATACCACAATCTGAATGAAGTACGGAAAACAAAATGTAGCACTTTATAATTACGCAAACCATTGCAGTATTAATAACAAGGGATTAGTCACTTTTTTGGATAAATGAACAAAGCAATAATAAGAAACAAAATTCATATAAATAATTGAAGACGCTCACATAATAAATTTGAATAGCCGCTTCAGCTTCTAATTTTTCTCCTATTCTTAACTTGCGGAGTTATAGACAATAGGAAAAAGCGAGGCATGACACACTTTGCCGGCAGGCATCTTGAAGAAATGGCAGATATTCGAGCTACACGAAAATGTAAAATCGTGTTGTTATGCTCTATCGTATCCATGCTAATCATGCTTGGCTATAGCGCTGTCCATATTCTCGGAGGAAACTACCCCTTCGCTCTACTCAACGTCTTGTGTGCACTCATCCTTTCCTTCAACCTGTGGCACTTATACCACCTAAAAGAAGTCAATTACTCTGATCATATCCTTACTGCGGTTTTGCTCTTTCAAGGGATCATCTTGTTGCTCTATGGCGAATTTCTTCCAGATCGCCTACTTTGGCTCTTTCCAATCATCGCTACTATCGTGCTTATTAACGATTTTAAGCTCGGCTTGGTCTTTAGTGTTTCATTTTGTTTGCTGACTTTATTTGCCACTCTGTTTACAGATGCCGTCTACCTAGGAGTCAATGTAGCAAGTGATCGATTCCTGCTCAGTCTTTTTGCTTTGTGCCTGCTCTGCAACGTTTCCTCCTATTACTACACCAAGGTTATGAATTACATCCAATCACTCTATAAAGAAGGTATTGAAGATCTCGCCTATTTAGATCAACTCACAGGTCTTGCTAATCGCTGGAGCTTCGAAAACTGGGCACTGGAGAAACTTTCTGAGCTCGGAAACTCAAGAAACCTCACTGCATTGGTATTTTTAGATATTGATGATTTCAAAACGATTAATGATACTTATGGTCATGATGTGGGGGATCGGGTACTTCAACACTTTTCTAACCGACTAAAAAACAATATTCGCTCAAAAGATAGGAAAACCAATAAGCACGACTATTCTATCGCCCGCTTCGCCGGAGATGAGTTTGTTCTATTGTTATATGATGTGAAAAGTAGGAAAGATCTCGATGGCATATTGCACCGCATATGCCATTTATTTGAAAACAGTTATCAAGGCTCTGAACGCATCAATCATTTAACCGTCAGTGTCGGTGTCGCGTTATACCCTGAAGATGCAGACTCACTACCTGAGCTCACTCGGTGCGCTGACAAAGCGATGTATGCCGCAAAGCACAGTGGAAAGAACCAGTTTAGATACTATCAAGGGGTGACATCTGCCCCCCTTGATCATTTTCATCGTAACGTTGATAAAAAAGTAACACCGATTAAGAAAGCCTAACCATTCATGTACATTAGCCACAAACTAAATGCCATTACGACAATCAGCCATGCAGCATAACGAGCTGTGTTGGGTTTATCTTTTTTGGGTACCACAACAGGTCTCATTGCAGCAGATTTAGCCGCTGAAATAATATTAGGTCTTTCTTCCAACTCTTCTCGACGTTTTTGCGCCTTGTTTGCAATCTTCCCGAAACGATGTCGTTGTTCAGTAGTGAAATCTTGACTGGGATCGTAACGAGCGTGTTGGTCTGTATGTTTGGGTACAACAGCCATAGCGTCCTCCTCTCGAAGCGGTTCCGTCATAAATTAAGTATAGTCAAAGCTCTGACGAGTAAAATTTGATTAATTCTCAGTCCTTTTTCGAAATAATCGAACAACTTGAACAAAGCATAACTGTCTTGTTTGCGCTGCCTTCTCACTACACTACTTGTAAACAAAAAGTAGGAGCAACGCTATGACAACACAAAGAAAAATAAAACAAATCATCGCATCTCACCCCACATCAGACGGTGATGGTGTTCAGATTCGTCGTGTTGCTGGCTTCAATAATGCAAGTTTCTCGCCATTCTTAATGATCGATGAGCTGAAGTCAGATAACAGTGCTGATTACATCGGTGGGTTCCCACCTCATCCACATCGAGGCATTGAAACCCTAACTTATATGTTAAACGGCCACTTTCAACACAAAGATCATATGGGGAATGTGGGCGAATTACGCTCTGGTGGCGCACAATGGATGGCGGCTGGAAAAGGAGTTATTCATAGTGAAATGCCCATAATGGATAAGGGCTCGCTCCATGGTTTTCAAATCTGGATTAACCAACCCGCAGAGTTGAAAATGTCACCCGCTCGCTATCATGACTTTCAGTCAGAAACGATCATGGAATACCAGCAAGATGGTATGGGTTTACTTAGAGTAATAGCAGGTCAGTTTGATCTCAAGAGCACCACCGTCCGCGGACCGCTGGACCAAACGGGTGTGCCTCTCAACGTTGCTGACTGGCGAGCATCTCGTCATTCTGATTTGCAATTTGCGACAAGTAGTTTTCAAAATGCCATGTTATATGTTTATCAAGGCTCTGTAATTGTTGAGGATATTAAACTTTCTGAAGGCGAATTGGGGCTATTAAGCTTAGGCGATGAGGTCTCGATTCAAACAGAAAATGAAGCAGGCGTTTTGGTTTTCACTGGTGATCCTATCGATGAACCAGTTGTCCATTATGGCCCTTTTGTTATGAACAGCATTGAAGAAATCGAACAAGCAATCAAGGATTATAACAGCGGGAGTTTTGCTCAATATTAACCGCAGATAGAAAGCGTTACGCTAATACCATTGCCATGACGTAATGCTTAAATAGTTCGCCACGCACCTTATAATGCGTGGCGCTTTTTATTTACAAGTATTCACACAAGTATGCTGTCGCAATACTGACTTGCAGATCGAAAGATGAATCACCTTTTACTTCAAAGGCTTCTCCTGATTTAAAAGAACTCCACTCAGTCTCGCCGTCACGCTTAATAACGAGTTCACCTTTAACGACAGTCATGCGTTCTGGCGCGGCGGTACCAAAGGTATATTCACCAGGTAACATGACACCTACGCTGACGCTTGAACCTTGTTGGTCAAATCCTAAAGACTTAACACCACCATCAAAGTAACTGTTTTCGTTTATCATTTTGTCTTCCTTGGGCTGATTTTCTTTATAAAATTGAAAATTACTTTTAACCAAAAAAAGGCGTCTCAACAAGTACTATTTATTAGTGAACTTGCAAGTAGATTAGGTAAAAACGCTTTCTTTAGATTCTGTATTCAGAAGTTTTCACTACACCATGCTATAAAATGATAATTAGCAACTGCCCATGCGTTAATATGTACAATTTAATCAGGTAACGTCCCAGCCAATCACTGAGTGAACTATAATTAGCAATTGATTTAGGTCATAGAATCACAGCATTTAAGCTACAACTTTTGGGTGAAGTTCAAAAATCCATATTGAGGGATTGCGTTGTAGAGGAAACTCTTACAATCTCTGGATTCACTCAACACTTATGCCTTGGAGCTGTATAAATTGACCTCAAAGAAACGATCGCGAAAACCTAACTCTGCATATCGGTCAATTATGAGAAGTCCTTCGCTTTTTAAAACTCTGTTTGCGGTTGTCTTTGGCGTCCTAGCCATTGCCTTCTCGCTATTGCTGTACTTTAGCTATCAAGACTATGTTCATCCAAAACATGTCTACGGAAAGTGGATTGAAGTGGGTGCACCTGGCTACAACGTTGAAGTATTAGTGCTGAGTGAACAAGGAGTGCTACGCAATAATCGCCTTGTTGCAACACAGTTCGAGTTTGACGGAAAGAAAGTCTATGTGGAGACTGGTCAAGGAACATCCATTTACCAGATAGCAGGTACCATGAATTCCCCTCAACTTCGGCGATTGGTTCCAAACAGCCCTACTCAGCGTTTTATTAAAGAGGGGTATGAAAATACCGTGGATATGGAAGGAGGCGGTGCCGCAAAGCACCGGCGCGCCGCACTATCTGAACACTTCGGAAACAAATAGTGTGGCGCGAGCTAGTTTACCCTGTTAGAACGTTATCTTCTGGGTATTTGATCAATGTTGGTTCCGGGCGGGCCAACATATAAGCCAATGTTAGTGGTCCAATACGACCAATGATCATCACCACGATCATGATGTACTTACCAGCTTCAGAAAGCTCTGCCGTCAGGCCTGCCGTTAACCCCACTGTCGCAAATGCCGAGATCGTTTCAAACATGACCTTGTCGAAACTCGCTTGCTCGGTCAGCATCAACAAAAACATCGCCGTGGTTAACATCGCACCACTAACCACAATGATCGCCAAAGCTTTGGTAACGGTCGGCCAGTTAACGGTACGTTTAAACATCACTACATGTCGTTTTTGGCGTAAGAATGTCCAAGTAGCCACAAATGCAACAGCAAATGTCGACACTTTTATACCGCCACCCGTTGAAGTAGAACCGGCACCAATCAGCATCAAAATAATCATGATAAGCAGCGCTGGCTGAGAGAAGTGTGTCAGGTCGACACTGTTGAAGCCAGCAGTCCTTGCACTTGCAGATTGAAAGAAAGCAGCAAGCCATTGACCAGACAAATCTAAAGGCCCCATTGTCGCCATATTATTTCGCTCTAAACACCAAAAGAGAATGGTCCCCACCAATAACAGTGCAGGTGTCGCCAACAACATGATTTTGGTGTGAAGATGCAAAAAGTGGAAGCCTTTGCGCCAGTTCATTGCGACATCACCAATCACGGTGAAACCTAGCCCACCAAAGATGAACAACCCTGCCAATGTAAATATGACTAATGGATCATCGACAAAGCTCATCATGCTATCGGAGAACAATGCAAAACCGGCATTGTTAAAGGCTGAAATCGCATGGAAAAGGGCATAAAAAAGTCCCGTGCCCAACCCGAATTCAGGCACCCAACGAAATGCTAAAATTGTAAAGCCGAGCCCTTCTGCAACCAGCGCAAAAATAATGATCTTCTTAACGAGCTTTCTTAAATTTACCTTACGATCTTGTCCTAATGCGTCTTTTGCTAATGCTTGCTGTTTTAGACTAAGGCGCACCCCAAACATATACAACAAAACCGCAGACAACGTCATTTGCCCCAAACCGCCAATTTGCATCAGACACATCAGCAAGATCTTTCCTGCAAGCGTAAAATGCTCACCAGTATCAACCACACCCAACCCAGTCACACTAATGGCAGACGTTGCGGTAAAAAGCGCATCCGTAATTGAAAGCCCAGTTACCGAAAATACGGGTAATGTGAGTAAGATGGCCGCAGGGAGCAATACAGCTAAAAAGCTGATAAGAATGATTCTAGGTTCAGAGCCTTTCTGTTGTTTCATTTCTGGCTCTAACGAATAGAACAACCCTTGTCGCTGAAATGAGTTCATAGGTTTTTCAATTTTTTGGCTAACGTTACTTGAGGACCCACAATAATGATCACATCACCAATTTCCAATTCGGTGGATAATTCTGGTGCTTTGACAATTTCCGGCCCACGTTTAAAGCCCAATACTTGTACACCGCTTTCCTGACATAAAGCCAAGTCACCCAGCGTTTTACCCATAAGTCGCGAACCAACCACCACTTCTGTCATCGCAAGACCTGATCCCAGTTCTTGGAACTCAAGCACACGCTTATCTAACATTTTACGAGCCACCCGAATGCCCATATCCCGTTCAGGCATAATGATGTGGTCTGCACCAATTTTTTGCAGGATCTTGCCATGAAACTTGTCATTCGCTTTAACCCAAACCGATTTAGCACCCGCTTCTTTTACAACAAGCGTGGTCAGAATACTGGCATTCACATCAGCACCAATAGAAACCATCACCATGTCGTAGTCATCCAGCTTTAGCTCCGCAGCCGTCTCCTCACTGGTACAGTTTGCAACCAAAGCCTGTGTCACAAAGCCAGCCGCTTCACGAACACGATCTTCGTTAATGTCGATAGCGAGTACTTGCGCTCCAGACTCTTGTAGCTCTTTACATACTGACAGGCCAAATCGTCCAAGGCCTATCACTGCGAATTGCTTACTACCTGGTTTCATGGTGTTACCTTTATTGTTCTGATGAAGCGCGAAAGTGTGCGCTCATAAAATGCACTTATCAAATTGATGCGTTACATTCTGACAAGAATCTAACGTAACAAAGCTCAATTAAATTCTCTGATCTTAATTCCCTGATTCTTAATGGCGAAGATTCGCTTTATAATTTATCGAACATTCTCAATTACAAGATATGACTTTATGAATGAATGGATTAGCCAGCTACCGAGTAACGTAAACGCTTTTATTGATAGCTGGGACAACAATGTACTGTTCATCACCGCCGCAAGCTTTTTAGCTTGGGTGTGTTGGCGCATTATTTATAACCGCCTAGAAGTGTTGGTCTCAAAAACCAATTTTCATTGGGATGACCTAACGCTGCTGGCTCTAAAAACACCTATCAGTACACTCATCTGGTGTTGGCCTGGAACCATTTCCCTCGGTTTTGTTTTACAAGAACACATGGGCACACGCCTTAACTGGCTAAGTACTCTCAAGTTACTGTTGATCATTGCGATATTTGTGTGGGTCATCATGCGACTTATCAACAATATTGAGGAGTACGTGCTTACCACTCAAAGTCGGGATGAGACAACGGTCCAAGCCGTTGCCAAAGTTGCACGCCTATTTTTTATTGTAATTGGCGTACTCACGGTGATGCAGGCCTTTGGCCTTAGCCTGTCGGGCTTACTCACATTTGGTGGTGTCGGTGGTTTAATTGTCGGTTTGGCAGCCAAAGATCTTCTATCCAACTTCTTTGGTGGCATGATGATTTACTTCGACCGTCCATTCAAAGTTGGAGACTGGATTCGTTCTCCTGATCGCCAAATTGAGGGAACCGTTGAGCGTATCGGTTGGAGAATGACCATTATCCGAACCTTCGACAAGCGGCCTTTGTATGTGCCGAACTCCGTCTTTAGCAATATCGTAGTCGAAAACCCTTCCCGAATGCTGAACCGCCGTATTAAAGAAAATATTGGGATACGTTATGACGACGGAGCTAAAGTTGCGCTGATCGTATCTGAAATAAAAACTATGTTGGAAAATCACCCAGATATCGATACCAAGCAAACGCTGATCGTCAACTTCAACGCCTTTGGCCCTTCATCGTTGGACTTACTGGTCTATACATTCACAAAAACGGTAAATTGGATTCGTTACCACGAAGTCAAACAAGATGTTCTGCTACAAATCATGACCATCATCCACCAGCACGATGCAGACATTGCTTACCCAACGCAAACGCTAAAACTTGACCCACAGCATGCCGGTGAACCCATCGAACTGATCACACGATAGAGATAAAAAAGCCCTCAAAATGAGGGCGTTTTCTAAGCTTGTGTTACAGGCTCTCGTTCGACACTATCTTCCGTGTGCTCTGCTCGCCAGTATAACCACATCATCAGCAAGCAAAGCGTAAAACAGCCGCCAAACAACCATGCTGAACTTAACGATTCAATGACCATACCACCAATCAATGGGGCTACCGCAAAACCAAGTGAGTAGAGTGCAGCAGCGCCAAAGTAAGAGCCGCGCAGGTGTGCTGGCGCCATTCTGTCTATTTGAACATTTAACGTAGGAAACGCAATCACTTCCCCTAGACTAAGAATAAAGCAGGCGATACCCCAGCCAATAGGCCAGTCGGCAGGAGTCATAATAAAGCCAACCTGTGCCAATGCCATCAATGCCATTCCTATTCGGGTTCGAGTAAAGAGAGGAACCTTCTCCAACCACTTAAGCATAGGAAACTGAAACACGATAATGGTTAACGTATTGACCAGTACTAAACCCGCAATGATCTGTGCTGCTTGTTCTCCGCTCGTGCGAACAATCACTTGTGGAATGGATGATTCAACTTGCGCGTACACAAACATCATCAGAAAGTTGGCGATCATAAGCAGCACAAAGATATTATCTTTGCTGATTATTCTAAGAGTGGCTCGAAAATTAGGTAACAGCGAACGATCCACTTTCTTAGCTTTGCCGCTTCGTTCTATCCCGACAAGCAGCCATACGCCATAAACTAAATAAGTCACTCCAGCAAAGTAGAAGAGTTTTTGTGGCTCAGACAAAGCGAGCGTCACACCAATAAGAGGGCCAATTGCACCACCTAAATTTAGCAAGAAGTAACGAATATTTAATGCAAGCTCTCGATCTTTAAGATCCTCTAAATTATCACCAATAACAGCCTTCGCTGGCGCTTCAATCATGGGACGCATTAAGCCAGTGATAATGATTAATACATAGAACTGCCACACTTGCTCTGCCAACGCAATGCCACTGTATGCCAGAGCGGCAATCCAACTCCCCGACACCATGACCCACTTACGACCAAATTTATCTGACAAATAGCCCGAGTATAGGCCAGTAATTGCTCCGACTAGTGCTGATGCTGCCAGCATGCCCCCTACTTCCGTCGCGGTGGCTCCATAATCTTGATATAGGAAGACGATAAGAAATGGCCATGCCATAAAATAACTTGTGCGGGCAAGGAGCACACCACTTAAAACGGTCCAGACAGAAAAGTTAAACCGCTGAACTCGCTGCCATTGAAACAAACTCTCCTGTTGTGTCATATCTCGCCCTCCACTGACTATTCGACTTGGTTTGAATTCACGAACGTGATACCAGTCATGTTTTGAACAACTTCTAATCAGTATATGAACTTGTTATGAAAAAGATAGCATTTATTTAATTTTGATAATGCAGCATAGAATATTATCAACAAGTTGAATTAACCCTTTATTATATAAGTAGTTTTAACTTCCATCTCACTTAGATAAGTATAATAAAACGCAGTGTTTTTTATTATATTCCCATTATTTTTAGACCATTCCACTACTGTATCAATTTAAGAACGTACAACATCATACTATCGTTCAATTGAGTCATTAATGACCCAACTAAATATCGTAACAAGCGAACCAACTATCGCTTGCTGTGATAGCATGATTCTATTCTCAGCCACTTACCGACAAGGACTTTCTAGTGAACATCATCGTCATATTTCTCGCCGTTTTACTTGGACAGCATGTCACTGAGTTGTTTGGTTTTAGCTACAACCTATTTACCGATCCATTTGATGCCACATTGCTTGTGGTCAATATCGTCACCTTTGTATGCATCGCATCCGTTCTTGAGTTACTGCTACAAATATTGAAAAAGACCAGACGACAATAACCCAAACTAAAGCGTCATTTGATCCATCATACATTTCTGCCCAGTGCTATATACATCTTTAACACTACCAATGTGCAACTTCATTACATGCAACCAACATTAATCCAACTTAACGAATTGATTTCGTGAAGAAAATCTTGTTCCTGTCATTCCATTTTTGTATTGGTAAGTTGTGTGACCAAGAGTCGAAAAAAAAATCCCACTTAGAGAGAAAATGCTGATATCACAATAACTTAAAGGGATTATTAGTATGCTGTATCTTGAGTTTCTCTTTCTATTGCTCATGCTCTACATTGGTTCTCGGTATGGTGGCATAGGCCTCGGTGTCGTGTCGGGTATTGGCCTTGTCATCGAAGTCTTTGTTTTCAAAATGCCACCAACATCCCCACCGGTAACGGTGATGTTGATCATTCTTGCCGTGGTTACATGTGCATCCATCTTGGAAGCCGCGGGTGGTTTGAAATACATGCTCCAAGTTGCGGAGCGGTTATTGAGACGAAACCCTAAACGAGTCACGTTAATCGCCCCCTTTGTCACTTACACAATGACATTTCTACTCGGGACAGGACACGCGGTCTATTCGATCATGCCAATCATTGGTGATGTTGCATTAAAAAATGGCATTCGTCCTGAACGTCCAATGGCGGCTTCCTCTGTTGCCTCACAGATTGCGATTACAGCCTCTCCAATTTCCGCAGCCGTTGTGTACTATTTGGCGCAGCTTGCTGATATTCAACATGAAATTACATTAGTTTCGATTCTGATGGTGACAGTACCAGCAACCTTATTTGGTACATTACTCATGTCGCTTTACAGCCTCAAACGAGGAAAAGAGCTGGATGATGATCCAGGCTATCAAGCTCGACTAAAAGATCCTGAATGGCGTAAGCGCATTGAAAGTACGACAGCGACTTCGTTGGACGAAGTGCTCCCTTCTTCCGCACGTAACGCCGTACTCATTTTCTTAGCTTCTATCGTGACCATCGTTATTATCGCTATGGTTCCTGAAGTGCGCACTATTGTGGATGGCGAAAAGCCGATTAGCATGTCAATCATTATCCAGATGATGATGCTGTGTTTTGGTGGGGTTATTTTGCTGGCAACTAAAACAGATCCACGCGATGTACCAAACGGTGTGGTATTCAAATCAGGCATGGTCGCAGCGATTGCTATTTTTGGTATCGCATGGATGTCAGACACCTATTTCAAATATGCCATGCCTCAGTTCAAATCTGGCATCGTAGAGATGGTGACAAACTACCCTTGGACCTTCGCTCTCGCGCTATTTATTGTTTCTGTAGTGGTGAACTCTCAAGCAGCAACGGCGCGCATGATGTTACCTGTCGGCCTTGGATTAGGCTTAGATCCCGCACTATTGATTGGGATTATGCCAGCAGTGTACGGTTACTTCTTTATTCCGAACTATCCTTCTGACATTGCAACGGTTAACTTCGATACATCCGGCACTACCAAGATTGGCAAGTGGTATTTTAATCACTCGTTTATGTCTGTTGGTCTCATTGGTGTTATTGGTGCTTGTTGTTTAGGCTACGTTTTAGGACAAGTTGTTATTGGTTAATCAATTAAAAACGCCCTCAATCTATGAGAGCGTTTTGTTTTGCAAGTGACTAGGGTCTGTTGATCTTTTGCGGTTAAATTTTGTTCGAATTCTATGCCTTTTAATCGCGACGCAAGGTGTGACGCCTAGTCATTCTAAGCAAATACCTTGCAACAAAGAGTAAAAGGCATATAAACGAACCCTTTGGGCAGCATTTGTGGCTTATTTCTACTGCGTTATCGCTCATTGATGTAGAGCGACTACACCGAATAAGCTCTGCCTTGTACAAAGAACCCACAAATGGCTGCAAAAATCATCTCGAAAGATCAACAGACCCTAAATTATGTATCGTGCATGATCACATTTTGCTCTAACAAGGTATTTACGATTTGCGCGGAATCCATACCACTGAAATCGATTTGTTGTCCTAGATTTTCAACCACAATCGTTTGAGACTCCCCTCCCGTAGAATCCGCATGTACCGTCAATTCGATGTTATTGGAATCTACAACTTTGGCATCAAGATGTGCAAATAACGCATCCATATCAACCGTTGGAGATTGGAGCTCAGGTAAGACTTCTCTCAAATCAATTTGGTCGCCTTCTGTTAAATTGAAGTCTGTGATGGTGTCTTGGGCACCATTATCAATATCACGCCAAACAAACACATCTGCACCCGTGCCGCCCGTTAGGATGTCTGAACCTAGGCCACCCTCTAATACATCAACACCTGCGCCACCAAGAAGTGTATCATTACCTTCACCACCAATCAGATGATCAGCACCATCACCGCCTTCGATACGATCATTACCACTGCCAGATTGAAGCGTAGCGCCTTCATTTCCAGCCGCAATTAATGCATCTTCCGTTAGTGTTGGCTGAATTACATCGCCACTATCAGCTGTCACTTCTAGATTGACCACCACAGGATCAGACGATGCTGTTGAATCATCTGACTCAGTTGATACCGCTGTCACAGTGATTTGATGCGCGCCTTCAGGTGCGCCTCGAATAACCAAGCTTTCTATTGCGTCTTCAGAAACTTTCCATACATTTCCGTCTTGAATGACGCTACCTGCACTGCTCATTAACGTCGCACCATCAGGCACATTGGTCAGCTCAAGCGCAAGCACTTCATTAATATCAGCGAGAACGGCAATTAAGCCTACCAACGCGATCCCTTGATTACTGACACTTTGCTGAGCGTAAATATGCTTCACGTAGTTAAAGTCAGGGTCAACTGACAATGACGGTTGCTGAGCAACAGGCTTAACGTCAATGGTAAAGGTCTGTTCGTCTTCTAAAACCATACCAGAAGCATTCTCATAATAGACGCCCTGATCATCAGCTTTAACAGTAAACTGAACCTGCTCCATCGGAATACCACTGGTATCCACAAACACGCCAACGCTTGGATCGCTTGCTGATAGTAATGCGTTGATGTCGCTAATGCTGCCTTCCAAGATCACCTCACCATTAATGCCCGAGGAAATCACCACTGAACTTCCAGCAGGAGCAACAACCGAAAGCACTCCATAATCCACACTTAGTGTCACACTCATTGACTCGCCAGCATGCGGCCCAGTGTAATCCACATCACTGACCGACACGCCAGAAATCTTCTGCCCAGCGCCTTCTTCAATTTCAGGTGCATCATTGGTTGCTTCCACGGTAAATGAAGCGTTGCCTTCCACCGTTTGCGGATCGGCCACGCCATCCGTGGTGCCATCATCAGTAATGTCGTAACTGAAGCTGACATCCCCATAGTAGTTTTCTGCTGGTACAAAATGCCAAGTATTAGCATCTATTTGAACCAAGGTCCCCATCGCAGGATCGCTTAGCACTAAATTAGAGACGGTTAAGTTGTGGGATTCAATATCGCTGGCATTGGCAAGCAAATCAGCAGATGTAATAACCATTGGGTCTGCTTGATCTTCTTCAATATTTGGCAACGTAACAGGCTTGGTTTCTGGGGCGTCATTCACTTCCGAAACATCTACGGAAACTTCAAAGTTTTGTGATGGGCCATAGTCTACTGTCGTGCCATCTACACCCGTATCTTTCGACTGCACGTTGAACTGAAGCTTCCCATCCCAGTTTTCATGGTTGTTGTCACCTGAGTTGAATACCACGTTATCCAACTGCTGAGCTGAGATTTCAAATACCCATTTTCCGTCAGCGACTTCAATTGGCGTGACTCCTGGAATCGAAATGGTCGCGCCGTCAGGGACGCCAGAAATCTCAACTCGCAAGGTCTCTGGCTCATTCTCTTGGTAATCACTGCTTGCAGGAAGTGAGTCTTTATTGTCGACAATTTGGGCATTGATATCGATCTGGATATCTTCTCCTTCAATACCTTCAACGGTATCAACCGGATCAACATCCACAACGTCCCCTTTCGGTTGCACATCGATGCTAATACTTGGCAAATCGACATCATGTTTTACCGGCACACCCAACAAGTTTTCTTGGGTAAACACTTCCATATTGATATCAACATGACCGCTAAAGTCTTTTGGTGGCACGATTTGAATATTGCTTAGATCAAGTTCGTTGCCTGCACCTGCCGGTAGCTTAATACTCCATTCACCATTACCGTTATTCTTAACCGTGTAACCACTTCCTGATACAGCTTGAACCAAGAAACCATCCGGAACATCAGTCAGCTTGAGAGAAATAAACTGTTCGGAGCCATCGGTATCGGTCAGTGATACCGTCACAGGATCTGTTGTTGCTAGTGAGATTGGTTCATCTTCTGTTCCAACAATATCAATGACACCATCGCCACCAGCTCCAGAGACCTCAATATCATCCACAACAGGTACAACTTCGAAGCTAACATTCGTATTAAACTGACCACTATCAGATTCAGAAGCGGCACCCGTTTGATCGAACGTAGCGGTATCTGTCACTGTACCAGAAACATTGATCGTCACTGTGTTGTCATCGTTGCCCGTCGGGTAATTATGCGCAGGCTTGAACAGTACCTGATCCAATTTGCCAGCAGCAATGTCAGCAGCGGAGAAAGTAATACTTGTCCCTAACGCATTACCATCGGCATCATAAAACTGACCAACACTTGCATCAGCTAATGTTAACGTAACTTCGCTAAGAACTTCGTCTCCCCCATCAACACCGTTAAAGTTATCCATTAACGTCGAGGTAAACGCGAGTTGAATGTAGCTGTCTTCGTATCCGACAGTGTCAGCCCCTGCGGTTCCATCGATATCGATAGGGTCCATATTTTCATCCAATGAACCAGACACTGCCACATCAAATTCCGGCGTCAGTGCACTGTCATTAGGTTGAGTGCTGTCTGGTGTGTCAGCAACAGGAGAGACCTGAATGGTTACGTTTTCTGTGGTTGTTTTCTCATCCCCAGAAGAAACGTCAGTTGTAATGATGGTAATTGGAAGCTCAAAATCACCAGAGAAATCTTCAGGCAAGTTCAAGTTTAGCCCATCAAAGCCTGTCAGGTTTCCATCTGCATCTATCCCACCTTGGAAGACATATTTTCCGTTGGTGAAGTCAATATCGTTCGCGCTGATAGAGATCGGGTAACTCTGACCATTGATCGTCACCGTTCCGTCAATCACAATTGTGACAATGTCTTCTTTGCCATCATGACCAGAAATCACAATTTCATCAGCGAGTTGCTCACCTAAATTGACTGAGTTGTCCTCGGTGCCAGTAATGACGGCAGTATCTTTAATATCAACGTCTGCCGCTTTATCTGGATCATGTGGGTTCACTACTTTCGGGAAGGATAGTGTCACGTCCGTTTCGCGTTCAGCGCTGTTGGCTGCTTCGGGAGAGTCTTCTCCTGCATCTGTCACTTTGGCAAAGATAGTAATATCTATGGTATTTTCTTGACCCGGTTGGTTTTGGTCGAACAAATTCAGGCCATTTGGCGCCTTGATGCTGAAGTTCTCTTCATCGGTGATCACCCAACGGCCATTTCCTTCATAAACCGCCCCTACAATTACGAGCTGCTCGAGTACGGCTGGATCAGTATTATTGAATTGAACCACCAATTCAGTCACCAGCTCATCTGAAGAGCTATCGGTTTCCAAGTAATGGATAATATTGGCGTCACCATTGGCATCGTTGATGGTAAATTCAATGCTGCCATCATCGCCAGCGTGAATCACAGATTCAGCAGCACCCGCCGCATCGGTCACTTCCAGCTTGTTGTCAGCATCTTCCGGCTCTACCACCGGAACCACAGTTACATCAATTTGGCCGTTAACCACTTTCTCAGCAATGCCTTGGCCCGGATTAGATGCATCTTCATATTCAGCATCGATTTCCTTCACTGTCGCTGTAGTGGTTAGGGTGAAGTCGGCACTAGAATCAGCTTCTGGCTGGATCTGGATAAAACCATTTTGACTGATCAAGTCAGAGAACTCTTGTTCTGATATTCCATCCGGCTCAAAAGATAGCTCACCATTTTCAAAGGTGATTTTTACCCCATCAATGGTAACTGTAGTGCCTTCAGTAAGTGCCGTTGCCTCACCATTAATAAAGACAGAAGCACCGGAAGGAACACCCGAGATCTGGAGATCGGCGTAGAATTCATCAGCATCAACTTTTGTCCCTTCTGGTTGCCAGTTGATGGTGATTTTACTGTCTTCATTCCCACGAGAATGCGATAGATAATTGTCTTGTGTATCAATGACTGGCGCCACCTCAATCACGATTGGTTTCTCAACCGTGATTGAATGCCCGTCATCTTCAGTTACAACAATGGTCGCTGTGATTTCAATATTAGCCGTTGCCGAATCCACAGGACGAACAACAATACCAGTATCAAAATGGAGCGCACTAATGTCCGCTTCATAAATAGGTTGTCCATTGCTATCGTAACCAACAAACGTTAAGTCAATCGTTGTCCCGTCACTGTCTTCAAGAACCACGCCTTCAGGAATATTCGAAAGTAGCACAGTTAATGACTCTGATTGATCTAACGGTTTATCTGAATACTCTCCAGAAACAACAGAGAAATTGAGCTCCGCTGTGCCATTTTCATCGATGGTCGTCTTGATGCCCGAGGTGTCACCTTCAGTAAATTCACTCCAATCGGTGTTGCCATCTTTAATGACAATCTCTGGAGTATCAGCAACCCCCTTAATTGCAACATTGACTTCCTTGCTACCTAATGAGGTTTCATCAACGACAGTTGTTCCATCGGATAACGTCGCCTGATCTTTAATGATCCCTTCAACGTTAAACGTGAAATCTTGGTTACTATGTAGCGGTGGCAATATTTCGACTGAATCTAGATACTGCTCAGGGATCTCGTAATACACCGAACCGTCAGGCAATGTCACTTGCGTGATCTGGCTTGGCATCGACGTATCAAGCCATACCAATTCAACACCATCAACAGAGAAGTCAGAAATACGCACATACATTGACTCAGAGCTATCTTGATCCGGTGAAGGTGTCATTGTCACCACTTCACTGACCAATAGCGGATCATGCTCCTGTGTTGGATCGATTGCATTCTGATGGGAGGCGTTATCTTCAAATATGTCCACTCGGTTTACTGAGAAAGAACCTTCATCAGCCACTGGCGAGACATCAATGATCACTTCTTGGACTTCAGATTCTGCGGTCTCTTTTCCGCTGACAGCGTTGTTGCGTTCTTCTGTAATCGCCACTGCGTCAAAACGAATCTGACCAGAGAAATTATCATTAGGATCTACTTTTATTGAGTTGATATCTGCTGCGGAAATCAAATACACACCCGGTGATGATTCAGCAATAGGCTGTCCGTCAGCACCAATCAATACAAAATTCCCTGTCCCTTCAGTCACGGTGAGCTGATAGGTAATGGCTTCTGGTTGACTATCATCTTGCGTTTGAGCCGTTAAGTGTAACGTCGCGCTCGCGTCATCTTCGTCGAGTGAATAATGGTATGTACTATTGTTGTCATCCCAAGTTGCGATATCAGCAACACGCTCAACTTCAACTTTAAAGTTGCCATCTAGCGAGTGATCCAAGCTGCCATTGTTATTGATATCCATGGTGTAGTTGACATCAAAACCATTTTGGCTGGTTGAGAAGTGGCGATCGGGAACAAAATACAAATTATCGATGGTCGCAATCGTGTCGCCATTTGCATTCACGGTGGCACTTTGCTGAATTAACTCTGCGGGTAAATGAATATTTCCTGAGGCATCCGAGGTTAGCTCATATAACAAGCCATCTTTTTCATAAAAGAATGTTCCATGGTGGTCCCCCGCATGAATGGTCAAGCCACCAATAGACTCGTTGTTATCAGCATCGTGAAGATTCACACTTAAGGCAACTTGTGCCAGATCGTCAGGCAACGAAGCTAAGTTATCTTCTGCGTTTTCCATATCAACCGTTACGCCAGGTGCAAACGCAATACTGTCATTACGCCCCGAGTCCTCGAATGTCACCACTTTAAGTGGGATCATCGTGGCTTGCTCATCGGTGATAACAATCTCGACAGGCTGTGTCGAGGTATCTTTATCCCCATCCGTTGCTGTCACATTGATCGTGAATGAGATGTCATCACCCTGATGCTGCAACGTATCTTTGGAAACAAACTCAATTTGACCATCGCTATTGACCGTCAGTTCACCAAGCTCGCGTATCTCGGTGCCATTGACTTCATACACTTTGATTGATGATTCACCGGATGGGATATCAAACGTCGCGTTGATATCTGCTGGGGAGTCACCAAACATGATATTGACACCATTTGCACTGACCCCTTCAAGCTGAGTGAGCGACGCACCATCGGCACCTTTATCTGTGTCAGTGGCAAACATATCAACCGACACCGGATTTCGGCTGCCCTCCACTGTCTCTATTGTTTGAGCCGTTAACGTTGGTACATCATCCACCACAGTCACAGGCAACGTAAACGAATCGCTACTGTCACCGTCGTAATCTTTCGCGACGACTGTAATGTTAATTGTGAGCTCATTTTCTCCTGCACCATCAGCATGGTCTAGAGATTGAAGCAACTCGAAACGGTAGCTATTGTCACTCGCATCAAAAATGATTTTGAAAGCTGGTGTGTTGGTACCTTCAATGACCGCCGTATATGTAGTTTGAGTACCGGATGTTTCAACCGCCGCCCATTCCAAGGCACTACCATCAACGGATAAACCATTCAAAATCGCATCAGAATTAACAAGCTCGTAAGAGGCAATTTCATCAGCCCCTTCCGTAACATCAAAGTGACCATTAATCACGCTATCATCTGCACTGACGGTATCTGAGCCGGATGCTAGATCATCTTCATCAACTCGATTTTCGCCAGTAAACCCATCAATACTTGGTTTGTCATCCGTTACAGTAATTGGTAATTCAAACTGTGCGGAAACATCGCCATCGCCATCTGTTGCCGTCACTTTGAAGTTCAGTAGCAAGTCATCAAGATTCACATCATGATCCAATGGCTGTTTAAGCTCAAAACTGTAACTGCCATCGCTGTTGAGTATCAGTTCAAATACGACTTTACCGTCTGCCATCGCTTGGTAAGTAGTAGAGCCTGCTGTGACAGATTCCGTCATCGTTAGCGGTTCGCCAGAAGACGTCATATTTTCAATGACTGCATCTTTGTTTGCGAGCTGATAAGACACCACTTCATCAGCGCCTTGCTCAGTGACAAACTCACCATTAATTACATTGCTCGGCTTCGCATCAGATCCAGTGGCAATATGACTTTCATTGATCGTGGTAACACTGCCTGCAGTGATATCTTCAATGGTCGGAATATCATCTTTTATCGTCACTTGGATATTGGCTTGCGCTGAGTCGTCACCATCAGTATCAACCGCATAAATCGGCAACGTAAACTGGATGTCGTCATTGCCAGATCCGCTGTGATCCAACTCTTTTTGAAGCGTAAAGGTGTATTTGCCCGGAGAATTGGCATCGAATTCAATACGGAATACAGGAATGACCGTCCCTGACGCATCAGTGATCGTCGCCTGATACACGCCTTGGGAAACCTCAACGAGAGTGACATTCTGCCCGTCAGAAGTTAGCGTTGTTGCCGTATTGAATGCATTGACATCAATACGAAAATGACTGAAATCATCACTACCTTCAGTGAAGGTAATTTCGGCAGTTTGTGTGGCGTCTCCTGGAGCCGAACCATGACTTAATGCACTTTCCGCTAAATCCACATTCTCGACGCTGGTGATTTCTGGCAGAGCGCCATCAGAAATATTAAGCGTTAGATCGGACGTTGTTGTGTCGCCATCAACATCGGTTGCCGTAAACTGCAGTTGCTTCTGGATGGTTTCATCGGCGCTATGATCAATATCACGCGCGACTTCAAAGCGCACATTACCATCACGGGTAACATACAAGGTTCCTTCTGCAAATGAAAAAGCCTGCTCTTGATCTGCGGGTAAGTCATCGCGCAATGTGTAGCTATCAGTGCCGTAAGTAAATGAAGTGATGAAAGCACCATCCGCACCCGGTTGATCGAATAAGGAATAGGATGCGACCTCGCTGCCTGCAACAACAGGCTCTGTCAGATCAAACGACTGATCAACCAGAGATGGTTCATCATCCGTTACCGTGACCACAATTTGCGACGCTTGCTCACTGCCACCAGCGACTATCGATGATCGGTCACCATCGGCATCAACGGCATAAATGGGCAAGTTAAATGAGAGTTCGCTATCATCAGCACCTAAGTGGTCAAGCTGTTCTAGCAAAGTGATTTCGTATTGCCCTAAAGCCGGGCTATCCACTTTAACTTCGAATACATTAATTTGCTGACCATCGATGATGATATAACCGTTATAAGTTCGTACACCATTCTCGTTCGAGGCAAGCTCAAGCATCACGGCTTGCCCTTGTGAGGTTAACGCACCATCTTGGTTAAATTCACTCGGCTCAAGCTCAAAATGATCAACCGCATCACTACCAGCTGTGAAGTCGATTGTGCCCGTGTCGGTAACCGCAGCCACTCCTTCTTCTGAACCACCCGCAACACCTGATTCAGATAAATCTAAGCCTTCAGTGGCGTTAATCGTAGGGTTCTGGCCGTCAGTAATGGTGACATTTAGCGTATTGTCAGTGGTGTCCTGATCAAAGTCAGTGGCAATCACTGGAAGACTCAACTCAATATCATCGCCGTTACCGACCTGCTCTAATGGAAGGTTTTGTTGGAAAGAAAACTGGCCATTTGCATCAACACTAACCGTTAATACCGTTTCCTGCGTCCCATTGATTGTCACGGTTATCGTTGTCTTATCATCGGATAAGGTCGCGGTGATGGCTTGGTTATCACTTAAAAGATCATCAAATTGTGCTAATGCATCTTCGGTGAAAACGACAGACTGGATTTGATCGCTTCCTTCTTCAAACAACGTGCCGTTCAGGCTTGCTGATTCAGATTCAACCGTTGTGACATCGGTGGCTTGGGCCAGTGGGTTGGAGCCATCAGAAATACCAACACTAATATCAATTGGGGATAGGATCTCATTACCCGCATTATCAGCACCAGTCACATCCAAATTCACAATGATTTGGTCGCCTGCAATAGAAACCTGCCCTCCACCAACAGATGGATTGTGATCAATGGGCTGGCTAATGGTCGCAGTAACGGAAAGAGACACATCAACACCAGAGCTCACCGCATCAATATCAATACGGACAACTTCATTGCCGCCTTGTTCACCGATAATGGCATTTTCAGCGGCATCATAACGAAAAGTAACCGGCTCTCCGGCAGAAGTAATATCTGAATTTAACTCAGCCAACAACGCAGCAAGAGAATTGGCTTCCGGAACAAAAGAGGTAGGATCGAGAGGTAAATCACCTGAGTTAACCAACACTGAAACGGTGGTAGATTGAGGGTAAGAACCTTGAGATAAAGTACCTTCCTGAAGACTAGCGGCAAGGCCTTCACCACCCGCGGCCAAAATCAGTGGGTCAAATTGCTCTTGCTCTTCTTGGGTTGTCGAATCGAAACCTGCGGTTTCAAAGAATGTACTGGCTATCGTCTCAGCAAAATTATAATTAATCGTCACAAAACCAGCATTTGCTGAACCAGAAGCACCTGCACCTGCCGCAGGCGCTTCAAGGAGCTGTGTTGGGTCGGCCCCTGCTAAAATTGCATCTTGGATTGCAGCAAAGTCATCTTCAGTAATTCCACTGTCATTCAGCAAGTCAGTATTTACTGAGACTTCTCCGTTTATCGGGGTAACGGCAATAAGATCGCCATCAGCTAAAGGCTCATACAAGCAAGCTAAACAATTTTCATCGACAAGAAACTGATTACCATCGGCAACAAGAACGACAGAAGAGCGATTCACGGTAATGAGAATTTCGTTTCTCTCGAGTATCTCTCCGACATTAACAATTCGGGCATTGCCGTTATGTTCAACTGCAATGACTTCCCCAGTAACCTTTTGTACGACGGCCTGTTGACCAATCACCTCTACAGCCATATATCCCCCCGACTTTCGACAAACCTAGCTGTTCACTTTTTGCCCTGCGTGCCTATTTAATGTTATGGCACACTTTATAGTATTTGACTTACAAAAGTATCAAAGGATATCGTCTCATGGATAATAATTAGCAGATATTCTTACCAATAAGAGAAAAAACCAGAATTTAAAACTTAAAAATGGACGACTTTATTGACATCATGAATAGCACTTGCCGAGAGGTAGCTGAAAACTATCGAATGATTGTCGGTAAAGTGTCTCGTTTGGCGTTTGTTTCATAAATAAGACAGATACAAAACTGCGATTTACAATAAGCGTGATAGTATTCTAATAACAAAATGAAATTTATAACTTTTTTGCTAGACGGCTTATAGTGAATAAAAACGTTGGCTTAACTCTTTATGCAGCACCAGAGATCTAATATAAAAAAAACAAACAGCTTTATTGCACAAGCTATAGACCACCTACCCAACTACCTCCCCGTAGTCATTATCTTTATGGTCGTTGTTTTGACTGCTGTTCTGCTCAATTTCTACCACGTACGAAACCATGCTATGGCCGATGGTAAAGCCTCTATTGCAATACTCGAAAACCATATCAATAAAATTTCAGATGAACTAAGAGCGCTAAAAACACAAGTTAGCGACAGTTGTACCACCAAGGACAAGCTAGCCCTTCGTTCATACGCGTTTCATTCTGAAATGCTAAAAGAAGTGGGGATGTACAGAGACAATTACGTCATTTGTACTAGCAACGAAGGTAAAACAAAGATCAAACTGTACAGCTCGGTACTAGACCGAATCTACCACTCCCCGAGTAATACAACGATTTCACTGACGGAATCTAAAAGCAAGCTGCAAACCTTTTTTGTGTACGCTTCTGAAAAAGAGAAAGAAGGCATTAATGCATTGATGCCACCAAAGCAGTTCATCCAACTGGTTGAGCCGTTATTAGCCGAGCAAAACTATGGCTATCGCATCCAGGTTTTGGATCAATCAATCATCAGCGACGCGGGTTCAATGGAAGATGCCCATACGCTGTTTAGCTTTTCATCGCATCTTTACCCGCTATCGATCACCATTTATTTGAATGCCACCACCTTCCAACACCATTTTTTCGAACATATTTGGCAAGCTATTTTTATTGCTAGCGCCTTGTCGGTGGTGTATTTACTGATCCGCTACCAGACCCTTGCGAAAAGATCGATGGAATTTTCACTGCTAAGTGCCATTGAAAACGATCAAATTGAGCTGTACTTACAGCCGATTGTCGATAGCAACGATCATACGTTGAGCGGTTGTGAGGCGTTAGTTCGTTGGAATCATCCAAGCCAAGGGCAAATATCACCCGATATTTTCATCCCTTTAGCTGAGAAGTTAGGGGTTATTGATGTGATCACTAAAAACACGCTCGACTCTGTGGCTAACTTCCTTTATCGCAATAAAAAGCTACTAAAGAACCGTTATATCAGCGTTAACATCAGTCGAACGCTTATTATCGATCACAGCTTTATCCAATACCTGCAAGATTTCGCTAAAAAGCACCCCAAATTGGTATCAAAGCTATTGCTAGAAATTACTGAAAACGTGGAATTTAGTGCGGATGAGCTTGAAGAAGCCGTCGCATCACTGAAAGAACTGCATGCCAGCGGTTATCAGATTGCGATTGATGATTTTGGTACGGGTTATTCAGGTTTGAACTTTATCCACCTACACCCATTCAATGTGATGAAAATTGACAAGGTCTTCATTAAGAGCCTTCATGCAGAATCCTCCATCACCCCAGTTTTGGTCTCAATGATACAACTTGCGAAACAACTGGACATGAAGGTCATTGCCGAAGGGGTAGAAACAGAGCAGCAACTTTCACAATTGAACGAGCTTGGAGTTAGGTACATTCAAGGCTTCTATTATTCTCAAGCGATTAAGCCAGAAGAGGTGACGGCAATGAATTTTCGTAATTCACCAATGGTGAGTGAATTTTGATTGCATTGCCCGGCTCACTGAAAGCTTATTACCTTGAATATAAGCATACATTTTACCTGTAAACTCTTTCTTTACTTTTTCAACCGCTGAAACATTAACCACCGTCGAGCGGTGAATCTGCCAGAAATGTTCTGGGTCGAGCTGGTGAAGCAACTCTTTAAGCGAAGCTCTGAGTAAAAACTCCTCTATTTTACCCATGTTTGATTTGTACAGAGTGACGTATTTGTCCTCTGCTTTGAAATACAGGACATCAGAAACGGAAACCAGATGGATGTCTTCGCCTTTCTGAACACGTATCCATTTCAAGTATTCAGTGGCCGATGTTGAGGATGATAAAGATTGCAGCTTTTCAAGTAATACCGACACATCAGGATTTGCGTCAGAACTAGATGACGCCCTAGCCTTTATACGTTCCAAGCTTGTCATTAATCGCGCTTCAGAGACAGGTTTTAACAGATAATCTATCGCATTATTATCAAAGGCTTGGATCGCATATTCATCATAAGCTGTAATAAAAACCACCAGTGGCGCTGTGGCCATTTTCGACAGTTGCTTAGCCACTGACATTCCGTCGAGCTGCGGCATTCGAATATCGAGAAAGACGACCGTAGGATGATATTGCTGGACTAATTCAATAGCTTCAGCGCCATTGGCAGCCAAACCTACGATCTCAAGTTCTGGCCACAACTCTGCCAACATCTTATCTAAATGGTGCCTCAATAAAGGTTCATCATCTGCAATTACTGCGGTTATCTTACTCATTTATCAATCCATTTGACTGTATTAATGTCTCTAGTGCTGTTCTGTTGATTGCGATATGACTCGTTGTCCCGCCTTCCCGGTTTTCACTCAAACCCAAGGAGGCATTCCCTGCGAACAGAGCGTGTAATCGTTGACGAATATTGTCTAAGCTGATGCCATTTCCCGTCGTTGAGTTGCCGTCAGATAGCCCAACCCCCGTATCCATGATTCGTATGTGAAATAATTCATCATCACAGGTAATGCTCACTTGCACTTTGCCACTGTCAGATTTTGGCTCGATTCCGTGCTGAATTGCATTTTCAACTAAAGGCTGCAGTAACATTGGAGGTAAAAGGGTTTCTCTCAATGACGATTCAACACTCACCTCATACTCTAACCTATTACCTAAGCGAATTTTATGAATCGCTAAATAGGCATCAACCAGAGACAGCTCATCTTCAACGGTAACTAATCGGCGACGGCTTTTTTTCAAGGTTGCTCGCAGCAGTTCGGTGAGTTTTTCGAGCATTTTGCTCGCAGAAGGTGGATTTTGTTCAATTAACACATTGATATTCGCCAAGGTGTTAAAAAGAAAGTGAGGTTCAATCTGGCTTTGTAATTGGTTCAGTTGGCTCAGCAACAAAGCCTTCTCTTGTTCCGACTGCTTACGCTTGGCAATTTCGAGCTCTTTTTCTGCCACAATTTTCTGCTCGTATGCATAAAAGTAAAAGAAGCAAGCAACGGTAAATATCAACCCAAGCGCCATCACTGGTTGCAGATCAGAGAAGTCACTAAATTTTTCATACTTCTTAAGCCAATAGTGGGCATTGGCGGTGCCAAAGATCATCGAGCTGGTCACCGATAGTAGATTAATAAAACGATAGGGTAAATCTGGCTTATAGACGCTTAGTAAGTGGGCAGTAAATACCGCAGAATAACCGTAACCAAAACTGATGGCTAAATGCTCACCCCATGCACTTGACCAAATCATCTTGGTAATGACTGCAATCACTAAACAAAACAGTGACGTAAAAACCAAACTTTTACCAAACCCACGCCAGTGACTCATGTGATTGTCCATCAGAACTTTCCTTTTAAGTTAAAAAGAATCATATACTTGTCTTGCAGATTTGCATACGCAGATGAATCACTGCCAGTAAAAAAGCGTGCGGCAAGCTCCATTTCCATCGAAGCATCTCCTGAATCGAATGCTTGATAATTTAACCACTGCGTAGCAATCACACCTCGATCATCTGGGGAATACATAATATCCAATGTCGGCGTTAAATCTGAAAGCCAACCTAGGTTCTGGCTCCAGTTCCAATGCTCCCATGCGGAACTATCTAACGTCCAATGCAGCATAATATTGTGCTGCACCAAATTAACCTGCTGGTAACCTAACGCATAGCTGCTTGCCAGTAATGCTTCATTTTGTCGCTTAAGCATAGAAGCATGATCAAAAGCGCGGTGCCAATCTTCTTTATCCCAAGCGCGACTGTCATACCAATATTCGGCAATCACATGATGACCAACCCCATTTGCCCAACTTAGCCCGATCAATGCTTGGTACCCATGTGCCTCTTCTTGCAATTCGACAGGCTGGAAAACGCTTCCTAACGAAAAGTACTGGTATTGACGTTGGTATAACGCAGAGCCATGAAGCTCAAGCTCACTGTTTAAAACCGTTACTAGAGAACCCGCAACCAGGCCATGTCTGACATCATCGTAATACACTAGGCCTTGCCACTCATGATTATCGACCAACATATATCGACGAATACCAATTCCTTGTTGCTCAGCCGCTTCAGACAATTCCGAACCTGCTTGGCTATTCCATGAGGAATCACTGTAAATGAGGCTCCATTCACCTGATTGTTCAAAGCTAGAAAGCAGAATCGCCCCCGCTCCCTCTTCCACTTGTATTCCAACAGGATTGCGCCGATAAGGTTTGAAGACATCCAATGGGCGGTAACCGTAACCTACCCCCCAATCGAGACGCATTTTCCCAACACTCATATCCAGCGATGTCGTTCCCAACTCAAAACTTGATTGCCAGAATAGCTCTTGGACCACAAATTCAGCGTCAAACTGATGTTGAGATTCATTGCTATACAGCTCACTTCCCTTGATAGCAAAAAGACCAGTCCAGTTTTTCCATGTTATTTGTGCATCCAAAAGCGCATTGACACTTTGAGCGTTATTGCGTTCGCGGTTAACAAAGATCGTGCTTTCACGTTTTTCAACGTAGTCAGAACTTATCATCCAGTCCCACTCAACCTGAACGTTCGCATTCACAGAGCTGGACACGATTAAAAGCAATGCAACACTGATGGCTTTCATATCAGAGATCCACTTGAGAGTTACGTGTGAGAAACGCCGGGTTGTAGTACTTATCTGCCAGCTGATACGGTGTCACGGCTTGATATTCAATCACCGTTTTCTTCGCAGGCTGGATCTGATCAAGCAAAATCATCGCATCGACCCGAATGCCTTCTTTTCCGTCTCCTTGCTGGAATAACGCCTGTTTTGCTAGCTTACCCGAACGTAAGTACAAATCTGCTTTTAGCGGAAAATCATTATCAGCAGTGAGCCACAACGTGATTCGCTGATAACTCGCACCTTTTGTTTTCGCGCTCAATTCCAGTTTATTACTCTGTATGGCGCGACCATCCAAGGTAATCACCTCTTCACCCACCAGAGCACCTTGGTAATCATCGCTCCAAGTTAGCGTAGAAACATCGCCAACCGACGCCTCACCCAGCAGTTTCTGCATCGGTGTGATTCGAATTGGACGACGACTTTTTGGCATCAACAACCAATAGTTATCACCCAACATCAACATTTTTTGCCCAGCTTCAACTTGAGATTTGAACACCACCAGAGACTCGCGGTTTTCACGGGTATAGACATGGTATTGGCGTGTCTTATCCAGCTTGTCGTGTTCATATAACTTCACTAACGACACGACTTTGGCTGCATTTTCATTTAAACGATACTGATCAGCTTGTTTTAGCATCTGTTCAACCGTGCTCGCCCAAGAAGACGAGCAAATAAAGAGTAAACTGGTTAATAGCAACTTAGACATAAATTAACGCCTCAGTAATAGGTTTATTCACCCCTTTGCGTGCAGAAACCCAAGCAGCAAAAGTACAGATGACCAGCACGCTACAAGCGGTATAGGCAAGAAGTTCGAAAGAAAAATAGACATTCAGTGGATAACCTTCGGTACTCCCCGGAGGAGGCGGCATTTGAATGTCAGACACAAACAAGATGGCGCTTGTTAACGCTGTAAACACACCACCAAGTAGTGAGCCAATCAGTGCCATAAGAAGAGACTCTTTAATAAATCCAGCCACGATTTCGCTAGGATAAGTGCCAAGAGCAGACAAGGTGCCAATTTCACGAGTGCGTTCCGTTACAGACATGGTCAACGTATTAAACAACGACACAAATACCACCATCGCCATCACTGCGCCCATGATTCCGAAGATTCGGTCATACAGATTCTTCACTTTGTCGTAAAAAAAGGCGTGTTGCTGCCAAGGCGTCACAGCCATGTTTTGCGCCAAATCGACTTGAGATAATGCACTTTCGATTTGAGTTTGTACGGCATCAGTTTTTTCAATATCAAACAAGTAAACAGACAATGTACTCACTTTGTTGGAAGCCAGTAGTTCTTGAGCCGTATTCACGTGTATGTACAGCTCTCGCTTATCCAATTCGGGCACCCCAGTGGAATAAATCCCCTGAACCTTAAAGTCAAAGGCATTCAACGCACCATCGGTTGTGGTCACTAACAACGTGATCCAATCTCCAACGGTGACTTTTAAATTTCGCGCTAAATCCACGGCCAACATCACTTCAGGTTCCTGCGCGTTGTAACGTGGACTGGCAATGTTTGAAAGCGTTTTTCCTTCTCTGACATCAAGGAAAGGCCCCTTCATATCAAACTCTCTGTCATTCACGCCATTACCTACAAAAATGGTCGATTTGCTGCCATTTGAAATCAATCCGTTAAAGTCGATGTGAGGCTGGATGCCACGGATATCAGGATTGGCCAACAAGCCTTTGATCACTTCTTCGGTGTCCGCTAAACCATT
Source organism: Vibrio sp. NTOU-M3 (assembly GCF_040869035.1). Taxonomy (NCBI): domain Bacteria; kingdom Pseudomonadati; phylum Pseudomonadota; class Gammaproteobacteria; order Vibrionales; family Vibrionaceae; genus Vibrio; species Vibrio sp. NTOU-M3. Next base: position 356,708 of record NZ_CP162101.1, read on the forward strand.
TTCTAAAGGCACTTCTTCATCAAGCTCAAAGTAATCTGGCTGGCTTAAAGTTAGATGACCGATATCGCGCGCGGTTGATTCTCGCAACGACTCGTAGGTATACAAGCCAAAGCCTCCTGCACTGGTCAACGCAAAGACTGCAATAGCAACAATCGCAACAGATAACATGCTACGGCGCGAGTTACGCGTAAGATTCAGATATGCCAACCGTATGGATTGAGGGATTAACTTGCCCATCGCATTTCCTCCCCGTTAATTTCACCATCGGACAGCAAAATAGACCGATCACAATGCTCTGCCATACGTGGGTCATGCGTTGCAACAACAAAGGTGGTTCCCATTTCATGACCTAGCGCCTTCATTAGCTCAATCACCACATTCGCAGTATGACTGTCTAAACTGGCGGTCGGTTCATCTGCGATTACCAGTTGAGGGCGATGAACTAATGCCCTTGCGATAGCAACGCGTTGTTGCTGGCCTCCAGAAAGACGATCGGGACGATGCTCCATAAAGCCCCCAAGCCCGACTTTTTCCAGAATCTCTTTCGCTCTAGCTTCTCGCTCAAATGCATTAAACCCATTCAGCATTAATGGATAAGCCACATTTTCTAATGCTGTCATGACCGGAATTAAATTAAAGCGCTGGAATACAAAGCCCAGTTGAGTCCGGCGAACCTGCGCTGCAACATGCGAATCCTTTGGGCACGCTCGGCCAGCAAACAAAACCTCTCCTTCGTATTCCATATCAAGCAGTCCAAGGATATTCAACAGCGTACTTTTACCTGAACCGGAGGGACCACATAATGCCACCATCTCCCCGTTGGAGATCTCACCACTCACCTGTTTAAGCGCCTCAACATATTGCTCCCCGAGTTGGTAACGCTTTGATACTTTCTTGAATTGAATCATGATATTACCTCAAACAGATTGCTGGATAATCGCTTCAGCTTGAAGCGTCATCGGGTGGGAAGCATTTTGTGTTTGCATCACATCGAACCATTTCATCGCTTGCTCAGCATCGTCCGCACGCAACGCAGCTTGAATCGCGTAGATATAGATCCAAGACGTGGCTTCATAACTCTGAGCAGAAAAATCCTCACTTGAAAGCAGATCTAAAAATAGATCGTAACCACGCTCAAAATGATTAAACATATCGGGCAATGAAGTGTATGTGGCCGCGGCAATTGCTTGAGCAAGAATGTTCTCGGGTAGTCCTTGTCGCCACTCTTGCTGTTTAAGATCGGTCGGCTGATCTGGAATCAAACTCAATCCTTTTGCAATAGTCGCTAAACCTTGCTCGGTATACTTCATCTTATTCCATGGCATAAACGCATCTCTGCCCATCAAAGTTTGGGTACTACCGAGGTAAACCAAACTAAGTGCATCAGCCCCTTGCTTGCTGATCTGCTGAGTGAGTTGCTGATACACCTCACTGACTTTGTTTTCATCCCCTTCCGCCGCTAGATTGTATTGACTAATCAATGTTTCACTTGGCGCTGCCATAGTAGATGTTGAAACCATAGCCCCTAGAAAAATACCCAGTACAGATTTCTTCACATTCATCGCTTTCGTCCTTATCTGGTCGTGATGTTGGAAGATTAATCAATGCATTGCCAAGGTGCTTAGGTTTGAGATAAGCGGTAACAATAGGGCGTCAACTGAAAATAATCAGGATGAATGGTTAGGGTCTGCTGATCTTTCGAGATGCTTCGCTTCATTAAGTTGTCAGGTAGCAGTGCGGCACTTTCTGAATCAAGATCATTGATTGCTCAAAATCGTTAGACCTATGGTCTAGTTCAACATGTTGATGGGAGCCCCATATTTCAGGAGTAAGATAGCCAAGCAATCCAGCACATTAGATGATAAGCCATGGAAAGAAGGTATGAATTAAACGCAAACCATATCGGTACTGATCCAACTTTTAATTAAAATTACTGATAAATAACTAAATAATCATTTCTATCAACAAGAGCAGAAAAATACAGCGCCAAACCAATAAATACAGCATGTTAATTATTTGGAACCACTTCTATTCACGGTACCAAATAATTACCAAATCAATATTCAAGATCACTAATGCAAAACTTCTTTGTATATGATGACTCAACCTTTTGTTCATTGACGCATGAAGCAATGGTTGATGAACAAAGGACTCAGTGATCCGGTCGCTATGCGACGGAATGGTAAATTAATGATCATCGTAATAAAGGATTCCCAATGAGCGTCATTATCGGTACAACTAACCTGGACGGAACAGGTTCTTCAGCAGATCTAACACCTGAAAACGGTTTTATCGTTCCTGATTTCTTCAATCAAGACGGCATAATTGCAGCGACAATTAACAGTCAATATGATGTGCCATTCACAAGCTTTGTACTTCAATCAGCAGAGTGGAATAAAGCTGGTTACAAAGAAGCGAAGGTTGATGGTTCTTACGAATCAATCACGATCGACAACTTTGTTGATGTCGACATCACTAACCAATCCTCAACCGGTACATCTCACATCGATGTGCTCAATGTAAAACGTGGCCAAATCGATACTACAGGTGTTGAGTCTGACGATTCGATTTATGTTGGCGTTAGAAGTAACAGCGATGGTTGGAGCAACAAATTTGAAATTGAAACTGGTGCGGGTGATGACAATGTCACACTGGCTGGTTTTATGGGCTCAGAATATACCGAATTCAAGATTGAGCTTGGTGAAGGTAATGACGTAGTTGACATCTCTACCATCGAAGCTGCTTCTCGTGCAGACAAAGAGCGTGTAATTGAAGGTGGCGAAGGCCTTGATACGTTAGTCACAAACGGCGATGCGGTAGTTCGATTTGAAGGCTTTGAAGTCGTCGAAGGTACTGGGTTTGAGAGCGGTCTAATTCTGGATGCCGAAACGCTAGAAAACAACGTAGGTAACGACCTAGGTTTAGTGGTCGCAAACATCGACGTAAGCTTTGGCGAAGATATCAGTGAATACGAAATTGAAATGCTTGATCAAGAGCATATCGATTACCTGGACCAATTAGGTTATGAAGCAACTGATTTCAGCCTAGTCAATGTCTATACCGATGCTGATGAGTCATTCACTCTCTTAGTTGAAGACGACGACTACGCACTAGTTTAATAAAAAGGCCGCCTTCGGGCGGCTTTTTTATTTCTTTTTAAAAACCAATTTCATAATCCTTAATATATAACAACGGCTTATTCTTAACTACGAACAATGCAACAGCGGTAACTGACATAAGCGTCAGGTTTTTCCTGCATATGCATCTGATCCCTAATTGAAATTACGGTGAACTTCAGAACATCTATGAAAGAAAATAAGAATAACGCTTAAATTTTAATCAAAACATATTCGCTCAATATATTAAACAAATGCAAATTGATCACAAATTCATTAATACATGCAATTGGGTTTATAGGTGCATTTAAAAATCATAATTTAGAACTAATTAAGCCAATAGTACCAAAATAAAACCAAAAGACTTTCACTACGATTACAAATTCTCAACTTTATATAAGAATGTGCTCACAAATTAATTCCATCATACTAGGAACAATACAATGAGCATTATTATTGGTACCACGAATACTGACGGTACAGGTTCTTCTGTTGATTTAGATGAAAACAACGGCACATACATCAACGACGATTCTTCACTAACTTGGAACGAAGACGGCGTGACTGTAGAGTCCGATAACGAAGATCACAGCAAGATTGATAGTATTACTATCAATTCTGATGAGTGGAATAAAGAAGGTTACAAAGAAGCAAACCTAAATTCTGAAGCAACTTACATTGATATTAACAATGTTGTTGATGTGAACATCGTAAACAACACGGCTTCACACTTCTCAGAAATCAATGTAATGAACGTAAAACGTGGTCAAGTTGACACATCAAATGGCGTCTCTAACGACGTAATTAATGTAGGTGTTAAGAGCAACAGCGATAGCTGGAGCAACCACTTCGATATCAACTCTGGTCACGGTAACGACGAGATCACAATGACGGGTATTGAAGGTTCTCAATACACATCATTCTCAATCGATGCGGGTAAGGGTAACGACACTGTTGATGTTTCAGGTATGGCTTACGCTAGCAGTGCAGACAAAGAACGCCACATTGAAGGTGGTAAAGGCTTCGACACGCTAATTACTAACGGTGACGACACCATCACATTCGAAGGTTTCGAAGTTGTTCAAGGCACTGGCTTCGACCAAACCTTGACTCTAGATTCAGACGCACTTGCAGCAAACTACAAGCCTGGTTTTGGCTTGGTTGTTTCTGATATCGACGTTGAATTCTCTGATGATGTAACCATGGTAGAATCTCACGACCTTGGTATGAAGCAAGTAAACTACCTAGAGCGTATGGGACTAGATTCTGACGATTACCACCAAGTAAACGTTGTATCTGACGGTGTTGAATACACTATCCTAACGAATGACGATTCATTCGATATCGCTTAATAAAAAAGAAGCTGCTCAAACGAGCAGCTTTTTTTAGGCCCCAGGTTGTGTTCCTTCCCCATTCGAAACAATCGCATCAATTTGCACTGATGCTCCCATCAAGATATCAGGTACACCAATCACAGTCCGAGCTGGTAACTCTTTTCCAAAATAACTGGCATAGACATCATTCACCGCTTGTAAATCTCTCATATCTTTCAACTGGATATTAACTTTGACGATGTCATCCATCACATGTTGGATGCTTTCGACAATCGCCTTAATGTTATTCAAACATTGAACGGTTTGTTCTTTCACACAGCTCGTTGTGATAACGCCCGTTTCAGCAGTCACTGGTAATTGAGCCGAGATGTTATTGTAATGAGAGAAAGCCACTGATTGAGTCGACATTTTACTCACTGGAGCATCAAGCGTATTGTTGATGCGAATAACGATACCGTGTCTGTCTTCCACCTCTTGCGGTGGCGTACCGTCGCCATGTGACACTGTCGCATCAATTTGAACCAAAGCATCCATTGGTAGATCTTGTGCGGCAACAATAGAACGTGCTGGCATATAACCAAGGCATCTCGCTATACCAGAGTCTGGGAAGAAAGAGGCATATACTTCATTCACTGCAAACACATCTTCAATATTTTTCAGGTGGATATTGATCTTTACGGTATCGTCAAACGGTACATCAATACTGTTTAATATCGCTTTTAGGTTACGTAAACATTGTCGAGTTTGCTCTTTGACACCACCAACAACCATGTTTCCAGTCTGGGGTTCAATCGGTAACTGAGCCGAAATGTGGTTATAGTGAGAAAATGCAACACTCTGACTCGATAGCATACTTAAAGGGGCGTTTGGTGTGTTTCTTACCAATTTGACCAAATCACATGCGGCTTGCGGATGAGTACCCTCCCCGTTAGAAATCAGTGCATCCATCTGCACAAGCGCTCCCTCCATTGGCAACGCAGTCACTGCTAACACACTTCGGGTAGGTAGATGGCTGGAAAAGAAACCAGCGTAAACTTCGTCGACCAAATCAAGGTCTGTCATGTGCTTCAAGTAAATATTAATTTTAACCACATCATATAAACCATGACCGATACTTTCGACGATGGCTTGAATGTTCGCGAGGCACTGCTTAACTTGCTCTTTCACTCCCCCTTCAACCAGCTTTCCACTATTTGGATCAATAGGTAATTGCGCCGAAATATTGTTGTAATGCGAAAAAGCGACAGATTGAGTGGAATAAGAACAAATGGGCGCATTTTCCGTATTTCTTGAAACTTTGATGATGTCATTACTCATGTCAAAAACTCTGTTTTTATGTGCTCACTTCAATGGAACATGGGGTTAACCAATGTTGTTTAGCGAACCAGAAATCAAAGATAGTCAGATTGGCCCTTGAGTGGTGAGCCGAATCTGACTATTTCCTCGTTATTGAATGCCGTTATTTCACAGGCTCTTATAAGGTGCTAAGAAAAGTAAGGATCTTGTCCTCATGATGCTTAATTGTCTCTTCAGATGGGACAATGGCATCTTTATGAGTGAAGTACACCAGTATCGCCATTTGGGCCGTTAAGCGGTTTTCTGCCTCATCAAATGCCACAGAATATTCACTTTCAAGCGCACCACGGGTGACTTCTTCCTTATCATTTGCCGGTAAGCAGTGAAGCAACATTGCACCGGGTTTTGCCTTAGCCATCAGCTCTTCAGTAATGACGTAATCAGGCATGAATGCTGCGAGGCGTTCCTCTTTCTCATCCATCTGAGTCACCCAGTAAAAGCTATCGCCATACACCACATCACAATCACGGATGGCTTCAACATCATCAGTAATTTCTATATGCCCGCCAGACTCTTTGCAGAATGATTCCGCTAATTCAACCCACTCGGGTTCCATGTGGTATTTCACTGGACCAATTTGCTTAAAACCCATGCCATATTTGGCGCACGTCAACATCAGTGAGCGGCACACATCTGTTGCATCACCCATGAAGGCAAGAGTCAGTTCATTGAGCTGACGTCCATCTGTAATGTGCTCTCGAATAGTAAACAGATCAGCCAGCATCTGAGTTGGATGAAAACGCGTATCTAAGCCGTTGATCACAGGCACTGTCGACATGTTGAGTAACCCATCAAGTGTTTCAGGGCTATTGGTTCGCGCCATGATCACATCGCACATGCGAGACAATACTCGGGATGTGTCATCTATCGATTCTTTTCCACCTAAATGGATATCCTTCGGTGAGAGGAAGAGTGCATGACCACCAAGTAAGGTCGCTGCAACTTCAAAAGAGACACGTGTACGAGTCGAACCCGCTTCAAAAATCATCCCAACCGATTTCCCTTTGAACAGTTGCGGAATCGCGTTGTCTTTACGAGCTTGTTTTAGATAACTCATCAGCTCCATCATGTTGTCCATCTCTTGAACCGAGAAGTCTTTCATCGACACCATGTGTTCAATATTCGCTTTATTAAGTTCAGTCGCACTTGAAGAAGGTAATTTCATAATAATGTTCCTATTTTTTACTGGGGCTCAGCTCACTGAGCCCTCTTGTTTTCTATTTCGATTATTGGATAAAAAGTTATTTAGACTTTGGGTACTTGTTGGGTAATGCAGTGGATATTGCCGCCACCCAATAAAATTTCTCGCGCGGGGACGCCGTTGACTTCGTAGCCCGGATAAATACCTTGGAGGATTTCTTTTACTTCGGAGTCGTAACGTTCATCCAACAATGGCAATACGATCTGACGGTTGGTGATCAGATAGTTGGCATATGACGCCGCTAAGCGCTCTCCTGCTTCACGCTCCATACCTTCGGCGATATCGATGCCTGCGGCTTCTTCTTTGGCCATGTATAACGGCCCGGGCATTGGCAGTTTATGAACCACAATGTTGCGCCCTTTGGCATCAGTTTGGTTGGTTAGGCAATCATACGCCTCACGACTGATGGCATATTGCGGATCGTTTTCATCATCACACCACGTCAAAACCACCTCACCCGGCTTGACGACGTGAAGAATGTTGTCCACATGACCGTTAGTTTCATCGTTGTATAAGCCTCGTGGTAGCCAAATGATCTTCTCAACGTTGAGGTGCTGACAAAGAATCTCCGTTAATTCTTCTTTGCTTAGATCCGGATTACGGCTTTCATCAAGCAGACATTCTTCCGTGGTGTACAACGTTCCTTCACCATCGATGTGAATAGAGCCACCCTCTAGCACAATCGGCGCTCGGTAGCGTGAATCTGCCGTCACTTCACACATTTTTTGGGCCACTTGATCATCACGTTTCCAAGGCCAGTAAAGTCCGTCGACAAATCCACCCCAGGCGTTGAACTCCCAGTCAACACCACGGCGCTCACCGTCGTCATTAACCACATAACTTGCGCCAATATCCCGCATCCACGAGTCGTCTGTAGAGACTTCAAGCACACGAACATCATCCGGCAGCCGAGAAACGGCATTGTCGTATTGCTCCGCGCTCACCAACATGGTTACCGGCGTGGTTTTGTTGATCTGTTTAGCCACTTCGGTAAACACTCGCTGCGCAGGCTTCGCGCCATTACGCCAGTTGTCAGTACGCTCTGGCCAAGCCATCCAGATTTCACTATGTGGTTCATGCTCAGCAGGCATTCTGAATCCATCTTGCTTGGGTGTTGTTTCTAATAGCTTTCTCATTCTCAATCTCCTAACTAAGCATCAACTTTTTGTTCTAACTGCTGATTTTTACGTTTCAAAGCACCAAGTAAGATCCACTCACCGACTAAGATAGTAGCGATCACACCAATCAAGACTGGTGCGGTGTAGTTCCAGTCGGCAACCGTCAATTCAAGAGCTTCAGGGAAAATAAACAGCACCACCGCTTGGAAAATGACGAAGAAACACACCACCGTCATGATGACTTGCGCCAACAATCCACCCGGGACTTTGAATGGGCGTTCGCGCTCACTGTCAACCAAACGCAGTTTGAGATAAGCAGGGAACATAAACAGATAAGGCAATAAGAAAATGCAGCTTGAGAAGGCAAAAATTGACCAGAACAAGTCATCGTTACCCTGAGCAAATAACGCATAAGACAAGATCACCACCGTGGAGACAATACCAGTGATATTGTTTGCGCCAACGGGAGAGCCTTTCTCAGACATCTTAGCCACAGGCGCTGGCAGTTCACCTTCTTGCGCTGCTTCAGCCGCCGCACGACTTGCCCCCATTGTCCAACTCACCATGTTGCCGATCAGCGTTAATAACGCACAGACACCAAAGAAGTACACCATTGCGTTACCAAGAGGTCCTTGGCCAAACAAGGTTTTGAAGGTGTCAATCAGACCCGCGACTAAGCCGATACTTTCAACAGGCAATGCCATCAAAATGCCAACGGTACCGAAGATATAAAGGAATGCCGTAATACTAATGGAAAGGAAGACGGCTTTGGGCATATCACGCACGTCTTTCATTTCTTTGGTCATTGTTGCAACCAGTTCAAACCCCATTAGGTTAAATACAATCGCAGGCAGGAATGCCACGGCAGAGTCTAACGTTGGCACCATCGCAGAAAAGGTAAATTCATTGGCAACGCCGTTTTTCATGCCGTAGACAAAGCCGCCCACACCTAGCGTTCCAATCACTAAAATTTTTAGCAACGCGCCAATATTGGTAACCCAAACCCCAATATCTGCTGAAACATTACAGATCCACACGGTAAGCCAAGTTAACGCGATACAAATGGCAATTTGGCCCCACAAAGAAAGATCGGGCATAAATAACTCAGCGAACATACCAGCAAACATGATATAGACGGCTGGCATCCATAGACCCACGTTAATCCAGTAGAACCATGTTGTCCGTACCGCCCATTTAAAATTAAAGGCTTCTTTTACCCAGTCATATATACCGCCATCACCGGGATAGGTCGTACTTAGTTCAGATGTAATTAATCCGTAAGGGATCACAAAGAAGATTAGCATCACAACCCACCAGCCTATTGAGCTGACTCCTATGCTGGCGGATGCGGTGAGAGTGTCGACCACAAGTACTGCACATAACGTAAATAGTGCAATACTCATGACCCCCATTTTTCCTTGAGTTTCGTTACTCATGTTGTTTCGCTCCTTAACTACCAAATATGGCAGTTATTAGAAGTGAAATTTCCATGACGAACTTTGATGAAAACTTAATATCGGTTATGAGTGGTTTAATGCGATAAAAAATTAATTACCTTAGACATATTTAGAAAATATATTCAAAATAATCACAATATTTGTTCTTGATCAATTTATTCCATTCATGCTTTTATTATTGGCTTAATAATAGAAATATCTACGAGATCACATATCTACTTTTAACCTATTAATAATTATATTTATGTGACCAAGGTATTGTTTGCCAGTCCAGATATCGGATAAAAATCGAACTGTGATTTTTATCTCCAACCAGCCCGATTTATTTAAATAGAGTGTAGTGCAACTACTTTAACGTCATTTATTTTTGGAGAATTCGATATGTCTAAACCGATCATTGTTGTTGCTGTCGGAGGAAATGCACTATTACAGCGGGGTGAGATTATGAGTTGCGAGAACCAGCAAAAGAGTATTGCACAAACTGCAAGCTCATTGGCTGAACTGAGCAAAGACTATCGCTTAGTGATTGTTCACGGTAATGGCCCGCAGGTAGGGTTACTTTCACTGCAAAATGACGCTTACAAAGACTGCCCTCCGTACCCTTTTGATGTACTGGGAGCTGAAACACAAGGGATGATCGGCTATTTAATCCAACAGGGGCTAAATGCCGCTATTGAAGACCGTTATACCACCACGATCCTAACCCGTATTGTGGTTGACAAAGACGATCCGGCAGTGGCTGATCCATCTAAGTTTATTGGCCCGGTCTATAACGAAGAGCAAGCAAAACAACTCGCTGAAGCCAATGGCTGGATTGTGAAACCAGATGGCGCCCACTGGCGCCGCGTCGTGCCTTCGCCTAAACCAAAAGAAGTGTTAGAGATCAAAGCAATCAAAGACCTACTTGAAAAAGAACATTTAATTATTTGCGGCGGCGGAGGCGGTGCACCCGTGGTTGAAGACAATGGTGCTTACGTCGGCTTTGAAGCCGTAATTGATAAAGATATGACTGCAGCGTTAATTGCCGAACAAATTGGCGCTGAACATTTACTTATCCTGACTGACGGCACGCACGTTTGCTTAAATTGGGGGACACCTGAAGAGCAAAAGCTCGAACATGTGACGGTCAAACAAATGCAACAATATCAGTTCCCAGCAGGCTCTATGGGACCTAAAGTCGACGCTTGTTGCCAATTCGTTGAGAGCACGAGGCAGAAAGGCCACATTGGCGATCTGTCTTGTGCACTTGAAATCATCGAAGGTCGATCCGGCACTCATATACAACCGTAAAATGGGATGCGACTCGTCTTCATTAAGATAAAGGGAAACATGTTGAAGGATTCACAACTAAGATCAGAACTCAACAATGTCGCCCTTTATATTTTGCAAATAACACTAAATGGATAACCCTATGCGCAAAGTCAACACAGAAAAGAAATTGTTGAAAATTAACCAGGCAGTTATTCAATTAATGGATAGACGAGAAGCAACAGATATATCTATGTACGACATTGCAAAGGAATGTGGTATGGCAACGTCTACGGTTTATCACCATTATCCAAATATAGAAAAATTATTTCATTCCCTTTTAGAAAATGTATTTGATGAATTTGAACTTCTATTAAATCAATGTATAGATGAAGATAAAATATTTCATTGGCATGATATTAATAGAATGATAGAAACCGCCTACGTGGATTATTACAATAGCAGTCCTATTGCAAAAAAGTTGATACTCGGTCGCCACACCTTTGCCGAGCTAGGCCATGCCGACACCGAGCATGATTTAAAGCTAGGCGATCAAGTTGAGATGATTTATCGACGCTTCTTTGATATTCCACAATTACCTCAGCCCATCAATATCTTCGCTATCTCGCTACAAGTGGCCGACAAACTCTACTCCCTTTCTTATCGCAAGTATGGCTACATCACTCCAGAACTCGCCGAAGAGGCACTTCGGTTAACCGAATCTTACCTTCAACTTTATATTCCACCTATTTGCCAAAAATCAGTTCATACACCCCAATCAGCAACGGAACATAAGCCAGAGTTTTATTCGTAATTGGGTTACATTCACAGTGAAATTAAATATGTTGTAAGTTTTTTCTTAAAGAGAATAAAAATAAAAAATTTAAAATAAATTGACAAACTTTGAACATAATTAATATCAATCTTATAATTCACTTTGCGTCGCAAAATTACATTCACGCCAACTATTTATGCAAGATCATTCCATAATCCAACCAAGAAATTTAGCACTTTTGTTCCACATTAACATATAAATTCAAACCTAATTCCTAGGTAACTACCTACGTACTGATCATGATGATAGTCATTGCATTTTATTAGGGTTATATGAAATTATTCCTGAAGCCCAAGGCTTAGATAAAAATAATTAAGGGAGTAATTATATGGCTATTTTAATAGGAACAACGAATATTGATGGTACAGGCACATCCAAGAACCTAACCAAAGACAATGCTACTTATATTCAGGAAGATTCTTACTTATTGTGGAATAAAAGCGGCATAACTATCGCTTGCACTGACCATGATGATTTAATAAAGCTCGACAAAATTATAATAAACTCAGATCAGTGGAACAAAATTGGGTATAAGGAAGCGAATATTTCATCCAATTCCACATTTATAGATATCAATAATATTGTCGATGTTAATATTTTCAATAAATCAGAAAGTGGATTTTCTACATTGAACATCACGAATGTAAAACGTGGTCAGATCGATACATCAAACTCTGCATCAAGCGACACAATTAATATCGGCGTCAAAAGTAATAGCGATAGCTGGAGCAATACATTCGATATAGATACAGGAAGAGGCGACGATACCGTCACGCTGGAAAATATTGAAGGTTCGCAATACACAGAGTTCTCGATTAATGTCGGAAAAGGAAATGACATTGTTGATCTATCACAGTTATCAGCAGCAAGCCGCGATGACAAAGAACGCCATGTGGATGGTGGTAAAGGCTTCGATATCCTGATTACCAATGGTGATGACACCATTACTTTCGAAGGTTTTGAAGCAATACAAGGAAAGGGCTTCAACCAAACGCTCACACTGGATAGTGACGATCTTGCTAGCAACTCAAAAGCCACGACTGGACTGATTGTTACGGATATCGATCTTACGTTCTCAACAGAAATCACGTTAATTGACGTAGACGATCTTACCAATAAACAAACCAGAGAGATTGAACGCAAAGGCTTCGACGCTGATGAATATCATCAAGTTCATGTATTATCCGATGGGGTGGAATACACGCTTCTCACTAATGATGATTCATTCGATATTGCTTAATAGAAAAAGCCAGCTTAAACGCTGGCTTTTTTATTGTGTTTTCTATGGCACACCGTGGCCTTTTGACGCCACCCAAACCCGATACCACTGCTCTCGAGTCAGTTCAATATCTAACGCTTTGGCTGCTGAATGTACTCGCTCAATTTTTCCTGAACCAATAATAGGTAATGGTTTAGAAGGTAAGCGACGAACCCACGCATAAATCACTTGATCAATACTTTCGGCACCAACCTCTTCGCGCAATGCTTCTAGCTCCGCACGCACACGTTTCGCCTGCTCAGAAGTACCTGTAAATATTTCACCACCTGCGAGGCAAGACCAAGCCATTGGCCTTACGCGTTTCATTTGCAGTTGATCAAGTGTGCCGTCATGAGCTACATCAAAATTCAACGGATTGATCTCAACTTGGTTTGTCACCAGAGGTCGCGACAGGCGCGATTGCAAAAGCTCAAACTGAGCAAGCGTGAAGTTTGATACACCAAAATGTTTCACTTTACCCACTTTGTTCAATTCACTAAATGCTTCTGCGACTTCATCAGCATCCATCAACACATCTGGGCGATGAATTAATAAAACATCAATCTGCTCTACGCCCAATCGCTCTAATGAGTTATTGACCGACTGATAAATGTGCGCCGCACTGGTGTCGTAATGATTGATTTTTCGTTCAGGATTTTTCTCTGTACAGAGATTAATATCGCATTTGGTCACAATCTCAATTTGTTCACGAATCGAAGGTTCAAGCTTTAACGCTTCACCAAATAGCGCTTCACATTCATAGCCGCCGTAAATATCAGCATGGTCAACGGTGCTAATACCAAGCTCAATATGCTGCTTTAGAAATGTGAGGCGCTGCTGTGGTGTCATTCCCCACTCACCTAACCGCCAATAGCCCTGAACAAGTTCCGAAAACTCTGGTCCTTGCTGTGCCATGGTTACCTTTTCTACCATAATTCCCTCCTAATATTCTGACATCAGGTTAAGAGGCTTTCCGTCTTCACTCAATGCGACAATAACTGCAAAGTTAAGTTATTCCGCAGATCTGGGTGGTATCGCACGTTTATTAGGATTTATTGATGTCCAATGGTTGACCTTTCAAAAAATCAGTTCCTTTTGGCAAAGCAGCTCATCCCTTGAGTAGTTGTTTTGTGACTAATTACTCGTTTAGGGGCGTAGAGACAAGGAATGATGTCAAACAACACCTCGGCGACTAACATCAATAATGCCCTACTCCATCACAAGGATATGTCGTGAAAACTCCCATTCTAGTCGCCGCTATTTCCGCTCTAATGTCTATGGTTGTCAATGCATCACCTACGCTTTCTATTTCTACCACAACCACGAGCCGAGATTTCCCTCTCACCAGTCAAGTACCTTTAACGATTCCCTTAGTAAAAGACGCTTATACGCTAACCATTTCGGGTCTAACGGGAAATTGTAAAGCAGATACGCAGCAGAAAGCCCGCTTTCGCACACCGTTGAGCCTAAATTGCACCAAAGCAACGACTCTTCCCATAAAAATACGATTTAGCGGTGACTATGAATTTGTTTTCGATGACATCCAGCATACATTAACCATCAACAGGGCGACTAAGAAAACGACCAAATCAACATTTAAACGCCCAATTCCCAACGTGAAGTGTGAGCAATACGCTCACGGCCCGGTAACCTTATTTGTTGTTAATACCTTTCCTGAAGGCACCCGTTTGCGTGACGCTTTCACCAATGCAGAGGTGACGGTAAAAAACCAGCAGGTAACGATAACCCCTTCCCCCAGTAGCGGAGGTTTGGTGTTACTTGCACCTGTGGTTCCCGAAACACCAGCGCCCGCTTTCACCTATCGCAATGCCAACATCTATTTTGTCATGGTTGACCGATTCAATAACGGTGATACACAAAATGACCACAGCTATGGTCGTAAAAAGGATGGAAAGCAAGAGATAGGAACATTCCACGGCGGGGATCTCAAAGGCATCATTGATAAACTCGATTACATTGCCAGCTTAGGAACGAATGTACTTTGGCTATCACCAATTGTTGAACAGGTACATGGTTTTGTTGGTGGTGGCGACAGCGGTAGCTTTCCTTTTTATGCCTACCATGGTTACTGGACGCGCGATTTCACCAAGCTTGACGCAAACTTTGGTAATGAAGAAGATCTACAAACACTGGTTTCACAAGCACACCAACGTGGCATCAAAGTACTGCTCGATGCCGTGATCAACCACCCCGGCTATGCCACACTTGCCGACCTTCAACATGATCATATTGCCGTCGGCGATAGTGAGAAATTACCGGATAATTGGACAAACTGGACACCCAGTTCTGCGCAAAATTGGCACGAGTACAACCAGCTTATCGATTACAACAGTCCCCAGTGGCGTAATTGGTGGGGAAGTGATTGGGTTCGCGCCAAGTTGCCTAACTACCCAGAGCCCGGCTCTAGTGATACCACACTCACCCTCGCTGGTTTACCAGACTTCTTAACGGAATCACCCCAATTTGTCACACCGCCAAAATGGCTGCTAGAGAACCCAAATACTCGCGTTAAAGCAAGAGACAATTTTGCCGTTTCAGATTATTTAATCGAATGGCAAAGTGACTGGGTCAAACGTTTTGGAATCGATGGCTTTCGAGTTGACACGGTAAAGCACGTTGAAGGCGAGGTGTGGCAGCGGCTCAAACAAAGTGCCAGTCAACAACTTGAGCAGTGGCGTAAAGCCAACAATAAACGTGGTGAACCTTTTTGGATGATGGGCGAAGTATGGGGCCATTCCGCTTACCGTTCCCCTTATGCAGAGCAGGGCTTTGATGCATTAATCAACTTTGATCTACAAAAGAAACTGGATAAAGGAGCGGCCTGCTTCAGCCAAATGGCCGAGACTTACCAAAACTACGCCGACAGTATGCTGCAAACACCGGACTATACTCCTGTCAGCTATATGTCTTCTCACGATACAGAGTTATTTTTTAGCCGCTTTAATCGTTATGATATGCAGCGAAACGCTGCGAATGCCCTTCTCTTAACTCCAGGTGCCATACAAGTTTATTACGGCGACGAAATCGGCCGACCAATCGGACCATATGCCGACGATTTTCATCAAGGGACCCGCTCTGACATGGTGTGGCAATTGAGTGATCAGCAAAACGCGTTATTAGAACACTGGAAAGTTCTCGGACAATTTCGAGCAAAACACCCTGCGGTTGGCGCAGGAAAACACTCCGTTATCCCACAACAACATGGGTATGCGTTTTCCCGAATCTTAGGGAACGACAAAGTCTTTGTTGGGTTTGTCGGTCATTAACACCACAGCCCGTCATTTCACATTAGTCAATTAGAACATTCTAAATAACATATCATTTTGCTGCTTATCCTGATGTAAGCAGCAAAATGATACTGGTCAAACCTGATTGATAATGGTTTTTCTTCTTAAGTAGCTGTTTATAATGGCGCGTTTTCATTTTTAACATTTATATCATCAAAATTATCACAAATTGTTTTTGACATTTATTTCACAAATATTTAACGTTTAATTCGATTTTCTAGCTGTTTATAACCGTGATCTCTGGAGATCAATATAATGAAAACGAAACACTATTCACTGCTCTCTCTTTCTGTCGTAATGGCTTTCCACGCTCACGGAGCGGGCTTCCAAGTTGCTGAACATTCAGCTTCTGGCCTTGGTCGCGCGTTTTCTGGTGAGTCAGCGGTGGCCGACAATGCTTCTGTTATCGCTCGTAACCCTTCAGCTATGACCCTTTTTGATACAGCCCAATTTTCTGGAGCGTTATCCGTCATCGATCCTGAAGTCAACGTCTACGACAAAACCAATAACGAACATGCAAAAGATGTCGCTCCTATGCAGTTTGTTCCTGCCGCGTACTATCTCAGTCCAATTAACGACCAATGGTCTTGGGGGATTGGCATGTTTACTACATATGGTGTGGCAACGGATTACCCCAATGATATCCAAGCGGGTGATTTAGCGGGCGATACCTCATTACTCTCTGTCAATATCAACCCATCCATCGCTTATCGAGTTAACGAAAACCTAAGCCTTGGTGCGGGATTAAATCTTGTTTATGCGGAAGCGGAGCTGACCCGTCACCAAGGGGCGCTTGCACCTCTATTCGGTGGCAATGCTTCTGATAACTTGATCGGTATGACCGGTGAAACCATCGCCTTTGGTTGGAACATCGGTGCGATGTATGAAATTAATCAAAACCACCGCTTTGGCTTTGGTTACCGCTCCGCTGTCGATCTCGATTTTGACGATGGTAAGTTTTCAAGTTACGGATCAGGCATTGCCATTCAACCGACCGTAACAGGTCGCCTGCAAATTACCTTGCCTTCAATTTGGGAAATTTCTGGCTTCCATCAGGTGACGGAACAAGTCGCCGTTCACTACAGCTATCAGCAAACCGACTGGAGCAGCTTTACCGAGCTAAAAGCAACCTCTCCAAATTGTAATGACGGTACAGCTGGACAATGTTTCTATAAGTCAGAAAAGTATGAAGATAATGGCCGTTGGTCGTTAGGTGGCACATACACCATCAATGCGCAATGGACAGCACGGATTGGTTTTGCCTTTGACGAACAAGCAGGTGAAGCCACATTAAGCATTCCTGACAGTGACCGTTACTGGTACTCAGCGGGAGCAAGCTACCACTACAGCGATGCACTTAGCTTCGATGCAGGTTTTGCATTAGTGAAGAGCAAGTCCGGCTCGTTCAAAGAAACCAACAAACTGGGTAGCGATCTGGAATTTGATTCCGAAGGC
Organism: Vibrio sp. NTOU-M3; assembly: GCF_040869035.1. Taxonomy (NCBI): domain Bacteria; kingdom Pseudomonadati; phylum Pseudomonadota; class Gammaproteobacteria; order Vibrionales; family Vibrionaceae; genus Vibrio; species Vibrio sp. NTOU-M3. The sequence continues at coordinate 374,394 of NZ_CP162101.1, forward strand.
ACGGCATATATCTCTGCCATTCAGATGAACTACGCGTTCTAACCCTCAGGAGCAGATCATGAAGTTAAATACACAACTTGCTCTACTCGCTGCCGCGTTGCTATCTGGCTGCGGTGATGACACGTCAAGCACCACCAACGAGAGTCAATACGAATCGCATATCGAAGTAGCTTTAGCACGCAGTACTGGCATTAAATTCACCTTACAGGGCGAGAATGCCTCAGTTCCTCTACCTTCGTATACTTTAATGAATACCAGTGATGCGACGTTGGAAATTCCAACTGGTGATGACGATTCGCTCAATAATCCGCTGGCTGCGATGGGAACCATGGATGGCTGGTCTACAACCATGCCACTGATCATGAATTTCGAAGGAACAGGGTTAGCGGATGGTGTGGTTGCACAAGGTATCTACCTTGTCGAACTCACTGACAGTTTGCTTGGCAACCCTACGCCAAAACGTATTCTGACCCAGAACGTCGATTTCATCGCACTCGCCGATGCTGCCAGTGACACCATCACCATTCAAATGCTCAACAGCGATTTGAATGCCAAGGGTGAATACATTCTTGCTATCACGGATGAAGTCACCGATGTGAATGGTGATCCTGTGGGGACATCAGGAAGCTATGCAGCGATCAAAACAAAACTTAAGTCATACGGCTCTGAAACACTCCAAACGTTGCAGCAAGTCACCCATGGTACCGAAGCCTTGTTCGCGGCGACGGGTATCGACAGTGAACACATCATCTACTCCACATGGTTTAGTACCCAATCTGTCGGTGAAACACTCTACGCAGTAAAAGGGGCAACAGCCAGCGCACTGGGCTCAGGTGGCCTTGCTCAAGTATGGAAAAACAACGCCAACCCAAACAGTGTCGATTTGACCATGGCGCACCTACTAACGGTAACCAGCACACAAAGTTACAAAGATGCACTCGATGCTGATAGTCACTTTGATACCTACATGGACCCAGACGGTACAGGTTTAAAAGCGACACTCAAAGCGGAGTACGATACCGATGGCCTAAACGTCAACGTCTCTAAAGGTACTGTGCAGCTTCCTTATTTCTTGGAAACGGGCAGCAATTGGAACAGCCAACCTTTTGAATCGGCCATGCCAAGCTTAGCGCTCATCAAGCAAGCACTGGAAGATTCAACGCAACAAGCAACCATCGCCTCTCAGCTCACCGCAGCAGGGATTGACGCAACAAAACTGACCGAAGCAACAGAGCAGTTAAAACTGGTGGGGTTGAACTTGACCAAATCGGATGGCTCTCGCCTAGATAGCGACCGCCACTTAACGCGATACAGCCCAATTCCAAAGATCAAATCGCTTCAGCCTGTCGAGTTCCTGTTGTTCACGCCAAGCGGTGCTGCGAGTAACTGGCCAGTAGTCATTTACCAACATGGGATCACCTCGTCGAAAGAAGATGCCTACTTCCATGCGGCAAAACTCGCAAACCAAGGATTAGCGGTGATTGCGATTGATCTACCTTTGCATGGCGCTCGCAGTCTCGATAGTTCACGTTCTGCCAATGCCGATATTACCGCGTATCTCAACCTAACTAACTTACCAGTAGCGCGCGATAATGTGAGACAAAGTGCCCTTGATGTGATGGCGCTGCGTGCTTCTCTTACCTACAGCCAACTCGCTGGCGTCTTAGCACCAACACCACTGTCAGCCATTAATACCCTCACCACACCGCCACGTTTTGTCGGGCATTCATTAGGTGGCATTGTGGGCGTTCCGGCTGTTGGCGCGGCAAATCGTGTATTGGATGGCGGCAGTGCGGATGTGATGTATAAGTTTTCATCCATTTCTACTGCAAATTCAGGCGGCCAGATTGCAAACCTGCTGCTTGGTTCAGAAAAGTACGGCCCTTTGATCAAACACAGCATTGCCTTTACAGCCAGCTCAGAGTATCAAGCGTTTGCAAATGGCTATTGTGCCTCACTCGATGCCAGTGCTTGTTATACCTTGTTCGACAACATGGCCAGCGACGCTGATAAAGCGGCACTAGAGTCTGGCTTTAATCAGTTTGCCTACGCGACCCAAACCGTGTTGGACACCGTTGACCCATACAGCAACGCAAGCTATCTCACCGACGGGACGTCTCCAACTATTCCAGCATACCTAATGCAGGTACAAGGGGATGAGAGTGTTCCAAACAGCGTGGCTCAGCGTCCATTTGCTGGCACCATTCCATTGGCAACCAAGCTAGGAATGAAAACGGTCACACAAGCTGACAGCGCACTTTCCAACACCAAGGATTTTGTAAGCTTCTCCAATATTGGTGCACATTCCACATTCTTGTTCCCACAAGACTCAGGCAATGCTGACGAACCCATGCATGATGCGATGCTCGATCAACTCAGCGATTTTGTGCTCGACAATAATCTAAGTGCATTAACCAACGCCGGATTATTGGAATAACCTACTCTAAAGCTCCCTTCGGGGAGCTTATCCTTTCCAAATTCTTACCCTCTCTTTTTTATTTATGATTTGTTAGGATTAAGGTTGGGTACTTAAACTGTCCCCAGAGGCTTCTCCGTAAGGGGTATAGGCATGAGTGGTGATACGGTTGCCCTCGTTATCCAACACACCATAAACATGACCCAGATGATTGGTTAAGTAGCTGTAATGCTGGTTGCCTTCCACTCGCGCAATAAGGCCCCCCACACCACCGGGCATGTCTAAACGCCATGCGTTTTCAGCCAATACATTGTCTTGGCTATCTCGTTCTTGCAGTTCAACAAGCCCAAGGCGCACAAAGTGCTTGGTTTCAACCGATTGATTATTCTCAAGGCGCTCATATTTGGCTAAGAAATGATTGAACTGATAGGTAAAGCGCTCTTCCACAGCAACACCATCTTTACTAAAGGCAATGCTTATAAGACGATTTTCAGCATCATAGCTGGCGGTAAACGGAATATCGCCGTCCAAACGGCCTTGAGTTAAATTACCATCAGCATCGTATAAAAAGGCCGTGGTGTTACCTTGCCAACTACTGACTTGATTGAGGTTGTTGTAATAGGCTCGATGGCTATTTTTGGTTAGCGGTAGGGATTCACTGCTACTCTGTGAAGCAAGCTATTCTGATAATTTATTTAGATTTGTTACTTTAGAAGATCTTCGATAGTAAGGTGGTAACTTAGCCCTAACAGACTCACTAAAGCAAGAATCAAGACCTGACCCTAATTATTTATTATTATCGTCATAATGGCTTACCTCTTTCGGGTGAATTCTTATCTTCACCTTAGTAGATACCGATGAGGCAAACCATTTCATTAGACTTGCCCCTATTTATGTATGGATTTATAAAACAAAGTTCTATTTATCATTAAAATATTTCTTAACATCATAAAAATGATAAATGAAAATCATAACCACAACCCAAAATACACTTTGAAAATTAACCATATCCTTATGACTTAAAACATCATTTTTATCAAGAACAAACAAAACATTCATTATTACTGGCTCGAATAAAACGATTAATAAAACAAGCTTTATTTTATAGATAGTACCAATCAATACTATGATACTTAAAAATGAAGGTAGTAAATTCATCCATGAGCTATAGAAGAAATCTCCATCAGAAGGATTAATGAATAAATATAGAAAAAGTGCAACACTAAATATGGAAAAAAAACAGATCAATTTTACTGAATATGGCATATTACTAATCATAAAAAAATCCCATCAATATAAAATTAATTATGTTAATCATTATTAGAACAATAAAAGACTGCCTTAGGTAAAAACGGAAAACTATACCATTTTTAGTTAAAAATTTATCTTCGCAAAATAATAACCCTAAACCTTTTGGACAACCTTTTATTTTTCTAGATAGTAATGGCAAGATTATTAAAGAAATCATAAACATCACACCCAGTAAACCAAAGAATACACCGGTAATAGATTCCATTTTCATCAGAAATACCATCCATATTTAAGATACACTCCTATATCACCACCCAAATTCCACCCTGAATGTTCTTCCGATGGCTCATAATTAATTTGTGGATTGAACAAGCTATTTCCTTTATCCTCATTAACAGTTAACCCATCAGACACAGTTCTTCCTTCAAATCCCATGCCTTTATAATCCACTCCCCAGCCAGCTTCGGCCCCATAGCGAACTCCTGTACATCCGTCACCAGTATCATATCTATTGGAAGATATACCATGTCCAAGCCCTAAGCCTCCCCCAACTTTTATCCATGTATAACCTGAATTAGGATCATGACCAATTGTAAGATTACCTCCTCGACCAGAATACTTTTTAATTGAAATTGACCAACGCCCATCCGGATCCACATACCCCAACGGGTCCCCCATTACATAAGCATAGAGGTTTATCCCACCCGCTTCTTGAAGTGGATCTCGATTTAACCATCGACCTGTGTGAGGCATATAAAAGCGATAACCGAAGTAGACCAATCCACTATGAAAATCAGCACGTTTGGTCGAAAAACCAAAGGGTTGGGTACTAAAGCTATCTCCAGAGGCTTCTCCGTAAGGGGTATAGGCATGAGTGGTGATACGGTTGCCCTCGTTATCCAACACACCATAAACATGACCCAGATGATTGGTTAAGTAGCTGTAATGCTGGTTTCCTTCCACTCGCGCAATAAGGTCCCCCACACCACCGGGCATGTCTAAACGCCATACATTTTCAGCCAATACATTGTCTTGGCTATCTCGTTCTTGCAGTTCAACAAGCCCAAGGCGCACAAAGTGCTTGGTTTCAACTTAGATCATCAAGTTGGTCACATTTTTAAATCAGACAATTGCGGACTAGTTTTATTAGTGCTTTTCGAACTCTTATCTATAGTTAACAGTATCGACTAATAAAAAAGCATGATTATGGCTAGGAAACCCGTCTTCGTAATTGCAGCAGAGGTCGCTGCTGAACTGAATAAAGGCATGCTGATTGCTAAACGATTATTACTGGTTGCCAGTAATGCTCGAGCATTGGCGCAAAGAGCAGGGGAAAGTGCCGCCGGGTTTCGCCCGATCACAGACTCCATTGACGATTTAGTCCGTGTCACATTAGCCGCTTCCCATACCATCAACGTAAAAGCTCAAAGCTTAAGCAAAATTGCGACAGCAGGGACGCGCGCATCCAATGCGCTAGATAGGTTTGAGACTGTTTATGAAAAAGCGGTTGATGCAACTTACTTACATAGCTTAGATGAAGCACGGATCCGCAATCAGGCTGAATATGACACCATTTGTCACCACTTCACTTCCGAAGCAAAGGGCTTACATGATCTGCTGCAGACGCTTTATGACGAGTTACGGATCGCTCAAATCATTTCCACAATGTTGAGTGTTGAGGCTTCACAAGCAGATGAAAAACATCAAGCACAACTCAATACCATTGCTGAAAGCGTTGCAGAACTGGCCGACGCGATTCAATCACATGTACTTCAATCTCTAAAACTCTTTTCACTGTTCGCTAGGGTAAATTATGCAATCAAAAGTACTATTTGAGCAGGGTGCTCATCGCTGGCTCGTTTTTGCGCGAGATCCAGAAAAACCAGAGAAAATCATCGATACCAACCAATATATGATCATCAATCGCGATCAAGCGATGTTACTCGATCCGGGTGGTATTGAGCTGTTTTCAGCCATGTTGAGTTGCGTTGTCAAAGAAGTTCCTATCGAGCATATCACCCATCTTTTTGCCTCCCACCAAGACCCTGATATCATTTCATCATTAGGGTTGTGGGACAAAGCACTCCCCTCTTCTACCTTGCATTCACCTTGGCTTTGGGAAGGGTTTATTCGCCATTTCGGTATGGAATCCATTACCTTTGCCCCGATTAAAGACGAAGGCGGAAAGGTGTTGCTCGCAGGAAAAGAAATTCAGTTTATTCCTGCACACTACATGCATTCATCGGGTAATTTTTCCGTATACGATCCTGAGGCAAAAATACTAATGTCAGGTGATATTGGTGCAGCACTCGATAAACATGACGCTCCCTTTTTTGTAGAAGACTTTCATCAGCACATACCAAAAATGGAATATTTTCATCGTCGTTGGATGCCATCAAATAAAGCGAAAAGTGCATGGATTGATAAAGTCAGCAAATTAGACATTGATATGATGTGTCCACAACATGGTGCAATATTTAAAGGTGATGATATTGGAAGGTTTCTTGATTGGCTAGATACTTTAGATGTCGGTATCGCTATTGATGGAAAATAATCAATATATCTGTAAATAGAATTGAAACTCTAATTTTAACTAGAGCTAAAATTCTATTATTTAATAGTAATTATTCTTGATTATAAAAATGAGTTAAAAAATGAATAGAAAGAAGTGAGTAACGAATAGTAGAAAAAAATAATGGTGGGATAGCAAAGTGTTTCTGCATTGGAGGCATCTACACAACACTATCTCCACCAAAAGTTACACGGGCATAACTTAGAAGGAAAAGCCAACTTACGATTGCTAGTGGTCCATTCAGTGATAACTTACGTTATCTTATATTCCTTAAATTAAACAGAAGCGCCAAGAAATTATCTGTTTAGCTTTCAACTCCAACCTATAAATAAGAGGCAAATTAAACAACACAACATAAACGTAGCTTAGAGAGTTATTATTATTTTTGTTCTCGAGGCAAATACTATCCATTCGCTATTCCCCAATCAACACAATTCACATTATATGTTTTTATGACTCTATAAAATAAAAACTCTCATACAAAAGACAAAATTAAATATTTAAAAACCTAATATTAAAGTTTGTTTTTAATATTTTATTACTTATATCTGTTTGACAAGGTTCGTTTTTAATTTTCTTTTAACATTTGAAAATTTTATTTTGATGATCGGTAGGAAAATATAGCTCAGAAAATAACCATTTCTTTTATGCACAATTACTTGAATAGTCATTGAACTTCATAACAAACATTCTCTCCTCTTTAATCAATTTATTCACTACCTAGAACGTGATCTTCCTAAAATTATTTGTTGTTTATTTTATAAACAGCAAAAAAATTCGATCAACCTCACAGTTAGCTCAAAAAATAACCATATGATAGATGCATGTCTATACAACTTGTACATGTGTGTGCAAATGGAAAGCTTATGCTGCTCTCGCAATATATCACTGCATCAAACGTCAAAATCCTAGAAACCGTTGCGGATTGGAAGCAAGCAATCGACATTGTTGGCCAGTGCCTATTAGAGCAGCGAGCTATCGAAAAACATTATTTGGATGCGATAAAAACGACAGCCGATCAGCTCGGTCCTTATTTTGTACTCGCCCCTATGATCGCCATGCCACATGCAAGACCAGATGATGGTGTCAACCACAACAGTTTGTCTCTACTTGTTGTTCGCGACGGTGTTGAGTTCCACAGCACTGAGAATGATCCAGTCAAAATTATCTTGTTACTGGCAGCGATAGACAGCAATCAACACATTGAACTGATTACATCCATTTCGGAGTTCTTTTGCTGCGATAAAGACGTAGAAGCCGTCAGTAAGGCGCAAAACAAAGAACAAATCCTGAAAATCCTAGCTAAATATTAAGGAACACTTTATGCGAATTATGGCGGTTTGTAGCACAGGACTCGGCTCTTCATTCATGATCGAGCTAAAAGTCAAAGAAGTCTTAAAGGAGATGGGGGTCGAAGCGGAAGTGGAACATACCGATCTTGGCTCTGTCACTTCTGACATGGCAGACGTCTTTGTTTGTACCCATGACTTGGCTGGCAGTTTAGGGAGTAACCCTGTTATTGCTATCCCAAACATCACAGACAAAGAGGCGATGCGCCAAAGTCTGACAAACTATTTCAACACACTTGCGGAGGAATAGATCATGCTTAATTTTATAATGGACATATTAAGTACCCCCGCAATTTTAATTGGTCTTGTTGCTTTACTGGGTTTATCTATCCAGAAAAAATCCTCTTCTGATGTCATTAAAGGCACTGTGAAATCAATTTTAGGTTTTGTAGTGATTGGGGGTGGTGCTGGTATTTTGGTTGGGGCGGTCACACCCATGGGGCAATTGATCGAAACTGGCTTTGGTCTGCATGGCGTCATCCCAAACAATGAAGCCATATATGCCACAGCTATCTCTGACTATGGTGCTTCGACGGCACTTATCATGACGTTTGGTATGGCTGCAAATATCTTTTTCGCCCGCTTTAGCCGTTTCAAATACATTTTCTTAACCGGTCACCACACATTATATATGGCTGCGATGATCGCCATTATCCTCAGTGTTGCAGGTTTCTCTGGACCAACAATGGTGATTCTTGGCTCCGTTACACTCGGCTTGGTCATGGTGATTTTCCCCGCTATGGCACAACCTTTCATGCGAAAAATTACAGGCAGTGATGATGTCGCTTTTGCGCACTTCTCAACGGTTGGCTATGTTTCTTCAGCATTGATAGGTCAAATGGTAGGAAAAGGTTCGCAAAGTACAGAGGAATTGAACTTACCAAAGAACCTTGTTTTCTTACGTGACTCATCCATATCGATCTCGATCACTATGGGGATCATCTACTTGGTGCTTGTCGTTGCCGCTGGCCCACAATGGGTACAAGAAAATCTTTCGAATGGCCAGAACGCTTTTGTCTACGCCATTTTGACAGCAATCACCTTCGCAGCTGGTGTGTTTGTGATCTTGCAAGGTGTACGCTTGGTATTGGCTGAAATTGTGCCAGCATTTACCGGGATCTCTCAAAAAATTGTACCGAATGCGAAACCCGCTTTAGATTGCCCGATTGTCTTTCCTTACGCTCCAAATGCCGTGCTTATTGGTTTTTTATTCAGCTTTATTGGCGGCCTTATCACCATGGGCGTCTTTGGTATTTTAGAGCTAACGCTGATCTTACCCGGTGTCGTGCCCCACTTCTTTACCGGCGCTACTGCTGGCGTATTTGGCAACGCCACGGGCGGTCGAAAAGGGGCCATGTGCGGCGCATTTGTCAACGGCGTAGTGATCACTGTGCTTACCCTACTCCTTTTGCCTGTACTTGGTGACTTAGGATTTGCCAATACCACATTCTCTGATTCCGATTTCGCGGTCACAGGGATATTCCTAGGATATCTGGCAATGATCAGTAAAACCGCCGTCATTACCGGCGTCGGGATCTTCACTATTGCTGTACTTGCTACACATTTCCTTCCGGAAAAAGACACAAAATCAACTGAATCTGCTTAATAACAAGGTGGGCATCGCCCACCTCTCTCCCTCACGAGGTACTTATGTTATCAACGAGAGAGCTACGCACGCTCGAAGCACTGAACTTAGAAATTAAAAAAGAACTTGTTAATGCCCTCATGCACATGGGTTACGGTCATTTCGGAGGCAGCTTATCCATTACGGAAACGCTCGCCTGCCTTTACGGACATTATTTAAAACACAATCCACAAAACCCAAATAGTCATGAGCGCGATTTTTTTGTGTTATCGAAAGGGCATGCAGGTCCGGCACTGTATGCCACGCTCGCCATTCGGGGCTTTTTTGACAAGGCTTGGCTCAATACTATCAACCAAAATGGCACGCGCTTACCTAGCCACGCCGACATGAATAAAACCCCCGGGATAGATATGACGACGGGCTCGTTAGGCCAAGGCTTTTCTTGCGCTGTGGGAATGGCAATTGGAACGAAACGTCAGGTCTTCACGATTGTGGGTGACGGGGAGTTGCAAGAAGGTCAATGCTGGGAAGCCGTTCAGTTGGCGGCACACCTTAACCTCAATAACTTGCTCGTATTTATCGACTACAACAAACGTCAGCTCGACGGTTTTATTGACGATATACAACGTCCATTCGATCTCAGGCAGAAATTCGAAGCGTTTGGTTTTCATGCCTTGCAAGTCAATGGTGGTGACATTCCTAGCATTGCGAATGCCATTGAAAGCCACAAGGCTCAGTCCAGCAAACCAACCGCCATCATTTTAGATACGGTTAAAGGTCAAGGCTGCCCAAGCATCGAGAATATTGCTGCAAATCATCATTTGCGCTTAAACGATGACTTGATCAGCGCGATCAAAAACGATGTTACAGCGATTGAAAACAAATTAGAGGCACTCAATGAACACTGAATTACGAGAAGTCCACGTTGAAACACTTCAAGAGTTGATCGAACAACATAGTGACGTCATGGTGCTTGAAGCCGATTTGATGGAAACCATCGGTACGGGAAAACTCGCACAGACCCACCCAGAAAACTTTGTGCAATGCGGTATCGCTGAAGCCAATATGGTCGGTGTCGCTGCGGGCTTATCTGCCATTGGAAAAGTGCCATTTATGCACTCTTTTGGCTGTTTTGCTACTCGGCGCTGCTACGATCAACTGTTTGTCTCTGGTGGTTATGCTAAACGTCATATCAATATTTTTGGCAGTGATGCAGGGGTTTCTGCTGTCACTAATGGTGGCACGCACATGCCCTTTGAAGATATTGGGTTGATGCGTTTGATCCCACATTCTCGGGTCATTGATGTCTCAGACAAGCATACGCTGAAAGCTGCGTTGAAATACGCTTATCACAACCCTGGGATCAACTACATACGTTCTACTCGCAAAGCGCTGCCTGAACTGTACCAGTCTGAAAATGATATAAAAATTGGTGTTGGTAATGTCCTTAGAGAAGGAAGCGATCTAGTAATTGTCGCAACAGGAATGCTCGTTCATGAAGCGATTGCAGCCTCAGACAAGATCAGCGAGTTGACCAACAAAAGCGTGGCTGTGATTGACATGCACACAATTAAACCGCTCGATAAATCATTACTGATCCACTACGCCAAGCTCACTCAACGCATAGTAACACTGGAGAACCACAATATTATTGGTGGACTGGGTGATGCCGTCGCCAGTGCATTGTTAGAGTCAGGCACCGAAACCCAGTATTTCAAAAAACTGGGGGTACAAGAGCAATATGGTCAGGTTGGCAGCCTTGATTATTTGAAGAAGGTTTATGGGATCAGCGAAGATAAAGTCATCGAGGCTTGTTTGGCAGGACTAACGCCATAGGAATGGTGACGTTTGGCACCACAAGTATGACTGTTTCATGCTTTTTGGTGCCAACTTCATCGACAAGAACAGCTTGAAACTTAGCCTTTCAACACGCTTAAAGATTTTCCGTGAACTAAAGCCAGTGGCGAATGCTTAAGCCCTGCCTCTTCTGCTCACTTGGGTATATACTGTTCGTCGCGTTATCAATAGATATGGATATTATGGCCCCTAAAATTACGGCTAAACAGCAAATCGTCATCGACTATATCACTGACCGAATTATGACGGGTGGACTGAATTGTGGTGACAAGCTCGATACGGAAACCAATATTGCTCAAAGTCTGAATGTCACACGAGCCACAGTGCGAGAAGCGACGCGTAATTTAGTTGAGCAGGACATTGTCTACCGAGTCAGAGGTTCTGGCCTATACGTTGGCATGCGAAAACCCTTCAACAGTGATAGCTTTCACGAACTCTCTCCTTTCGATTGGCAAGCAAAACAGCTTAATGTGCCGGGTATACGTAAAGTCGTCTCTGCTGGTGTCACCTTAGTTCCCTCAGCTGACATTGCAAGCAAGCTAAAAATTAAACCCACAGATCAAGTTTATCGCGTTGATCGATTAATGTGTTTTGGTGAAACACCTGTTTCGCTGGAAAAGATCCACATTCCTATCAATATCAGCAATAACTTTCAGTTTAATGAGCTGGAAAAATCAAAATATAAATACATTGAACACCTGACGGGTAAACAAGTTTCCATCCGTGAGCAAGATTTAAAGGCCTTCAACCTTGACGACCCAAATGTGTCAGAGTTAATGAATGTTCCACTGGGCAAAGCCATGATCCAACTAAGTGAAGTGGTTTATTTCAAAGGTGGTCAGCCGTTTGAATACACCGTTACTATCATTAATAGCGATCACTTCAATACCCACCAAGTCATTCGTCGCAATTGATAATAAAAGATTGGTTAAACCATCAAACATGAACAAAAAAAAGCGTAACCCGAAAGGTTACGCTTTTTCATCTATTGCTTAACTTAGATTTAGCCGTTGCGACGAGCTGTGACTGCGTCTGCTAGTTGGCGAAGTACTTTCTCAGTGTCTTCCCAACCGATACATGCGTCAGTAAGAGACTGACCATAAGTTGGTGCAACACCATCAACCAAATCCTGACGACCTTCAACTAGGTGTGATTCAATCATAACGCCGAATACCGCATCTTCTCCACCAGCCACTTGGCTACACACATCTTCAGCTACTACCATTTGACGCTGGTACTGCTTAGAACTATTCGCATGACTGAAGTCGATCATGACTTTTTGAGGTAAGCCAGACTTTTCCAGCTCCTGCTTGATAGCGCCTACATGATCGGCACTGTAGTTTGGCTCTTTACCACCACGCAGGATGATATGACAATCTGGGTTACCCGCCGTTTCAATGATCGCAGAGTGGCCGTATTTCGTTACCGATAAGAAATGGTGTGAAGCGCTTGCTGAACGAATCGCATCAGACGCGATCTTAATATTGCCATCAGTACCATTCTTAAATCCTACCGGACAAGAAAGACCTGATGCGAGTTCGCGGTGAACCTGAGATTCTGTCGTACGAGCGCCAATCGCCCCCCAGCTGATCAGGTCTGCAACATACTGAGGTGTGATCATATCTAGGAATTCGCTCGCTGTTGGCATGCCCATGTCAGTCAAATCCAGCAACAACTTACGTCCCATACGCAAACCATCGTTGATCTTAAATGTGTCATTTAGGTATGGGTCGTTGATCAGACCTTTCCAACCAACCGTTGTACGTGGTTTTTCAAAGTAAACACGCATCACGACTTCTAGGCGATCACCAAGTTCATCACGTAGTACTTTTAGGCGTTTGCCATATTCAATTGCGGCTTCTGGATCGTGAATAGAACAAGGACCAATGATCACGAGCAATCGGTCATCATCACCTTTCAAAATATTCGAAATTGCCTGACGAGATTCAAACGTTGTTGAAGAAGCGGTCTCAGTCGCAGGAAACTTTTCTAAAACCGCGATTGGCGGCAATAATTCTTTGGCTCTATTAATTCTTACATCATCTGTCTGAAACATCGCTACTTCTTCCTATCTTTCTTGGGCTGAACAGATTGCAATCCATTTGCTGCATTATTGTTCAATCATTGTCGTGTCTGTTCCCTGTAACTTATCTATCAAAAAAGAAGCTTGCAACCATTATTTTCAACAGAAAGCAATATTCATTGCATTTTTACGATTTACACAACGCGTAAAAATATTTTTACAAACAATAATTGGAGAGCATTAAAATTCATTAATACTATGATATTTAATGTAAAACAGTGGAGGCGAAACTCAGCAATTGTCGTTATTTTCATCACATAGCACTATGGGGCGATGGATGACTTATCGTTATCACCCAATTGGTGCACAAATTACCATCAACAACGATAAATCACATGTTTTGATGCAATGTAATCACGATATTGCTAAGGTGTAGACTTATAAAAATAAATAAGTAAAGCAGCCATGAGCGCTATTGAATTTAGCAACGTCAACAAGTGGTATGGTCAGTACCACGCCCTAAAAGATATCAACCTATCTGTCGCGAAAGGCGAGATTTTGGTCATTTGTGGCCCTTCTGGTTCTGGAAAGTCCACCCTAATAAGAACGGTAAATGGCTTAGAAGCGATCTCAAATGGCGATGTTTCTGTGCTCGCCACGTCAACTCAGCAAGTCGCTCCCGGTCAAGTCGGAATGGTCTTTCAGCATTTCAACTTATTTCCACATTTAACCGTGCTCGAAAACCTCACTCTTGCACCAATCCGGACATTAAAGCTCGGAAAACAACAAGCAATTGAGCGCGCCTTGCACTTCCTTGAACGTGTCAAAATACGCGATCAAGCTGACAAATACCCTATCCAGCTGTCTGGTGGTCAGCAGCAGCGTGTCGCCATCGCTCGTTCTCTTTGTATGCAGCCAGAAATTTTACTCTTTGATGAACCGACTTCCGCACTGGATCCCGAAACCATTCAAGAAGTACTGGATGTCATGGTCGACCTCGCGAGAGACGGTATCACCATGATGTGTGTCACCCATGAAATGGGGTTTGCGCGTAAAGTGGCTGACAGAGTCATTTTTATGGACGAAGGACAAATACTGGAAATGGCCACACCAGAACAAATCTTTGATGCGCCGCAGCACCCAAGAACTCAACAATTTCTCAATCAGATCCTAAGCCATTGATGATAAAACAGATATTAAAGCCGGTACTCTCAGCACTATTACAGATCTCGCTGCTTATTTTAGGCATAGGTTGGCTACTAGACTCTGGCGCACAAGCCATGGGTTATCAATGGCAATGGGAGCGTGTACCTGACTACCTGTTTTTTTACGAAGACGGAGAATGGTGGCCAGCCGAGTTAATTGACGGACTGCTGGTTACATTAAAGATCTCCAGCATCAGTTTACTTTTCACGCTGATAATTGGTTTGGCCACGGCGTTATTAAAACTATCAAACTCGATTGTCGGTCGCGCGCTCGCTACCGGCTATGTCGAACTCATTCGCAATACGCCATTGTTGGTACAAATCTACTTGCTCTATTTCGTTTTTGGACCAGTGATTGGGTTAGATCGTTTTTCTACCGCAGTGCTTGCCCTCGCTCTCTTTCAGGGCGCATATACCGCCGAAATTCTGCGCGGTGGCTTAAACAGCATAGAAAAAGGCCAATTTGAAGCGGCAAGGTCGTTAGGGTTAACTCCTTTTTACACCTATTACGATGTGATTTTACCTCAGCTATTACAGCGAACTTTACCGCCGCTTACCAATGAAGTGGTCTCGTTAATCAAAAACTCATCCATCGTCAGCGTGATGGCAATTTTTGATTTAACGACTGAAGGTCGAAACATCGTATCTGAAACCGCAATGCCATTTGAAATATGGTTTACCGTCGCAGCAATCTACTTGTTGCTGACCCTTTCTCTGTCGGGCTTATCAGCTTGGATGGAACATAAACTGGGCGCAGGATGGCGCGCTCGATAACAAGGAAACAATTATGAAAAACTCAAGACGAGATTTGGTTAGACGTTGTTTTAAATCTGCAATCACGGCGCTATTGGGCTTAGCTATCGCGCTGCCTACCTTTGCATCAGACACCCCCAACCTAGATAAGATCAACGAACGCGGCACGCTACGCGTTGGTATGTCGACTTTTGTCCCTTGGGCAATGCGAAATAAACAAGGCGATCTGATTGGGTTTGAAATTGATGTTGCGAAACGCTTAGCCAAAGACTCTGGCTGGAATGTGGAATTTGTACCAACAGCATGGGATGGCATCATTCCTGCGCTACTTGCTCAGAAGTTTGATGTGATCATTGGTGGTATGTCAATCACACCAGAGCGCTCAAAAAGCGTTTTATTTACTGCGCCTTACTCACATTCTGGTGTGCAGGTAGCTGCCAGTAAAAAGCTTGCTGAAGGCTTCAGCGAATTCAGTGATTTCAATTCCCGACGCGTTAAAATCGCTGCCCGCCGAGGTGCTTATACTGTGCAAGTGGCGCGCGAAACTTTCCCGAAAGCAAAAATTCTTCAATTTGATGATGACGCGCAAGCGTTTCAAGAAGTGATCAACGGCAATGCTCATGCTGTGATTGCGTCTAGCCCGAAGCCAGAACATGAAACGGTGAAAAATAGCGATAAGCTGTTTATTCCATTTACCGAGCGTCTCTCTAAAGGCAATGAAGCATTCGCTGTTCGCTTGGGAGATGACGATAAAAAGGCATTCTTTAACCAATGGATCCAAGCTCGAACTGACGATGGCTGGCTAGAAGAGCGTTATGAGTACTGGTTCTCAACATTAGACTGGCAAGATCAGATTGCCACCGGTCAGTAAAATAGAAACAACGGAGCAAGTGTGAGTAAAGAAAGCGCGTTGAATCGCCAAGACATCAAATCAGAAGGTTCGATTTCGTTCAATAAACTGGATGTTATCTTACTTATTGTTGTGGGCCTTTTCTGCGCTTGGTTGTATTACCGAGCGGATATTGGTGTGCACTACCATTGGCGTTGGTCAGACGCGTTTGAACTTATTTTTACGCCTCGCTCCGACGGCAGTCTTCCCTACTTCTTCCAAGGGCTAATCTCCACCATTCGTCTTAGCGTTTGGGGCATGGTTTTAGCCCTAACACTTGGTACGTTATTAGGCCTCGCCCGATACTCTAACCTAACGGTATTACGTGTTCCGGCTAATGCCTTTATCCAATTGGTGCGAAATATACCGCCATTGGTGTTCATCTTTATTTTCTATTTCTTTATCTCGAACCAGTTGATACCCGCATTAGGTCTGGAATCATTATTACGAGAGCATGCTGGCCACATCAATACGTTGCAATATTGGCTCTTTGGACCGGCGAATTTGTGGGAAAATTTGCTGTCAGGTATTTTATGCATCGGGCTGCTTTCCTCTGCATACATTGCGGAAGTGGTCCGTTCTGGGTTAGCTGGTATTGCCAAAGGACAGTGGGAAGCGGCAGATTCATTGGGCCTGTCACGATGGAGCAAGTATCGTTACGTCATTGCACCGCAAGTATTGGCTGCCATTACACCCGCGCTGGCGGGTCAATCCATCTCATTAATTAAAGACTCTTCCATTGTGTCTTTAATATCGATTCAAGAGATGACTTTTGTCGGCACCGAAATCGCTAACTCGTCTGGCCTTATCTTCGAAATATGGCTAATTGTGGGCGGATTCTACTTACTGCTTTGTTTG
Organism: Vibrio sp. NTOU-M3; assembly: GCF_040869035.1. Taxonomy (NCBI): domain Bacteria; kingdom Pseudomonadati; phylum Pseudomonadota; class Gammaproteobacteria; order Vibrionales; family Vibrionaceae; genus Vibrio; species Vibrio sp. NTOU-M3. The sequence continues at coordinate 391,152 of NZ_CP162101.1, forward strand.
TCACTTTCATTGCTATTTAAACATTTAGAAAAGCGAAACCTGAAGCACTTACAACCATAGGTATTCCATCGCTAAAGCAGATAGTGATCGAGTAACAATGCGACAAACAGCAACATCAAATGGTAGATAGAAAAGACGAATGTTTTGATCGCTGTTTTCTCATCGGCATGATATTTCAGCTTCCATGCATAGCCGATAAACCCAGCACTGAGCACGGATGAACAAAGCAGATATAGCCAACTACTCATCCCGACTAACACTGGAAATAGGCATACTAACGCCAATAACACCGTATAAAGAAGAATCGATGTTTTGGTGTATTCCACACCATGTGTCACAGGCAGCATTGGAATATCTGCCTTGGCATAGTCTTCCTTACGGTGTATCGCCAATGCCCAAAAATGAGGGGGGGTCCATATAAAAATCACCATCACTAATAGCCACGCATTCGCGTGTAACTCGGCAGTGACCGCGGTCCAACCAAGCAAAGGTGGCATTGCACCTGCAATCCCAGCAATAACGATATTTTGCGGCGTCGCACGTTTTAGATACAAGGTATAAATCACCGCGTAGCCAAGTAGGCTTGCAAAGGTGAGCCAAGCCGTTAGTCCATTCACTCCAATGTACAAGATGACAAAGCCAGCAAGGCCAATCGCGCTTGAAAACAACAACACAGACAAGGCGTTGATTTCACCAGACGGCAGTGGACGACGATATGTTCTGGCCATCACAGCATCGATGCGTCGATCAATGAGGTGGTTGAAGGCCGCTGCGGAGCCTGCCATTAACCCAATACCTAAAAGACCAAGCACAACATTTTGAATTGGTAATGTCCTCGGTACAGCCAAACACATCCCCACCAAAGCGGTCAGTAACATTAACGCCACCACTTTGGGCTTGGTAAGCGTGAAATAGACTTTCCAAAGTGGCTTTTCCTTAGCCGAAGTGATCGCAATGGATTTACTCATGAACTCGCTCCTTGTTCAGCACAACCGATTCTGATGGATACCAAAGCAGAAAATTGACATACAGCAGTGACAGCATAAGCAATGCTGCCCCGAGGTTATGTGCGACAGCAACTGCGAGCGGAAGGCTCAAAACAACGTTGCTGATCCCTAAACCAATTTGCAGACATAGTAGAGAAAATACACGCCATGCCAAACGATTGAGAACCGAATCCGACTCAGCGAGCATTTGATAAATTAAACACAGCGTTGACACCGCCACAACCAACGCACCGATACGATGCACCACATGAATCGTCATACGGGCACCGTAATCAAGCGTGCCAAATTCATAAGTTTCTCGTTCGGGCTGAATTAAAGTAAAGGCGTTCACAAAATCCAAGTGACTACGCCAATCGCCCTCACACAAGGGTAAGCTCGTGCACATCAGCGCAGCGTAGTTGGATGACGTCCATCCACCCAATGCAATCTGAACCAAGAGAAAGAGTAAGCTAGTGAGGGCAAGCAGACGCAGCATTGGAGGGATGGTGAGATGATCAATTTGATCTTGGGCATGCGTCAATCGCCAATACAACAATGCGAGAAGAGCAAACAAAGTAAAACCACCCAATAAATGCCCCATAACAATAACTGGCATCAACTTCATGGTGACAGTCCACATTCCCAATAACGCTTGAAAGACCACAACTAGAGAAATCGAAATAGGTAAGAAAGACGGCACCGCCCTGCTCTTAATACTAAGCGCCGTAATAGCAAAAACCACCAGCCCTAACGTTCCAGCAAAATAGCGGTGGATCATTTCCAACCATGCTTTATCTGCCTCTACTTTTAAGTCCGGATATAAAGAACTCGCTCGCTCTAACTCATGCTGTTGCACCGGTACGGTCAATTGGCCATAGCAACCGGGCCAATCTGGGCACCCTAAGCCAGCATCAGCAAGCCGAGTATAAGCACCAAGCATGATCACAATAAATGTGAGTATTAACGCGACTCTAACCAAGTTCTTTAGTTTCATACGCTCAACCTACTCTGGATAGCTTTAGTAGTTTGCGTAAATCAGACAGCAATCCTTTTGCTTGCGCAACGAGCTCCTGCTGGGATGCGGATTTGGGATAACGCATCACTAGCTGGCCAAGGGGATCCACTATGACAAAGTCATAAGGCGAAATCACTTTACTGAACTCGTTGTTGACCATCACCACCTGAAACGCATGTTGTTGCAGCACATTCTTATCACTGCGTTCACTAACCCATACGACAGGAGCCACTCGTCCTTGATATTTTCCTAATGCGACATGGCTTTGACCTAACAAATGTATTTGTTCAATACATAGCGTATCGCATTGTTCTGGCACGAAATATCCCAACTGCCATTGGCTATTCTGGTATGGATTCTTTAAGCCTAGTCCATCAAAATCAATTTTGGGATGAAGCAGTACACCTTTATTTGTGACACCAGAGTTATACCAGTGATTGGACAGCACCGTTTTGGCAATAATGGCTGGCAGCGCAAACATCAAGATAAGCGCCAATAAAATGATTCTCCCCCTAAATACCGGATTATTCATTTTTCTCTCCTTGCTTACATGCCCGAATGAGTAACCACAAACTCAGCACAAACAATGCAAACGCCATTGAAAACCATTGAAAGGCGTACCCAAGATGCTTCTGCGAGCCAAGCGGTACCGGTTTCCATGGCTGTGGGTACGGCCATTCTGTTTGTACTGGTTGAAAAGCAAATGGCGCCAAATCAACGCCCCAAAAATGCCCAAGTTCTGCAAAGTTAAGGTTTTGAATACGGTGTGGTATCCCTGGTTCAAGATACAGTTGATGGCTTAATGGATTCTCTAAACGCTGATATAAGCGTCCCGTTAAGGGAGAGCTTTGAGCCAACCACACCACTTCAGGAAGTTGATTGCGCGTATCCGCTGCTGGAACAAATCCGCGCTCTAATAGAAAGTAGATCCCTTCTTTGCTTTGCACCAACTGATAAGCCAAATAGCCGACATCACCTTGGTAAGTCTGGTTATCCAGCAACACATATTTATCAGCAACAGGGCGTAACGTAGCCCTGACTTTGACTCCTGTCAGTGACGTATTTCTTTGTTGAGCAAGCTGTTGGAAAGAGATGGCAGGTTGTTGGGAACGCGCAAGCAATTGTGCTTCCATTGCCTGTTTTTCATCGGCCCTTGAAAGCTGCCAAAAACCCAATTTGACCAATACTGAAAACGCACCCACAGTTAATAACAAACATAACCAAAATGACACCGTATGTACCAAACGACTGAGGGAGTGGCTAATGGTATTCATATTTAAAACGCTGCTGGTTCTACTATTGCTGTTTATCATCTTTAACCTCGCTAGAGCGATGTTTGCAATGGTCAAAGGCTCCGATTCTGACTCTGAAGAAGATAGATCGATGAGCCACTTTTTGGGTCGCAGGGTTACGTTGTCAGCTTTGGCGGTTGTCCTCTTAATTGTGGCGTTACTCAGTGGTTTCATTGAGCCTAATACACGACCATATTAGGCTGGTGTTGTTACAAGACGTAGACGAAAACAAACAAGCATAGCCAGACCACATCGACAAAATGCCAATACCAGCTTCCCGCCTGAAAAGCGAAATGATCTTTTGGTGAGAAATGGTCTTTCGCAATCCGAAATAGCAGCACCGTGAGAATAATTGTCCCTAATAACACATGCATGCCGTGGAAACCCGTTAGCATAAAGAAGGTGTTACCGTAGATCCCCGACTGCAACGTCAAATCCAAATCTTTATACGCGTGAGCGTACTCAACCCCTTGGTAGTATAGGAAAAATCCGGCAAGAACGATCGTGATCTCCAGCCAAACAATGAGCGCCATTCGCTTGTTTTTTTCCAAACTGGTATGCGCTAAATGCAACGTCACCGAAGAGGTTAGAAGAATAATGGTATTCACCAATGGGATCCCTTGCCAACCCATTGCTTGAGTGGTTCCGCCATCCGGTGTTGTTGTGAGTGGCCACATGGCTTCAAACGTCGGCCAAAGCACACTGTGTGTCATCGCATTGTTGCTATCCCCTCCCAGCCAAGGTACCGCAATCATTCGTGCGTAGAACAACGCACCAAAGAAAGCACCAAAGAACATGATTTCAGAGAAAATAAACCAACTCATGCCCTGACGAAATGACCGATTGATCTGATCAGAATATAAACCCGACATCGACTCGGTGATCACATTGCTAAACCAACCTGCAAACATGTAAAGCAAGAAGACAAATCCCGAGACCAAAATAACCTTACCAAATACCCCGCCAGCACCATCGTTTCCCATATTCTGGACCGTCAAACCTGCCCCAACGGCAACCAGAAATAAGGCCACAGCACCAACAATAGGCCAGCTACTTTGTGGTGGAACATAATAAGAAGGACGTTTTGAACTCATGGCTTCGCTCCTTGCGTTAAGCGATCATCCGTTGTCGATTTAGCAGCCTGAGCTAATTCCACAGGCTTCTCTACCTTGTCTGTGATGTCATATAAAGTGTAAGACAACGTCAGGGTATGTATGGCGTCTGGAATATCAGGTTCGATATAAAAAATCAGTGCCATTTCCGTACTTTGTAAGCTCTTTAATGGCTGATGGTTGAAACAGAAACATTCAATTTTGTTGAAGTAAGATGCTCCCATTCCCGGCGATACAGAAGGTACGGCCTGCCCAATGATGTCTCGATCGGATTGGTTTTTGGCAAAATAGGCCGTTTGGATCACTTGCCCCGGATGCACATCCATCCACGTTTGTTTGGGTGCAAACTCCCATGGCATCTCAGCATTTTGATGCGTCATAAACTCAACGCGTACCGTGCGTGATGTGTCTGGTACCATACCTTGTGGTTGTATCGCGGATTCTGTATTGGTTTTGCCGTTTATTCCCAGCGCATCGCACATCACATCGTAAAGGGGCACCAGTGCAAAACCAAAGCCAAACATCGCAATCACCGCGGCAACAAGCTTCAACGTCAGTGTGTTATTTGCACTGCTTTGCCCACTCATACCCCACCTCACTCATCATGCAATTTAGGTGGCGTGGTGAAGGTATGGTGCGGTGCTGGGCTTGGTACGGTCCATTCCAGTCCCTCAGCTCTCTCCCATGGTTTGGCTTGCGCTTTTTCACCGCCCTTAATGCATTTGATCACCAACCAAAGGAAAATCAGCTGAGACAAACCAAAGGCAAAACCGCCAATAGAAACAATCTGGTTAACATCAGCAAACTGAATCGCGTAATCTGGAATTCGTCGCGGCATACCAGCCAGCCCCAGAAAGTGCATTGGGAAGAACAACACATTAACGGAGATCACAGAGCACCAGAAATGCCACAAGCTCAACCGATGGTCGTACATGTGCCCAGTCCACTTCGGTAACCAATAGTAAGCCGCTGCCATAATTGAAAAGACCGCTCCAGATACCAACACATAATGGAAGTGAGCCACCACAAAATAAGTGTCATGGTATTGGAAATCAGCCGGTGCAATCGCCAGCATCAAACCAGAGAAACCACCGATGGTGAAAAGAATAATGAAGGCAATGGCAAACAGCATCGGCGTCTCAAACGTTAATGCCCCGCGCCACATGGTTGCTACCCAGTTAAATACTTTCACCCCTGTTGGCACAGCAATTAACATGGTGCAATACATAAAAAACAGCTCAGCAAATACAGGCATGCCGGTGGTAAACATGTGGTGTGCCCAAACTAAGAATGACAATAGCGCAATACTGCAGGTCGCATACACCATCGAGTGATAGCCAAACAATTTCTTACCGCTGAAAGCTGGCACAATCGCAGAGATAATGCCAAAGGAAGGGAGGATCATGATGTACACTTCCGGGTGACCAAAGAACCAGAAAATATGTTGAAACATAACCGGATCACCACCGCCAGCCGCATCAAAAAAGCTGGTTCCAAAATACTTGTCAGTCAAGATCATCGTGACAGCGCCCGCCAACACAGGCATAACAGCGATAAGTAAAAAAGCGGTGATGAGCCAAGTCCAGACGAACAGTGGCATCTTGAACCAAGTCATGCCCGGCGCTCGCATATTGACGATGGTAACGATCACATTAATCGCCCCCATGATGGAGCTGATCCCCATAATATGCACAGAGAAAACAAACAATGCGGTACTGTCCGGCCCGTAAGTTGTCGAGAGCGGCGCATAAAATGTCCAGCCAAAATCGGGGCCGCCCCCTTCCGTAAACAGAGACGCCAATAAGATTAAAAATGCAAATGGTAAAATCCAGAAGCTGAGATTGTTCATCCTTGGTAACGCCATATCAGGCGCACCGATCATCATCGGTATCATCCAGTTTGCTAGCCCAGTAAAGGCAGGCATTACCGCGCCAAATACCATGATCAAACCGTGTACTGTGGTCATCTGGTTAAAAAACTGCGGCTCAACCAACTGCAATCCGGGCTGAAAAAGCTCCGCACGGATGATCATCGCCATCGCTCCACCCACTAAAAACATGATGAAGCTAAACCATAGGTAAAGTGTCCCGATGTCTTTGTGGTTGGTGGAATAGAGCCAGCGAAATATCCCACTGGGCGCATCATGATGATCATGCTCTTCAGCCACAGTGGCAGACTGTGCGCTACTCATCTCGGCATCGGTCGCTGGTGAAGATTTCACATGGTGAGGTTTAGACGTTTTCATTCTCCCTCCTTGGACGCTTGCCCTTGCACTTTGAATGCATTGATATCTGAAGCTTGTACTGTGTCACCACTCTCGTTGCCAAACGCATTCCGTTGATAAGTCACCACAGCAGCGATTTCTTGTTCCGTCAGTTGATTAGCAAATGCTTGCATGGCAGTACCTGCTTTGCCGTTTACGACAATATCGATATGTTCTGCCACCTCTCCCGTTGCAATTGGGCTGCCTTTAATAGCAGGAAAAGCTCCGGGAATACCCAAACCACTGACCTGATGACACACCGCACAACGTTCGACATAAACTTTCTCGCCTTGCGCCATCAGCTCTTCCATTGACAAGCTTGCCGTGAGTGCAGCTGCCGCTTGTTGTTTCGCTTGCTCAAGCTCAGCTTTTTTGTTTGCTAACCAATCGTCGTACTGCGCTTCTTCCATGGCATGAACCACTATCGGCATAAAACCGTGGGCTCGCCCACACAGCTCGGCACACTGCCCTCGATACACACCGGGTTTATCGATACGGGTCCAAGCTTCATTAATAAAACCGGGGATGGTGTCCTTTTTAACCGCAAAATCCGGTACCCACCAAGAATGGATAACGTCATCAGAGGTAAAAAGAAATCGAACTTTACGATTGATCGGTAACACTAGGGGGTTATCCACTTCGAGTAGGTAATGCGCGCCCTTCTCTTCTATGCCATCTATCTGCTTTTGTGAGGTTGCCAATAGGCTAAAAAACTCAACGTCTTCTTCGAAGTAACTGTAATGCCATTTCCATTGTGAACCCGTCACTTTAACCGTCAGATCAGACTGGGACGCATCTTCCATCGCGACCAATGTTTTAGTTGCCGGAATCGCCATGGCAACCAAAATAATGATGGGAATTACCGTCCAGATGATTTCGACTTTGGTGCTCTCATGAAAATGCGCGGCCACTGCGCCTTTTGATTTCCGGTGACGCCAAATGGAATAAAACATGGCACCAAAAACCACAAACGCAATCGCGCAGCAGATATAGAAAATCAGCATATGCAGGTCATAAACCTCATTACTGATAGCGGTCACACCTCTGGTCATATTCAGAGACTGCTCGGCAGAAATCGCAGGTGCGGAATATCCTACGAACATCAAATCAGTCAACAGCCACAGATTGATCAGTAATCTTTTCAAAAGATTTCTCCTCTGTGCATTGCACTTACTTTGAGTGCTTTACTCATTCAAAGGCTAAAAAAGTCCTACCATGAAAGGTTGAGAAAAAGTCTGTATAAACAGCAAATTCGACACAATTTGTTATATTTATGTTAATAGAAACTAGTTGACGATGATTGAATGTGCAAGAAAGTACAAAGACTAAACCGTGAAGATCCGATCTCAAACAACAGAGAGCGAAGCCGTATTAGTCACCTCTTTCCGGCCATAATTCACAGCGTGCCTGTCCTTAACTGGACTTACAGGCTAATTAGCTGCCAAAATTTAAAGAGTTTGGTGAATTTTAGCGATTGCGCTATCAGCAATGATAATTAATATCATTTAGAATAAACCTATCAAATGAACAAAGGTTATCACTATGATGGAACAAGTAACTCATTGGTTTCAAAGGGACCCTGACCCAAGAACACGCGAAGAACTGCAATACCTTATCGATGAGAAAATGCACGAAGAGTTAGACGACCGATTTTCGACTCGACTGGAATTTGGTACGGCAGGCTTGCGCGGTAAAGTTGGTTGCGGCCCTAACCGAATGAACCGCTTGGTGATACAAGAAACCGCAACGGGTCTTGGCCACTACTTGATCGACAACGTCGACAATGCATGCCAACGCGGTGTGGTCATTGGTTACGATGGCCGTCCAGATTCTGAGCAATTCGCTCATGATACAGCGGCGGTGTTAACCGCACTTGGAATCAAAGTTTATCTCACTCATAAAGTCGCCCCGACTCCAGTTGCTGCTTTTGGTGTGAAACATTTCAATGCTGCAGCAGCCGTGGTAGTCACCGCAAGTCACAACCCACCAGAATACAATGGCTTTAAAGTGTACTGGGAAAATGGCGCGCAGATCATTCCGCCGCATGATTCCGGTATCGCAGCTGAAATTGACCTCGCTGCAACCAAGCCTATCCCATTGATGTCACTGGATGATGCGCAGGCTCATGATCTTCTGGTTTGGCTTAAAGATGACTATTACGAAACGTATCGCCAAACCATTAATGCCAGCCCATTATTAACCAACCATACTGATCCGCTGTCTATCACAATTGCCTATACTGCCATGCATGGTGTGGGAGCTGAGATGGCTGAAACGCTTTTAAAAGATGCTGGGTTTAACAGCGTCATAAGCGTGGCAGAGCAAAGAGAGCCAGATGGCAATTTCCCTACGGTTAACTTCCCTAACCCGGAGGAAGCGGGCGCCATGGACATGGTTATTAGCCTCGCAGATTCCGTTGAAGCTCAACTGGCTTGCGCCAATGATCCTGATGCAGACCGATTCGCGGTTGCCGTTCGTAAACCTGATGGCAAATACCAAATGCTGACAGGTGACCAAGTCGGTTGCTTATTTGGGCATTACTTACTCAATCGCACTCGTCCAAATGAACAGTTGGTTGGTAATACCATTGTCTCTTCGAGCCTACTTAACAAAATTGCTCAGTCTCATGGTGCTCACTACTACCAGACCCTAACGGGATTCAAATGGTTAACCAACATCGCCATGCAGCAACAAGACGAGTCCAAATCGTTCCTATTTGCCTATGAAGAAGCACTGGGTTACACCGTAGGCAATGCTGTGTGGGACAAAGATGGCTTGTCTGCAATGGTCGCATTCGCTCAATTAGCGGCAGAGCTTTATAGCCAAGGCAAAACCATTTGGGATCAACTCGAAGCGCTTTACCGTGAACATGGTATGTATATTAATACCCAACTTAGCATGGCGCTGGATCCATCCGCTCCACCAGTCGGAGACAAACTGCGCGCTTCACCACCACAAGAAATTGCAGGGCGCAAAGTGAAGGTTATTGAAGATCTTAAAACATCTTTGCGTTTTGTCAGTGGTGGCGATACCGAGGCAATCAACCTACCTGCCAGTGATGTACTCATCTACCACCTTGAAGGCAGCGCGCGCGTGATCGTTCGTCCTTCTGGCACTGAGCCAAAACTCAAGTGTTACTACGAAGTCGTAGAAAGCTTTGAAACTCAAGACAGCTTTGAACAAGCACAACAACGTGCTCAAAAGGCGATGGATACGCTCATTGAAGCGCATCAGGCATCACTATAATTCTACAATTAAAAAGCCCCGCGAATGCGGGGCTTTTGTGTTTCATATGGTGCTTTAATCCTTGACCAAAGCAACTGCTTCACGAGTTAGGCGAGCAAGCTCTTCCCAGTTGCCCGCTTCGATCAGTTTTTTGTCTACCATCCACGTACCACCACACGCCAATACGCGCGGGATAGCTAAGTAATCTTTGATGTTCGCAGGGTTAATACCACCAGTAGGCATCAGTTCGATGTCGGTGTATGGCGCGAGCAGTGATTTCACCATGTTGATGCCGCCAGAAGCTTCGGCAGGGAAGAACTTCAAGGTGGTTAATCCCATTTCCAGTGCGGCTTCAACTGTGCTTGGGTTGTTCACACCCGGTACGATATCAATCCCGATTTCTTGGCACGCTTTAACGGTATTTGGGTTAAAGCCAGGCGATACGATAAAGGTTGCGCCTGCTTCTTTTGCTGCAATTGCTTGCTCGCGGTTCAACACCGTACCTGCACCAATCAGCATGTCTGGCTGGGTTTCACGCAATAGGCGAATCGCTTCTGCAGCCGCTGCTGAACGGAAGGTGATTTCAGCTGCTGGTAGTCCGTTCTCTGCCAGTACTTTACCCAGTGGGATAATGTCTTCTGCTTTATCAATGGCGATAACAGGGATGACTTTCAGAGCTTTCAATTGTTCTTTAATACTAGACATGAGTGTTCCTTAAACGACGCCAAGCGCCGGTTGTGTGAATGCTTTGGGAATGATGGCACCGCGATGTTGAATCACAGCACCTGCCAGTGCGTTACCTCTTTGACATGAGGTCGCGAGATCGGCGCCAGCAAGGTATGCTGATAAAAAGCCACCATTGAATGAGTCGCCCGCCGATGTGGTGTCCACCACTTGAGCGACAGGTTGGGTTGGCACGGCTTGTGGAGCAAGAGCCGCGCTCGAACCCTGATTTGTTGAGTCTTGAACCAAGCAGCCATCTGCGCCGAGCTTGACGATGCATTTGACCACGCCAAGAGAGGTAAGGCGTTCAATGGTTTGCTCTGGTGCTTCGTCACCCCAGATCAATTGTTCATCATCAAAAGTCACCAAGGCAATGTCCGTCAGTTGATACATGGCTTGGTAAACGTTTTTGATGGTTTGATTATTGTCTTGAGGCCATAGTGCTGGGCGGAAGTTACTATCAAAAGCGATTTCAACACCTTGGGTTTTAAGTTCGACCAATAAGTTGAGCAGTGAAATTCGGTCTTCTTCTGGCAAGATGGCTAAAGAGATACCGCTGAGAAACACCGCATCCACTTGAGTTAATGCTTGCTTAACCAGGCTAAAGTTAGGATGTTGAAGTAAGTAACGTGCTGCTGATTGATTGCGCCAATATAGAAACGTACGCTCGCCTTGGTCATCAAGCTGAATCAAATACAAACCCGGCGTGCGAGTCTCATCGCGCAGCACTAAATCTGTTGAGACGCCTTCGTCTTCCCAGTGAGTCAGCATACCCGTGCTGATTGGGTCATTGCCAAGCGCCGTAACGTAAGAGACTTTGACTTCATCAGGTTTGCTATTGGCTTCGCAGCCGCGGCTCAAATAAACCGCAGCGTTGAGCGTATCCCCACCAAATGTTTGATGCATTGAGCCGAACGGTTTGCCATTCAGCTCAATCATACATTCACCAATAATGGCGATGTGCTTCATTGGTTACGCCCTCTCTTCAAAGTAGCGTTTTGCGTTACCAAAACAGATGTCTTCGACCATAGGACCAAGCAACGATAGGTCATTTGGAACTTCGCCGTTCTCTGCCCAACGACCGACCATGTCACACAAGATGCGGCGGAAGTATTCGTGACGAGTGTAAGACAAGAAGCTGCGCGAGTCCGTTAACATGCCGACGAATTGGCTGAGCAAACCAAGTTGAGAAAGCTGTTCCATTTGGCGTTGCATGCCATCTTTCTGATCGTTGAACCACCAACCCGAGCCAAACTGCACTTTGCCCGCGATGCCGCCACCTTGGAAGTTGCCAATCATGGTCGCCATCATTTCGTTATCACGAGGGTTCAAACAGTAAAGGATGGTGCGAGGCAGCTCATTGGTTTGGTCCATTTCATCCAATAGATGTGCCAGTTCAAAAGCAAATGGGCGATCGCCAATCGAGTCAAAGCCAGCATCAGCACCTAGTAGTTGGAACATGCGTGTGCTGTTGTTGCGTTGTGCGCCAATATGAAGCTGCATGACCCAGCCCAATTGTGCGTAGCGTTTGCCGAGCCAAACTTGAACTGCGGTAGAGAATTGCGCACATTCAAGCTCTGACAGTACTTCGCCACTCAAACGACGAGCCAGCAACGCATCTAAATCAGCTTCGCTTGGAATTGGCGCGTAACGGACGATCTCAATGCCGTGGTCTGCCGCACGACAGCCATGTGCATCGAAGTGTGCCAAACGTTTATCAAGCGCACTCAATAAATCATCAAAGCGGCGAATTTCAATGTCTGCTACTTCGCCCAGGTTGTGCATGTAATCCGCAAACACGTCCAATTCAATCTTGAACGCTTTATCCGGACGCCAACTTGGCAGTACTTTAACGTTAAAGGTGTCGTCTTCTGCGATCGCTTTGTGGTGTTCTAGTGAATCGATAGGGTCATCGGTCGTGCCCGCCATTACGACGTTCATTTGCTGCATGATGCCGCGAGCTGTGAACTCAGGTGTCGCAAGCAGCTCATTACATTGATGCCAAATCTGGTCAGCGGTGTCTGGGCTAAACAACGTATTGGTAATGCCGAATGGGCGACGCAGTTCTAAGTGCGTCCAGTGGTAAAGCGGGTTGCCCAAGGTTTGAGGAACCGTCTTCGCCCACGCCATGTATTTGTCGTAATCGCTCGCATCACCCGTAATCAAACGCTCTTCAATGCCTGCCGAGCGCATGCCACGCCATTTGTAGTGATCGCCTTCAAGCCAGATTTGACCCAAGTTATCGAACTGACGATTTTGTGCCACTTCCGCTGGGTTTAGGTGGCAGTGGTAATCATAAATTGGCTGGTGGAACGCATGCTCATGGTACAAGCGACGTGCAGTTTCGTTTGAGAGTAAAAAGTCTTCACACAAGAAATTCTTCATCGTTAACTCCTATTACAACGCAGCGACAGTGGCACGAGCACCGTTATCGATTAGAGATTGGTAAGCACTGCTCACCGCATCAATCACTTGTGGGTTTTGACCAAGCTCTGCAGGGAAGATGGCTTCAACCGCGAGCAACGCAGGCACAACAGAAACGTTCAAGCCGTGTTGGTCGCAGATCTGACGTAGTGTCTCTGCCATTGGATCGCGAACATCAATGTCGTTGCCTTGCTCGTCCACGCCAGATACGTAGCGCATCCAACCTGCAATTGCTGTTGCCAACCAAGAGAAGTTAGAACCTTGAGCAAGATGGAATCGTAAGCTGCCACCCATGCGTTGTGGGATCTTCTGGCTACCATCCATCGCGATTTGCCATGTTTTGTGTTTCAAGCTTGGGTTAGTGAAGCGCTCGATAAGCAGCTTGGCGTAGCCTTCTAAATCGGTGCCTTCTGGCATGGTCAGCGAAGGGGCTTGCGCTTGCATCATCATGTGGAATGCCGCTTTGCGGTAGCCTTCATCTGTCATGGTGTCAGAGATGTGCGCGTAACCGCCAAGGTAACCTAGGTAGGCTAGGAACGAGTGGCTACCATTTAGCATGCGTAGCTTCATTTCTTCGTAAGGCACAACGTCGGCAACAAATTCTGCGCCAGCCACGTTCCAATCCGGGCGACCTGCCACGAAGTTATCCTCGATAACCCATTGGCGGAATGGTTCACAAGCGATGCCACATGGATCTTCACAGCCAAGTAGCTCAGCGATTTCGGTTAGTGTCTCTTCGGTTGCTGCTGGCACAATGCGGTCAACCATGGTGCAAGGGAAGGTAACGTTGGTTTCAATCCAGTCACGCAATTCTGGGTCGAGCAGTTGAGCGAACTCAAGTACCGCAGCTTTTGCTACGTGACCGTTCTCCTGCACGTTATCGCAAGACATCACGGTAAATGGCGTCAGACCGCGTTCACGGCGCATCTTCAGTGCTTGCACGATGTAACCCAGTGCTGATTTTGGCTCCGTTGGGTTGGCAAGGTCAGCAATGACTAGCGGGTTGTTTTTATCAAGCGTGCCCGTCGCTGGGTCGACGCAGTAGCCTTTCTCGGTAATCGTCATTGAAACGATCGCCACTTGTGGTTCTGCCATTTTTTCTAACACCGCTTGAATGCTGTCTAGTTTTGGATGCAGTGACTCGATGACAGAACCAATCACCTTTACCTCATTCGATTCTGCGCCTTTTTCTGCCACTGTGTAGAGGTGATCTTGCGCACGCAGCGATTGAATTAAGTCTTCACCCCCAAATAGGTTGATTTCACAAATGCCCCAATCCGAGCCTGTTTTGCTCAGCATTTCATTGGTAAATAAGGCTTGGTGCGCTCGGTGGAAAGCACCAAAACCAAGGTGAACAATACGGCTTTTAAGCGTTGAGCGGTCGTAGTCCGGAAGCAGAACGTGTTCATTCAGAGTGGAATTCGAAATAGTCTTCATTGTGGTATTCCTTTTCCCGCAGGCGAACCTGCGGGATGGTTTATCTTACGAATTATTAGTAGCCAAGAACAAAGTTAGGTAGGAACAGACTTAGCTGAGGAATAAAAGTCACCGCCATTAGTGCTGCAATCAGTGCAACGTAGAATGGAAGTAGAGGTTTAATCACTTTGTCGATGGCAACATTCGCCACAGAACAACCGATGAATAACGCGCTACCTACTGGTGGGGTACAGATACCAATCGCCAAGTTAAAGGTCATCATGATGCCGAAGTGCACTGGGTCGATGCCCATATCCAACGCGATTGGCAGGAAGATCGGCGTAAAGATCAGTACCGCTGGGGTCATGTCCATAAAGATGCCAACAATCAACAGAATGATATTGATGATCAGCAGAATCATTAATGGGTTGTCTGAGATAGCTAATAAACCATCTGCAATCATATAAGGAATGTCTGCGTTCGCCATTGCCCAAGACATCCCCATCGACGCTCCAACAAGCAGTAAAACGATGGATGTGGTTACCGCAGATTCTAAGATGATCTTCGGCAGATCACGCCACTTCACTTCACGATAAATCAATACTGCTAAGGTAAATGTATACATCACCGCAATGGCGGACGCTTCCGTAGCGGTGAATACGCCACCGATGATGCCACCCATGATGATCACAATCAGCGCTAATGAAGGAGCAGCTTTCAGAAAAGTATCCCAAATCATCGCTAGTGAAGGACGCGCTGCCACCGGATAACCACGGCGTTTGGCGATAATACCCGCCACTATCATGATGCTAAGTCCCATCAAAATCCCAGGAATGTAACCCGCTAGGAACAGCGCCGCGATAGAAGTACCACCAGAGACAAGCGAGAATACAATCAGTGTGTTGCTTGGTGGGATCAACAAACCAGATGGGCAAGAGGTAATATTGACTGCTGCAGAGTAATTCTCGTCATAACCGTCTCTTTTTTGTAGTGGTGACATGGTGCCACCCACGGCAGCCGCCGAGGCTACTGCCGAACCAGAAATAGAACCAAACATCATGTTTGCCATGACGTTCACGTGTGCCAGTGATCCCGGAAGACGACCGCCTAGCACTTTTGCAAAATTAATAAGGCGCAGTGCGATACCACCTTGGTTCATGATGTTGCCCGCCAAGATAAAGAACGGGATTGCCAATAGAGCAAAGTTATCAAGGCCTGCTGCCATACGCTGCGCCACAACGGCGATGGCAGGCTCTAACGGTAAGCTCATCAAAATAGTCGCTAATGACGACAAGCCGATTGCAAAAGAGACCGGCACACCAATCGCAAGTAGAACTGCGAAACTACCGAACAACGTAAGAATTAATTGCCATTCCATTGTGAAACCCTCTATTGGTCAAGTTGGGTGTCGGTGAGTAGGGCTTCACCTGACGTCAGTTGTTTGATGCGGTCGAAAGCAAATAGCACCGAGTAGAAGATCATCAAGGCACCACTAATAGGTAGGCAGAAATAGATATAGCCCATTTCCAAACCAAGTGCTGGTGTGACTTGGCCTGTCGCCAACGTTTTCAGAGCCAGTTGCGTCCCGCCATGAACCAAAACCACATAAGAGAACAGGGCAATGGCAATTTGGATAACAATTTCATTGATAAGCTTACGTTTTCCTTGCAGTTTCATCGTCAGCAAGTCGATCGCAAGGTGGCGTTTTAGACCAGTGGTATAAGCCGCCCCAATAAGCGCTACCCACATAAAAAGATAACGAGCCAACTCATCAGTTACCGTGCTTGGTTTTCCAATCACGTAGCGAGAGAGCACCTGCCAGATCACGCAAAAAACGAGGAAGGTCGATAAGGAGATGGTAAAAGCGGCCAATCCCCTGTTGATGCAGTTGACCAATTTATTCATTTTTATTTCCTTTCAAAGTAAATAAATGCGTATCTCGCAAAATTGGCATGCCAATATTCATAGGTGTTTTTTATGCTGAGTCGCAATATACGCCAATCTTTCTGAGTCGATTATAAGTTAGCCGCTTTGGTTGTCACGTGAGCAAGCTCACAAACGAATTGGTCAACCAAAATTAGCCATTTTACTGTGATTTTGGTCAATCAATTTAATTTTCAATTTTGACAATTGGTTTATTTATCGCCAACAATGGCCTAGAAACAAAATATTTCGAAAGAAAAATAATACTACCCTACATATTGGACAACCAATCCAAGGAGAACAGAAGAATGAAGACGCGTAAGACTCTTTTAAACGCAGCAGTCATTGTTGCTATGACCGTTGGCGCCACTGCTTCTGCTTATGCTGCGACTACCTTAAAGCTAAGCCATAACCACCCACGCGACCATGCAGTCCATAAAGCGATGGACTTTATGGCGAAAGAAGTTCGTGAAATGACTGATGGTGAAGTACGTATCCGAATTTACCCAGACGCACAATTAGGCACACAGCGCGAGTCAATGGAGCTGATGCAAAATGGCGCATTAGATATGGTGAAGAGCAACGCGGCAGAATTGGAAGCATTCTCTCCGGCATATTCGGCGTTCAACATGCCTTATCTATTCCGCGATAAAGGCCACTACTACAAAGTGACAGACGGCGAAGTCGGTCGTGAAATCCTCAACTCTTCTGCAGATAGCGGCTTTATTGGTGTGACTTACTATGACGCTGGTGCACGTAGTTTTTACACCAACAAACCCATCAATACACCAGCAGATCTCAAAGGCTTAAAAGTGCGTGTACAGCCGAGTCCTTCAGCCATTGCAATGGTTAAAGCACTAGGCGGAAACCCAACGCCACTCGCATATGGCGAGCTATACACTGCATTACAACAAGGCGTGGTGGATGCTGCGGAAAACAACATCCCATCATTTAGCTTGAGCCGTCACAGCGAAGTCGCAAAATACTTCAGCTTGGATGAGCACACCATGGTGCCAGACGTATTGGTTATCTCTACTAAGACGTATGACAAGCTAACACCAGAGCAGCAAAAAGCACTGATGAAAGCCGCAGCAGACTCTTCGGAATACATGAAGAAGCTATGGGCTGAATCGGAAGCGAAAGAGCGAGCAAAAGCAGAGAAAATGGGGGTAACGTTTATTGAACCAAATAAAGCGGCTTTCGTTGAAGCAGTTCAACCAATGTATGCCGATATAGAGAAAACAAAACCTGAATTAAATGAACTCATTAAAGAAATCAAAGCAGTTCAATAATTCATAGGATGCATAGTAATAAACCATCGAAAACAAGGTGTTACCACGAAGTGGAACATAGAGGTTGACCAATTTTTATTGGTCGTTATGATGGCGTGAGAAGTTAGATGGAATATAGTGACAATATCAGCATGATGCCTTTTGAACCGAAAAGACCGTATCAAGAGATCGGTTTAGTCCTTAGACAAGAGCTAATCAGCGGCCAATATCAGGTTGGTGACAGGCTCCCACCTGAGCGCGATATCTCAGAGCGTCTTGACGTGAGCCGCACAGTGGTGCGTGAGGCAATCATCATGCTGGAGCTGGAAAACCTTGTCGAAGTAAAAAAAGGATCTGGCGTATACGTGATCAATATTCCATCTCAACCGAACTCCCGTGAGAACGTGATCAGTGATGATGCTGGTCCATTCGAAATGCTCCAAGCGCGTCAGCTTCTTGAAAGCAACATTGCTGAGTTTGCAGCGATGCAAGTGACTCCAAGCGACATCGTAAAAATGCGAGCCGCCCTTGAGCTAGAACGTGATGAACTGGCTCATGGCACCGCAGATTACAACGGTGATGAGAGGTTTCATCTGTGCATTGCAGAGGCAACCCAAAACTCCGTGTTGGTGGACATGCTGAAGCAATCTTGGGCACGACGCGAGAGCAGCCCGATGTGGAAAAAGCTTCACTCCCACATCTCGGGTCAAGACTACCGTAAAGAGTGGTTAGACGATCACGCCAAAATCCTCGCCGCATTGCAGCGTAAAGATCCAATCGCTGCAAAAAATGCCATGTGGCAACACCTTGAAAACGTCAAACAACGCCTATTGGCATTGTCAGACATCGATGACCCAGATTTTGATGGCTATCTGTTTAGTTCCAACCCCGTGGTACTTCAGGGCGTAGAACACAGCTAGCCTCATAGCCGACTTCGGTCGGTGCTATTTAGTCAGCGCAACTACACTGCAGTAATTGCATATTAAAACAACTGGTGCGTACTTAGCTTGAGAAAGCTGAGCAGGTTGAGTGCGCCTCAATTAAGGTGAGTGTCATGGAACAAACTTGGCGTTGGTACGGCCCAAATGATCCTGTGTCGCTAGACGATATTCGTCAAGCTGGCGCAACTGGTATCGTGAATGCCTTACACCATATTCCTAATGGTGAGGTGTGGTCAAAAGAAGAGATTTTAAAACGAAAAGCGATCATTGAAGAGAAAGGCTTAACGTGGTCAGTGGTTGAAAGTGTCCCCGTTCACGAGGAAATCAAAACTCAGACTGGCCACTTCCAGCAATGGATTGATAACTACAAACAAACACTGCGTAACCTTGCCGAATGCGGCATTGATACGGTCTGCTATAACTTTATGCCAGTTTTAGACTGGACACGTACCGATCTTGAATTTGAACTGCCAGACGGTTCGAAAGCATTGCGATTTGACCAAATTGCCTTCGCTGCCTTTGAGTTACACATCCTTAAACGCCCGGGCGCAACAGCGGATTACACCGAAGCAGAACAAACACAGGCATTAGCATACTTCAACAACATGTCTGAAGCGCAAATCCAACAACTCACCAGCAATATTATTGCGGGGTTACCGGGCGCAGAAGAAGGTTACACATTAGCAGAGTTCCAAGCCCAGCTAGACCGTTATGCAGCGATCAGCAAAGACAAGCTACGTGAGCATATGGCTTATTTCCTCGCGGAACTGATGCCAGTGTGCGAAGCGCATGGTCTGAAGCTAGCGGTACACCCAGACGATCCTCCTCGCCCCATACTTGGCTTGCCACGCATTGTTTCAACCATCGAAGACATTGATTGGTTGACTGAAAAAGTGCCAAGCAAAATGAACGGTTTGACCATGTGTACTGGCTCCTACGGCGTCCGCGGTGATAATGATCTCGTAAAGATGATCAAAAAGCATGGCGAACGGATTTATTTCACCCACTTGCGTTCAACCAAACGTGAAGAAAGCAACCCGATGACGTTCCATGAAGCCGCACATCTTGATGGCGATGTGGACATGTACAACGTGGTGATGGCAATTTTGGATGAAGAACAACGCCGCGCAGAAGTGGGCGATCACCGTTTAATTCCTATGCGTCCTGACCATGGTCACCAAATGCTGGATGATTTGAAGAAGAAGACCAACCCAGGCTACTCAGCCATCGGTCGCTTGAAAGGTTTAGCAGAGGTTCGCGGCCTTGAAATGGCATTGAAACGCGCCTTTTACTAAAAAATAAGCTAGGGCATAGCAATGCCCTAGCTTATCAGTTGTCAACACAATTCGTTTCTCTGCTCACTGCAGAGTGAATTGAGCAGTACGATTAGCTTTGTTCCAGTTTACTTTTCACTACTTCAATCAATTGCTCGTATGGAACATAACCTGGCAGTACTTGATCTCCGATGATCATTGCTGGCGTTCCACGCATACCAAACGCACTAAAGAGTCCGTAGTTTCGCTTAACCACAGATTCACTCTCATCTTCAACTTTCAAGTATTGCTCGGTGCCTGTTGCTTTCGCGATTTTCTTCAATGACGCGCTGTTATGTGCGCCCGGTTTTTTCAGCAATAACTCAGATACTTTTGCGTAAGCCGCTTTATCATGCTTCCAAACATTAAGTGCATAACTTGCTGAACTGATGTCGCTCCCCTGTTCTTTCAGTGGTACCAATAAGTTCACCACTTTCACACCCTTCACGTCTTTTACAATACGCTCTAACACTGGGTCGAGTTTTTTGCAGTAAGGGCAACTGAAGTCCGTCATATTCACGATGGTAAGTTTTGGATTGGCATCACCCAAGGTTGGATGAGATGCATCGTTGATGTACGACTGGCTGCTTTTAAGCAACATTTCAAATTGTTGAGTCTGTTTGATGTACATCGCCAAGCTTTCATATAACCCATCAATTACGTCTGGGTTTTCTTTTAACATGGTGACGATCTGCTCAATTTTCTGGTCTGTATCATTTTGTGCAAATGCACCTGTACTAAACAACGCCGTCACAGACAGCAATAAGATAAAAATACGTTTCATAATAAGTTCCAATTAACTTAACCAAAGGCGAGCAAGCAGTCCGATAGGAGTCGTCACTCCGGTCGTTACTGATTCTATCTCGCCATTTTTGACGATAAAAATGGTTGGAGTAACACCAATCTGCCAATTTCTCGCATATTCACCATCGCGATCATTAATATTGGCAAACTGATACTCTTTCGCTGTTAAATACCGATTCACATGCTGGTCTTCACCCGATGAAAGGGAAACACCAATCACCGAATAATGCTGACTTAACCAGTTCACGGTTGGGCTCACGAATCTGCATGCCCCACACCACGTCGCCCAAAAATACACAATAACCGGACGTTCATGACTCATTGATAATAAGTCTGCTGACAACTCATATTGAGTATGACCAGCAAGAGGTGGCGCGGTTTGGGAAGGTAAATCTTGTCCTCGATACCAATCCACTGCCACAGAAATCACTAAAGCAAACAGCCCCCACACCGCGATTTCCTTTAGCCAGCGCGTCGCTGTTTTTCGTTTCATCTAAGCTATCCTCCTGCTCGGCTTAGCGCATCCATAACCGATTCCTCACTCAAAATGACAGGCAATGGAATCCCTTGTGGCGCATTCGGTCCATAGACAATATTAAAGGGCACACCATAACGACCGTGAGATTGAAGAAAATCTGTCACTTTACCTTCTGGGTGTGTCCAATCTGCTTCAATCGGCACGACATTTTGGTGATTCAATGCGTCGTACACGGGGTTTTGCAGTAACACGCCAATCTTGTTGGCTTTACAGGTAACACACCAATCCGCTGTTACATTGACAAACACAGTCTTACCTTGTTCCACAGACTTTGTAATTATTTCGTTAGACAGTGGCTGCCATGCTGGTTCTTGCGGGAGTGGTGTCACCCAATGTTGAGCAGTAAAGCTCCCCAAAAGTAAACCACCCACCGTCAGCAATAACGCGCTGCCACCCGCCACCGCCATGACTTTGTTGCCATACACTCGTTGAGATCTAAGCAGCATCCAGATGAACAAGCTTGCTGCAATGACAACAACCCAGAAGACTGGTAGGTGGTTCGCAAGTAACGACAACAACCAGAGACTTGTGAGTAGCATCATGCCACCAAACAACCACTTCACTTTGTTCATCCAGTTTCCCGGCTTAGGCAGTAGGCTTGCAATCGATGGCATTGCAGCAACCAATAACCAAGGCATTGACATCCCCAACGCTAACGCTGTAAAAATCACAAAAATTGTGACTGAATCAGCGCCCAAAGCGAATGCAACCGCCGTACCTAAAAAGGGCGCCGAACATGGTGTTGCCAACAGTGTTGCAAACATTCCCTGAGTAAAGTGACCAAGGTAAGAGCTGTCCCCTTTCGCTGCCATCCAAGTATTGGCATTTGATGAAAGGCGGATCTCAAACAGTCCGAGCATATTGGCACCAAATAGCGCAGTGATCGCGACCATAACGCCAATAAACCAAGGGCTTTGGAATTGAATGCCCCACCCGACCATCCCGCCAGAGAATTTTAACAAAACTAAGAACAGCGCAAGTAACCAAAATGAGGTCACAATACCTGCTGACGAAGCAAGGAATTGCCATCGAATCTGCTTGCGAGCTAAGCCCTGCGCAGAAATAACGCCACTCAACTTCATGCCAAGTACAGGCAGGACACAGGGCATCACATTGAGGATCAATCCGCCAAGCAGTGCAATGAGAAACATCGAAGCCAAAGAATCTTCACCCGACAGCCTTGGTACAATCACCCCACTGCTCACTGAAATTTTTTGTTCTGCCAGGAAATTATCATCTTTGATGGTCATATTGAGCTGCTCGTTATCAAGCTCAGGATCTCCCAACCAACTGTCCACGGTGAGT
This sequence comes from Vibrio sp. NTOU-M3, assembly GCF_040869035.1. Classification (NCBI taxonomy): domain Bacteria; kingdom Pseudomonadati; phylum Pseudomonadota; class Gammaproteobacteria; order Vibrionales; family Vibrionaceae; genus Vibrio; species Vibrio sp. NTOU-M3. The sequence continues at coordinate 413,703 of NZ_CP162101.1, forward strand.
GTGGCTATCAGTTTTTGACCATCTAACTGTATTTCTGGCTTAGAAAAGTGATAATCCAATAGTTTTTCACTGTCCCCATCCACCAATATTTCCGGATTCGTCCATCCTGTAGCGCGCTCAGCCACGAGTTGAATTTGCTTTGTCGATGGCTCCCACACTGCCGCTGAGGTCTTGATATTTGGCGATGCTTGAGGAACATGGCTCATCGCTTGCGCATGTAAATGCACTTCCTTGCCAGAAAGCATCAGCTGGTTTGGCGTAAACTCAAGCTTGATAGGATAATCTGTCAGTACACAGACCGTTGTACAGGTCGATAAAGTCAGCGTCGCATCCAATACCACAGGCTGTGAAAAATCTTCCACCTGCAACGTCATTGGGAATACGGTATCCCCTTTATAGCCAACAGTTTCAATTCCTAGTAGTTCAAAGCGTTGTGGAAATGGCCAGTGCCATTTCGCGGCTGTAAAATTGCGTGAATTTTTCCAGTCTATTGAGGGTGCGATCCCTCCTTCGCCTGGCGAACGCCAATAGGTTTTCCAGTCACCCGTCAACTCGACTTCCAAAAAGCCTTCAACGGTTTTTTTACTGCTATCGACCTGTCCAGCAAGAACAAAACGCGTCTTCACCGGCGGGTGCTCAGGTTGGTTCAACCACCCAGTTGAAACCACATCGGCCATACTCACGAATGAATAGAATATGAGGACGAGAGCAAGAACAATGCGCGTCATACCACGCAGAGATTTAAATAAATGAGTCATATGTACTCCAAAAAATAACAAATAGGGCTAATCACTGCTCTTTCGAACAGTGGCTTTGTTGTTATTCTCTAAAGACACAGAAAGTGAGATGAAGCCGGCCTTTGTAGGGAATTGGCTCTGTAAAACGTTGAAAAGAGACATAGTACGTGAGTAACCATGCGATAAGTACAAACGCAAATATAAAGCCAGTGACAACAACATCATCAAGGTGATGCTGCTGTACCTGAATCAGGTGCTCCGAAAGATCGCACTTTTTACTCACGCCATCTTGGTCACTATTTACTTTCTGGACGGAATCCTGAGCAACGTTCTGAATAGCTTGGTATTTAAGCTCACAGGCACTAACCGCACCGACATTTTGCCCCAGACACAACAACACAACCCAACAAACTAATGCAAGGCTCAATCGTGCTGATTTTTCTCTGTCGACAAATTTCATAAGAGGTTAATGTGTCACTTTCAATAATGGACGCGCAGACGATAATACAATTGCCCATAAACAAAAGTAAAATCGATGCAAAGTTTCATGAAAATAAGCCCAGATTAGGCACCTTTTACGATAGAAAATCAACCAAACAACACCCTTTGAGCGGCGTGTTCTCAATTCAATTGCTTGATGATCTTGCCAGTTATTCCAAAAACGCATAGGTACTAGTCGTTTTTGATCAGTTTTAGTCGTTTTTATTTACCTCTAATATCCATTCCAAGCTACAACAGCTCAGCACAAGGTTCGCGAATACTTTTCTGGCAAACCAAGGTCTTAATCAACTACAACTTAATTCCCATCAACATAAGTAGTTCGGGTTGTACTCTTGAGGATTCAATAATGACAACAAACAAATTTGAGGCCGGTGGCCTTTTCCCATCAATCACTCTTCCCACCTTTAATGGTGGCAGCATTGAGCTTGGCTCACCATCGCAACCAGCAGATTGGCGCCTAGTGGTTGTCTACCGTGGCAAGCATTGCCCACTTTGCACTCGTTATTTGAATGAACTACAGGAATTGAAAGAACGGTTTCTCAAACTCGGTATTGATATCGTTGCGGTATCAGCCGATAGCCAAGCCCAAGTTGCTGCGCACATGGAGAAGTTGTCTGTCAATTTCCCGATTGCGTATGGGCTTAGTATTGAGCAAATGAAGACGCTAGGGCTTTATATTTCATCCCCACGTTCTGAACAAGAGACTGACCATCCTTTCTCTGAACCGGGGATCTTTGTGGTGAACGACAAGGGCCAAGTGCAAGTTATCGATATTTCAAATGGCCCATTTGTGAGGCCGGACTTAACCACACTATTGGCTGGATTGGAATTTATCCGTAATCCAGAAAACAATTACCCAATTCGGGGCACCTACCTATAAGTTTTCCACTCTACAGCTATGCGCAAGTAACCAAAAAAGGGGTTACTTGCGATCATCACAACGCCTTTTGTAAGAAGATTTTATCGATGCCTTTCGTAGGAAATCCGGTATAACGCCCCACTTCTTCAAAGCCCAGTTTAAGGTAAAAGTCACGCGCCTGAAATGTGTAGGTATCAAGGTACAAATGCGTTACCCCTTTAGCCTTCGCCTCTTGTTCTAAGTGCTGCATGATCTGACGACCCAAGCCAGATTGACGCGCAGACTCATCAATCCAGAAAAATTCGACAAATAATGTATTGGTGAAGACTTCCCCAGTTAGGCCTCCGATGGTGTCACCATTGTCATCCGTTGCTATACACGCAATACTTTCAATATCTTCATCAGGGAAATGACGCATGTTAAACGCTTTAAGACCATTGTAGATCGTATCTTTGATGTCTTTAGGTGGGTTGACCAAAAAATGAATAGCCATATCAATTCCTTATGCACGGGGTGAAAGTCAGTTCCTGTTGAGGGTATAAACAATATCGACCAAGCTCAATATCTTAAAGACAGGAAAAGTGAGCTAGAGCCAATATGTGGGTCTGTGCAGCGAAAATAGCACACAAAAAAGGCCAAACAATGTTGGCCTTTAGCTAAGGTCTGTCGATCTTTCGCGGTTAAATTTTGTTCGAATTATATGCCTTTTAATCGCGACGCAAGGTGTGACGCTTAGTCATTCTAAGCAAATACCTTGCAACAAAGAGTAAAAGGCATAAAAACGAACCCTTTGGGCAGCATTTGTGGCTTATTTTTACTGCGTTATCACTCATTGATGTAGAGCAATTACACCGAATAAGCTCTGCCTTGTATAAAGAACCCACAAATTGCTGCAAAAATCATCTCGAAAGATCAACAGACCCTATGGTTAGCTGGCAAATGAACTGAGCATCCAGAGCGCCAGCAAAATAAAAATAGCCCCCATAAATTTATGCTGGTAGGTACGAAAACGTGCATTTTCTAATAACGGTTTACCAAGCGTACCCACTAGCGCAACTAATACTAGGTTAAACGCCAAACCAAGCACATTGAGGAGCAACCCCAAAGCAAGCATCTGTTCGCCTGATGTTGCCGTAATATTGCCCGAAACAAACTGGGGCAAAAACATCACAAAAAATACCAGAGCTTTAGGGTTCAATAGATTACTGACCAATGCTCGCTGGTAAAATGTGGTCGCCATTTTCCCCCCAGAACCAAGCTCAGGAGTTTCCGCCGCCGTGGCCCGTAAACAATCCCACCCCATCTTCAATAAGTAGGCACCACCTAATAAATGCAATGCTTTTAAGGCTAATGGGCTCATTGCAATCAGTGCGGATACACCAAGCGCAGCAAGGAGAGTTAAGATCACACCAGAAGTGGCATTACCTAAGCTGGCAAAAATCCCGACGCGACGGCCATAACTCATGCTTGAGCTCGCGATCAGTAACATGTCAGGCCCAGGGAGTAACAGCAGCGCGATGACAGCGGTTAAATAGACCGGAAGAATAGAGATATCGATCATTGTTATAATTTATTGGAACAAAAAGATGCGAGATTTTATATCAACAAAAACACCCAATCCAGCAATACCTACCAATAAAAAACAAACACACAAAATTAACAACCAAGATCCAGTAATTTCATTAAGTTGCCACCATTTCCAACAAAACCAGTGGATGACTTAACATAAATTTTATAAATCATTGCATCATGACATAAGCGGCGTATATTGAGATTGTCTCTACGATAGGAAAAAGTTATGTGCACGTGTTGTAACCGCTGCCCACCAGCGCAATAAGAAATAACGCTTCTCGCTATAACAACATGCGCGTGTTTTACGCGTCGGTTTCTTATTGGAGTTTTTTATGACTATCGACACTCTGCTAGCATTTGGCAGCATCGTCTTCTTTTTGGCGGTGATCCCTGGCCCTAATGCACTATTGATCCTTTTTACCGCACTGACTCAAGGTCGCTCTCAAGCACTGGCGAATATTGTGGGTGTGGCAGTTGGCTTCCTCGTTCATGCTTTTATCTCTGCGAAAGGACTAAGCCTGTTACTTGCCCAGTCGACAATGGCTTTTTCTATCTTTAAATGGGTGGGGGTGCTTTATCTGATTTGGTTAGGTATCACTAATTTACGTTCTGGCTTTCGTCTATCCACAACCCAGTTCCAGCCAACGCCTGACGTCCGTCAGCGCAAACTCGGTGAAAGCTTTCGCAAGGGTCTATTAACGAATTTGCTCAACCCAAAGATCGTATTGTTTTACCTCTCGATCTTTCCACAATTTGTGCCTCCAGAGCATTTACTGCAACAGAGCTTAGTGCTTGGCGCACTGCAAGCCGTCATCGTAGCAAGCTGGTTTACCTTTCTGATCATCTTCGCGACGCGAGTGAAATCACTCCTGACCACACCAAAAACCAGTAAATGGTTAAATTACATCAGTGGTGTCCTGTTTATTAGCTTTGGTTTGGGCCTAGCAAATTCACGTCTGTAATCACTCATGCGCTTTCTATAAAACTTTATTTTGCAGAAAGCACAATTTTGTACAAAATCTTTACATCAGGTTACTCTAGACTGTCAAAATCAAGGGACATCAGGCGTAACCATGAGCAAAACCTCCAATCCGAAAGAATCTGCCAGCTTCCAGATCGCGCAAGAGTTTGGTGGCCTTGAGTTGCTCGATGCCAAGTACACCCATCAGAACTTTTCCCGTCATAGTCATGAAGGCTATACCATTGGTGTCATTGACAAAGGCGCACAACGATTTTATCGCACAGGTGGCAATCACATAGCCCCGAAAGACAGTATTATTCTGGTTAATGCTGATGAAGTGCATAATGGTCAAACCGCAACCGAAGGCGGTTGGGAATACAGAGCCATGTACCCACTACCGGCGCAGTTCCAAGCGCTTACTGAAGGCTTAGGGTCCGATCTTGGTATCCCGTATTTTCCAGAACCAGTCGTATATGACCCAGAGCTTGCCCAGCAGCTTAGGCTGGTTTTTCATACTCTAAAACATTCTGACAATCGCTTACTCCGGGAAACCTTGGTGTATGGAACCTTAATCAAGCTTATCAGCCGTCATGGCAAGCGTCGTCAGCACTATCAACCGAAAAACAATGGCCAGCGTCAACTGCTGCTGGTAAAAGAATTCCTTGATGACTTTCCACAGGCCGACATCTCTTTGGAAGAACTCAGCCAGTTAGCTGGGCTTAGCCCGTATTATTTGGTTCGAACCTTTCAAAAAGAGTTTGGCTTACCGCCGCACGCCTATCAAATTCAGGCACGGCTGCGTTTTTCAAAACAATTATTAAAGAGTGGTAAGAAGATCTCTGATGTCGCTCAGGAATCTGGCTTTCACGATCAAAGCCATTTTCACCGACACTTCAAACGCACTATGGGCGTCACACCGAAACAGTACCGCCAGTCACTTTAATGTCTGGCCTAAGCAATTTTATACAAGCGGTAACTATCACGTTTTGCCATGCTATAGCGAAACACAACAACATCATCTAAATACTATGGATACCATGACTATTTCTTCACCATACATCGGACGTAAGCAATTGTTCTGGCAAGGTACGATAGCCATGCTTCCTTTAAGTATTGCGGTTATTCCTTGGGGGTTGCTGGCTGGCTCGTTTGCGATAGATGCGGGATTAAATCCATTTGAGAGCCAAGCGCTTTCAGCCATTCTGTTTGCAGGCTCAGCGCAACTGGTTGCTACTGGTATGCTCAAAGCTAGTGCCAGTATCACCACGATGCTTATCGCAACCTTTTTTATTACATCTCGTCATTTGCTCTACAGCATTTCAATGCGCAAGACCATTAGTCCACTCCCTTTGAAGTGGCGCTTAACTTTAGGTTTTTTACTCACTGATGAACTGTTTGCCATTTGTGGTCAACAGTCAGAAAAGCAATTTAACCGCTGGTATGCCCTTGGTGCTGGGCTGAGTTTTTATTTGTGCTGGAACTTAGCCACTTTAGTTGGGATCATCGCTGGAAGTTACATCCCTGCGATGAACGAACTAAGGTTGGAATTTGCTGTCGCCGCAACGTTTATTGCCATTGTCATCCCCACCATCAAAAACAGTGCGGTTTTAGTTTCAGTGATAGTCGCTCTATTGATCTCTGTGATCTGCGCTTACCTTAAGATCGAGTCAGGACTGATGTTTGCCGCTCTTGGTGGCATGTTCGCTGGCTACTTTATCGAAACCATGAAAGGAGGTCAGCCATGATCATGCTATCCATCCTCGCCATGACGGCTTTGGTCTTTCTCAGTCGCTACCTCTTTTTGGAACCGAAGCTGCCGCTCAAACTCAATCCTCAGGCACAACGACTGCTAAGCTATTCTGGCCCTGCCGTTCTAACAGCAATTTGGGCTCCGATTGTGTTTCTGCCACACGATAACGAACTTTGGCTTAGCCCGAATAACCCTTACCTACTTGGAGCAATACTTGCGGCGGTGATTGCGTGGAAAACCAAAAATGTGTTGCTTACTACCCTCATCAGTATGACGGCATTTCTTATCTTTAAGCTTTGGTAGGCAACCAGAGCTTAAACTCGGTGATGCCCTCTTTTGAGTCCACGCGTATCCAGCCTTGATGCGCTTCTACAATGGAGCGCACAATTGCTAAACCTAGCCCAGCCCCTACGCTACCACTGTGTTGCCGTGATTTATCAGCACGATAAAAGCGATTAAAGATGTAAGGGAGATCATCAGAGCTGATCGTCTCGCCTTGGTTGATAAAAGACAACATCACCCCATCAGAAGACTCTACAACACTAACAAAAACAGTACTGCTTTGTGCGGCGTGACGGATGGCGTTTGAGAGTAAATTATTGATTACCCGAGCCATCATCGCTTTATCCGCCGTCACCCATGCTTGGCCGATAACTTCAATTTGGATCGCCTCTTCTTCTGCCATAATGCCGTAATAGCTGGCACTTTGTGCCATCAGCTCTCCGAGCTCAAACACCTGTTCTTGTTTACTTAACAGCCGGTTTTCTGATTTTGCTAGATAAAGTGTGTCATTAATGGTTTTACTTAGACGTTCAATTTCTTCAAGGTTTGAGCACAACGCATCTTGATACTCTGCGACAGAGCGCTCTCGAGATAGAATCACTTGCGATTGCGTGGTGATGTTCGCCAAAGGGGTTTTCAGTTCGTGAGCAATGTCAGAAGAGAAGTCACTTAGCCGCTGAAACCCTTGTTCTAACCGATCGAGCATTTGGTTGTGGCTCATAACAAGCTGTTGAAGCTCTTCAGGCAAGGAGTGGTCTTCTAGCCGGTTATCCATGTTTTCCGTATTAATTTCGGCCAAATGAGACTGTAATGTCGACATGGGTTTAAACCCTCGACGAACAATGGCGTAACAAGCGAATGCAATAAAGAGGCTTGCTGCCGACATGAGTGTGAGCAAAATTCGTTTAAGGCTACGATAAAATTCAAGATGATGATCAATCGACAAACCAAGCAGGGCTTTTTTGTATTTTGGGTCATCCAATGTATACAGCTTGGTACGATAAGTGACCCCTTCATAGCTCCAATCGTTAACACGGCGAGCATCATTCAAAAGTGCGTCTGACACCAATGCAGTGGAGTTTTGGTAGATCAATCCTTCATTATCCACCAGCCAGATCACTACGTTGTTTTTCACGAACAGTTCAAACATCGTTTGGCGTGTATTCACTGGCTGTTTCATCAGTTCCACTAACACATCGTGCTTTTGGTTAAGAAACTGAGTATCTTCTTTGACAAAGTGTTGCTTGACCATCAATTGCGCAACCACGCCAATCGAGCTCAATACCAGCACAGAGGTCACAAAAAACATCAGCATTAACGAACGCTTCATCGAAGATTGTTTTAATGCCTTCATACTGGCGATTCCAGTTTGTACCCCATTCCTCTCACCGTGTGTAGCAACGGCATATCAAAAGGCTTATCAATTTTAGCTCTCAGCCTTTTCACAGCAACGTCGATCACATTGGTATCGCTGTCAAAATTCATATCCCAAACTAAAGAGGCAATGGAGGTGCGAGTCAGTACTTCACCCTCTTTCTGCATAAATAGCTCAAGTAACGCAAACTCTTTTGCTGTCAAAGCGATTGGCTGCCCCTGACGTTTAGCCGTACGTTTAAGTAAATCCAGTTCCAAATCACTCACTTGCAACGTGTTGCTTTCATGTATATTGGAGGATGTTGCCGATGTGTGCCGCAATGCATTTTGCACTCGTGCAAGCAATTCTGCGAAAGCATAAGGTTTGATCAAATAGTCATTGGCTCCTAAATCAAATCCTTTGACCCGCTCTTCTATTTGATCTTTTGCTGTCAGCATGATCACTGGAACCATGATCCCTGAGCTTCTTAATGTTTGTAATACCTGCCAGCCATTGAGCTTTGGCAACATCACATCCAGAATGATCAGATCGTATGGCAGCGTTGTCGCTTGATATAAACCATCCACTCCATCACGAGATAAATCCACCGTATAGCCAGACTCAGACAAACCTTTTTGAAGGTATTGCCCTGCTTTCAATTCATCTTCTATAACCAGCAATTTCATCGTGAGCCACTCTTATCTGATGGGGTCATTACAAGGCGTTGAATATAACAAATGAGCCTTTTTCAGACTCATAAAATCTCCTCAACAAATCTCAAGGTTCCCTCCTAGAGGTAATTTCCTTGAGATTGTTGAGCATGAAACATGATGAAAGCGGTATAACGACGACTACCCTTAGTTGTTGTCGTCACGCTCTAGGTACTGGTACGTCACATTAATTTTACCGACATATTCCATTTCACCTTGGCCGTTCATACGCTCATCCACGGTAATGTATGCGTTATCTTTAAGGCGAACACTGTTTGCTTCACGTGGTGTGGTAACCCAGATATTCAGAGCACGGCGCAAGTCACGAGTTGAGCTTGCCTGAAGGCCTTGCAGCTCCTGATATGCGCTATCGAATGCAGCTTGTTTACTCTCTTGTGCCGGTGTAAACAATGACGTTGAAGACGTGCGATTGATGTAGCCACCACTTGAAAGTTGGGCACCTTGAGATGCAAATGCACCCGTACTTAGGACAGCGAGCGTGGTAACAAGTGTTAGTTTTTTCAGTATATTCATCGTATTTGCCTCTAGCAGAGCTGTTGTTTTGTTGAGGCCATAATGCCCTTTCAGCTCTGACAAATACCGCTCACTAACATGACAATTTTGTCATGTTTGCATTAGGGTCTGTTGATCTTTCGCGGTTAAATTTTGTTCGAAAGATCAACAGACCCTAGCCAAATAACACAACCAATACCAACAACACCACACCAATCACGGCGATGGTTTTACACAGCAATCTTAGATTTGAACTTCCGCCATTTGGCGCTTGATTACAACATCCCATAAAAAACCTCCGGTTGATCCAACAACCAGAGGTTAAAGCTTGTCCAAAGGGTAAGGTAAAGGCTTTTGCTACTCGGCAACCCATTCAATTTCAATCAAGGTCTTGTCTGCGCACTTTAGACGCCCAAGAAACACATCGCCTTGATGCACCTCCCCCACGCCTTGCGGAGTGCCTGTCATAATGATGTCGCCATCAAACAACGTAGTGTAACTTTTGAGTTCAGAAAGAATGGCTTGCGGTGAGTAAATCATTTGTTTTACTCCACCACACTGGACGCGAACACAGTTGATAAACAGTTCTAGTTGCAGCTCTTCAATGGCAAGGCCTTTTATCGGCACAAACCGACTGAACACGGCAGAGCCATCAAACGACTTGGCACGCTCCCATGGGAGCCCTTTATTTTTTAAGCTTGCTTGCAACTCACGTTTCGTCAGATCCAGCCCTAGGCCAACCGCACTAAGCTCACCCTTTTGTACGACAAAACAAATTTCGCCTTCGTAGTGCAATGATTCTTGATGGAAGGAAGTAAGACGGGAAGTAACCGACGTATTGGGCTTATTGAAAACCACCATTTCGTCAGGGATTGCATTGTTTAGCTCGTGGATATGCTCAAGATAGTTGCGTCCAACACAAACCACCTTAGAAGGTTTGACTGGCTTTTCCCCAATATAAACAGAATGCATGTGTACTTCCCTGACCAATAAGTATGAGAGCAGATTTTAACCGAATCCGTTGTCGAGAAAATGAAATTCGAATTTCATGTCTCTAAAGTAAGATCAATTCCCCAAATTTCAGTCGATTAGCTTACTTTATCTGGTTTAAATCCGGTCTTTCTTACCCTCTCATTCAGCATCTGCTACCTGAACAATACACATCTCCGCTAGCTCCCGATATTGGTTCTGCATCACCTCAACAAACTCATCCGCATCTTCAAAATGCGCAATGGGCTCACCAAGAACAACATCGCAATTAAACGGCACAAACATCGCCGTTCCTTTTGGTAGAGCAAGCCCTAGCCCTCTCATAACAATCGGAACCACCGGGCATTGCTCATGGTCTTTCACCAAATGGAAAATACCCTTTTTTAGACCACTCATGATTTCGGGATCACCACGGCTGCCTTCTGGGAAAATGATCAGAATATCACCATTATGAAGCGCCTTATGGCACTCATCAAAAATGGCATCACGTTGGCTTTTGGAAGGCGAGCGACGAATGGGAATAATGCCGATCACATTAAGAGAAATCCAAGAAATCAGCGGATTCGCTAAAAAATAATCTGCAGCGGCGACCGGTCGAACTCGACCAACCAAGCGGATTGGAAACAGTGCCAATAATACGAGCGTATCGAGGTGACTGTTGTGGTTTGCCGCAACAATGACCGGTCCTTTGTTTGGTAGGTTCGGACGATTAATGATGTTAAGCCCCAGCCCAATAAACACCAATGGTTTGACGATAAGCAGGACAAACAATATTTTAAGTAACTTTTCCATGTTTGCTTTAGTAATAGAGGTAGTAGATGTAATGGAAGAACAGTGGTGCTGTAAACATCAAGCTGTCCACGCGATCGAGTATGCCACCATGGCCGGGAATAAATTGGCTGGTATCTTTGATTTTTAAGTCTCGTTTAACTGACGAGATCACCAAATCACCAATGAAACCACTGAACGCAATGATCATCCCGGCAACTAATCCCTGTTCCGAGCTAAGTGGGGTTAAATAAGGGGCAACAAAATAAGACGCAAGAATAACGGTTGCACCGCCACCAATAAAGCCTTCCCAAGTCTTATTCGGGCTTACTTTCGGCACAATTTTATGTTTACCAAAAGACTTACCCCACACATACTGACAAACATCATTGAGCTGAGTGAATACCAATAAAAACAGCAGCATCCCCATCGAACCCGCTTGTTCATTCAAACTTGGAAGTACCAAGAGATACGCCATGTGACTGATGCAAAATACCGTTAACATCAACGACCAATGGATAATACCGGCAGAACGAATAAAGCCTTTGGTCTCACCAATGAGCACCGCGACCATCGGCAAATACAAGAACATATACACTGGGATGAAGATGATAAACATCCCATACCAACCTAGAGATAACCAGTAGTACTGAAATGGGATGGATAAGTAAGCCCAGAAAATCACTCGGCGATCTGCCATACGCGTTGGCACAATAGAAAAGAACTCTTTTAGTGCCATAAAGCTTAGGAAGCCAACAAAAAACAAAGTGTATTGTAGTGGCAGATTTAACACCACGAATACAATACCGACCATCCACCACCATGAGCGGATGCGCAGTTTTAGTTCAAGGTAATCTCGCTCTCGATGTGTACGTGACAGCCACAAGTAAACGGCGGTACCAACCAATAACGCCGCAACAATGGCGATCATTAGGTACAGGGAATGGGAAGGAATACGACTCATTTTGCTTCTCCGTTTTGCTCATTGGCAAAATTGTCCGCTTTAAATGCATAGATACCAGCAAGTCTTCGCCATGTGGTGTAGACACTTGCGATTAACATCACTAGAAGGGCAATGTCCATCAAGTAATTAAATACGGTGGGTAATAGGTCAAATTGATAATGTACAAACAAGACAACAAAGGCCCCCGTTAGCAGCGCCATACGATGCTGCTTCGCCATTGGTCCTCGAAAATCAGCGGGGCATCCCATACTGACACCCAGTACTCGAACATACGCGGTTAAGACCGCAACAAGTGCGCAGCTCCAAGCCAATGGCATTCCAAACACACTTTCTGTCGCCAGCCCAGCAGCGATGATAAAAAGCGAATCTGCGATGCGATCTGGCACGTCATTAAACAGTTCACCTGCTGGCGTTTTCTTACCCCCTTCAACTGCGACCATGCCATCAAACAAATTACACAGTAGCCGCAACTGAATACAAAGTGCCGCCAGAAGAAGGAAAAAAGGAAAGGAGAAAAAATAGAAGCCTGATACGGCCCCATAGCCAATCACGGCAAACACAATACTCATTAAAGAGATCTGATTTGGGGTAACATTTTTTTGGCTAAGCCACACCGCAATGCGTTTGGTTAATGCAACTTCACGAACCGCAAGCGGCCTGCGATTAGCCTCTTCTTGAGAATTGTTTTCCATAACTACCACTGACATGTTTAAGATTTATATTTGAGTGGTCATATTATATCCATTAGATAACGAAACCTTGAAACGGAGATCACCCTTTAGATAGATACTCCGATCCCAAAAAGGTTAGAAAGTGCCAAATGAAAAAAGCCAGCCTAGGGGGAACCAAGCTGGCTTATTCCTACTGATAGACGTGTTTATTGCGCGACGTAATCCACTCGACTACTGCGACCAGAGGCCGTAATGGTTCGAGTTTTTACCTTTTCGGCATGACTGACATCGACAGGTCCATAGTAAGGAATCCACGTTTCACCATCATCCAACGAATACTGGGTTTCTAAGCCAGGGAATCGATTATTCACTTTCAACACTCCTGCTTCTACAACCGCACCAGGAAGAGGAACTCGATAGTTCACACCGTGTTGACTTGGAATTTGATTGTAAATATCAACAGGCTGGACGTATTCCAACTTGTCTAATGCATACTGACCCAACGTATTCGTGAAGGTATCCCACGCTCGATCCATCGAGGTTTTCCCTGTTGCATCAGGTGCGTCTTCTACTGGCATATTGGTCACCCAAGCACGCTCAGCAACACCCAATAATTTAGGGAAAGTAAGATATTCCATGATCTCTGGCGACTTTAAGTTTTCAGCAAATAGCTGACCTTGCAGACCGACCACATTCTTTTTCCCTTCTTCACTTAAATTCACCCAATTCGGATTCCAAGGAACCGGATTACCCAGCTTGTCGGTTTTACCATTGGCATAAATATTAAATGGGCGATACTCAAATGCTTTCTTAGTATCGGTGTAACCGGCCCAGTGATACCCGACTTCCTCCGGATGCTTGGCATAAGCTAAATCGAAATATAAGTTGGTTGCATGAGACAGCACCACCTTATAGCCTTTGTTTGCAAACACATACGCTTGATGCTCATTACCCCAGCCCCATACGTTGTTCCAGAATAGTGGATACAGCTCACCGTAGTCCGCTTGACCAGTCCCATTATGGGTTAACACGTCTCCCCAACTTGCCATCTGGAATCCATTTTGACGAATAATGGATGCCCAACGAGTAAAGAAGTAATCGAATAACTCTGGGTCAGTTTTACCTGCTGTTACTGGGTTTTCCTGAACCAAAGGTGATTTCGACCACCATTCATTAGGTCCAAGGTGTGGGAGCTCATCACCACCACCATGCAATCGCGTCATTTTGGCTTCAGGAACCGCATCGTACATTTTCTTGGTTTCACTGATGACCTTCTCTAAGAATGCAAAAGTACTTTCTAACGCAGGGTTAACCATGTTGTCAGTGTAAAATTGAGGCGTATAGAATTTGGATTCGTTCAATGGATCAATCAAGCGATAACGATTTGCCTCCACCGGATCGCTGTCTTTGTATTTGTTATAACGATATTCCATAGCCTTAATTGCCGCTCGTGCATGCGCAGGGAAATCATATTCCAAGATCACATCAATATGGCGATCAGCGGCGTACTTCAATATTTCTTTAAAGTCTTCAACCGTATAATAACCCCAACCTTCACCCAGATAGTTTTGCTGAGCAATTTCAAACCCTTGGAATTGCGGCGGTACACCTTTGTTTGCTTCCGTGGCATCCGCAGGCTTGCCTTCAATACCATCACCGGCTGCAAAACCATTGCTGGCCCCCATAAAGGTATGCAGCATTTGCTTCTCTTCGACATCGTAGCCTCGTTTTGAGCCAAACTCAGTCAGTTCTGGAATGCCCGGAATTTCAATTCGCCAACCTTCGTCATTGGCAACGTTCATCTCAAACTTGTTGATTTTGTAGTAGGCAAGCAAGTCAATCAGCTTCAGTACTGTTTCCTTACTTTGGAAGTTACGCGACACATCCAACATCATGCCACGGTACTCAAAACGCGGAGCATCTTTAGCACTAAACGCTGGGATCACCGCATGTTGCTTCTTGTTAGCACCAACAGAGTCTTTATAAACATCTTCGGGAATCAATTGACGCAAGGTTTGAATACCATAAAACACACCCGCAGCGTCCTTACCTTCAATGGTAATGCCTTTAAAAGGGTCAACATCGAGCTTATACCCTTCACTATCAGCAGCACCATCACCATCCGTATCCAAATTTGGATTAACCTTCAATGTGATCAAATGGCCGGGATCAGGATTGGCGGCATTAATAGGAAACTCACCTTGAACTAAGTCCTTAAGCGCACTTTGTAAATATGCCGCTTCTGTGCCGAGGCTTTCAGGCGCTTGGATAGAAGCCACCCAACCAAGTAAGGTCAGGAACGCGCCATTTGTTGGTTCAACGGATTGCAATTGAGGGACCACTTGGTGCTGAATCGACAACGTAACCTGAGCAGAATTATTCCCCGCAAAACGAAGGGCTGGTGTTTCGACGGGTTTCGTATCATGAATGCTTTGACGCGTGTGTTTAGGATTCGCAGGGTCCATAAACACATCGACAGACACAGCCTGTGGTGTAGCACCATCAAACGAAATGTGGAAACCTGATGGTGAGTCGTTTTTCAACATTTGCCAATATTGTGCGGTGATCATGATTTCACGAGACTCACCCGGATAAATAGGTTCAAAGCCAGCAACAGGCTCAAGCACAAAATAATCACCACTTTTTGCTGTATCTGCATTTCGAACAGAAACATTTTGTTGTGCAAGTTGCAGACGAGCATTCTCCCCATTAGGGTCGGCTTCAGGTAATACCGACGCAGGTGGACGGACAGAGTTAAAATACAGAGACCAATTTTTATCACCTAATGCTTCATTACCATTATTCGTGATTGTTAGGCTGCCCAGAAATATATTTTCACCGATATCATGGTCAATCACTTGCCATAACAAATCGAGTTTATCGGCTTGAGGATGGGGGGTGTCAGCAAATACCAAAGGTGCTGATGCAAACTGCGATGCCAACGCAATGGTTAAGAGTTTAAGAGGAAATTTAACCTTATTCATAATTGTATATTCCATAGCAAATTACAGACGAGAAAACCCCTCGCGATCTAAACTACAGATACGAGAAAGATACGGATTGAATAACAGCGATTGATGAAAATACCTTTGTTTAAGGTGTAGCAAGCCACGCCAACAAACGTTAACGCAAAAATTAGTATCAAAGGGTTTGCTTGCTATGAGTGCAAATCAATCTCTGCTATTGACGACGGGTAACTGTTTAATGGCTACCCACCGATAATTAGAGAAAACGAAGCGCTATCGCCGATTGGCCATTCGCTTATATTGATGGCGTCGACCACGTAAGGTAACGCCTAGCTTCATGATGTTTTCTGGTGGTGCAATACCACTGTAGCCACCATCACCAATATGCACTACGTCCGCACCAGCAGCCTTAGCCGCGATGGCGACTTGTTCAATATAGGATTCATCGGCACCTTCTTGAGAAGTGCCAATAGCCAACATTCCAAGCATGCCCGTTTTATGAACTGCAGACATCATTTCACGCGCTAATGTTGGATCAACCCCCGGAGTGGTATAAGGCGCAGGGAACATCATGATGTCAGCGCCCGCTTCAGCAAAAGCAGGAACAATACTGAGATTATAGTCGTTCCCGACCCCCCCCGCATGCATTTTACCGGCAACGATGATCAGCTCTTGCGACACACTACGGACTAAAGAAATCGCATCTAGGATCGTTTCCTGTGTGACACAGTTACCCGGGTTTCCGGTCAGCATCACATAATCCAATCCCAGTTCTACTGCTTTTTGAACGGTCTCCTTTGTCACGGTCCGGCCGACATCAACGTGTTTTACATCATCGGGGATAGGCTCGAGGTTACACCCAATCAACCGGCCTGTGGCCGCTTTCACTTCGGCAACAGACATGGTTTCATCAGGATTCTCGGACAAAATCTTAATTGCTGGTTTCATCACATCGAGACAATTTAGCGTGATCATATCAGCACCAAACGCCGCCGCAATTTCAGCTCCCGAAACAACATCGAGTGGTGGCGTAATCGCGACTACATTTTCGACCATCAGTGTTCGCCCTTCAGAATTGCGAATACTGTTGACGATTTGCTTGCGCGATGCATGACGAAGGTCTTCAGCTGTGTAATCAAATATGCGCTTCTTCATGTTGAATTACCTTTTCCAGTTTCTTATGAATAGCGATGACTTCTTCTGCCATCTCACGGCATAACATGGTTGTCATGATGTGATCTTGTATGTGGGTCAAAATCAAGGTCATCGGCACTTTGCCAGCTCCCTCATCAAAACCAATCAACGAGGTTTGTGACTTGTGTACAGCAATCAGTGCTTCATCTGCCGCCGCAAGTAACTCTTTTGCCTTGTGAAATTTGTCCTGACGAGCAAGAGACATCGCTTCCATACAAGCTGAACGCGCCTCTCCTACCTGACATAGCAGCATCATCAAGAACTCTTCTGTAATATCTTCGGGTGCTTTAATTTCAAAACTCATCGCGCCAACTCTCCTTGTGCTTCGGTGGCACCAGTTGGTGTCGCAGTGGCTTCATTCATTGCATTCTCTTCTTTCAGCAGTTGTCTCTCATGAATTTTCAAGAATGGGTAGAACACCAATGCGCTGATAATGATACTGCTCAATACTACAAGTGCCGCTGTACCTGAGTTGGTCGCAATGATTGCGCCAATTGGTGCTGGCATTGTCCATGGTGGGATTGCAATGATCTTGGCAACAAAACCTGTCTTAAATGCCAGCCAAACGATTGATGTATTGATGGTTGGCGCTAGCAACCAAGGAATGAAGTAGATTGGGTTCATGACAATCGGTGTACCGAAGATAACAGGCTCATTGATGTTAAATGTACCCGGAACAATCGACATCTTACCGATGGTTTTTAGTTGAGTGGCTTTTGAGCGCATCATTAACACCACTAGACCCCATGTACCACCAGCACCACCGACGAAAATGAAGAAGTCCATAACAGGGTTAATGAAAATCGCAGGAAGCGGCTCACCCGCAGCTAATGCATCTTGGTTTAAGCCAAGGTTAATTAATAACATTGGGCCAATAATACCGCCGACTACCGATCCGCCGTGAATACCACTAAACCAAAGAATTTGGACAATCAGTACCGCAATTAAACAGGCAATGTAGCTATCAGAAGCTAAAACTAGAGGCTGGAACAGCTGCATGATTGCTGTTGGGATCTTCAAATCGTACTGACCAAGGAACACGTTGATCGACATGATGATCACAGAAATAAACACAATAGGGATCAGCAAATCGAACGACGCTGAAATCTTTGGCGGTACCGCATCCGGCATTTTGATACGAATGTTGTATTTGATCAGCAAACGCTGCATTTCTGGCACTAATAAACCGCATAAAATGGCCGTGAATGCCCCTGTGCCACCTAAAAACGCGCCGGGTAACACACCACCAATTTCTACATTCACCATCGGCGCAACCGAGAGCAAAAAGGCGAACATCGCCAACATACCAGTGTTCATTGCACGAAGTTTGTATGACTCTGCCAAGCTAAAAGCAATACCAAAGGTCGCGTAAAGAGCAAAGATCCCCATACTCAGTTGGAAAGGTGCCATGATGTTATCTTTACCGATTGCTGCAATTAAACCGTGCCAGCCATCAAAAAAGAAATTACCTTCAGAGGGCGGGAACGCAAGCACCAAAAGTAAAGAGCCCACAATCAAAAATGGCATGGTTGATACAAAGCCATCTTTAATCGCATTAACATGCCGCTGAGCAGAGATTTTACCCGCCACCGGTGCAACTACATTTTCTACAAAACTTAATACCTTATCGAAAAACGCCATGGCTTAGCTCTCCGTTGTTGTACTGTGTGCATTAAAAAGTGCTATCGCTTGCTCAAGTACTGCTTCACCATTCAATAAGCCATAGTTCATCATATCGATAAGCCCGCATCCCTTCCCTTGCTCATTGGCTGCACGCTTAAATTCTTCGTATTTGAATCGTACCTGTGGGGCGACCAAACAAACATCACTCCACTTTAAGCACTCTTCAAACTCAGCGATCGAGTGGGCTGAGATTTCACACTCCACCCCTTTCTCTTTCGCGCTTTGTTCCATCTTACTGACTAGCATGCTGGTAGACATGCCGGCCGCACAACATAAAAAAACTTTCATACTGTCTCTCCTTTGACTGCTTCCTTAGCCAAAATGTAACCGGTTTCAGTAACCGGTTACATATATACAACAGAGAGAATAAAATAACTGACACGAATATAAAATATGTTACATATGTCTACTTTTTATCCAAAGCAAATTAAATTTATGTCTAGTTGAACAAGAATGAGGATCGAAGAAGAAAGAGAAACGTGCCCTGCAAAAATGCAAAGCACTGAGGTTAGGTTTAAAGGGAAATCGTTTTTGCAGAATCGCGTGGGACCAAGCTGCCTTGGATGACTTCCACTGGAGGAATCGGTTGGCCTTGAATCAATTGCTGAGCAACTTCCATTGCTCGTTCGGTTATGGCTTGGATTGGAAGATCCACTGTTGTCAAAGATGGCGTGACAAAAGCACTGCACGGATCATTATCAATACTGACAATAGACACATCATCAGGGACAACAATGCCCTGCTCTGCGAAAGCTTTAATGCAGCCCACTGCAATATCGTCTGACGCAGTCACAATGGCAGGAGGTAACTCGCCTTCATTGAGCAGAACCTTACCCGCAGCATAACCTTCGATAAAGCCAAAATTACAAGGCACGTGGTTACCCGATACCTTTTGCAAAGCGTAGCTCTGGATAGCCGATTGAAACCCAGCTAAACGAGAAACTGATGTAGGTGTTTTAGGCGCAGGGCCAACATAAGTGATGGATTGGTGCCCCAATAAAACCAAGTGTTCAACAGCCATAGCCACCGCATGCTGTTGATCAAAACTGACAGAAAATCCCGCAGACTGCGGTAATCGTCTACCCACGTTAACCAAAGGCACATCAATGGATTGATTAAGCGCTATCACCTGCTCTTCAGAAAGCATTCGGCTATACAAAATAACCACATCACATTTTTTCTCGACAAGAGAATGCACAGCATGTAGTTCACTTTCTGCTTGATTGTGTCCATCAGCAATCAGCAGCTGTTTACCCATTTGTTCTGCACTCTCGGAAGCTTGTTTGAGCAACAGCCCAAAATAACTCCCCGTAAAGTCAGACAGCACCAGACCAATGCTATTACCACTGCGAGTCGCCAAAGCCTGTGCTACCGAGCTGGGTTTGTAATTCAGCTCCTTCATCACCGATTCGACTAAAAGACGCGTACTCTCTTTGACTTGTCCTGTGCCATTAATCACGCGTGATACTGTTGCTTTGGATACGCCAGCCATGCGAGACACATCTGAAATGGTCGCCATTAATACCTCTTAAACCACAAGAACAAACTGCTGTTTCAATTAAACATACCAGAAAGCTATACTTTTAAAAGTTTATTGGTATCAATGGCTAATGTGGGTCACGTTCACTCAGGGCTAAACCGTGACGCCAAGTTTGTTCAACGCTTGTGTTGCTTGCTGCGCATTTAAAAACTGAATACCATGGATACCAACTTGCTGAGCCCCTTCAACGTTTGGCAACATATCATCGAGAAAAACCGTTTGTTCTGGGTTTAGATCATATTGCGCAAGTAAGTGATGATAGATCTCTTTTCCCGGTTTTAAACAACCCACTTCAGCAGAAACAATCGCACCATCAAACTCATGCCAAAACTCATAACGCTGCTTAAGAAACGTAACAATTTCATGCACGTTGTCGGTCAACGCATAGACTTTATATCCCTGACTTTTGAGTGCTCTTAAAAGCGCTAATGAACCATAGATAGGAATTAAGCTTTCCTTTACGTAGAAAAACAACGTATCTAACTCATCTTCAGATAGCCCTAGCTCGATTTGATACTGCTTTTTGACGTCTTCTTCGGTAAATTCTCCACGATTGAGCGCCAACCAAAGTTCATGACCAAAAATCGCTTTAGCTTTTACTTGTACATCAACATCATTACCAAACGTCAATCGCACAATCTCTTCTGGTGCCCAGCGCACCAGCACATTGCCAACATCAAAAACCACATTTTTAATTGGACTAAGCATTGATATGAGTTCCTTTTTGTTTGATTCACTGCCGCTGGTTTCTATAGTTCCATTTTTCGAACACGTTAAGGATGATCACCTTATCAATTTGCTAATCGTTGACACAAAACTGGCCTCATTCTCAGTTTTATCTCGTTCATTATCCTTCTGTGTGTCCATCCATTTCACATGTTAGAGTCAGCCGCACAAACAAAAAAGCCATCACCGAGTGAGTGATGGCTTTTTAAGCTTTATCTGAGCAGACAATCAAATCGCCGCGACCATTTTTTGCAAAAGAGCGATCATTTGCTTTTGCTCATCAGGCTCCAATGAGCTCATGAGTTCTTTATTTACCGCGACCGGGATTGGCAATAACACATCCTTCAATTGCTTGCCTTCATCCGTCAAGAATATTCTGAAAGAACGGCGGCTATTCGGGTCATCTTGGCGTATGACTAAACCTAGTTTTTCCAGTTTATCCAATGTTCTGGTTGTCGTTGAACTTTCAACTTTAGATTTGATAGCAATATCTTTCTGTGTTACTCCCTCTTCTTCCCATAAGCACATCATTGTTGGCCATAGGGCGATTGTAAGACCATGTTTCTTTAATTCAGAATCAAACTTCTTTGATGCCTGGTTTGCAATTACATTAATCATCCATCCAAAACTAGTTTGCCTATCAAATGTTACACTCATTAATTCTCATCTAACTCTCTCATGCTATAGCTACGAGAAGTATAGTAACCAATAGAGCTGCCATTAGCACGAAAAGTGCCTTAAGGTTCGAGGCGAAATACAGTGTTTCGCGATCAGACGCTTCATTCTGTACACCAGTAAACATCGCCAGAACAAGCGGTTTAGAACGAAGCTTGTAAACAAGTATCGCGCCAACGTGAATAAGGACTAGAGCAGGGATTATGCGAGCCAAAGCCATATGCATAGATTCAAGCACTGAAAAAACGTTGTCTGTTATGAGAGAATTAATCACTGGAATATTGTCAAGAAAACCCGCGATCGCCATCCCTGAAATACACTGCAACAATAGCGCGGTGATCATCATTACAACCATCCATCCCCCTGCGGGATTATGACCAACGCCCGATGACTCTTTACCACGCAAATAGCGAATAACAGTGGTTGGAGAACGAACAAATTCACGGAATCGACTGGTTTGGCTTCCGGTAACTCCCCAGATCAGTCGCCATAAGACTAACGTAAATATGGCTAAACCAATTTGGACATGAGGCCCATTTCCTGAAAACCCTGAGGCTAACAAAGCAATGCATAAAACAGCTTGAAGCCAATGATAAAGGCGTGTCGCCAAATCCCACACTTTCATATTTCAATACCTACCGGTTATTTTATTTAGAACCTCAATTAATTTACACAACAATAGTTGCGTGCGCAACTATTGTTGTGTAAATTAACCTCTGCTCACAAAAGCTACCAATAAGAACGAGGATCAAATGAAAAAGTATTTTCTTGGCGTTTTGCTGCTTGCCCCACTTTGGAGCCAAGCGCAAAACTTCGACTCTCAAATAGAGCAACGTCAGCAAGCCTTCAAATCAATTGAGCAACAAAGTGAACGAGTGGAAAGCTTGCTCGATAATCACGATCTGCAATGGAATGAGATCATTAAAGCCAGTGAACAATTAGTCTCACACAGCCAATCCTTATTCGGGTTATTTCCAACAGGGAGTGACTCAAACAGCAAAGCAAAAATTGAAATATGGCAAGACTCTGAAAAGTTTCACAATTTACTCCACCAGATGATTCTGGGCTTCACGCAACTCAATCTTGGCGCTCAAAATCAAAACCAAACATTGTCACAACAAGGGCTAGAAGCTGCCCAGAAAACATGCCGCAACTGCCACCGAACCTACCGTTCTCGATGGTAACTCTCCACAACAAACACAGAAAAGGAAACACTATGAATAAAGCACTTCAATATTTGCTTGCCAGTACTCTTGCTGCAACATCAGCGTACGCAACAGCAGACGACTTTGGCGTCGAATTAGTTTGGAACACCACAGATGCAGAAGAAGTCTTAAAGGTACTTCCAGAACAAAAAGATGAATTCCACAAACTCGTCAAAAAAGGCGAGATCAAAGATATGTTTTTGGTGAAAAGCAATATCGATGGTAAGCCAGCACAACTGCTTAAATTTGTCATCACTGGTAATAGCGAGAAAGAAGTAACAGAAAAGCTTCATCGCTTACCTATGTATGAAAAGGAGCTGGTTAAAATCCACAAAATCCAAAACTTAGGTGCAAAATGGCTGGATAATACACCCGTGTATAACAACTATGGCGTGACCTTTACATGGAAAGAAGAGATTGAACCACTGGAAATTGATCGTGTATTAGGTATTGATCTTCAGCGCGTGATCAGCCTTAACCAAGCAGGGCTAGTGACATCAGCCTACATCAACACACAAAAAATGAGTAATGGCGTTGAAAGACCGATATATTCCGTCGCTTTTTTAGCCAAAGATGCACAACACGCTCGCGAGCTAAGCAAACAATTTGAATCTGTCAATTTAGGCTATGCGTCGATCGATGTTCAATACTTGGGCCATAAAGTGAATATCACTGACTAATTAGCCAAAAGCACTGATGGTTTCCATCAGTGCTTTATTGATTTCTAATCGTCTGCCAATGATTCAAATTCATTTTTCTTGCTCTGGAACCAAGCTTGCATTGCTTGTGGGTCTTGCATGAGCTGCTGAATTTTACCCATCGCTTCAAGGTGCTTGGCATCTTGCTGCTGGTACATTTCCATACCATGCTGCTTACTCATCTCAACAATTTCTTCGAAAGTGTCTGCGCTAAATGATTTATCGCAAGCTCCTCCAAGCTGTACACATGTCATGGTTTTCATCGTAACCTCCTTGGTCATACTTACAACTAGGTTTAAAGCTCGGGCATCTTGTCAAACTTAGGGAGTTCCTGTGAAAGGTGATCCCATGAAGCTCCGCTGGATGCATAAACCACCATCGACGGTTTAAATAACTCCAAATCATCCAGACTGCCCGCCCTAATAAACTCAAATTCTGACATACCGTTGTTTGACGCGTAGATATGTGAGCCACACTTTGGGCAAAAACCACGTGTAATGGTATTACCACTGTCGGCTTGCTTTTGATGATACGCGAGTTCACCAACAAAACTTAAACTGCCTTTAGGTACCGCTATATTGGCAGTGTGCCCTGTACCACTCAGTTTCTGGCAGTCTTTACACTGACAATACCCTGCCATCACTACAGGTTTCGAGCAGGTATAACGTACTTCCCCGCATAAACATCTTCCCGAGATCCCTTTCATTGTTTACCTCACATTAGGATTGAGTTTAGTCACTTACAAAATTGAAGTTACTAAAGCTTAGTCTTGTCACTTCAATTTCGCAAGTTAGTCGCTTATTATTATTCATTATCAGTACAACATTGAGATTACCGTGAAGCCTACCAATGACTTTCTGCGCTCTGGTTGCCCTATTGCAAATGGCTTAGACATTTTCGGGGATAAATGGACATTAATTATTCTAAGAGACTTACTCTGTGGTAAAACCACATACAGTGAGCTTGCTAACTCACCTGAAGCGATCCCAACAAACCGTCTCGCAGACAGATTAAAAATGCTTGAACTCAATGGCATGCTGCGTAAAGAGCTGTATCAAACCAAACCTAAGCGATATAAATACCAGCTGACACCAAAAGGTGAAGACACATTGCCCATCCTCCAAGCAATTTCTCGTTGGGGGAACAAACACATCGAAGGAACTTGGATCCCTCCAGAATGGTTTATGAATGCAAAGTAAGTTCACGTGAACACTTTGATACTTCGCTTAAGCGTGAAATAATCCCCCCTATTAAAGTGAACGATGTAAAGTGAATACAGATGAACAATACCAATAATGTAATTGCAACACTGGAAGAACTTGAGCGCTTCTTGGTCGCCGTAGAAAACGGTGGATTGGGACTAGAAGGCGTCGCTGGCGTTGCGATGGCAACCAACAATGCTGATGGTCGTCATTTTGTCGCCGTATTAGATGACAAGCATCAACTGCTGCTCGCTCGCTGGGTGACCGATGAAATATTCAAATCCGGCCAAGATTTAGTGAAAAACGGCCCGAGAAAGAGCCACTGATAATAAAAAGCCCGCTGTTGCAAGCGGGCTTTTTATTATATTGACTCACGCACTTTGTCGTCGCATTAACTCTTTTCTGTATTCATACTCTCGAAAAAGCCAGCAACCAGAACACAGCAGTGGCAGCGTAAACGTTAGCATAACCAATAATGGCGTATGTTCATTGATAAAACGGATCATGGGTATTTCACTGCCGAGCGCAAAATACGCAACAATACGTAAAACCGCCACAAACATACTGAATATAAAGATCCTTGAGAGAATGTAACTGAGGAATCCTCTACGACGTGTTAGTGACCATTTATCAAAGTCCTTGGCTTTCATATGCTTTCCTAGCAATATTGATAAAGTCAATAATATGAGATTATATCTGAGCAAATAAACTTTCTCAGCATTTATATAATTAGCCCCATATTACAAATCCAACCGTCGCAAATTTGAGTATTGTTTCACTTTACCCCTTGCCAATATTGGTACAAAGCCTCAATATCGCCGGAGGTTAATATAGGCATCGCGTCTTTAAGCGCTTTATCTGACCACTGCCACCATTTCATTTCCAGCAGCTGGTTAATTTGCGTCGGTGAAAAGCGATAACGGATATGCTTCGCAGGGTTAGACCCGACAACTTGATAGGGTTCCACGTCTTTCGTCACTACGGCACGACTTGCAATGATCGCCCCATCCCCCACTTTAACGCCGGGCATAATCATCGCTTCAGAACCAATCCACACATCATTTCCAATAACAGTATCACCAACAGGCTGAAAACCATCACGAGCTTGTGAAAACAACTCATCTTGCTGGTAGAAGAAAGGAAACGTACTTACCCAGTCATGTCGATGTCCTTGATTCCCTACCATCATGAAGACGGCACCGGAACCAATAGAGCAGAAGCTGCCAATGATCAGTTTATCAACGTCATCCCTTTCATCGGACAAATAACGAGCGCAATCATCAAAACCATGCCCATGGTAATAACCCGAGTAATAACTGTAACGGCCCACAATAATATTAGGGTTCGTGACTTGTTCTTTAAGAGATTTGCCCGAGAAAGGGCTTTCAAAGTAGTTGTTCATAGCAAGAAATACCAAAGAAACAGAAACGAATAATAACGGTTATCCATACCAAATGCCTCAACAACATCGGGTTTGGACTCTTATGTTTTTTACATCATTTGACAACTGAAACATTACACATATTATTTATATACGTTTCATATGCGATTTATAATTTATGGGTATAGTTAAAATTTCAGATGACCTCCATGAAGAGCTGCGAAAAGCCAGCTCCGTCATGTCTCGATCCATTAATTCTCAAGCAGAATTTTGGATTAAAATCGGTATGCTCGCAGAGCTGCATCCACAACTCTCCTTTCATGAAATAGTTTCCGACCTGATGAAATCCGCAGATGTTTCACCGACCAACATCACTACAAAAGAGGCACATAATCTTGAGCAATAAGGTAACCATAAAAACCTTAGATGAAGTAGTGTTAATGCGAAACTCAGGGAAACTGCTTGCACGTGTTTTTCACATGTTAGATGACTATATTCGCCCTGGGATATCAACGATGGACATCAACAATCACGTTGAGCATTTCATTGTTAATCAACTCAATGCGCGTCCCGCAAGCAAAGGCCAGTACGGTTACCCATACGTCCTCAACACATCATTAAATGAAGTGGTCTGTCATGGAATTCCTAAAGTCGACCAAATCCTCAAAGCAACGGATATTGTCAATGTTGATATCACATTGGAAAAAGATGGTTTCATTGCCGACTCAAGTAAGATGTATGTAATGCCAAATGCCTCTCCTTTGGCCAAACAACTGGTCGATGTGACCTATCAAGCGATGTGGCAAGGGATCAAACAAGTCAAACCCGGGGCGAAATTAGGCGACATTGGTTATGCAATTCAGTCATTTGCAGAGTCTTATGGTTACAATATTGTTCGGGAATATTGTGGTCATGGTATTGGCCGAGAAATGCACGAATCACCGCAAGTTTTACATTATGGCTTACCAAACACAGGGTTAACGCTCGAAGAAGGTATGATCTTTACGATTGAACCCATGGTGAATCAAGGAACAGCAAAAGTAAAAACAAAGAGGGATGGCTGGACGGTCGTAACCCGCGATAAAAAACTTTCAGCACAGTCTGAGCACACTATCTTGGTAACTGAAACCGGATATGAAGTGCTTACCTTAAGAACAGAAGAAATACTATCACTTCGTTAAAAGCAACTTTCTTTGAGAGTTTCTTTTCAACCCATTGCGGCCTAACAATAGATATCTCCGCATTGTATACTTTGCTACACTCCATCCTTTACTGAGTAAGGCCCCTAAAATGATGACTGACGAAGAAAGAATCGAGCTGCAACGAAACAACCCACTACATGGGCTAAAACTAGAAACTATGTTGCAAGAGTTGGTGGATTTTTATGGTTGGGACATTCTCGATACAGCAATGCGCTTTAATTGCTTTAATACCAAGCCATCGATTGCGAGTAGTGTGAAGTATTTAAAGAAAACTGAATGGGCGAGAGAGAAGTTAGAAAACTTTTACCTTTATCGATTTAAGCGTATGCCACGTGCAAGTGCAGAAGAGTACAATTTGCCACCAAGAGCACGTACTTTCCCTCATGGCCTAAAACCGAAAGAGCCAATGGCACTAACGGTGGACTCGATTTTGAAGTCACAAGCCAAAGCGGCATCTGCATTTAAGAACCGCTCACCTCGCGGTCGCTCTCCACGCCGCTAAAACGACACCCTAAATGACAATAGAGCCTAGCTTGAGGGAGCAAACTAGGCTCTATTACGTTTTATAGAAAACGGTGCAAGTGAGCACACCAATTGGATAGCTTATTCCCGACGTTTTCTCTAACTAGACAACTTAAGGCCTACGTACATTACTGATTACGCTTTTTCTTCTTTTTACCAGTACCTGCTGGTTTTGCGCGTGGTTTCATCGGTAAAAAGTAAGCTTCACTTTGGTCGTCTTCTACTTCAAAACCTTCAACTTGCTCACGCTCAAGCTGGAACTTATTTTTCTTTTCTATCACTTTAAAATGGTGATAGTCATCGTAATCGATAAGAGATAATCCCAGACCAACTTCACCAGCACGACCACTTCGTCCGATTCGATGCATATAGTCGGCAGGGCTACGTGGAAGATCAAAGTTGATAACAACCGGCAGTTTTTCGATATCAAGACCGCGCGCTGCAATATCGGTAGCGATAAGGACTTGAATCTCTCCAGATTTAAAACCGTCAAGAACACGAGTACGAGCACCCTGCCCTTTATCACCATGGAAAACCTCGGCCGTAATACCACGTTTCGACAGTTTTTGTGCTAGGTGGTTACAGGCATTTTTGGCATTCACAAAAATCAAAGTCTGTCGCCACTGGTGCTGCTTGATTAAGTGCGCCAGTACGGCAGTCTTTTGACCTTTATTGACGCTAAACACACGCTGCACCAAAGTACTGGCTTCAGCGCTTTGCAATTGAATTTCAATAGGCGCTTGAAGTAAGTTTTGAGCTAAGTTGGTCACTTTATCAGGGAAGGTGGCAGAAAATAGCAGGGTCTGCTTCTTCTCTGGCAGCAAAGCAAGGATCTTATTCAGTTCTTCCGTAAACCCGAGACTTAACATGCGATCGGCTTCATCAAGAACAAGTGTTTCTACTTTATCTAACTTAATCGCATTACTAGAGACGAGATCAAGCAATCGACCCGGTGTCGCGACAATGATGTCACACCCACCACGAAGCGCCAGCATTTGCGGGTTCACTGATACACCACCAAACACCGAAACCGTTTTGATCTTATCTCTAAGATGGTAAGAGTAGGACTTAATGTTGTAAGCCACCTGTGATGCCAATTCACGAGTTGGAACTAAAATCAGGTGAGACGCAAAGTTACCACGGCGAGAGTTGGCGGTATCTTGCTGAAGAATCTTTTGCAGAATTGGCAGCGAAAAAGCAGCCGTTTTACCAGACCCGGTATTGGCTCCACCAACCAGATCTCGTCCATCCAATATATGAGGAATGGCATGAGATTGAATAGGTGTCGGTTGACTATATTCTAATGCTTCTAGTCGCTCGATTAAGGTTGGCATTAGGCCAAGGTCGGCAAACGTCGCTTGCTGTGTATTATCTGTCATTACGTGAATGGCTCGGTGCTAAGTAAAGGCCGTGTATCTTATGTTATTTAGCGCTAGGATGTTAGCGATAATGCGGTAAAAAGAGTCAGGATGAAAATCCCACTCTTTTGAAACAATACAAGCTGTATTGTGAGATTGAATGAGGTAGCTGCGAAAGATCAAAGTGCGTGAGTAACTTTGCAAATTTAGCAAAAGGCAATGACCTGCTCCCGTTCGTTCTAACTTATTTATTGAGAGGATATTCTTGAGAAAGGTAAAGTTTGCCTTATATGCTGATGTTCAGCATATAAGGCAGCAACATTATTATTTTGTTGGAGGCGTGCCTTCAGCATTTGAAACAACCGCATCAATTTGAATCAATGCGCCTGATTGTATCTTTTCAACGCCAATCACTGTTCTTGCCGGGAGTTTGCTATTAAAAAACGTCGTGTATACCTCATCAACCATATTCAGATCAGCCATGTCAGTTAGCTGAATATTGACCTTGACCAAATCATCCATTTCATGACCAATGCTTTCAACGATGGACTTAATGTGTGCTAGACATTGCTTAGCCTGCTCGCCAGTATTCCCTTCAACTAGTTGTCCTGTTTGTGCATCCACAGGAAGCTGAGCTGAGATATGGTTGTAGTGAGAGAAAGCAACAGTTTGCGTGGAAAGCGCACTAATAGGCGCTAAGTCAGTATTGTTCGCGCGAATCACAATCCCGTGTCTGTCTTCCACTTCTTGTGGTGGTGTGCCATCACCATGAGAAATCACCGCATCAATTTGAACCAGTGCGTTCATTGGTAAGCCCGCCGCTTGTGTCACTGTACGCGCTGGAACATAAGCAACACTGCGAGCGATGGCCGATTCAGGGAAGAAGGTCATGTACACTTCGTTCACTATCTCAATATCCGCAAGATCTCTTACCTGAATGCCCACTTTTACAATGTCATCAAACGGCACATCAATGCTTTCTAGAACAGTCTTTAGGTTACGCAAACATTGAGCGGTTTGAGCCTTGATTCCACCTTCAACCAAAGCGCCTGTATTAGGATCAATTGGCAACTGCGCAGATAGGTTGTTGTAGTGTGAAAATGCAACTGAATGCGTCGATGTCGCACTCTTCGTCACGCTATCGCAGTTTCTTGCCTGCTTAATCAACGCACATGGTTCTTGAGGCTGAGTACCTTCACCATTAGAGATTAAAGCGTCAACCTGAATCAATGCATCATTGTTTGGTAGCTCAGCAACGGCAGACACCGTTTTAGTTGGAAAGTATTCAGTAAAGAATGTTGCCATCACTTCGTTTACGGCTTCTGCATCATCAATGTTCTTGAGGAATACGTTAACTTTAACCACATCATCCATCACATGCTCAATACTCTCTACGATAGATTTGATGTTTTCAAAACATTGCTTAGCTTGCGCCTTGATGTCCCCTACCACCAGCTCACCGCTTTTCGGATCAAGCGGCAGTTGCGCTGAGATATTGTTGTAGTGAGAGAAGGCAACGCTTTGAGTAGAGAGTGCATGGATTGGCGCTAGGTCTGTATTTCGAGATAGCTTGATGATCTTACCGCTCATGATGATAGGTATCCTTATAATAGGTTTGTAGGGTATTTTGATAGTTATTATTTAGGGCTTATCTTTCTAAGAGAGCTGATGGTAATTCAAGGCTATTTCCATGAGTGTGATGAATTTCAAAATTCAATTTCACTAGCAACCTGACACTTTTGGGATAATTAGTCAGGACAAAACTAAATATCCGAACGATCCAGAATAAACCTCACTATGTTTCTTTAATAAGCGTATTCATCCTCTGAAAATGAATATATAGCATTTAGAATATGCCGTTTATTTAGGGTTAGATATTCAAATATGATGGCGGCTTCACAACATACCGAGGAAACGACCCGCTCCCTACCAAATCGAGTGCTTTGATACCCACATTTAATGAATAGATTTTTGTTTGAAATATCGCAGATACAAAAAAGCCGACTCTGCGTCGGCTTTTTAAACAATCTTTCTACATTCACATTAAAGACTTAACAACCTCAGCTAAGCCTTGAATCTTCAGCGGGGTGATGAATTTTAGCAGCTCCATTAACGCCTTTCTCAGAAGCTTTTTATCAAGCGGCTTTAACGGGCTTATATTTATTGCTGTAACTAATGGACATTTTTCAGTTAGC
This sequence comes from Vibrio sp. NTOU-M3, assembly GCF_040869035.1. NCBI lineage: Bacteria > Pseudomonadati > Pseudomonadota > Gammaproteobacteria > Vibrionales > Vibrionaceae > Vibrio > Vibrio sp. NTOU-M3. The sequence goes on from NZ_CP162101.1 coordinate 444,882, forward strand.
GCTTTTGCTAAATTGGTAGGATACGGATTAGGAGAGGTACAGCTCAGGTGACATTTTTAGAATGCACTCCAAACTGAAGCACAAAAACTTTGCACAGAAGACTGGTCAATTCAAATTGTTTAGAGGTATTCAATTGTTTGATGCCACTCTCTGATCATTTTGGTGTTATACAATAAAATGCATCACAACAAGATGAATAAATTATTGGAAGTCAGATGGCTAAAGTCGAAATGCAGTTATTGCTGTACCAGTTCTTGCAGAAGCATCAAACAGAGAGTTCAACTTTCACCAAACAAGAGCTTATCGCGCATGTAGGCTGGAAGCCAAGTACATTCAAATCTTACTACGGGAAGGGTCAGATAACTCAATTCTTAGCAGAGATTGGAGTTAATACATACGAAGCAATAAATGTACTAGATGTAAGTTTTATCGAGTTCAAAAAGCGTTTATCTCAGAGTAAGCACTATCAAGAGCTAGGTCATAAATGTAAATCTAACTTAGCTAAAGCCCTGCTCAAAAAGTCCAAAGATAACATGATGCTTGCATTAGAGCTTTACAACAGACCATCACTTGAAAACAAGTTAGATGGATTTGTAATGATGTATTCAACTGCTTGGGAGCAGCTTCTAAAAGCAATTATCATTGAGCGAGATGGTGAAGAAGCAGTATTCGAGAAAGCGAATAAGCAAGGCGTAAAGAAAACAATATCTTTGAGGCAATGCTTGGATAAATTGTTCAAAGAAAATGACAATGTAAGAAAGAATATCTCTCGTATAGCTGATTGGCGTGATGGTGCTGTTCATCTACTTATGCCTGAGCTTCAAGGGTTGGCTTCTCGCATATTCCAATCTGGTGTGCTGAATTATTCATCTAAGTTTCAGGAGTTTGCAGAGGTACCATTTATGCGTTCTCAGCATGCTGGAATGATATCTCTAGTTGGTGATTTTAAGATGCCACCAAAGCCAGTGTTGCAATCATTGTATGGTAAGGCAGCGGAAGATATGCTCGAACTAGCTCAAACTGTGCAAGATGAAATCGAGAAAGAAGATGATATTGAGTTCGCTATACCGATTAACGTATCACTTGTGTATGCTCGTGATGAGAAAGACAGTCAGATAATACTTGCTGCTGCTAACGGTAAAGCTCAGGACTTGGAGCAGTTGAAAAAGGCTCTTATAGTTGAGAAGCAAATAGATCCAGAGAAAACTCATACTTTCACTCAAAAGACTGCTATTGATGCTATTAATAAGACCCTTCACACTAACTACGATATGGCAAAACTAGAAAAGTGCTTAGTAGCTCGAGACAAAAAGGGAAAGCCAACAATAAATAGTCATTGCTTCCAAGCAGCAATCTCAAAGCTGAACTGGAAAGCAACTTGTAACAAGCACCACCACTATCAAAAGATATCTAACACACATATTTATTCCCAAGATGCGGTTGATGAGCTCGTTAGGCAGATTACGACGAAGGATAATTTTATCAAGCAAGCAAAATCTCAAGCTAAGAAAAAAAGAAATAAACCGGCTGCTCTCGCTTAAATATTATCGATATAGCTCCTTTTGATATTGGCTAGGAGCCAGTTATTAATCTCCCTCTAATTTCTAGGCAGATTACTTGCGTTAGAAAAAGTAACTCGACTAAGTGTCACGCAATGCAACAATGGCGTCAGTACTAACAACGAATGGGGCACTTTCGAGCTAGAAAGTACCACGGGTAAACGTTAACTGGATGAAGATTCAGGAAAAAAACGGGTTTCCAGTTGGTCTAGTGAATATCCGGAAATGGCACAGAATTACCGCCTTTAGCAACTAAATTTCTACTACGTTACCCGTCTGATAGTGATAGAATCTCCGCATCACAATTATCGAGAAACTCTATGTTTATCCATCATGTCAACGGCATCGACTGGCTGGTGATTACCGCTTTTGAAGAACTGAAACCTATATTTATCGAAGACGCTGGTGCGATCCCTTCTTGCTTCTCTAGCGCTAGCGAATTGAGCCTGATTGATCAAGCCAAGCGCACTTATGGATATTTGCCTCCGCTCAGCGGCGTAATCACCGATACTGGTACTTTTCAAAGCAAAGATAACGAAGAAGATTTGAACCCACAGCTTGCCTGCCTAGTTGAGGGACGTGGTCGGGTATTTATCTATCACGGCGGTTTTGTAGCATTTGTGGATGACGAGCAAACCTTTATTACCCGAATGGATTAAAACTATTCAGTAAGTTGAAATCGGCCAATTGAATGGATCTTGTTCCACGCTTCAATAACAAAAGTGATGCTGCGGTAAACTGGCAAGCTGTACCTTATCAAAGAATGAGGTAAAAAAGAGTCAGCCTGACGGTCTGACTCTTTTAAATAAAAACACATGGTATTGTCGAAGAAACTAAAGATGCTTTGGTCGGTTGCAGTCACTGATTACTTGGATTGGTGACCCAGCCAAATAATCAACTGACTTAAAGGCAGCATAAATTATGCGTACATTTTACTTAGCCACATTACCTGCAACGTTCAATGCATCCCATGTTCTGGAGAAAGGAGGAGCATAACTAAAATCGAGATAGCCTAATTGTTGGGTCGTCATCTTCGCTGTGATGGCAACGGATAATGCATTTAATCGACCAATCGCACCTTTCTTGCCTACAATTTCGCCGCCCAGCAAAACATTAGAAGTTGGGTCATAAAGCAATTTCACTTTGATGTCTTCTTGACCCGGATAATAATCAGTCTGATTTTTGTCTTTAATAAGTGACGTTTTGAACGGCACCTGATGTTGGCTTGCTAACCACTCGGTTACCCCAGTGCTAGCTAACTCATAATCTAACACTTTTAAGGACGCCGAACCCAAGAAACCATTAAGTACCGAGTCTTTTCCCGCCAGCTTATCTGCCATCATCCGAGCTTGTTTATTCGCTGTCGTTGCGAGTGGTGAATAGACCGTATCACCCAGTGATAAATGGTGTGCAACCGCGCAATCACCAACCGCATAAATGCTCGGAGCTTGCGTCGCACCAAATTCATCAACAAGCAATGCGCCGTTAGCAGCTTTGGACAGATTAAACATCTCGGTATTGGGACGAAATCCGAGCGCTAATATCACGATATCTGCTTCAATCTCTCCGTTATTGGTCGCTATAATGTAACCGCCTTGCTTACCATCACTAATCCCCTCTACTAAGGTATTGGTCATCAAGTTAGTGCCTGTCGCTGCAATTGCTTGTTCGACCTCATTAATCATTTCTGGGCTAAACTGACGACTCATAATGTGCGGTTCACGTTCAATCAGCGTAATCTGTTTTCCTAAGTCATGAGCTGCATCAAACACTTCCAAACCAATAAAACCGGCCCCTATTATGGCTAGCCGAGATTTTCCACTGTCTTGCATCGCATTCTTTAGCGCAACACCATCCTCCATGCTCGTAAGCGTATAGATGTTCTCCGTGTTATAGTCACCAAAATCAGGAACAATAGGCCGCGCACCGGTAGCGATAATGAGCGTGTCGTAATGTAACTGTTGTTCCTCATTTTCTCGCATTAATGTAATGGTTTTTTCAGTTTGGTTAAGCGCGACTACTGCGGTGTTAAGACGTATGTCTAGGCCAGACTGTTGAGCTTGTTCCGGGGTTCTAGAAATCATCCGATCCGTATCATCAAACTTACCTCCGATGAAATAAGGTAAGCCACAAGCCCCAAAAGAAATGTAACTTCGCTTTTCTATGACAACCACGTCATCAGTGGGTTTGTTTCTTTTATATTTGGCGGCAAAGCTCATACCTGCAGCGTTACCACCTATAATAACTACTTTCATTTTCACTACCTAAGAGATAAAGAGCACTCACACAAGTGCTCATGTGCATAAACAGAATATTAAACAGCGACCTTGCTGTTTTCAGTGGTTGCCACATGGCTATCCGCATTGTATTGCGTGATATCCAACGAGCCATTGCGTTTGGCGGTGATCACACCGGAGAGCATTGAACCTGAAATATTGAGAGCAGTACGAGCCATATCAATCAAGGCTTCAATAGAAACCAAAATCGCAACCACCGTAATATCTAAGCCCATAATCGTCAGTACCGCGACGGCAGCAAACGTCGCGCCACCTCCAACACCAGCAATACCAAATGAGGCAATAGCAATGACGGCAATCAATTGGACGATAAAGCTTATATCAACTGGAATACCCATGACTTGTGCAGCCATAATGGCCAACATAGCTGGGTAAATACCTGCACAGCCGTTTTGGCCAATACTGGTGCCAAACGTTGCGGACATGTTTGCGGTTTCCTCGTCAACACCAAGGCGCTGAGTTTGAGTTTCTACATTGAGTGGGATCGCTGCCATGCTAGAGCGTGAACCAAAGCCAAACACAAGAACAGGCCATGATTTTTTAGCGAATGTCTTTGGTGACAAGCCAAACAGAGCAACCAGAATCAAGTGAATGATAAACATCACGCCAATGGCGACGTAGCTAGCAAGTAAGAAGCGCCCCATTTCTGCCAATGCAAACAGATCATTGGTCATCATGAATTTGGTCATCAAAGCAAATACACCGTAAGGGGTTAGCTTAAGAATCTCACGCACCATCGACAACACCACTTCCTTAGCCGCGTTGATGAAATCGACAAAGCTTTGCACTTTCTCTGGCTTACGTTTTTTAACCTGAAGAATACTGTATCCCAAGAACATACCAAATAGCACAGTAGACAGTGTTGATGTTCGCTCTGACCCCGTCAGCATCTGGAATATATTTGTTGGAATGACGGATAACACAAGAGATGTGAGACCGTTGTTTGTCATTAACTCCTGAGTTGATAATAGTTTGTCACTTCGTGCTTCAATCGCACTGTTGGTGCCAACAACATGAACCAAACTCTTCGCATCAATATCAAATAGATAAATGCTGGCAATACCAACGATGGCTGAGATAGCAACCGTTACAATCAGTACGCCAATGATTTTTGGTGCAATCTTAGACAATGCCCCATTCCCTTCCACGTTCATGATGGATGCGGTCATCGCAACAAACACCAACGGGATGACGATCATTTGTAGTAGCTTTATATAGCCATTACCAAAGATAGAAATAAGTTCAGCAAAGCGAATGCCCGCATCGCTACCAGTGCCCAGTCCCAACTGAATCACGCCCCCAAATAGAAGGCCCGCAACTAGAGCGCTAAGAACTCGATAGTTAAAGCTTCTCTTCTGTGTTTTTAAACGAGCGAGAACAAAATAAAATCCAACAAATACTATGCTTAATACGACTAGTGTTAAACTCATGAAATACTCCCAAAATTCTAATCACTCACCTATGAAAGAGGCGTTTACTCACCTTACATACCGACACCTTGTTTCAATTGCAGATAGTCGGACTTGGGGGGGTTGTAGAACTAAGACGCGGGAGAGAGTTAAAAGACGCAAAAGAATCACGTTGAAGGTACGAAATAAACGCAAACTAAATCTTTTTCACTTTTTTTGCGTCTTTTTCGAAATCTCATCGTCTTACTAAGATTGCTACAACATTTCTATTAATTTGAGGTTCTGTAACCATGCTATCTGAATGGCAAAATCACAAAGCGCAACTTCGTAACTACATCATCAAACGTATCGATGACACTGATGCGGTGGATGACATCCTTCAAGAGGTGTACATCAAAGCCAGTACGAACTTGCATCAGCTCAAGGCAAAGGGAAGCTTTAAAGGCTGGCTATATCGCATTGCTCACAACACCATAATGGATTTCTATCGCGGTAGACCAGTTTATGAGGAGTTACCTGAGCATATCGCTGAAGAAGAACTAACGACCAGTGATAGAGCCCATCATGAAATGGCGGAAGCACTGAGACCTTTAATTGAAGAGTTACCTGAAAAATATCGCGTACCATTACAAATGGCTGAGCTGGAAGGGTTATCGCAGCAAGAGATTGCCGATAAGTTGGGTCTATCGTTATCTGGTGGCAAAAGCCGGATTCAACGTAGTCGCATCAAGCTTCGAGAGCAATTTATGGAATGCTGTGATATCGAGATAGGCAAAAGTGGTGTGATGGACTGTACACCCAAAGACCCAAGTTGCGATCCTTTTCACTATTAACAGGCATGTTTGAAACCTAATGGCAGTTTGTGAAGTAGTGACAAACTGCTTTTTTATTCCACTAATCATTATTTTTTGCGTCTTTTCCTTTATTTGTCCGTCTTCATTACAAAACACAACTTATGTGAAGAGAACAAATGAAAGGTATCGAAACCAAACCTTCTGAAATCAACCTGATTTCATTTCTTAATAATGAAGATGCCAAGGCCTCGTTAAAGGATATCCACCGTGGTATCGAAAGAGAGTTAGTCCGCACAACCTTACACGGTTCGCTTTCAGACCAACCTCATCCTAGCGCATTGGGCTCAGCGTTAACCCATCCGTACATCACAACGGACTTCGCCGAAGCTCAACTGGAATTAGTCACACCTGCGATGAACAACAGACAAGCAATGTTTAAAATGCTTGGCTCGTTACATCACTTTGTCGCAGCTCAGATACAACCCAGTGAAACGTTATGGGGCTCAAGCATGCCTCCGGTCTTGCCAGATGAAGACGCGATTACTATCGCTAACTATGGCTCTTCCAATGCAGGTAAGCTGAAAATGCGCTATCGCCAAGGCTTGGCAAACCGCTACGGCAAACATATGCAGTTGATCTCTGGCATCCATTATAACTTTTCGCTACCGACATCGTTCTGGGAAGCCTTACACATCTACGCAAACAGCCCTCTGATGTTGAGTGATTTTATCTCTGAACGATATTTTCACCTGATTCGCAATGTCCTCCGCTATGGATGGATAATTCCTTACTTATTTGGTGCTTCTCCAGCTGTAGATCGCAGCTACTTAGTGACTGATGAACATGACCTCAAAACTTTGGATGATGAAACCTACTACCTGCCTTGGGCGACTTCACTGCGCCTAAGCAATATGGGTTACAGCAGTACTGAACAATCGTTATTCCCGATGAGCTTTAACAGTAAGCAAGAGTATTTGACAGATTTGTGCCGGGCGTTGACGCAGCCAAGCGAACGCTACACTCACCTCAGCGCCGATAAGCAACTGAACACCTCTGTTTTACAGCTAGAAAACGAGCTGTATGGTTCAATACGGCCAAAAATTGTAAGTTCAGAGTTAAGACCATTAATGGCAATGTGTCATAAAGGCGTGCAATACATTGAATTACGAAGCCTTGATAACAACCCCTATCTGCCTCTGGGGATCAGTGCAGAGCAAAGCCAATTTTTGGACCTATTTTTAACGTACAGCGCACTAGCACCTAGTCCGGACATTACCGATGTGGAGCGTTCTTTAATCATTCGCAGACAAGAATTGGTGGCAACTCAAGGGCGTAAGCCAGGCTTAAAACTGCCGACGTTACAAGGGGAATTTCCTTTAGTCGATCTCGGAGAAAAATTTCTGATGGCAATGCAGCCCATCGCCGATAGCTTTGATAGCGCGTTCTTAACCCACTCATACACGAAGAGCATCGCGCGAGAAAAAGCGAAGTTTGATAACAGCAATCTCACGCCATCAGCACAGGTACTGGCAGATATGAATAAAGAACAACTAAGCCACACTAAGCTTGTGCAGCGACTCTCTATGCAACACGCGAAAGTACACCAGCAAAGCCACATCGCCTCAGAAGAAAAGGAAAAGTTAATTAAGCTGGCGGAAGAGTCTAGGCTTGCTCAAGAAAAAATGGAATCACAACAAGACGTTAGCTTTGAAGAGTTTATCCAAAAAAAGAGTCGTTTACAGTGTGACTGCGGCCCTCAAGAAGTAATGGTGTAATTACTAATGAACATACTTTGGAAACTGCGCGGCTACATAAAAATGTTCGCTCGCCAGTACATTATTGCAATTGTAGTGTTGCAAGTCGTAGCCTTGTTAAACCTCGCTCCCTCATGGCTAATTGGTCGAATTGTTGACAACATCAGCTCAGGAGAACTGACATTACGGTTTTTGCTCACACATCTGGCGGGAATTATATTTGCTGCCATAGCGATGTATGGCTTGCGCTATGTTTGGCAAAGTCAGCTTTATGGTGCATCGATTGCAATTACTCAGGTATTGCGTCGAGAGCTTTTTCACAAGTTTTCTGTGCTTTCACCTACGTTCTATTCCCGTCGCAGTAAAGGCGATCTGATGGCCCACGCGACCAATGATATCAATGCGGTAGAAGAAGCAACCGGTATGGGCATTATGACATTGGTGGACTCTATGATTGCGGGCCTTACGGTAATTATCGGCATGATTTTCGTCGTGAGTGGTGAACTGACGGCCGTCGCTCTGTTACCGTTCCCGCTGTTGGTGTACATCACCCACAGATATGGCACTAACCTGCACAAAACGTTTGGCCGTGCTCAGGCAACGTTTTCGCATTTAAATGAAGAAACTCGCGAAACTGTTTCAGGTATTCGCGCTGTTCGTTCCCATGGTATCAGCCAGCGCCAGGAACAACGTTTTGGTGCTGCATTGGATGATACGTTGAAAGCAAACTTGTCAGTGGCAAAGGTAGATGCGGCATTTGCCCCAACTATACAGATGTTCTACGGCCTTTCGTTTGTGATTTCGTTAACTTATGGCGCGTGGTTGATCAACCAAGGCAGTATTACTGTGGGGCTATTTACCACCTTCACTCTTTATCTTGGTCAACTGTTGGGCCCATTCCTGCAATTTGGCTGGCAGTTTAATGTATTTCAACGCGGTAGCACCTCATGGCAACGATTGGAAAATCTATTCAATGAGCAGCAAGAAGTGGTGGAAGGAAGCAACACATTGCCGCTAGAAGCCAAAGCGAGCATGGAAATCAACATTAAATCGTTCACTTACCAAGGTTCAAGCCGCCGAGCCTTAGAAGAGATCAAACTTGACGTCCCTGCCGGTGGACTAATCGGCATAACAGGACCGACAGGCAGTGGGAAAAGTACCTTGTTGCAATTGGTGTTACGACAATTTCAATTGGACAAGCAATCAAGTATCACCATTGATGGTTATTCGATTGACAGCCTAACCTTTGACTCGATGCGCAGCAAAATGGCATGGGTTCCACAAAAGCCTTTTTTGTTCTCTGGCACCATCGCTGAAAATATCGCATTAGGCAAGACGGATTCCTCTGAGGACGAGATTATCCATGCCGCGGAGATGGCAGGCATCAAGCAAGAAATCGAAGCAATGCCTGAAGGTTTTGATACTGAACTGAGAGAAGGGGGATCCAATCTGTCAGGGGGGCAGAAGCAACGTATTACTTTGGCAAGAGCACTATTGTCTGATGCTGACATCTTGTTATTAGATGACCCATTTAGCGCGTTAGATATGAAAACAGAGGTGGCTGTGCGACAGAATCTTAAGCAACATTATGGGCACAAAACCATATTGTTGATTACCCAACGGCTGCCCAACCTAATTGAAGCGGATCATATTCTGGTGTTGAACGAAGGTCAGATTGAAGAACAAGGCTCACATCTTGATCTGGTTGCGAATCAAGGTTGGTATGCGCTGGTTTATCAGCGTCAAAGTCAATTGGGTAAATCTGTCAAAGATATCTCACAGCCATCTAGACTCGGTTCAGATGAAGGTCAACAAGTAGGAGAAGTTTATGCCTAACAAACAGACAACCAAAGTCGAGGGCACCCGTTTGTTTCGGCGCTTACTGACTTATTCTTTACCACATAAAATGCGTTTTATAGCCGCGTTTATCATGCTTGCTATAGCGATCACTGCTGAAATGGCCATTCCGTGGTTGGCGAAGATCATACTTGATGATGTGATTGTGCCAAAACAGTTTGAATGGCAGCACTTAGCATGGCTAACCGGTTTGATCATCATTTTCTATGCGATATCAGGATTGTTTACGTATTTACAGGCTGTGGCGTTTCGTCATAGCGCTTTACTGATGGTCAACGATGTACGGAAAGAGCTGTTTAGTCATGTACTTAACTTCCCTATCAGTACCTTTGACAAACTCGCTGCGGGTAAGTTGGTCTCGTACATTACCAATGATACTGAAGCACTACGTAACATGTTTGTATCGACCATCCCCACTATCATTCAGGGCAGTTTTCGTATAGGGGCAATTTTCATTGCTATCGCGATACTGGACTGGCGCTTAATGTTACTGAGTATGGTGTTGATCCCAATCCTATTACTGACAATGCACCTGTATAGAAAGATTTCGATGCCTGTATTTGACGGTATTCGAGTGCAAATCAGTAACATCAACGGCCAGATCAATGAGTCTTTGCAGGGCATGGCACTGATTCAGGCATTTCGTCAGGAAAAAGCCTTCACAAAGAAATTTGAGCAGGAAAACAAACACTGGTTTGATTTTCGACAAAGAGCAATCGCCATAGATAGCCTGATGTTGATTCCATTAACGCGTTTAGTGTCTACGATTACCGCTGCAGGCATAGTCGCATGGTTTGCAGGAGCATCACTTACTACTGTCGTTGAAGTCGGCACCCTATATGCTTTTTTAAACTATATCGAACGCTTCTTCGATCCGTTCCGCCAACTCTCTATGGAACTGAACAAATTGCAAGTTGCAACCGTATCATCGAAACGCATTTTTGAGCTCTTGGATAGTAAGTCTGAACGACAGTACCAGCTGACAGAGTTTGTCCCTCTACCTGCTCAGCATGATATTGAGTTTCGTAACGTCGACTTCAGTTACGAAGAAGGAACGCCAGTCCTTTCTGACGTGAGCTTTACTGCGAAAGGCGGAGAATTTACCGCAATTGTTGGTCATACCGGTAGTGGAAAAAGCTCTGTAATCAACTTACTCATGCGCTTTTATCAACATCAGCAAGGTGAAATTTTAATTGGCGGAAAACCATTAGGCTCCTTTCCAGAGGTTCAGCTTCGTGAAATGTTTGGTTTAGTCTCACAAGACCCAACGATTTTTAGTGGTTCAGTTCTGGATAATATCGATCTATCACATAAATCACCCGACAAAAACAGAGCCATACATGCGGCCAAATTGGTGAAAGCGCACAAGTTCATTCAACGTTTAACTGATGGCTACAACTATCATACGGGGCATGGTGGATCATCGCTTTCTGTCGGCGAAAAACAACAACTGGCGTTGGCGAGAGCAATATCTCACAACCCAAAAATCTTCTTACTGGATGAAGCCACTGCTAACATTGACAGTGAAACGGAAGAAGCAGTGAAAAAAGCATTAGAAAATATTAAGGATGGCAAAACCGTCATTACAGTTGCTCACCGTTTATCCACTATTCAAAACGCTGATCGAATACTGGTAATGAACCAAGGAAAAGTAGTTCAAAGCGGCACTCATGATGAGTTGATAGCCCAACATGGCGATTACCGAGACCTTTACCTAGCCCAAAAGGCTCAAGAAGAACACGAACATCAGAACAACACTCTCGGCTTAACAGAAGCAACCGTTGCCTGAGTCATCGAATTTATGAGAAATACACTAATGAAAACAGAAAAACGCCCTTTTGTATCTCAACAGATCATTGAAGACGCCTGTGAATGGGCAATTATGCATGGTGTGGCATTTAGGCAATCTGATAATACAGCGAGACACTGTCCATTTAGCATTGCACCAATGACTATGGAGCGCAGTGTGTATCGGCACTTATTGAAAGTGACCCCATTAATCACCAAGCTCATCAACAACGTCTCGGAAGACCATGATTTTCTGCAAACTACATTGAGAGATATGGCTAAGGCTGACCCATTTTTTGGTCGATTAATGGCTCTGCATCAAGCCGCGCACGGTGATATCAATGATAGACGTCTTGCCGCTCGCCAGCCGTTGCTCTTAATGCGCACTGATTTCATGGATGATCGACGCCACGGCGCAAAAGTCATTGAGTTCAATGGTATCGCTGCTGGCATGTCACCGTTTGGGCAGCGTGCAACTGAACTTCATAGTTTTCTACAAAACCAATGGCCAAATACTTACCGTGACTGGTTAGTAGATAACTCGGCGAAACCTGCCGATAACGTTGGCATGGAGCAGCTTGCTTACGGCATTGCAACAGCAGCACGAAAGATTCAATCAGACTTCAACGGCCAAGGAAAACCAACTTTTCTAATGGTGATTCAAAAGAACGAAGACAATGTCTATGATCAACACCTACTAGAAGTCGAATTGCAAAAACTAGGCCTGCAAACAGTAAGGCGTACCTTTGAGCAACTAAGCACCCAACTTTCCACAGGAGAAAACCAGCGTTTGATGTTAGAAGGCGTTGGGGGTATTGACGTTGTGTATCTCCGTGCGGGCTACCAATATATCGACTACTTCGCACCAGAACTGAAAGAGTCGATCTGCTGCCACACATTAAGCCAAACACGTCTCTTCATTGAGCAACACCACGTGGCGCTGAACGCAACCATCAGCCAGCAGCTTGCGACAAGTAAATCGATGCAGATGCTACTAACAATTATGCCTGCAGAAGAATACACGCGTTGGGGGCTCAATCTTTCAGAAGCTCAATTAGTGAAAAGCGTCCTAGCGGATATGAAACCCGTTAGTCAGAGCGCCATTGAATGGTTTAACACAACGGCAAACAAGCAAGAGTGGGTACTTAAAAATCAAGGCGAAGGTGGCGGGCATTGTATCTTTGGTGAAGATATTAGCGACAAACTCAGTCAACTGGCGAAAGAAGAGTACGATGCTTGGGCGTTGATGCAGCGCTTGTACCCACACGAACGAGAGAAACCAACTATTGCAGTTCGTGATGGCAAACAAACGTTAGTGGAGGATCTAGTCAGTGAAATTGGTCTATTCACCGTTTACTTCAATGGTGAGCCCGTCACCCAATATGATGGTTATGCGGGATACTTAATCCGCAGTAAACCTGCTAGTGAAAATGAAGGTGGTATCCATAGTGGGAAAGGGATTTTAGATTCATTGATGTTAGTGTAACCCCGCACTTTCCCGCAAGCTTAGGTAATTTGGGGGTGGACTTAATATCCTCCCCCATCCACTTTTAGTACAAGGCAGAGTTTTAAAAATTACCAAGTCTATTCCTTGGCCTGATGGCCCGTCTTCTTCGCAAATTTTTGCATCGCCTCGGCAAACGTTGTTGTCCCGCCTTTAGTTTGAACTTGTACTACTTTATAGCCCATCTTTTCTAGCGCTTGGCGTTCTGCCAAAACAGCTTTGTCATCTTGCTGGCTACCTTGAGCAGGCTGATGAATGTAACACCCTTCTAGTTGACCATCTTCGACCAGTTGGTGGTGTTTCAGTGCATTGATATCAAAATTCATAGTAAGTCTTTTATTATAAATGGAAAGCTTCTGCGGCAGGTTACATTCGCTTTAACGGCTTAACAACGTTATCAAGCCCTTCTATTTTTAGTGCAAGGCAGAGTTTTAGTAGTTCACCTAGCTCCCCTTCTGGGAAGCCTTTCTTATCGAACCACAGTAAATACTCTTCTGGTAGGTCGATCAGCACTCTTCCTGCGTATTTGCCAAAAGGCATCTGCATGCGCGCAAGCTTAATTAGGTTTTCTTTTTCTAACATCGTTTCTCTATGATTTAAGGCTGTTGCCACCCTTGTAGAGTAACACCCAAACGCTCAATCCAATAGTTGATCGCATCTTTTGCATCGTCTAGTGCATCCACCATCGTTGAAAAATCTTTGTTTCCGGTCTGACGGTCAATCGCAGCAAACAATGGACTCCCCGTTTGAGCGTCGCTTACCAACAGTTCCAAACTTGCCGAACCAACATTCGTATGCTCACCAGTCGTGACTTTTGAGATGGTAGAAATAGCTAATCCCACAGGCAAAACACTGCTGGTGACTGCAAGAATTGGATTGGGAGTCTCAACATTACTTAACGCAAGACTAAGACGTAATGTCTTTCCTGTAGGTTGAGTCACGATCGGTTTATAGGCTGAGAGTTTGGCTTTAAGCTGGTTAACCGTATATGTGGTAAGTTCTTGAATATCGTCATTGTCGATGGTGCCTTCTTCAGCCACAACTATCACTTGATCAATGATCAGCGAGTCGTATTGCTTTATTTTGTCCCGAAGTCGCGCTTTGTCACGAAGATCTGCCCGGGCCCAGACCAAATCCACACCGCCGTCAGGGCCTGCGCTAAAGTCTTCGTAGTTAGTGAACGATGTTGCCTGTTGCTTTATGGGACTCGCACATCCAACAAGAAACATGGTGATAAGAAAAAGAAGAAATCGTGTTTTCATGACATAAAAAAGCATTCTGATCCAAACAAACCAGAATGCTATACCATATAATTATTATTGTCTATTTTACAGCATCAATCATTGACGCTTTTAATGTTTAGGCGTCTTGAGGATCAATGGTGTGTGCGTATTCGACAACCACTTGGTTGCCTTCAATATAAGCGCGTTGGATTTCACCATCGACACTCATGCGACTTTCTAGAAACACGACTCGTGGCGCACCAGTACTGCTTGCTTTTAACGATGGCAGTAATTGTTGTGGTTCAACATGAAGTAAACGACAAAACTGAGAAATAAAAGACATGGTCAGTGGCTTAGAGCCACGTAATAGCTCTGAAAACTCAATTTGGCTTACACCAAGCTTTTTAGCGAATTCCATTTGGGTAATTCGCATTTTCGCTTTTTGAGACATCCAAGTTCGGTGCAGCGCGTCTCTATCTTCTTGTGTAAACTCCATTCGTTTCCCTCATATATCAATGATGGCCATAATTTTGAGGTAATGACGGTTAGGGATGTCAGCTAACGGTGAGTTTTAGTTTAGGGTTTTGCCACACACTGACATCTGACGCGAGCCTTTACAGTCAAGGGGCTCCGGGACGAGACAAACCGCGATAAAAAAGCGGACTCCCTTGGGTATCCGCTCTGATATTTTCAATTTTAGTGTATGTTAGAACCAGCTAAGTAGTAGCCGCTTGAACCAGTCGATCAATCGTTTAAAAACACCACCTTCATCAACTTGTTCAAGTGCAACAAGCTGCTCTGAGCCAACTTCAGTATCGTCAATGCTGTAGATGACTTTACCTAACACATCTCCTTGCTTGATTGGAGCAACCAATTCTTGTGAGTACTCCACTTCCGCTTTGAGCTTTTTAACGTCTCCTTTTGGTAGTGTGAGATAGACATCATCAGCCACACCGACACTCAACTCGTCTTTATCTCCCATCCAGACTCGCGCTTGAGCAATCTCCTGATCCGCTTTTGTCGGCGAAATGGTTTCGAAGAAACGGAAACCATAACTCAGCAGTTGCTTGCTCTCAGACTCCCGACTTTTTGTACTGCTAGATCCCATAACGACCGAAATCAAACGCATGTTTCCGCTGGTCGCTGAAGTTGCAAGACTGTATCCAGCCCCACTGGTATAGCCGGTTTTCATACCATCGACGTTCATGCTGCGGTCACGTAGCAGCCCATTGCGGTTGTATTGAGTGATCCCATTGAAGGTATAAGAGGTTTCACTGTAGAGAGGGTAAATGTCAGGTAAGTCTCGAATAATGGCCTGACTTAACTTAGCGATATCGTAAGGGGTGGAATACAGACCATCACTATCTAGACCATGTGGATTGGTAAAGGCACTGTTTGCTAAACCAAGCTTGTCAGCCCATGAGTTCATTAAACTTACGAATGCCCCTTCACTCCCAGCGACATGCTCAGCAATTGCGACACTCGCATCATTACCAGACTGAACAATCAACCCACGGTATAGCTCCATTAAACCAACTTTTTTACCCACCTCAATAAACATTTTGGAAGAGTCTGGAAAGTTTTTGGCCCATGCATTTTTGCTGATCAGCACATTATCATCCAAGCTGATATTGCCGCTGTTCACCTCTTGCCCCGCAACATAAGCGGTCATCAATTTGGTTAAGCTGGCTGGGTTCAGTTTTTTGTCAGCGTTTTTGTTTACCAACACTTGGCCTGTATGGTAATCCATTAGCACATAACCTTTCGCGCCAATGGCTGGAGGATCAGGAATGATTGTTGGCGCAGAAACTGCTGCAAAAGAAATAGCTAAAGAAGACAGCACGAATGTGCGAGTAAAAATCATATTTCTCATAAGTCGCCTACCGTTAGACACAACTTCATTGAGTATAATCAAACCGCTTAGCTTTTCAGGAGGCTTGTAACCATTCGTTACGTTTAATCGATTTTTGTCGCAAAGGGGTGCTCCAAAGCACAAAAAAACCGGCTAACGTTAGCCGGTTCTCTTAAATTCACTGCGCGATTAAGCAATCGCTTCGGTATTTTTAGGTTTTGGAGTAATGCTGTCTCGGTAACTGAACCACAGGTAAGTGATTGCAATAGAGAAGTACAAGTAAGACAGCGCAAAAATGATAGGTGAAGTGATCAAGTCAGCTGACATACTCCAACTTACGCCTGCAACAGTAATCACCAACTTAGATAGCATTCCACAAATCAAAAGAAACAGCGCGAGCTGTGGGAATCGAGTTGAGCGAAACGCAAACCAGTAGCAGCTACCAACCGCTAATGCAGAAATTGAAAGACCCAGCATGAAAGAATGAAGATGATCGGCAGACGCAACACCAGCTGATAGTGATGTCATAAGCAATAGAAATAGTTTCATCGTACACCTCGCTTTTAAAACTTAAAAAAAGCTTCCTTTCATTTTTGAAAACTCATTTTGCATACATTTTCGTCTTTTTAAATTAGATTTCAAGCCCAAATTTTGCACAAAAACAGAACAAAAAATGACCGACAGATTATTGTAAATAAAAGGTTAATATTTGTTACTACCAACTTTCTTAACTCACAAGGATTTACCCATTATTAGGCATGAAAACGAGTGCAATTTGTACATATTTGTAACAAGAAATATTTTTCTGAATCTAATTGTTTTTGTGATACCGAACGGATGCATAAGGACGCGCTGACAGAATAAGACTACAGCGCAAACTAAGTTTTCACTTCATAAACGAACTAGCGTGACCTTTCCCACTATTCATTCATCACTCACTCGCCAACCCATAACCACTTTGATAACGTCGCGCTAATTAATTTAACCAATGACAAACCATGACTTCACAATATCGCATCAGTAAAATCGTAGAGATTGGCGATACACTCCACCGCAGCGGGTGCGCACCGTACAAATTAGAGAAATACACGCAGTATTACGCCCGTAAACACGGTGTCGACGTTATGGTTCAAGCTACTCCCACCACCGTCAACTACCAATTCCCTGATGACAATAATACGGTTGTGATGCGGCGTCATAGTCCGCCGTCGATCAACCTCAGTTTGCTCGCAAACACCATCATACGAATCAATCAACCGAGCAGTGAACCCATTCCAGAGCCTATACGCTACCCGAAA
The DNA here is from genome assembly GCF_040869035.1 of Vibrio sp. NTOU-M3. Taxonomy (NCBI): domain Bacteria; kingdom Pseudomonadati; phylum Pseudomonadota; class Gammaproteobacteria; order Vibrionales; family Vibrionaceae; genus Vibrio; species Vibrio sp. NTOU-M3. The sequence continues at coordinate 462,217 of NZ_CP162101.1, forward strand.
TGGATCACCGCTTTTGCAAACATGGCAATTCCTGCGTCATACCTGATGTTGGTTGGCAGTACGCTTGAAGCCGTTTTAATCTCTTGCTTACTTGGATTCATTGTCTGGGGGTGCCAGCAGCTATGTCGAGGCCGACGCTCTATTGCCGTCGAATTTATAGCGGCATTACTTACCGGCATTCTGGTGGCTTTCTTTGCCAGCGCAAACCACGAGATCCCCATTTGGGCGTTATGCATTGCTTCGGTGATCTTATTTGTTCCGGGATTGTCGATCGCCAACTCGCTTGAATGCCTTGCATTTAATGATTTGGTCTCGGGAACCAGCTTGCTTGGTCAAAGTGCACTAACGCTGATCAAGTTGTTTGTTGGCATCGTTATGGGGCTTAGTATTGGTGAGGCGGTATGGGGCTCTGCCACCTCGTCTGACTACATGAATGAAGTGCCGTTATGGCTCCATGTCTGCAGCCTGTTTCTGCTTTCAGTCTCTTTAAGCATCATTTTTAATGCGCGACCCATCGATATTCTCCTTGGGTTACCGGTTGCGGCATTAGGGATGTGGGGGCCTTTTTATTTGGGTTTTGATAGTGGTTGGGTTGTTGGTACATGGGTTACCACGGTATTGATCACTCTCTATGGGACATGGATAGCGAAGAAAGTGGAACTCACAGGCGCTATCTACATAGTTCAAGGGATCATTATCCTCGTTCCCGGTAGCCGCGTGTTAGTCAGTGCAAGCCAATCGTTGTTTGAGCAGTCTGTATTACCCATTCCTAGTATTGGTTTGTCTGCGCTCTTTATGTTTTCAGCAATCGTGGCTGGGCAAATAACCGCCTACTCGATTTATTCACCTAAAATCGAGCATTAACATTTAATGCATATGAAAAAGCCCTATTCAAAAACAGCGAGGTTGCTACCTTTGAATAGGGCTCTTTGCCCTTATGCTTCATCTTGCGAGTAAAACTCCCTTTTCCCTTCTTCGATTTCTCTACTTTTGACTGAAACAGCTTGCTGGTCACCAAAGCTTTAAGCATATTGTCGTTTATTTGCCCTCTTCCGCTTTCGACCGAATATTTTTTTTCTTGATTGGGTTCATCCACCTCAACCATACATTTTCTTTTACTCATAATTTACCTTTTTATATGTAACGCCTTGTCACAACAGGGCTATTGTACACTGATGACCATAAGATTACAGATGCATCATGTACTTTAAGAAACGTTATCTAACGCAAATATCTGAAAGAAATTATTTTTCTCTGACTTAACAGGATTTATTTTCGTTGACTTAGTAAAATGTCCATCTACACTGTAGGGCAGCTAGAAAACGGGTTCTTTGTTTATCTCGCCGTTTCGTTGAATACCATTTCTTCTAAACGCCGTACGCAATAGCAATTTCCTTTTCCACGCTATCCGTGCCGATGAGGCGTAATATTTATTTTTATCCAAGGATATACACAATGTCTAACACTGTTACTGGTACAGTTAAATGGTTCAACGAAACTAAAGGTTTTGGTTTTATTCAACAAGAAAACGGTCCTGACGTATTCGCTCACTTCAGCGCAATCACTGGCGACGGTTTCCGTACTCTAGTTGAAGGCCAAAAAGTAGAGTTCTCTATCTCTCAAGGTCAAAAAGGCCCTCAAGCTGAAAACATCAAAGTTCTATAATTTCTTTTAGAACAAGATTTTTTAGAAATAGCCAGCAATCGCTGGCTATTTTTTTGTTTGAATAGAGACTCCCATGGCACTCAAACCGACGATATTTAAATTTCGCATTGCACTCTCTGATACCAATCGTGACTATTACGACACGGTTAACCTGACCATTGCGCAGCATCCATCAGAAAACTTACCTCGCATGATGGCACGTGTTTTAGCCTTTTGCTTAAACGCCCAAGAAGGACTGACCTTTACCAAGGGCCTATCTAACATCGACGAACCCGATATCTGGCTTCAGTCTTTAGACGGACAAACCGAGTTATGGATAGAGGTGGGTGAACCTGCTGTTGATCGCATTAAAAAAGCCTGCCGCCAAGCAAAGTCCGTTAAGGTTTACAGCTTCAACTCCAAATCCAACGTATGGTGGGAGCAAACCAAGAATAAAGTCACACAATACCCCGTAGAAATTGTCCGCTTTCCTTGGGAACCGATAGAAGAATTGGCGAACAACTTAGTCAGAACGATGGAGCTTTCCATTATGTTGACTGGAACAAGCCTCTTTATTGACTCAGACAGTGGCTCAACTGAAGTTTGCTGGGAGACATTACAAAGCAATGAGTAAACTGGCTTCAGCATTTGAACAAGTAGGTATCCAGCAACTCGAAGTCATCTCCCAACATCAAAAGCATTGGGTGGCGTTTTGTGATGAGAATGAGGCGTTATTTAATAAGGTCATCGAAAACAAACCAGAGACGCCGATACATCATCATCTGCTTGGTATTTTGACCAAAGCGCATATTGAAAGCCAATCGGCTCTTGAACACAACCAAGCATCCACTCAAGCCATGCAACAGGTTTTTGAACAAAACTTAGGTCATGAGCACGCTAGGCGCTTTGAGAACCAAGGCTATAACCAACTGTTGCTTATCACGCATGCATGGCTGTATATGCAAGGTTATTTGCGAATGGACTTTTCATTGGCTAATGATCATGCCCAACAAACCGCAACGTTGATGACCTCGATTTCAAAACTCGACTCGGAGCATATCCGTACTCAGTTCTTATCGAGCTTCTATACTGGCGCAAATGCATCACCTCTGGCCCCCAAAAAAGGCGGCCTACTTGCAGCAATAAAAACCTACTTTAAATGGTAAGGCTCCGTGTCAGGAGCCTTTTAAGATTGCTAGAGCAGTATGCGATTATAGGTAGGTATGCGGTCCAAACACCTCATAATGAATACGTTCACGCGCAACACCTAACTCTTCAAGTTGATCCACAATGCTTTCCATAAACCCAACGGGACCACATAAGTAAAAATCTGCTTGATGGAGCGGCAGTTCCTCGGCCACAAGACCGATATTCATCTCGCCTTCAAACTGAGTGGCTTGATTGAGATACCATGTGTATTGGTTCCAGTGATTTGTTTCGATTAAGTCTGCGGTTTCCCGTGCAAACGTGTGCTGCTCTGCTCCGTTACAGGCATATAGGTAACTGACTTCCTTCTTCCCTTGATCAGATAAATGTTGAAGCATGGACTGAACTGGTGTTGCACCCACACCGGCAGAAATTAAAACAACTGGCGCATTGCGTTCTACGTAGAAAAAGTCCCCCGCTGGCGCATACAAACTCACTTTGTCGCCTTCGGAAAGCTCATCATGCAAGTAATTCGACACCAAGCCTTTGTACTCGCCGACTTCGCGTTTTACTGAGATCCGGTAATCTTGACCATTTGGCTTTTGCGATAGCGAATATTGACGGATCTCTTTATGAGTACCAAGCGACGGCTTCACCTCGATACCAATATATTGCCCCGGTTGATAACCCAGCACCGCCCCACCATCCGCAGGCTCCAGCACAAAGCTTGTGACCAATTCAGATTCAGGCTGTTTGCGTGTAATCACGAATTCACGGGCATTGTCCCATCCGCCAATCGCCTGTTTGCGTTGCAAATATAGCTCACCTTCTCGATCAATGAAGATCTTAGCTAAAAACAGATAAGCCGCTGTCCACGCTTCTTCCACTTCAGTTGTAAATGCATCGGGGGCAAGCTCACGTAAGGTTTCAATCAGATGATGGCCCACAATTTGGTAATGATCTGGCTGAATATTGAAACTAGTGTGTTTGTGAGCGATTCGTTCAACAGCCGTCGTCAATGCACCAAGGTTTTCGATATTTTTCGCATACGCTGCTACGGCCTCAAACAAAGCCACACTTTGACGCCCAGTTTTCTGGTGCGTCATATTAAAAATATCTTTTAGTTCAGGATTGTGGCTAAACATTCGCTGATAGAAATGCTGAGTTAAAGCCGGACCCGCACTTTCAAGTAAAGGAATGGTACTTTTGACAATCTCGATATGTTGATTGTTGAGCATGGTAATTTTTCTCCTCGATTATATGTTGTCGAATAGACAATCTACGGTGGCTTTGTGCCACTCTCTACCTAGCGATATAGCATGTTTAATGCCAACTCATAAAAGCACTAACTTATTGGTTTTCATGTATGAAAATTCATCAAGCTATGTCAAATTGACAACTTTAAATTAGGTTAATTTGACACTACAATGATAAAAAATCACACATTCAGTTTGTTATGCAAGATATTCCCGTTTCGACCCTTATTGAGATGTCCATCGGACTGGCCAGCGAACAAAACGACCACGATCGCTTCAATCGCTTACTCGACGCCATTCGTAAAGCGATTCAATGTGACTGCGTCGCTCTACTCAGCTTGCAAGGGGACACCTTAATTCCACTCGCACTACAAGGTTTAACCCGTGACACATTAGGTCGCCGCTTTCGCTTAGAAGAACACCCTCGGTTTGCTGAAATATGTGCATCGAAAAGTGTGGTACGTTTTGATGCAAATTGCGAACTGCCCGACCCTTTTGACGGCCTATTGCTAGATTATGAAGGGGATCTTCCAATGCATGCCTGCATGGGGTTGCCTCTCCTTTATGGGGATAAGTTACTTGGTGTGCTAACACTGGATAGCCTTAGCCCTGAAGTGTTCGATAATATTCCCGCGCGCTCGTTAGAAGCCCTCTCTGCAATCATTGCCTCATCACTCAAAGTTGCGATGACCGTTTCTCAGCTCGAACAACAAGCCAAGCAAGTACAACAGCGAATGGAGCAGCTTAACGAAGGTGCATGGGAACGGGATGGCAGCGAAATTATCGGCTCTAGCAACGCCATGTTGGCACTGAAATCCGATATTGAGGTTGTTGCGCCATCTAACTTTAATATTTTGATCCACGGTGATACCGGCGTGGGTAAAGAGCTGGTAGCACGTCGCCTGCATCATCTTTCACCACGTCGTAAGCATCCATTGGTCTACGTCAACTGCGCCGCTATCCCGGAAAACTTAGTGGAAAGTGAATTATTCGGCCACGTCAAAGGGGCGTTTACTGGTGCCGATAAGTCTCGCTTAGGGAAATTTGCCTTAGCCGATGGTGGAACTCTATTTTTAGATGAGATTGGTGAGCTTCCACTCGCTGCGCAAAGTAAAATCTTACGAGCTTTGCAAAACAACGAAATCCAGCCAGTTGGACAGGATAAGGTTCAAACAATAGATGTCCGCGTACTTGCTGCAACCAACCGAGATTTAAAACACGAAGTCGACCAAGGCCGATTTCGCTCAGATCTTTACCATCGCCTAAGCGTTTACCCGATTCGAGTCCCTCCACTGCACGAACGTGAAGGGGATGTTGCCCTACTTGCTGGCTATTTCCTTGAGAAAGCGAAACTCAAACTCGGCATTGTACAGCTTAAGCTAACCAAAGAAGCTCTGGTGCATATTTCCCGCTATAACTGGCCGGGTAACGTGCGTGAGCTGGAACATGTGATCAATCGCGCCGCCTTAAAAGCTAGAGCCAGAAGTGGTACAAGAAAACTGATCAGCGTAAATGTGGAAGACATTGGCACACTTGATAATGTTCCGACGAACTCAACCTCTACCCGCCGCAATGAGCAAACACCTATGGTTCGGGATGAGCATTTTAAAGGGTTACGCGCAGCCACAGAGCAATACCAAAAAGACATGATTTCCGAAGTGCTGATTGAGTCTGAGTTTAACTGGGCTAAAGCCGCACGGACACTCAAGACCGATCGCGCCAACCTGACTCGGCTAGCAAAACGGCTTGGTATCGTGGTAACAAAAGAACACAATATTCGTTATTAATTGCTTTTCCTTTGTAGCTAACTGGTTACAATTGTCGAATTACAATAACATTCCGGAAAGCACTTTCCGGAACACCCACAGCTGTAAAGGAAAGTTATGAAATTCATCCGTTGGTTTTTAGGCCGTATTATCCTATTGCTCAATGCCATATTCTCACCAAAAGGCATCAAACGAACTGAAGACGCTCAACAACAAGCAGATGAACGTGCCAACACAATGGCATTATATCAATTCGACGCTTGTCCATTTTGCGTCAAAGTACGCCGAGCGATGAAACGCCAATCTGTAAATATCGAGCTACGCGATGCAAAAAACAACGCGGAGCATCGTAATGAACTTGAAGCTGGCGGTGGCAAAATTAAAGTGCCTTGCTTGCGTATTGAGAAAGACGGAAAAGTAGAATGGATGTATGAGTCCTCTGACATCGTCTCTTATTTGGAAAAAGAGTTCGCATAACCAAAAGGGATACTATGCCTGCAATTCCACTTGATGCCGTCAACCTCAAAGCCATTGTTTTTGATCTCGACAACACTTTGGTCACGTCGGAGATGGATTTTCAATGGCTAAGGCGTCAAGTGGGCTGCCCAGCCGATCAGGATGTGCTCTCTTATGTCGATGCAATGCCCTGCTCCATTGCGAGTGCTAACGCACATCAACTCATTCTGCAATACGAGCTGGAAGATGCTGTCCACTCGCACCCAATGCCAGGTTGCAGCTCATTGTTAGATTTTATCGAAACTCATAAATTACATACGGCCATCATCACTCGTAATTGCGCTCAAGCCGCTCAGCAAAAAATCTCACACAACCAGCTCAATATCAGCCGAGTCATTAGTCGAGAGCATTACCCACCAAAACCTGCACCCGATTCACTCCTAGCCCTTGCCGATGAATGGCAATTATGCCCGGCTCAGATACTCTATGTCGGCGACTACCTTTATGACTTACAAGCCGCATTCAATGCCCAAATGCCTTCCTGTTTAGTTACGCATGCAAAAGCAACCTCGTTTACCGAACATGCTTCTGTCGCTGTCCACCATTTATATGATCTACAAGCTTTGTTAGAACGTCACTTTTTACAAAAATAGTCTTTTATGATGAGTGACTTATTCACCCAAATTGGTGGAGAATGAAAATTCCAAAAATAATCACAAAAATATAAATTTGGGGAAGTTATGGTAAAGAATAAAGTCTTGGTGCTTTACGCCCACCCATCCCAACACCGTTCAGAAGTTAATCAACCTCTTATTAACGCTGCTGAGCAAATCGAAGGGGTCACGATTGTTGACCTTTACTATGAATATCCGCATTACCACATCAATGTTGATGCAGAGCAGCAACGTCTGCTTGAGCACGATGTCGTCATTTTCCAATTTCCTCTCTATTGGTATTCGACGCCGGCCATATTAAAGGAATGGCAAGATCTGGTTCTTGAATATGGCTTTGCATATGGACACGAAGGTACGGCGTTACATGGTAAACGTTTCTTGTGCTCTCTCACTGCTGGTGGCAAGGCTGAAGCTTATCATGCTCAAGGCTATAACCATTTTAAGATTCGTGAATTGCTGTCTCCTTTGGAGCAAATGGCCACATTGACAGGCATGCAGTATTTGGCACCTTTTACTCTGTTTGGCGCACGGACCGCCAAAGAAGAAGGCCGTGTAGACAAACACATTACTGACTGGAAAAAGCTCCTGACCGCTTTAGTTAATGATCACATTGACGTCGAAAAAGCGAGTCACGCAGACAAGCTCAACCACTATCTTGATGAATTACCTATGGAGGCCACACGATGACACTCTATTTCCTTCAGGCTTTCATCTATCTTGCGGCTGCTGTTATTGCCGTGCCTATCGCAAAACGGCTTGGGCTGGGCTCCGTACTGGGTTACCTCATTGCCGGTGTGGTCATTGGGCCGATCATCGGTTTAGTTGGTGAAGAAACCACAACCATTCAGCATTTTGCTGAGTTTGGTGTGGTTATGATGTTGTTCTTAGTCGGGCTGGAGCTCGAACCTAAAATGCTGTGGTCAATGCGTAATCGACTACTGGGTTTAGGGGGCTTACAAGTAGCAGGAACAGCAGCAGCCGTGATGGGCATTGCGATTTTCTTTCAACAACCTTGGACCATTGCATTGGCAATAGGCCTTATTTTTGCGCTCTCTTCAACAGCGATTGTATTACAGACATTCAACGAAAAAGGCTTGTCTAAAACAGAAGGCGGACAAAATGCCTTCTCTGTCTTGTTGTTCCAAGATATTGCTGTGATCCCGATGTTGGCGTTTATTCCACTGTTGGCATTGCCGGAACTTGTCGAGAAAGCACAACAAACGGCCACCAGCGCAGCTGAACATCATGAACAACTCAGCTTAGTCGCCGGTTTACCGGGCTGGGCTTACGCTATGGTTATTATTGCTTCGATTATCGGCCTCGTCATTGGTGGCCATTATCTGAGCCGCCCACTGTTTCGTTTTGTCGCAAGCTCTGGCTTACGAGAAATTTTTACCGCTACAGCGCTCATGTTGGTGGTTGGTATTGCTGCTTTGATGAGCTTAGTTGGCTTATCTCCCGCTCTTGGTACATTCCTCGCAGGCGTTGTGCTAGCTAACAGTGAATTCCGCCACGAACTCGAGTCCAATATCGATCCATTTAAAGGCTTGTTGCTTGGGCTATTCTTTATCACCGTTGGTGCTGGCATCAACTTCTCAATTTTGTTCGATCAATTCTTTACCATCATTGGCTTAACTCTGGGTGTTATGCTGCTTAAAGCCCTCATCCTTTATGTATTGGCTTTTGTATTTAGAATTAAAAACAGTAACCGCTGGCTCTTTACCCTCAGCCTTGCGCAAGCTGGTGAGTTTGGTTTTGTATTATTGAGCTTTACGGTACAAAATCATGTTATTCCACCAGAGATCGCGCAAACACTTTCACTGGTTGTCGCCCTATCCATGTTCTTGACGCCCGGCTTGTTCATCTTATTCGACAAAGTCATCCTGCCAAGGTTTGAACAGGAGTCAAACGAACAACAACCTGACGACATTGATGAAAAAGGCACAGTGATCATCGCCGGCATTGGCCGGTTTGGTCAGATCGTGAACCGACTCTTAGTTTCCAGTGGTGTTAAAACCGTTGTCCTTGATCACCAAGCAGATCAAGTCGATGTGGTCCGCCAGATTGAAACTAAAGCCTACTTTGGCGATGCCACAAGGCCTGATCTTCTGCATACTGCTGGTATTGAGGAAGCCGCTATGTTGGTGATTGCCATTGATAATACGGAAGCGAGCGTCGAGTTGACCAAATACGTCAAACATACTTACCCACATGTGAAAGTATTGGCCAGAGCCTTTGACCGCGGTCATGGTTATCTGCTTCGTCAAGCTGGGGCTGATATCATTGAATCTGAAACCTACCATTCCGCAATGGAGCTTGGCGCACATGCCATGCGTGAAATGGGCCATCATCCATTCTTAGTCGAGCAGCAGAAAGCGGCATATCGCCAAATTGAAGATAAGAAATCTGACCTACTTTACGAGGCTTGGGAAGATGACTCCGAAGGCGAGCGCTTCGATAACAACTATCGCCAGTTATTCATGCACCTAGAAGAGCAAATTAAACTAGCCATGAATACCGATCGCTTCGCAAAACATGAAGACGGTGAACGTGGTTGGACGCCTCCACCAAAAGGCTATGCTGATCATCTCGATGAAAAGGAACCTGCAAATTGATGCAGAATCAGTCATCATCCTGTTAAACTACCCACTCTATCCCCCGGATTTTCCGGGGGTTTTTATTCTCATAAAGACAGAAATCCATGGAACAAAACGCGACGCAAACACTGAGACGACAGCTCTTTACCATGACATGGCCTATGGTATTCGGTGTCCTTTCTTTAATGAGCTTTCAGCTTGTTGATAGTGCCTTCATAGGTCAACTCGGTGTTTTACCACTTGCTGCGCAAGGCTTTACCTTACCGATTCAAATGATCATCATCGGCATTCAAGTTGGGTTAGGCATTGCAACTACGGCCGTCATCGCCAAGGCATTAGGCAGCAACGACACACAATATGCTAAGCAGCTTGGCGCTTTAGTTATCGCAATGGGCAGCATTGGCGTTGCGGCGATTTCATTACTACTTTACATCATTCGAGAGCCTATTCTTAATCTATTAAGCGCACCCCAAAGTGTATTCCCAATTATTGATGCGTATTGGATTTATTGGCTCGTCAGTGCTTGGACTGGCGCCGTGTTGTATTTCTTTTACAGCGTGTGTCGTGCGAACGGTAACACCATGCTGCCTGGCACCATGATGATGGTGACCAGTGGCATTAACTTAGCGCTCGATCCTCTCTTCATTTTTACCTTTGATCTAGGCATTAACGGTGCCGCTTTAGCGACCATCATCGCCTTTGGCATTGGCATACTGGTTGTTGCTCCTAAGGTGCTCAAAAAGAACTGGATCAGTTTCGATTGGAGTAATTTAAATCTGACGAAAAGCTTAAGTGCTATTGCCAATATTATGGGTCCGGCAATGGTCAGCCAATTGCTGCCACCGCTCTCATCCATGCTGGCAACTAAACTACTCGCAGGTTTTGGTACCGCTGCAGTTGCAGCATGGGCGCTAGGCTCTCGTTTTGAATTTTTTGCCATTGTCACAGTGCTGGCTTTGACCATGTCAATGCCGCCAATGGTTGGGCGCTTGTTAGGTGCAAATAACCTAACCGACATTCGCAAGCTGGTGAGCATCGCTTGTAAATTCATCGTTCTTTCCCAGCTTGCTATTGCAGCCCTAACTTGGCTTGCTTCCAGCCAACTGGCTCAACTGATGACCAGCGAGGCTGAAGTGGAACAAATCCTCTCATGGCACCTTTACATCGTTCCATTCAGCCTTGGGCCGTTGGGGATTTGTATGCTAATGGTGTCGGTTTCAAACGCTCTGGGCAAATCCTATACCGCATTGACTATCTCTGCTCTGCGTTTGTTTGCCTTCTTCCTTCCCTGTCTCTGGTTAGGAGCACAACTCGGTGGACTACAAGGCTTATTTTGGGGGGCTTTTGGAGGGAACATTTTAGCGGGTACATGTGCTTGGTTGATGTACAAAAAAGCACTAAACCAAATTGAAAATAAAGCGTTAGCGATATAATCCCATTAGGTGGTTGATTTTCAAGCGCCGCCTGCGTTAGGCTAAATATTCACCTAAATGGATACCACACATGAATGATACAGTTACCTACCTTTGGCTCCTTCTCTTCAATACCTGTAGCCGGTAGGTAACTTAGTGCCTGGCTACGAGAATGTAGCCAGTTGTTCTTCCCTATATCTCGTAGCCAAATCAATGTAAGGATACGAGAATAATGACCGAAAACACCCTGCAACAACGTGCTGAGCCTCACCGAACCCGTTGTGCTCAAGTCGGCACATTACTGGCGCTTGGCGGATGCGTACTTTTCTCAATTAAGCCTGTATTAATTAAAATTGCTTACCAATACGGTGGCGATGCGACCTCAATTATGGCTCTGCGCGCGTTTAGCTCTTTGCCTTTATATCTAGTGATGTTGTTTTGGCTGTGCCGAGTTCCTGAAAACCGACGTAATGTTCAACAACACGGCTTGAAAGCGGTCGCGGTTGGGATCTTAGGTTATTACGTAGCCAGCTATTTAGATATTGCTTCATTGGCGTATATTTCCGCTCAGCTTGAGCGTCTCTTACTGTTTTTGTTCCCTACCTTCGTTGTCCTTATTAGCTGGATTTTCTATCGTCAACGTCCAAGCTTCCATACCTTGCTTGCTGCGCTTGTTGGTTATGGTGGCATCATGTTGATCGTCATTCATGACTTTCACGCATTTGGAGATACGGTTGCAATCGGTAGTGTATTGGCGGTTAGCTCAGCATTGATATTCGCGTTTTACTTGGTGTGGAGTAAACCACTCATTGCACAGCTCGGTAGTTCACTATTTACCAGCATTGGTATGGGGAGCGCAGGTGCAGCCATTTTACTTCACTTATGGTTCAGTGATGTGCATATCACCACATTGAGCCCTGAACTGATTATTGTGGGTATCGTATTAGGAATTTTTTGTACTGTTATACCTTCTTATTTAGTTGCTGCGGCCATGGCACGCTTAACGCCAACACAGCTCAGTCTCACCAGTAACATTGGGCCGGCAATCACTGCGCTTAGCGCTGTTATCGTCTTAGGTGAAACTTTTACGCTATGGCATGGCTTGGGAATGATTTTGGTCACTGTTTCTGTTTACCTGACCAACCGCAGCAGATCATGACAAGAAATAGGAGCGAAGACACCTGTCGTTAACCAGATTTTTCTGTAGGCATGGTTATCAATGTTGGTTTCCTGAATAGAAAAACGTATGATTCAAAAACGTTTTTTTATCCCCCAATCCAACATGACAACACAACAACACCATCCAGTTCAGGGAGCGAGCTGGATGCTTACTGCTGGCCTCTCTTTTGCTATTGTGAATAGCCTTGCGCAGATGGCCAGTATCCATCATGGCCTCTCTTCAACCACAGTTGCACTGATCCAATACGGCATCGCTTTGGTCGCCATTTTGCCTTATCTAAAAACATTGGGTATTCGCAAGTCATTACGCACATCCAAGTTAGGATGGCACGTGTTCCGTGTTTTTCTCTCAGTCATTGGCATTCAATTATGGCTTTGGGCCTTAGCTTACCCAGTACCTATCTGGCAAGGTATTGCACTTCTAATGACCTCTCCTCTGTTTGCCACGATTGGCTCTGGGCTATTTCTTAAAGAGAAAGTAGGCATGGCGCGCTGGGGAGCAACTGTAACTGGCTTTGTAGGTGCCATGATCATTCTAGAACCATGGGCCGATGATTTTAGCTGGGCAGCTCTATTACCTGTTGGCGCAGCCTTCTTTTGGGCCTGCTACTCTTTAATGGTAAAAAAACTATCATCCGATGACTCTCCATCAACCATGGTGGTTTATCTCCTCATCCTGATCACCCCATTCAACTTAATGTTGGCGTTACCTGATTGGCAAATGCCACAAGGAGGGGGAATTTGGATGATATTAATTGCTGCCGGCATCATGACAGCACTCGCTCAATGGGCCATAGTGAAAGCTTATGCCGTTGCTGACGCCTCATTTGTGCAGCCATTTGACCATGCCAAATTGCCGTTGAATGTACTTGCAGGGTGGCTTGTCTTTGGTTGGGTACCACCCGGTAGGTTATGGTTAGGGGCAATGATCATCATACTGTCTGTCGCCTTTATTACCCATTGGGAAACAGCAAAAGCAAAATCATTGAAATAAATTCTGACCAATGTCGTTCTTTTAAGGAAGAAAACAATTTATGGGAGAGCCACAATGACAGATCCAATCAAAATCACTTTATATCGCTGGGCAGGAAGCTGGGGACCGTTCAAGGTAAATATTCCTTGCGGTGAATGTACCCTGACTAAAGATATCCTCAAAGATACCTTCGAAACGGAATTGGCAGGTATTCCTGTTCAGTTGGAAGTGAAAGATTGGTTATCGCATTGGTGGGAGCCTTTGAAGAAAGGAGCTTGGCATGCCCCAATTATCATGGTGGAAGGCCAAGTGATCAGTCAGGGAGAAGCACTCAATCGCGGGGTACTTGTTCAGTCTGTGATCAAAGAGTGGACGAAGCGTGATGAAATGACGGGAAGTGTTGTCTATGGCAAAGCAACGTGTCCATATTGTGTCAAAGCAAAGAACATGTTGAATGAAGCAGGCATCGATTACCAGTATCATGATGTGGTGAAAGACAGCGCAGCACTCTATCGTATGATTCCAGAAGTCAAAGCGATCATTGGCGAGAAAACGCCCGTCACGGTGCCACAAATTTGGTTAGATGGCCAATATATTGGTGGGGCTGACAATCTAAAAGCTTGGCTTGAAGAAAAGGGATTAAAAACTATCCCTGACAATGTGGTAAACCTAGAGAACGGTTAAGCGAAAACAACAAACCCCGACATGAATGTCGGGGTTTTAAATTCCATTTTAGTGGCGTTTACTGGCTCACTTTTTTCCAACAACGTTTTAGAAATGAGCTTTTCTTCACTTTTGGCTTACCATACAACGCATTATGCATCGCTTGTTTCGCAACTAGCTGACCTAAATAGGCACTACCTAATTCGTGGTTCATTGTCGTCTCCTGTAAAAACGACGCCGATTTTAATCCGAACCACCAACAAAACAAGATCTAAATCACATTTAGTTGCGTTTAGGCTGCTTGTAAGTTTTGCCTGCTGCTTGATAGGTATCTTTACGCTTCACTTCAAACATCGCATCAAAGAACCAAGCAACAAACACAATGACATCATCACCTTCGTTCATGATGTGTTCTACAAACTCTTGCTCTTCGCCTTGGTCATTTGTTTCAAGCACTACATGGTAGATTCGCTTCTCACCCTCTACTTCGGCAAGGGCAAATTGGCCAGCCAAAGACTCTGCGGCTTGTGCTACTTCAGCGTCATCACTACTTTTTAGTAACTCTAAAGCTTGTGGAAGATTTTCTTTTTCACAAAGGCTCTTAACCAGTGTTTCAAACTCTTTATGTTCCATGAACATGACCTCAAAGGCAGGTTATCAATTTGGGTTCGCATTGTATCAATCCGTAGGTCGGTTTCAAGCAAACTCCTGTTGAGTTTGATGATGTCGACGCTGCAATACCAATACAATAGTCATGATGACCGCCAAAGAAACATAGAAGATACCTAAACACTCAGAAGATCCAATCCAAGTTTTCACCAGATATCCTCCAAACAACCCTGACAGCGCCATCTGCACCGAACCAGAAAGTGCAGACACCGACCCTGCATTTTCCTTATAAGGCTCAAGCAACATCGAGATTGAGATGGGAAAAGACAAACCTTGTGCGATCGAGAATAGCGTAAAAGCAAGGATCAAACTAAATAACGAAACAGAGCTCATCATTAACCAGACACCAGCCCCCAGAGCAATACTTATCGCGCCACCTAATAGGCAGTGACGGCTAAAATACCGAATCAATATGTTCATCATGGTACTTCCCATAAGCAAGCCTAATGAAGGAATGATCATTACCGAACCATATTCCGCAGCACTCAGGCCAAGTTGGTTCTGAGCAATAAAAGGCATCACCGACAGTGACACAATAGATCCTAAGTAACTCAACCAATTGAAACTAGCACTCATATACAACTGCGGGTTTGACAGAAGCTGAGAGTAGTTCTGAATAATGGAACGAACCCGAAACGCTCGCTTCGCATACGGTAGCGTTTCTCTCAATACCCAATAACCTAGGCAGTAAATCGCTAATAAATATACTAATACAAAAAGAAATATCGCTTGCCAGCTGATATGAGAAGCTATCCATCCACCAGCAACGGGAGCAAGAATTGGCAAAATGGAGGCCGTTACAGAAATATACGAAAAAGCTTTGGTTAATTGAGCCCCGTCATAACTGTCTCGCAACACGCTTCGCCCAAGAACGGAAGCACTACCCGCTCCTAAGCCTTGTAGTAATCGACCACTCTCTAGCATGGTTAAATCATACGAACACAGTACACAAACCAGTGTACCTATCAGATAAATACCCTGCCCCAGTAAGAACACAGGACGGCGACCAATACTGTCTGATAACGGGCCATAAAACAGCTGCGATAACCCAAAACCAACTAAATAAAGTGTCACGAGAAGTTGAACGTCAGCTTGGGTCGCAGATAAGCTCTCGCTAATAAGGGGTAATGCAGGTAGATAAATACTCACACCCACTTGACCCGTTGCAATGATCATCATCGCCAATAAAATCGGGGTTTTCTTCATTAAAATCTCTTATGTTCACGCCATGAAATCCAGTGTAAATTAAACGCTCATACATGATAATCACCTCATAAGGAAAAGAATTAGTTCCAGATGAGAATTAATAGGAGTCCACAAAATGGATTGGCTGCAAAGTGTTGATAGCTATGTTCGAGTTGTTGATGAAGGGAGTTTCAATGGTGCGGCGCGCAAGCTAAACACCACTAGCTCTGCGATTAGCAAAAGAGTGCATTGGTTAGAAGAGCGCATCGGTGTGCAGCTTCTGAAACGAACAACCCGCTCGGTCACTCAAACAGAAGCAGGAGCCTTATTCTACGAACGTGCGAAGAGGCAACTTGAAGAGTGGCAATCCGTCGTTGATGAAACACGTTCCGTCGATCAATCACCGGCCGGCCTGCTAAAAATTGGTGCAACACTTGCTGTGGGTTCAAAGTTTTTGGTGCAGTACTTAGATGAGTTTTTACAAATGTATCCTGATATTCGTATTCAACTCACTACTACAATACCAGGGCAACTGCCCGATCTCAGCTTAGACCTATTCATTAGCCGTGAAATCGAGCAATTAAACTCATTGAGCTTTAAAGCTACTGCACTGTTTGAGCACAAAGCAGGCTTTTATGTGTCACCTGATTACATCGAAAAACACGGCGAGCCAACCAAACCTAGCCAATTAACTGAACACAATATGCTGATATGGGGAGAGCGGACACAGCGTGAAATTAAGCTCTCCAATGGAAAGCGCATATTATTACGAGGCAACTTTGCAACAACCAACCCAGAAGCATTGTTTTACGCAGCAAAAAGCGGGATGGGCATTTTGCTGACTAACGATGTCATGATGAGAGAAGAAATTCGGCTGGGTAGCTTGAAACGCATATTGGCTGATGTCACTGCTGATGAAACCACAGTTTATGCTTATTATCCGAAATTAGATTACCAACACACACGAACTAAACTATTTTTGGACTATCTGAAACAGCGCTTACAAAAAGATCCTAAGTAAGTTTATTAAAAACAACAAACTAGCCAAGGACCACAAAAAAGTCCTAGCAACCAAGTTTGAAAAAGTGTGAGCGCTATACCATAGTAACCATGTGCATATACCAATAAATAGATGATAAAAAATCATCACAACATGGGTTACTCATTATGGCTAGGAAACCTCACCAGAGTGGCTCCATCAGTTTAGACATTATCAATGAGACGCTGCTACTCAATGGCGCTGAGCTGCTGGACAAAGTCACCCTTGTATTGCATAAGCACTTCCAAACATACTGCACCTGCATTGTGGAAGTCGATAAGTTTAATTTTAACGCCCAAACGCTTTCTTATGCTTGCGAGAACAAACTGAAACGCGATAGCAGCTACTCGTTACGTGGTACACCTTGTGAACATGTCAGCAAATCTGAACGTGATTTCTGTCTGTACGCCCAGAATGTCGCGGAATTCTTTCCTCATGACTCGTACATAAAGGAAAACCACCTCCAAGCCTATTTGGGGTTACCTTTGCGCACGCGTACTGGAGAGGTTCTTGGTGTTCTGCTTTCGACCTTTACCACACCAATTTCGGACCAAGAAGAGTTGGTGTTCTACCACAGGATCTTTGCGAATGTCGTGGTGCATGGCCTTCGCTCTCAATGGCTTTCCGCACGCTCAGACAGTTTAGTTAACCAACTGAGTTATGAAGTCTCTCACGACAACTTAACTGGCTTGCTTAACCGCAGCTTTTTGTCCGACAAATTAGAGCAACTCACTGAAAATTACCCATCACCTTTTACTTTGGCGTATTTAGACATCGATAATTTTAAATCAATCAATGATTTATATGGCAATTACATTGGTGACCAGATCATAAAATATGTAGCTTCTGCGATTAGCCAGTCTCTTCCCGAAGAACAGCTCGCCTTCCGTATTGCGGGCGATGAGTTTGCTTTTATCACTTTTTCTGGTGATCCATTAAAAGTGTGCCGGAAAATTATTAACCGACTTGAAGCCGGATACACCGACCCGGTTCATAACATCAAATTAAGTGCCAGCATTGGTATTGCACGGCGATTTGAAAATAAAATGACGGCCGATCAGCTGATACTCAATGCCAGTTTAGCCCTGAAAGACTGTAAGCAATCACGCAATACGAAAGTCCAGTGTTACGACACCCATTTAAGTACGCAGTATCATCGCAAAACAATGATCATCAACGCACTTCGTCATGAATTAAACAAATCCCCAGACATGCCAAGTGAAATTTATGTGTTAGCCCAGCCCATTGTAAGAAAAAACAGTACGCGTTGGAGCTATTTCGAAATATTGGCCCGCTGGCAAAGTAAATCTCTTGGAGTGATCTCTCCATTAGAGTTTATCGAAGCGGCTGAACAGTCAGGCTTAATAGTTGAATTGGGAGAACGCATTGTCGAGCTTGCCTGTGAAGCAAAACTGCAGTTAGAAAAAGGCTTAGGGCACAAAGTCAAATTGGGGCTCAACTGCTCAGCACATGAGCTCAACGACTCGAAACGCTACCTCAGCCATTTAGTTGAAACAATTGATCGCTTTGGCTTCTTGCCTTACGAATTCACCATTGAACTGACAGAAACCGTCCTTTTGTCTCAGACTAACGAAGTCAGGATCATCCTCGACAAACTCAGAAAGCTCGGCTTTACTGTCGCTCTAGACGATTTTGGTACCGGTTATTCAAGTTTGAATTATATCCATAGCTACCCTATCGATTGTATCAAGATCGATGCGACATTTATTCGGAACATGCTTTGTAACAAGACATCGGAAAGTGTGGTGTGGCTAATCATTCAACTTGCTAAGCAGCTTGAGGTCGACCTTGTTGCCGAAGGCGTTGAGAATGAAGAGGCCTTGCAAAAACTCTACGATATGGGATGCATGCAAATTCAGGGGTACTATTTCTCAAGACCTGAGCGTCCGGACACCATCGTCAACTTTCAAAACAACCTAGGGGACCAAAATAAAAAGGTCTCTAACGCATAAAAAAATCCCCTGATAACAGGGGATTTTTTTAGCTGGTTGAATCGGAATCGGCTTGAGAAGCAAGTTTCATTTCTTCTTGCTTTAACATCGCGTCCCATTGATCTCGTTTAGCTCTGAAGGATGCCATTTCAGTTTTTGGTACTGAATTCGCCATTGGGATATTGGCTCGCATCGCATTCACCGGACGACCCCGAACAATCAATTCGTAATGAATATGAGGCCCAGTAACGCGTCCAGATTTTCCTGAAAGACCAATACGTTGTCCCCGGCTCACTTTCTGCCCTTTACGCACTAAGATCTTGCTCAGGTGCAAATAGCGTGTTTTATAAGTACTACCGTGCTGAATCACCACGTAATTTCCAGCATAAGGGTGTTTACGAGTCATAATGACCACGCCATCACCAGTCGATACAATCGGCGTGCCGGTTGGAGTCGCCCAGTCAGTACCATTATGCGGGGCCACGCGGCCAGTCACAGGATGCTTACGATTCGGGTTAAAGTTTGAGCTCAATCGGTAGTTACCGTTCACTGGCTTACGTTGGAAAGCACGTTGTAAACTGTTTCCGTTTTGATCGTAATATTGACCGTCAGTGTGTAAATATGCACTTAACACACGACCGCGGTTATAGATACGAATAGCCTTGATTTCACGGTTTCCTGTCAGTTTATTGCCGATATATTGGCGTGACTGAACCACTTCAAACTTATCTCCAGCACGCAGATCACGCGTGAAGTTAATCTTGTCTTTTAATAAGGCAACGACTTGCTCTATCTCAGAACTACCGAGTCCAAGTTTATGGACCGACTGTGAAAAACTGCCTCGTATTTCACCAACTAATGGAAGCTCTTTCCATTCACCCGGAATTTTAACTTCGTCAAACTCGTAGCTGCCATCATCTAATCGAGAGTAGACAGCACGTTCAACTAAACTAAATTCCAGCTCCATTTTTTCAAGGGCTTGGCCCTCTTTACCTTTCCAAAACCGAAGCGTATTGCCAGGCTTAAGCGTATCTAATGCCAGATAGTTAAGATCCGTTTCCATTACTTTTAGAAGATCACTGTAGCCAAAGCCCAGTTGCTCGAAGATATTACTCAAATTATCCCCTTTCTGAATGACGTATTCATAGTCTGGGATATCGTGTGTATCTTCGGTATCAATAAGGTAGGAATTTACCAGTTCGGTTTCAGGAAGAGAAAGATCAACGGTGCGTGAAGGAAGAGTTGTATTGTTGATAGAAGAAAATGCAACTATCGCAGCAACAGGCAGCCCCAAAAGCAGTAGCTTTTTTGGTGTTGTCAGCTCAAAAAATCGAGCTTTCATTGTCTTGGCTTGCACAATTTGACCTTTACATGAATTCCGAAAAGCATAAGAGTACGTATTTCTTTAATAAATGTCACCACAGTAATGTCAAAGAAAGATCAAAAAAGGCGCAAAAGCGCCTCTTTATGTGACATAGGTTATATGATTAGTAGTCACTAACATATCTCATCTATCGATCAGCGAAATGTCGAGATCAATCCGTTATCTTCACCAAACCCATTTGGTGTAAAGCGGTCGGCATTCGGATCATTTATCCATTTTTCATTGTCGATCAAATACCTGAATTCGAAATGGCTATCTTTCGGTAAGCGAGTCTTAAACTTATAGGTTTTCGACTTTGCCACTTTTTTCATTTCTGCTGGCTGCCAATCTAAAAAATCCGCCACTAAAGCGACCGATTGGCTTGCTTGCTCTTGTGGCAACTCAAAAGTGACTTCAACTTCATTTTTTGTTTTAAAGAAGCGCTTATTAATCATTTGTTACTCCATTAACTGCTCTTATTCCATATTCATGGCTAAATAATAAGCAATACTGGACATATTCGCCAGAAAGGAAGCAAAAACTCCGACGCCCTTTCCTGACTGGTTATCTGGTTTACAAAGGTTCGAGCTTATATTGCTGACTCAAATCAAACTCGAATTGTTCAGGCACATTAGGTTCTTCTGCCATCGCTTGCTGCTCGCCATGCCGCATAACCATTAAAGTTAAGCGATTGTCTTTGTAGTCAAGGGTTGTCACTTTAATTCGGTCACCGATCAATGCCACATCTGATAAAATCATCCGTTTGCGAGTAATGTCATATTCAAAGATCGCTAAGTAATAAAATATCCCGGAGCCTTGATTGGAAACCAACATAGGTGCAGAAAAAACGGTAGGTGCAATCTGAGTTAACCATTTGGTTTCAACTATAACCTCACCACGAACAACACCATCGTCAAACGGACCAGATACAAACCCTTTCTCTCGCTCATGTTTTTTCATAAAAGCAAATGCGTTACTTTCAGGTACGCGTATTGTCCACGGATTCGAGGTAGGAATATCAAAGACTTCTCTAAGGATCAGGTCACTTTTAACCTTTGTTGCTGGAAACTTTGCCATGATTTCTTCATCACTTAAGCTAAATCGATAAATACCGGCAACGGCTACTATGACGAGTAAAACAATGGGAATGAGTAATATAAGTGGGATCGGCAAAAGTCTCTTTTTCATACGGTCCAAGTTTGTCATCAACGGAAGTTGGTGGTAAACCTTATCAATGTACTGCTGTCATCACAAGGAGCTTCCCAGATGGAAAAAATCAGAACAGCTGAATGCAGTTGTGGTCAAGTTTCGCTGGTATGTAAAGGGGAACCAATACGCACAGCAATATGTCATTGCTTTGAATGTCAAAAACGTACCGGAAGTGTTTTTGGCGTACAGGCTCGATTCTTAGAGCACCAAGTTCGTCATGATGGTGAGGTTGCGTCTTTTAGTCGCATCAGTGATAGCGGTGGTAATGTTACCTATTCTTTCTGCCCTCGCTGTGGAACAACCATGTTATTGCACTTGGAAAACGCTCCAGAATTTATCGTGATTCCCATCGGAGTGTTTAAACAACAAGATTTACCAACACCAAGCTTTTCTATCTACGAAAAAAGGCAATTTGGCTGGGTAAGTTTTGATTGTCAGATGAAACATTACGATTGATTGTTTAGGATCAACTGAGCTCATAGATAACTCCTATCTCATAAAGGATCAAAGCGATATAATTCTCTTTCTTCAATTTGAGGAGTTCGTTTTGATTTCTAAACTTCCACGCTGGGTAGAATATGGAGCTTTTCTACTGGCCTCTCTCGCAGGGATTGTAAACGCAATCGGTTTACTAGGATTTCAACATCAAGCAGTCTCTCACATATCAGGTACGGTAACACTTCTTGGTACAAGCCTTGAGACTTTAGACGGCCGAACTTTACACTTATTTATGATTGTCTTTAGCTTCATGCTTGGCGCCGTCTTAAGTGGCACATTTATCGAAAGCACTGCTCTAAAGTTAGGCCGCCGCTACGGTGTTGCCTTGTGTATTGAGGGTGGGCTTCTCTATATTGCCTACCTTCTGTTGAAAGACAATTCAGTTTACGGTCAATACTTTGCTTCAGCCGCATGTGGTTTACAAAATGCCATGCTGACCACATTTAGCGGAGCTGTTGTTCGAACGACTCATTTAACAGGTATCGTCACCGACTTAGGGCTAATGATTGGCGCTCGTCTAAGAGGACAACCTTTTGATTACCGCAAAGCTAAGCTATTTCTATTCATTTTCCTTGGTTTTTTATCCGGAGGCGTACTTGGAGCTAAGCTCTTTGCTGCGTACTCTTTAGGCGCACTGCTCCTCCCAGTATTCCTATCTTTAGCAATTGCTTTTAGTTACTGGACTTACTTATTGATAAAAACCAACAACAACAAACCCAATTTGCAACAATAAACCAACAATTGTATCATCTACAAAACATACATCCAGAAAGTTAATACACCTCAATATGTAACACTGAATATTTAACTCAAATTAATGAATAGTATTGCATGAGATGATAAAACTAGTTACTCTTACATCTCGTGAATTTATACGAATGTTTAGTGAATATATATTCCATACGATAAATGTGGATTGAACTAGTTGTAACATGGGTAAATCAATGCAAAACAACGCGCAAACTGTAGAAGAACCAAATCTGAAGAGTAAATTTTGGCTGTTCCTCATTCCTTCAATGCTGGGACTCTTTTTATTTATGGCACCGATCAGTTATCAAGGTGACATTACTATTCCCGTAGCCGTTCTCGCAAAAACACTCCAAGCGGTTTTTGGTGAGTTTCTGGTTCCAACGCTCACTTTCATTATTGCTGCCATGGCTGCTGCATCAGCAATTTGTCGTATCAAGACTCCATCTTTTATCGCTAGTTCGCCTTTTTTAAACGGGTTGTTTAACCCATCTCCACTTTGGCTAGCGGTGAGAGTTATTGGTGGCATTGCTGTCATCATGACGTACTTCCAAATCGGACCAAAAGCCATTTGGGAGGAAAATACAGGAGGGCTTGTTTTAGACGGTCTACTTCCTACACTGTTCTCTGTATTCATTTTCGCAGGTCTTTTGCTACCACTACTTCTAAATTTTGGCTTGTTAGAACTTTTTGGCACTCTACTAAGTAAAATCATGCGCCCATTGTTTAATCTACCAGGTCGAAGTGCTATTGATTGTATGGCTTCTTGGCTTGGTGACGGCAGTGTTGGTATTCTATTAACAAGCAAGCAGTACGAAAATAAATTCTACACACAGCGAGAAGCGGCAGTTGTGGGCACCACATTTTCTGCCGTCTCGATTACATTTAGCTTAGTGGTCATTGCGCAAGTCGAGTTAGAGCATCTCTTTCTGCCTTTCTATGGCGCAATCTGTTTAGCAGGCTTAGTAGCTGCGATTATTATTCCTCGCTTACCACCACTTAGCTTGAAAAAAGACACCTTCATTGACGGCTCAAAACCTGAAGATGATGCAGATGCCATCCCTCAAGGACATTCGACTTTTTCATGGGGAATGAACTTAGCACTGGAAAAAGCAAGCAAAGTAACGTCTGCAAAAGGTGTTTTTAAAGAAGGTATCCAAAACGCAGTCGATATGGTGTTTGGTGTTTTACCTGTTGTGATGGGCCTTGGTACTATCGCTCTTGTTATTGCCGAATACACCAGTGTGTTTAGTGTGTTAGGTCAACCATTTATCCCATTCCTTGAAATGCTAGGGATCCCAGATGCTGCTGCGGCATCAGAAACCATTGTTGTTGGTTTTGCTGATATGTTTATCCCTGCAATCCTCGCAGCATCAATCGATAGTGAAATGACACGCTTCGTGATTGCAGCAATGTCTGTAACACAACTTATCTATATGTCCGAAGTAGGTGCGCTATTGCTTGGCAGTAAAATCCCAGTAAACATCATTGAGTTATTTACAATTTTTATCCTGCGAACTCTCATCACTTTACCTGTTATCGCAGGTGTTGCGCACCTTATCTTCTAATTCCTAATCAATATATATTCACGTAATGAGCCCCTCTTTTGAGGGGCTTTTTTATATCCTCATACCAAAAGTACTACTTGATATACTCATAAATTCGTTTAAATACAGTACACTTAATCGTATACTTATTGAGAGAAACCTAATTAACATAGCGTGAGTTAAGGAATACAAATGAAATGGACTCTTCTCATTAGTTTTTTGCTAGTCAGCACCTACACCCACGCCGCCGATCTCGTGATTAAGTTGCCAAATGAAAAAGTTGAAACGCTCAGTAGACAGACACTAATGAGTCAATTTCCGATCTCATCATTTACAACGCAACTACCATGGTTTGAAGAGACAAAAGCGTTCTCTGGAGTCAAAGTCTCCGAACTTTTGAAGTATTACAAACTTGACAGTGCGCTTGCCGTCTCATTTATTGCGTTGAACGATTATGCTGCAAGCAGCACAGTAAAAGACATCCTCACTTATGATCCAATCATCGCGTATCAAATGGATGGTAAGTATATGAAAATAAGAAATAAGGGACCATTTTGGTTGGTATTTGATTTAGATTCAAACCCAGAGATAAACAATCCAACCTATTATTCTCAAATGGTTTGGCAAATAGACGAAATTGTTATTCACAACCCATAATATAATATGGTTAAGCATTACAAAGAACAGCAACTACCAATACTCTTGTCTCAAGCGAAAACACTACTCATTGTGTTTTCGGCGATACTTATCGTAGCTAACTTATACTTTCTATCTGCAACCAGAGAGCTTGCACGTTCGTACTCGGAGCAGCATAACCAAGCATCTTGGTTCTTATTTCAGCTCACTAAGGAGTTTTCTGAGCTCGTTAGTATCACCCCCTTTGCAGCGGATCATACTGAATATGATGAACGTATGAAGCTAAAATATGAGCTTACTTGGAGTCGCTTTGATGTCCTCATGCACAGCAAAGAGTCGGACGATATTATGGCTCTTGAAGGGGCATACAGCTTTTTCAGCGAGATGTTTACTCGCTTCAAGGCGCTTGAAAACCAATTGGAGGTCAAAAGCTCAGAAGAAGCGAAACAGCTCAGTCAAGCATTTAACAATATTTACCTGACCACAATACAATACGTGAACGCGAACTTTCGCTTAAAAAGCCCGTTGTATCAAGCTCAAATGCAGCAAGCCCAAATGCTGACCCACGTTCAATTTCTTCTGATGTTTCTTCTATTTACCTGCGCAGGATTGGTAAGTTACATACTCCATAAAGAAGCACTGCACCATAAAAGCCTTGCCATAACAGACCCTTTGACAGGAATTCTCAATCGGTTAGCCTTGCTCAAAGCCCTTGAGTCTAATATTCAACGCCAGCGTCCCTTCACCTTGTTTATCCTAGATCTTAATGGCTTCAAATCCATTAACGACTCATACGGCCATCAAGCTGGCGATCATTTACTTAGAGTATTTTCACACCGACTTTCAACTCAAAGTGATTCGTTAAATTATCAAGTTTATCGTATTGGAGGGGATGAGTTTTCAATTATTCTGAATGATATCGAGTGCGGAGCTATTGAAAATATTGAACAAATGGTACGGCAATGCGTGAAAGAAAAAATCGAGCTCTCAAGTAGCTATGAGTATTTATCAACAAGTGTGGGGATGGCCAGATACCCTGATGATTCAACAACAATGAATCAGTTGATCTCTCAGGCCGACCACAGTATGTACAAAATGAAGTTTGCGGATCGGCCTTAGCTCACTCGATCTATTGTAGGCGCTTTCTCCAGCTCTCACAGGCTTGTTCTATCGCCTGGTAAGCCACTTTGTATTCTCGCTCTCCTTTGCCATACGGATCACTAATGGTACCTGTAGACCATTGTCCTAGCAGAAATGTTTTGCTTCGTGCAGTTGAAGCAATATCTGCTACCGAATAAATATGAGATTCTTCCATCACTAAAATCAGCTCCGCCCATTGGCAAAGTTCAGGGGTTAACTGTTTTGCCTGATGTGTGGAAAGATCAATATTTGCATCTAGCGCTAACTGAATCATTGGCTCACTGGCTCTGGCGCTGATTAAGTTACTTTTTTGCGTAATTAAACCTGCAGAATCCAATTCTTTATCGGGCATGATTTTCGATAGCATTTCTTTAGCGATCGGAGAGCGACAAATATTGCCAGCACACACGACGAGGATTTTATCAAACATAATCTTTCTCTGAACGTCTTGAGATTTTCATTGAAGCACTGCAGCCAGCCAAAACTAAGATTGTAAGAAATGTCACTGCATTCGCTGGCGCTTGGAGCATGAAGTCGACTGATATATGAATCAGCATCGCTAGTATAGCCATAAAACATCCTAACGCCGTGCCTTTTAGTGTCCGACTATTACGGGTTCTCATACTTTTAACGCATAACCACAATGCCCATAAGCAAGGAAAGCCCAACAGCAACGTTGCGGGGATACCCGCTTCAACAGCAAACTGCAGGTAGTCATTATGTGCGTGGTCATAGAAGCCAATATTATATTTTGAATAAGCTGGAAAAACAGAATAAAAACTCCCCATCCCTGTTCCAGTCAATGGAAAATCAGAAATAATCGGGAGACTCCACTCTACAACTTCATCACGAGTCTCTTGAGTAAATGAAGTCTCAGCGATACGCTGCTGAACTTTACTCACACCAAATAAGGATCCGACTACAATCGCATCGATCATCAAAACACTAATAATAAGAGCAACTAACGCTCTTGGTTTCTGCTTATAAAACAGTAACGCAACAATTCCACCTATGCATGACGCAACAAAAAACGCAGTATTCCCCATTCGAGATCGAGACATAACTAACGCTATCACCACCACAACCATTGCCAAGCGAACCAGCATTTTCCCCGACAAAATGGCGCTGATCCAACGCTGAAAGCGAACGAACCAAGAGCCAGAGGAAGTTGCATGTAAGTTCGCCACAATTAGTGCGATACCTGAACATAAGCACATAACTAGATAGTTAGCAAAATGGTTTTTATATATAAAAGAACCAGTAGCAGCTCTGTCAACTTGTAGCTCAAATATTAAGCTTTGTTCTACACCAGAAAGTATTTCAAAAGCACCATAAGTCGCTTGAAACAATCCGCTAAGTAGTAAAGTTAGCAACACATTCTTAACTCGGTTTGGAGTATTAACAAATAAAATCACACACAACACAAATAACGTAAATGTAATTCCTTTAAACAGATTCATTCTTGTAGCGACAGGATCAAGTGTTATTGGTGCGAAAGAGTGACCAAATTGTTTGTAAAATACATAAGCATTAGGAGAAATGTAACTCAAAGTATCAATAGGAATCGGTACTAACTGTATAAAAGCCCATATTTGATAGGTGACTAATGGAAGAATTAACCAGAAAAATCTAGTAAGTCTTTCGATAGGAAATTTTCTATTTGCTAAATAACTTGAGATAATAAAAAAAATAAATACAAAGCTGACAGCTATTTCAAATAATGACCAAGCCCATAATCTATTAGAGCCAAGAGGTATTGGTAACCACACTAGTAGCAACAGCAAAGCATAAAAACATGCTTTATCTACTTTATTCATTCTATATATCCAAAATCATATTGCTTGTATAATGTACATTTCATACATAAATTCGTTAAAATAACTTGTCAGTACTCAAATACTAGTCGCTATTTAGTACCAAAGTAGCATTATAATGAAATTGCACTTTCTGTCAGCAAACTGTCAAAAATATCCTCTTATAAAAACAATGCATCTCATACTTAAGACAAACTTGTTGTAACAATTGTAATATAGTGATGCCCTGAGATTAAAAAGTTCAAGCTTTTTCTTATGTAATGACATCGAATGAAGTGTACTATCGAAAAAAGCTTACTTTCAAACTGGTTTCTTGATGGAAAAATGATGAAAAAGACTTATTTAGCTACAGTACTAACTCTCACGATTGTAGGACCTGTTAATGCGTACGAGCTTATCAATACAGATCAAGCTTACTTAGATATTTATGGAAGTATAAAAGCCCAAGCTAAGATTATGGATGAAAAAGATAATCGCTACACTTTTGGCGATTCAAAAATAGGTTTAACAAGTCGATATGGTGTAACTGACACGTTAGCGTTAGCTGCTGGTCTTGAAGCAGAAGTAAATTTGGACGCAGATGAAGATAAGAATAAGGACGACTTATATCTATCCCAATACTACGCCGGTATTTACTCAGAATCACTTGGCTTATTAACTTATGGCAAGCACTCAACTTCATCCGACGACCTTGGGGGAGTCGATTTTTCCGAAGGTTTTGGGGGATTATCTGACTTAAATAGTGTAGGTGTCAAAGGAGACACTATCAAGTACCGTTATAATAACGACTTATTTAAAGCAAGTATTACATATGGCCCAGAAGCCGGTGCACGTAAACGTGAATTAGCAGAGTTTTATGGCAGCTACACCTCAGCAGATATAACGTTTGTTGCAGGTATTGGCCAATCTTCGACCAATACATCATCCGATCAAACTAACTCTTTATATGGTCATACATCCCTTTTTCTTGATATGGGTGACTATAATCTTGGTGCTACCTATTACTATAATTCAACTGAAGATGAGTTAATTAGTTCACGTTCTGTAGATAAGAATGCTTTTGCACTAGGAGGACAATTGGCCTTCGTAGAAAATACCACTCTATACTCGGGTTATGAGTTCATCATGCAAGATTCTGAAACTATGTCACAAGATGGAAATCTACACAATGTATACACAGGTATATCCTATTTAATAGTTGATTGGACTAAAATATTTACTGAACTCGGCTATAAAGAACCAATAACTGGGCCTAGCGAAGTTAACTTCTCATTAGGTGCTACGATCACTTTCTAGAAAAAAAAGGAGCTAACACTTTGTTTGCTCCTTTTTTTATTTTGCTATAATTATAAAATTCTTACATGCTTAATTTCTAGAGATCGAAGCCTTAGGACTTACTGGCGTAGGCCTAGGAGTAACAGTCTCAATACCTGCCGCAGTTTCAGCAGCTACGAGTGTTGGATCTATACCTGCATCGATTGCTGCAATCGTTACAGTTGAACTACTGACCCCATTTTTAAGAGCAATCTGAGCTAATTGAGCAGCATTCTCTGGCATCAATCTCATCGCTGAAGATATTACATCTAAAGTAGCTTCTGGCTTTAGTTGTAACAATAAAGCAAATACTTGCGATAACTCGTTTCCTTGATTGTAATCAGCAAGTATGTCAGTTGTAAGTTCACGAGGTTCAGATTTAGAAGTTGTAACTATTTCAGTTAATGCATCTAAATTTAAGTTATTAGCAACGGAAACTTGAGGAATTCCACATAACATTAAACTGACCAGCATTACTTTAGCATTCATATATACTCCTTATGCTTCTTTAAATTAGTAGCATGTATTTTCAGTTCTTAAATTTTATCAACTTCAATCACACCCATTAAAATTACGGCCGCCAAATTTAGTAATAGAGCAAAATCGCATCTTTAATAAAGGTTGGGTCAATATTCTACGAAAATGATACTCATTCAAACCATATTTTGAACCATTGAATATCATTGAGATTGCATCCTCTTTGTCATCAACAGTAAGCATAGGCCAAAAAGCCAAGTAGAACTCTAAACTATTTGACCCGGTAACCTTTTCATAAGGGCCTTGTTTTTTTGACAAATCGATAAGCCCTTTTATTTTCATGTAACTAGCTCCGTTTCTCCATTCTTCTTTAGCCAATGATGCATAGCCATATGCATCATATGGTTTCAATAAAATAAATGATTCCATCATTTTTTTACTTCTTTCAGAGTATTCACGAGCTAACCACTCGTCGTTAAGTCTAAGTGTTGCTATGTAGCTAGCCCATGCATAAAAATTTGATGCATAAGAAAAATAATCAGGATGATTGGAAGAGGAAGATAACCATGAATCCAGTTGTTCAGGGGCTAATTTATTAGAAATACTTACTACATCAGTTGTCTCAGCAATCTCATATTTGATTTGTTCACCTTTTTGCTTTATATCATGTAGTAAAAAATTATTCTTAATAGCAACAAAACCATTTAAAAAAATGGCCAAGCACAAAGCTAGTAAGGAAGATGTAACAACTAAAGAGTGATGATTGGAAAATAGATACACGCTAAGAAAATGTAGTAAAAATTGCATATAAAAGACTTTACATATTCTTAAGAGTAAAACAAAAGGTATATTTTAAACAAAACCAGAAAATCGCATTTATGAGATAAAATGTAACACTATTTGCTTCAAATGATGAGCATGTCAGGCTGGCAATTTTAGGTTGGTTATGAACAAGGCAAAAAAAAACCGACAACAAAGTTGTCGGTTTTAAGGTATGACTAAATCACATTATACTAGAAAGTCAGCATCATCTGTTAGGATAGTGAATTCATCACCAGATTCTGTAGTAAATGTTACAGCCGTAAATTCGCTTGAGTCAAACCCTTCATCACCAAGATGATCTGCTTGACTAGCAGACAGCTCAGATACAGTGTAAGACTCAACACCTTCACCCATTTCTACGTCTAGGTCTGCAACAATCAAACCGAATTCAGAGTCAGCATTGTTTGCAAGTGCAGCAGCATCCATTTCTAGTACAGAGTCAACACCTTGGCCTTTACCTTGAACAACTTCAAAACCTTCAAAAGTTAGGTTAGCATCGCCATTTGTGTAAAGAACATCTAGACCTTCTCCGCCATCAACATGACGTAATTGACTTTGATATTCTGCAAGCTCAAGGTTTGAGAAATCAAATTTATCATTACCATTGCCTAAATTAATATCAAATTCTGTATACTTTGAATTTTCAATGTTCATCATTGATACAGCATCATTGCCTTCACCAGTGCTTACTTCAAATAAATTGCTCCACTGCACACTGTTACTTTTAACACCAATCATGATGCTGTCGTCAGAATCTACACCAGCAGTATTGATGAATGCACGTTTAACGTTTAGTACGTCAAGTTGTGAGTGACCTAAATCTGATTGGTTGTCGATGTATACGTCGACAAAGTTATTGATTTGAATAACTTCATCAGTAGAACCTTCAACTTTCACTTCTTTTGGAGAGTTCCATACTGATGTGTCTGCTTCAATTTCTGAGAATGAGAACCCTAACTCATCTTCATCAGTAACATTGATATTTACGCCATCTTGCTGGTAATCATCATTGACCAAAATACCGTTTTCTTCGTTTAAGTCAGCAGCAGAACCTGTACCATCAGTATTAGTAGTACCAAAAATAACGCTCATTATTCTATCCTTTGTTAAGGTTTAATATTACGCCCAATTAAAACCATACTTCTTCTAATTGGAAGCTGATATAGGAAATCTAAATTAGATGTCCAAGCGATGGAACCATCTTATTCATTTTCTCCACTAGGTGTCGACAATTAGAGATTGATTTAATATTTTTTTGGTACCATTGAAATACTAGTCTCTATGTTTAAATAAGACTGACAAATGATTTAATCATTCATTTAAATAATACACTCCACAAACGCACAATCATTCACAACTCAAATAAAATACACATGAT
This sequence comes from Vibrio sp. NTOU-M3, assembly GCF_040869035.1. NCBI lineage: Bacteria > Pseudomonadati > Pseudomonadota > Gammaproteobacteria > Vibrionales > Vibrionaceae > Vibrio > Vibrio sp. NTOU-M3. Next base: position 493,773 of record NZ_CP162101.1, read on the forward strand.
ATAGCTTAACTTTAACAAACAATGATTTACAATTGACATTGTTTAATTCATGCAAAACCAAACATCTAAAACTTTTTACTTAATCAATGATAGAATGATGGAATGATGGAATGATAGAATGATAGAATGATATTCAATATAAGCTTAGAGATCAGAGCAATCGATATGTGAATTTAAAAATCTTTTTGTGTATTTATTAAACAGAAATAAATTTTGTATACAACGGAATATTAGACTAACTATGAATGGTAAAAACATAGCCATCACATAATCAATTTGAGTAGCATATGAGGACGAGGGGATTCAGAGTTAGAGCTTATTATTTATGTGCAACCTAAATTAAAAAGAGCTGACGATTATGCCAGCTCCTTTAAACTAATATTTATAAATATTATGCAAGGTAATCCGCGTCATCCGTTAGAACAACATACTTCTGACCGTCAACTGCAACCTCAACGGCGGCAAAGTTTTCCGCATCAAAACCAAGCTGCTCTACATAATACTCTTGGAAAGCATTAAGATCATGATGGATTGAACCATCGATTGATGCTTCATCAAAGCTTAGATCTAGGTTAGAAACAACAAGACCAAGAGGGTTAGCATTATTTGCAAGCGCTGTTGCATCAAGTGTTAGCTGGCTACCAGCCCCGAAGTTATCGCCTTGAATAACCTCAAAACCACTGAATACCAATTGCGTATCACCATTAGTCACTAAAACGTCCAGACCTTTACCACCGTCAATGATACGTTCTTTAGAACCATCCAACGCAGTTTGCAGTTGAGAAACATCTGCAGTGTCATTTCCATCACCAAGAGAAATATCGAACTCTGTATGTTTAGAGTTTAATACGTCAACCATTTCGATAACGTCGTTGCCCGCACCTGTTTCCACAACAAACTTGTTTGACCAAGTGTTGGTGTTACTTTCTACAGCAATGAAGATGCTGTCATTTGAATCAGAACCTGTTGTATCAATTTGACCACGTTTGGTGTTCAATAGATGAATATGAGAAAAACCAGAATCAGCAGCATTCTGGATATCAACATCAACAAAATCTTCAACTGTGATCACTTCAAAAGAGCCATCAATTTTGGCTTCTTTGTAGCCGTCTTTGTTCCACTCGTCTGAAACTACAGTTACTGTATCAAAATCGTAAGTATCTTTTGACGTACCAGTAACAACACCGTCAACACCATCTTCATGGTACACTTTATCAACTTCGCCTGTTGCATTACCTGCGTTTAAGTTTGCTGATGAACCAGTACTGTCAGTGTTAGTAGTACCCAAAAATACACTCATAATGAATTCCTTTTGTATAGAGGCCTAAGAATTGCAAACTAACTTAGAGACACTCTGTCAATAAAAATAATTATAAAAAATAAAACAAATGAATCTTATGCATCAAATGGATGCAGGATTGATCTTATATAAAAACAACAAATATTCCATGCTCAAAAATGAGATTTGGTATTTTTTTGGTACCTTTACAATAGGCGAACCAAAGTTATAAATTATCCCTAATGCCAACTAAGCCTAAAGTACCTCGCTTTAGGTGCAAAGCATGTTTCAAACTTAATAACAGTAGTGTAAATTCTCAAAAACCAATGACATTAAGAAACTAAGTATTTAGTATTTGTTAAGGTGATAATTAGTTTTCTTTCTAGGAAAAACGTCTAAGTTAACTGAATTTATGAGTGACAAAGGTATCAAAGGCATCCTATTCATATCTAGTTTGAATAACCAAACTAAAGCAATAAGTGATGTGCTAACATCTATTTTAAGCTTACCCGTAGAAACGTTGGAGCCAGCACAATTTATAAAAACACCAGTACACAATAAACGAAAGTTGTTAATCGTAGACTATTCAGCTCTTCAAAAAGATGAAAAATCAACACTAACTGAACATGTCGAGAAGCTTAACCTTGTAACTGTTATTGTAAACAGCCCTGAAAAGCTGTCTTTCAGTGAGATTATCCAATGGAAAGGGATCAAAGGTGTTTTTGGAAAAAACTGCGATATTGCACAACTTAAAAATGGTCTAATGGCTATACTGAGTGGAGATAACTGGCTACCTCGTAATGTTGTAAATAAACTTCTCGATCATTACGAAGCAAATCTAAAACCGAAACAATTAAAAAAATCGAATGTTGCATCACCGTCTTCATTGACAAAGCGTGAAAGACAGGTTTTGAAAGCTCTTTCAGAGTCAGAGTCCAATTCTCAACTTGCTGATTCTCTTTTCATTAGTGAGCATACTGTAAAAACACATTTAAATAATATATTTAAAAAGATAAATGTCTCCAATAAACTCGAAGCCTTAGATTGGAGTAAACAGCATCTTGATTAAAGATAACATTATAAAAATTTATCCTTCCATTATTACATTTTAAACTTAAAAGCCACCTTATTTATAAGGTGGCTTTTTTCTGCTACTAGTTCCTTTATGTATGTCGTTACTTAGAGCAAAAAGAAGAGCACGAAACTAAATAAGTCATTGTCTGATATAACTATCCTTTTAACTCTTTGGTTTTAGGGTAAAAAAATGCCCGATATAAATCGGGCGTTTCATTAGTAAACAAGATTCTCGGCAAAGCTTATGAAGCTTCTCTAAATGCTCTTAGTAACCCTATTTCTAGTGGTTCTAATAGATAATCCATAGGAGAACGTTGCTTGATTAAAACATATACTTCTGCCGGCATACCGGGATGCAATTTGATTTCCGGATAGTCAACAAATGCATCCTTTTCAATAGCAACTTTAATCTTAAAACCAGGGTTTTTAGATTCTCTTTCTTTTTCCAAAATACGGTCAGCAGCAACATTAACAACAATACCTTCGAATAATGGTGTGGTTCTCGCATTGTAAGCAGCCAATCTAACCATCGCTTTCTGTCCTAATGACACATCATCAATATCTTGAGGTTTAATTGTCGCTTCGATAATCAAACGGTCTTCATCAGGAACAATTTGCATTAGTGGCTCACCAGGGCGAACGACATCGCCTTTACTAAAGACGGATAGCCCGACGACCTGCCCAGAATATGGGCTAGTTATCGTTACACGATCAGCGATATCTTTAGCATGTGTCAGCTGCTCCATACCTTCATCTAGGCGTTGATTTATATCCTGCAACTCACTTTCAATTTCACTGTAGTACTCTTGTTTCACCGCATGCATTTGTTGTTTCACTTCTGCTTTTGAAATAGAAACACTCTGCAATTGACCTTCAATTTCGGCGAGGTCACCAGCTAATAACGCTAGACCTCTTTTGAGTTCAATCGCTTGCAATTGAGAACTGTAGCCTTCTTTCAATAGTTTTTCATGCATAGAAAGCTCTTGTTCTAACAAATTGTATGCTTTGCGTTGCTTCACAGTTTGCTTTTGGTAGGACTTTTCACTACTCACAAGACGCTCTAATCGAGTGTCCAGAACCGCTAATTGACTGCTCAAGCTTTCTTGCTTACTAGTAAACAAGAGAGTTTGAGTTTCCAGAACCGATGCAAGAGAACCATAGCGTTTCTTGGCTTCAATTAACCGTTCACTAAAAATTAACTGTGCATCCCCTTTACGCTGGCTTTCAAGGCGTTCTTTTCGTGCTAGGTTATTGAAGTAACGTAACTCAAGCTGTGCCAATTGTGCTTTAGGAGCTACAGAAGCCAACTCAATTAATGGTTCACCCGCTTTAACCATATCACCTTCAGAAACCAGAACCTTCTCGACAATCCCCCCTTCTAAGTGAGCGACAGTCGCACGATTACCTTCAACCCCAACTACACCGCCGGCAATAGCAGCAGAAGATAACTCAGCTCTGATTAACCAAAAATACGTGAATAAGCAACCGAGAATCACACACACCATACCAATCTTGATATATTTCTTGTGGGTGAACTCCAACTCTGGATTTTCACTAACTTTTTTATTCATTTAAATTACCCACGAATATTCGCGACTTTGTTCGAAGTAAGACGTTGAAGTACGTCATCTCGTTTGCCTGCGTCTCTAACTTGTCCTTTCTCCATAACGACAACCCAATCAACTGCTTCAAGAAGCTTATTTCTGTGGCTCACTAATACGATAGAAGTACCAAGTTGTTTCAATTTTTTGAGGACAAACAATAACTGCTGTTCAGCATGTGGGTCTAAATTAGAGTCAGGTTCATCTAATAACAAGATTTTAGGTAATTTATATACCGCACGAGCAAGAGCAAGTTGTTGCTGTTGCCCTCCTGATAACCCAAACCCATTTTGTCCGTATACCGTTTGATAGGCATTTGGAAGTTGGCAAATCCAATCATGAATACCTGCTAATTTAGCTGCGGCAAAAACTCGCTCTTCTACATCGTCCGCATCGTCATAACAACAAATATTGTTAAAAATCGTGGTTTCAAAGAACTGAATATTCTGAGGTAAGTAACCGATAAGGGACGCTTGCTGCTCATTAGGCATTTCAAGTAATGACATGCCATTTACTCGGATTTTGCCTTGCGATAGTCTCGTTGGATCTTTGATAGCGTTGAGCAAGGCAGATTTTCCTGAGCCACTAGCACCGATAATCGCCATTGTATGCCCGGATTTCAGTTCAAACTGAAGCCCTTTAAGAATATAACGGTCAAACTTATCTCTGATCGAAGCAGCTTCAACGGTTAACGGGTACTGCTCTAGTGGTACTTCAATCCGCTTATCTTCCTCTGCCTTTTCATAGAGTTCTTCAATACGTTTGAATGCTTCGCGGGTTTTACGCCAGTTTGGCCACTGGTTCATACCTTGATCGATTGGCGAAAGTGCTCGACCAAGCAAGATAGACGATGCGATCAAAACACCTGATTCAGCTTGATTTGTAATAACCAACCAAGCACCAACACCCAACACACCAATCTGCATTGTCATACGAATGTACTTAATCGTCGCTTGAATTGTAGCGGTAACAACATGAGTACGATCTTGTTGTGCGATAAGAGCTAAATTCTGCTCTTCCCATTCATAAGACAGTGGTTTAGAGACATTAAAATTACTAATTGTCTGCCCATAAGGAAGTAACTTATAAAGGCTGGTATTGTTGTTAAAAGACGCATCACTCATTTTTTTATGTGCTTTGTCTGTGAGCATTAAGTTAGTAAATGCGAGAATTACCAACGTTAAAATAGCACCTACCGCAAACCAGCCAAGCACAGGGTGAAAAGTAAATATCACTAATACGAATATGGGTGTCCAAGGTAAATCGAACAAGATTGCATTAAAATTTGCCGATACGTAACCACGAGCTTCGCGAATATCTTGAGATAAGCGTCTTGCTTCTCCAACACTAGATGAAGACTTTAGAAGTGACTGCTCAACGATAAAACGTGAACATAACTTCTCGAACATATTTCCTACAGAATGCAGTAGTCTATTCCGCACGTAGTCCAGTGTTGACTGGAAAATCAAGAGGATTAACGCAAGACCTGCTAGAAAAAGAAGTGTTTCGACACTTCTAGAAGACAATACTCGGCTAAATAGCTGTAAACTATATACAGGAAGGACGAGCATCAATAAATTAATGACTACAGAGAAAAGCCCTATATAAAAAAATACGCTTTTCTTATTCTTTCTAAAAGAATCGATGGTAAACATGATATTGTCCAAGTGATTTTTGACATAAAAAATCCGGTAGATGATTGTTAATCATGCTACCGGATGATTTCAAGCAAACAGAAGTTATTTGCTCTTTAGTTTAAGTGCAGTCTCATATATGCGAGAGCTAATTAACCTTAGGTAGGACTTGAACTCAAAAATATTGCGATATTTCTTCGCTAACTCAAGTTTTCTTGGTAGGCTCAACCTTGAGTCCAATACTTTTTCCTCTATTGACACAGCCTTTCTAAGCAATTGATTATAAAATACATTTAGACCTTTAGTTTCAGCTTTTTCGAGAGACACACGTCCCAATAAAGCATCAACTGAAAAATAGTAGCCATCTGCATGTTTCATAGAGACAGTACTAGTCGTTATTGAATTAGCTCTAATTCGTCTCTGAAAGAAGCGTTCAGTCAAAACTCTAGAGTGTTCACTTTCTAAAAACAAACATGTAGTAAAGTAGTTGTCCTCATGCAAAATCCCAGGAATAAACCTTAAGTCCTTATGATGCTTAAACTTGTACATATAGCAACAAGATTGGACGACATATGTTCCCGATAATACAGAGTCAGAAAATAAATCAGTACCCTTATAGCTCGACTTAGGTAAGCTTCTAGTATAATTGTACTTTTCTAATAATTCTTCAGGCATCTCATCGCAAAATGCAGTAGCATTAAACACCAACAAGTCAATATCAGATGAAGAAAATTCTCTGATACAAATCTCAAGAGTATCGGCAAGAATCCAGTCATCACTATCTAAAAAATAAACATATTCACCTAACGCATTTTCTAATCCAGTATTTCTAGCGGAGGATAATCCCCCATTTTCCTTAGAAATAACTCTCAAACGACCACTAAATTTATCATCGTAACTTTCCAGTAACTTTAAAGAGTTATCTGTAGAACCATCATCAATAGCGAGCAATTCATAATTATCATATGTCTGCTTCAAAATGGATTCTAAGCACTCATCTAAATACTCTTCAACGTTATATACAGGTAGAATAATACTAATTAATGGATTTGATTTCATATTAAGCCTTGATGTGCAATCTTCTTCTTTCTATAAAAATATAGAATTGAATACCCCACCGATGGCAGCATAACTAGTATCGATAAGGTAAAAATCGAAGGGACTGATATTTCAGACGCAATATAAAATGAAACAGGAACAAATATTGCGTTAAATATCGAAAGACAAATAAATGGTTCTATTTTAAATGATCTAACAAAATTATTTAGTGAAGTCATAATCAGAACCAACACATAAAACATAAATATTGATATTAAATCAACATTTGATAAAGTTTTTTCAAATAAATAGAATGATGGAAAAATAAATTTTATACAAACAAAAGAAAAATATCCTAACAGTAAAACAATAATAGAAATCGAAAAATATTTATTAAAAATGCGATATGCATCTGTAATTTGTTCACGTGCTAAATAGTTTGCAATCATTGTTCTTTGATTGTTTGTAAATGAATTAGCTACATCATATCCACCTCTGGCCAATGCTATAGATAATCCAATTTTACCTGCAAACTCTGCTCCATATATTTTAAAACTTAATAACGTAAAGCCATTCCAAAAAAAGTAACCAAAAAACCACACAACGCTAGTTTTCCCTAACAAAGGGAATATACGTAAAAATTCTTCTTTGAAGTTATAACCTGTCAATGTAAGTTCGACATCATTTAGAAATGCTTTTCTAGAAGCAATTACAATGACGATGAAAATAATAATATTGACAAATTGACTAATACCTAAAGAGTATAAACCAAAATCCATATATATAGTTAACCAAATACATATAGACATGCTTAAAGATGACCACAATCTTGCTTTATTCAACAAAATTTGGTGCTGCATTCCATCTAAGTAACTATCTAATACATTAATAAAAATACGAAAAGATGTAGCAAAGATCAATAATATGTATGGTTCTTTCCAATCAACCACACCAGTGTAGTCTGAAAAATAGTAATAACCAAATGGCAATAGGATTAAGATGTAAGCTAACCCTAGCAATAAATACCATTGCAAAGAAAACTTAAAGAGTTTATTGCACGCAAGTTTTGATTCAGGAGTCAATACATTATCAATATCCCGGTTACAATCATGGCTATAGTATTGTTTTAATACGAACCCGACACCAATCTCAAACAACTGGGCCATCGAAATAAAACTAAAAAATGTATAGTAAAAACCTAATTCTTCAACGGTGAGCAAAGAGCTCACCATAAGAATTGTAACTGGTCCACCTAAAACCCTTATTAACGACGTGAAAAATGAGAGTGTTGCGACTCTACCTGCCTTTTTCATTTATCATTGCCCATTAACTCAATCAAGCTATCTTCTTTTATCCATTGATTATAATATCCCATATTTTTCCCGTACGAGTTATCCATTAACTTAATATTCTTACCAAGAAGATAAGACAAAATAAAGCCATGAAGTCTATCTGTATATACAGTGTTAAAAGAAGAAAAATAGTTTACAGATCTAAAGACAAGGCTATCTGAATGTATTTTCCATGAGTTATTTAGTCTACTATGTGTAAATTTATATTTTTGTAGCCAAACTATAACCTTGTGATGTATGTAATCCCACGGTGTTAATATATTTACCCAATCAAATGATGGTTTGTTTAGATTCAACTTTACATCTACTTTTTCAACATCTACTCTTCTTAGGTTTAATATTTTTAATGAACTTGGAGTCAACGATTCTACTTCAGTAACATCAACTAGTGGATGTAGACTATGAGCCATGTCTGGCATTAAACATGCATTTTGGGTAAATTCTTTAGCAATTTCCAAGCTTCTAGTATCACGAACAAAAATATGAAGATCTGGATGAGAGTTGAACACACCAGAACTCTTGGATTTTTCATTATCATTAGAAAAGTGAATAGTTTGTGGCAGGATAACTATTCTTTTGTTAGGAAATTTGGTAATTACATTTTCACGTAATCTTTGATGCTGAGGATAAATATCACCAAAATTACCACCACCATGAAATAAGATAATATCGCACACTTCGACTTTTTTTAAATCAACATTTTCATCAAACGCACGATATTTAACATTTATGTTATGTTCTAGAAAAAATGCTTCTGTTCCTGCATAAATCAATTGATCACCAACATTAAAATGAAGAGGGATATCTAAATATGCAACTGTTTTATCTTTACACAATACAGCAATATCTTTATGCATTGCTTTTAAAGCTTCTAATTTATTATTCCAATCTAACTTATATTTATCTAACATTTCGACACCAAAATAAATTTAACTATCTATCACTTAACACTGAAAAACATATTCAACGGCATTTTATATTTTGCAACATAATAAAATCCAACTAATATTTTCCTTATAAAAAAAGCAAAAAATAATGGATGTTTACGACTATTTTTCCTCAAGGCCTTTAATCCTCCTCGAAAGTACCTATGTTTCATACCTGGTTTTTCGTCCAAATGCCCTACAAAAGCGCAATCAGAAAATAAGACCTTACTCGAGTTGATATATGACCGCATTGCAAAATCTAGATCTTCACCTCCGTTATTTGGAGACCCAATCCCAAGTGACTCATCAAAGAATTCACTCTTGTCGATAACTCTAGTACGGCAAAAAATAGTCACAGATGCACACTTACTAACTAATTCACTAATTTTAATTGGACGGAATTTATCAGTTCGCTCAACTTTCTTAGTATTTTCTGAGAATCGACATACAAACATATCTAATTTTTCGTCATGATGAAACAAATGATATATTTCATCAAGATTTCCTTCTGGATACCAACAATCATCATCAGGAAAACTTACAATATCTGCTTGTTCAAAAAATCCATTCCTTAAGGAATGTTCATATAATATATTGCGAGCTTTTGATAGAGATACAATAGATTCAACAAATATAACTTCTGCTTTTTCTTTTATTCTATCGATTCTAGGAGAATAATTTGAAACATCACCTTGAATCAATATGATATGTAAGAATTCATCTCGTGGAGCAGAATAAGAAACTAACATTCTATCCAAATCAGATAAATTATCGCTATTAGCAATACATGTAGTTAACAATAATAATTTTTTCATATCACATACTTTTTTTATTTGTAATATAATATTTAAACATTCTTGCCATTGCATAAGGACTAAAAGTTAAAATACTATCCTTAATTAATTTAATTATTTCTACACTTCTAGCGTTATAACTGTATGCCTGGCATTTAAGCCTTGAAGTATTCGAAATACTTAAATCATACTTATTTGCAATATGGGCCAAAGAATCAATATGTTTATTTATATTAGTACTACTTATTCTTTCGTGTGGGTGACTTTTATCTAAAACATAACTAAAGCAGTTTATATTTTCAAAGCACTTTTCTGGATTCTTACTTAGTATACATATCCATAGGTCTAAATCTTGCCAAGACTTCAGTGATTCGTCATATTTAATACCAGAACTAAATAATTCCTTTTTAGTAAAAATTTGATTTCCTACATCATTTCTCAAATACAAGTCATCAAGCATAACTTTCTCTGGAAGCACTAATTTTTCTAACTCAGTCTCTGTCGACTTAATAGTAGTGCTGTCATATAAAGCGATTGTATCTTGATTTTTGTTGTCCCATGCTTTTAAAAACTGCTCCAGACGATCATTTTCAAAGTAATCATCGTCATCTAACCCTGTTACAAACTTTCCTTTTGCATTAGAAATAGCTATATTTCTATTATAGCAAGCCCCTCTATTATTCCTATTTTTTATATAACTAACTCTTGGGTCAAGTTCTATTAGACCGCGTACGATTACCTCTGTATCATCAGTAGAATTATCATCTACAATAATTATTTCAATATCTTCGACAGTCTGATTCAATACTGATTCTACTGCTCTTTTAAGTAATATTGAACGATTATAGGTTGGAATGTACACTGATATTATTGGAGCATTTTTCATATTTTCTATCTAACCTTTCGTTCGTTAATATATATTTAATAATTATAGCCATTGGAATAAAGGACTGTAATGTACTGAAAGTATTATCGAATACAGTAAGTAATAATATTCCTAAGAATGTTAACAATATAAATGATCTAAGGCGACGCTCTACAGATTTATATACAACTTTAAATATCATTGCTATATTAATGAAAAATATGGTACACCCTATTAGTCCTAGCTCCATATAAAATCTAATAAATTCGTTATGTGGTACAACAAACACATACAAATTATACTCTAGAACTCCTTTAGTAATGCTAGTTATAGACCCTAAACCACCACCAAACAAGTTAATACCATTAACTTTAGAAAGGAAATATTCCCACGCATATTCTCGGCCAGAAAGGTTAACACCTCCACCAGAATCAAAGGTTTCTAATTCTGTTCTAGCAATTAAGAAAATAATAAATTTATATATTATAAAAGCTAGTATAGGAGATAATAACAATATTTTCTGTTTTATAGATGGTAATTTGAGAAATCTTAACAACAACAAAGATGGAAATAACGCTGCTAGCAATGGTCCTCGACTTCCAGAAATTAGCATCATTAACAGGCAAGCACCATATAGATATATATTAAATCTATTTTCCTTTATTGAATGATACACTAATAAGACAATTACATAGTACATTAGAAATGCAAAATGTGCACTTGCGATACCAGCTCCGAATCTAGTCCCTTCATCACTAAATGGAGAAAACCCCATAACCTTACTCATCAATAATGACATAGGAACCATTAGGAAAGGTAATATAACTAAAGATGTGGATACTGATCTAATATACTTTCCAAAATCAATCATTAAAACAGTATAAAAGGCAACCATTCCCATATATGCTTTTATAAATGTAATGAAACTGAGATGGAGATAATGTTGATCTGCTAACAAGAAACATAGAAAGGAAACTACAGTAAATAAAAAGAAATTACTAAAAAATTTTCTATCTAAACCTAAGATAGCTATCAGAAATAAACTACCACCTAATAAGGTTACCTTTTGAACCACCAAAATATTAGGTATTGATTTACTACTTAATCCTAATGTTATAAATAAAAATATTAATGATAATAAAATATTTATCTTATACTTAACTAGTACTCTAATATTATCTATATACATATGCCCTACTAAAATATATTAGTTAAGTGATAGTATTTGAAACCAAAGCAAACAATAGTTACTGTCAATATTAGACAGTAACTATTATTTAAAATAAATTAGTTAACTAATTTTAATTTCTTCGTTTGCTTCAGAGTAATAACTTCCATAACTATAGTCGCTCATCATCTCTTCACGCTTTATCTTATTTATAATGACACCATCAATTATTACATCGTATTCAGAAAAACGTGCAATGGCATTTTTGAGTGTTGAATACCTAGTTGAATCAGCTTTAACAACCATAGCTACACTACCAACTAATTTACTAATAATAAGTGAATCATTTACTACTAGTGTTGGTGGTGTATCGATAATAATTCGATCATATTTTTCTTTTAATAACTCTAGCAGCTCAGTAAATCCTTTAGAGTCTAGTAACTCTTGAGGTTTGACTGTTAACATTCCTGCCGGAAGTATAGATAAATTTGACGTTTTATCATGAATAATACAATCATCTAGCTCTGTTCCCATTAACAGGTAATTTGTAATCCCTTGATGATATTTTTTCTTACCAAATCTCTCAGAAATACTTGGTCTTCTTAGATCAGCATCTATTAAAAGAACATTCTCCATTTGGGCAAAAGCTTGTGCGATATTAATAGCAGTAGTCGTTTTTCCTTCATTAGGTAGAGAAGAGGTAATTGCTAAACATTTTCTGCCATTTTTCATGCTCGATAAAGCTAAAGAGGTTCGAATTGCTCTAATCGATTCGCTAAAAGAATATGCGCGCTCATCAAAGAAAATATCATTAGTCAAATCTTTTTTGTTTTTAATATTGCAATTAGGAATACCACCCAACGGCACAATACCCATACGCTCTTCAAATTGTTTTATCGATGAGACCGTATTTTTCAATATATCTAGTAAAATAATAGCTGCGATACACAAGAAAATGGTGATAAATGCAGAACCAACAATAATCACTTTCTTATTTGGTTTTGCTGGTGTTTGGGGAATCATAGCTTTATCTGTAAAACGAGCAAATTCTGACTTATAATCTTGAGTTGCTTCAGTTTCTTTGTAGCGATTTAAAAATACATTTAGAATATTTCTATTCGTTTGTACTTCTCGACTTAGCGCTTGATATTCTCGTTTTTTTACACTTAACGATTGAAACTCATCAATTCTTTCTTGAAGTTCTTTTGAGATCAGCTTTTCTTGATTTTTAACCGTAGAAAGCTCTTTTTTCACGCCAGAAACCAGTTGCTTAATCAACTGTGTAAGTTCATTATTTGCGCTATCTCGCTTAGCTAGTGCCGCTTTCATCTTTTCATGTCTTGGACCATATCGCTTAGCTAATTCATTGACTTCTTTTTCAGTCTCTGCCAATACATTTCTTAACGCAACTACTTGAGGATGACGTGATATTTCAGGAATAGTCGACAGCTTGTCACTCCCTTGCTGTAAAGTAAGGTACGACGATTCTAGTTCAATTCTTCTATCTCGGATTTCGTTTAGCCTAATGGTTAGTTCACTTATCAGTGTGCTAGCTTGAGTATCAATCCCCGAGTCATCAATTAACTTCTCTTCTCTTAAAAATGCAGTTAGAGCACTTTCAGATTTCTTCAGTTCGTTTTTTAACTCGCTTAGACGCCCAGAAATCCAAGTAGTTGCTTGTTGACTAGCACTAAACTTAGCATCCATATTTTCAGCTATATATGCTTCACCAATAGCATTTGCGACTTGTGCCGCAAGCTCTGGGTTTTCAGAAGTAAAACTAATGTTTACTAATTGAGTTCCTTCTACTTCACTCACATAGATATTAGATTGAAATGTTCTTAGAATAGATTGTCTTATTTGCTCTTCTTTTGTACTAGTAGCGTGCTGAGTTTTTTCACTCTCTATCAAAGAAGAAATAATACTTTTGACATCTGTTTTTATTGTCGAAATAAAAGACTTTTCTTTTACCAATGAATAATTAAACTCAGGATACTCTGCAATATTCAGCTGATTAATTACTCTTTCAGAAACTTTACGACTTTTCAATATTTCAATCTGAGTTTGGTAAAACCCTTTCTTATTGGAATCTATTCCAACGACTTCTTCTATAGAAACTGCATTTTTAATCTCTGGTTCGATTAAAAGCGTAGCAGTAGCCGTATACTTAGGTGTGATTGAAAATACAACTAGTGTGGTGATCAAAGAAACTAATAAAGTTAACAGTGATATTCTAATTAAATTTCTCTTAATCAAATGTAGATATTTTCCAATATCTATCATTTTTTCTTCATTTGTCTCAGCAACAATGCCTAAACTGTTCATTTAAAAACCCTAATCTTGACTAACCATAAAAACAATCGAAACAATTACCAGAACGACGCTACGACATAAACCGTATCTCCAGGCGAGATACTTTTGTAGAGTGGAGCTTCTTGCTGCATATCATTATCAAAAGCTTCTGCTAACTCTTCATTGCTTAGCTTTTGGTATTTGCTTACTTCCTTAGCTTTCACCAAGTACGCTTCAGCACTTCTTCTATATTTACTCATTACTCCTCCAGCTAAGGATATCGCTTCTTGCACCGTAAGCCCTGGCTCATATTCATAACCACCGGGTCTATTCACTAGTCCATTTATGTATACATTACGATAACGTACCATTGCTACACTTACTTTCGGGTCTATGAGATAGTCCCCTTTTAGACCATTAACTATCTCTTGTTGTACTTGTTGTAAAGTTTTGCCACCTAATACGACTTCACCCAAATACGGATAATCAACAGATTCTCTATTATCTATTTTTAGTTCTTGAATAGTGAGGCTTTCTTCACCATATACGTTAATGCTAATAATATCTCCGGTAGAAAGCTTATATAAGTTATCTGCCGCTACCGCATTATTTAAGCCAATTAAGCTAACTAGCAGAAGCTGGAAAAAAGTCTTAATCATTTTTAACAACCTAATTATCAAATTAATACGCAGTTTTACCTACGAATCCCTTAAATACTGTCATGAATATAATCTTGATATCTAACCAAAGTGACCAGCGGCGGATATAAAACAAATCATATTCAACACGTTTTTCCATTTTATCTAGAGTATCTGTTTCACCGCGGAAACCGTTTACTTGCGCCCACCCGGTAATACCAGGTTTAACTTTATGACGAAGCATATATTTATCAACGATGGCACGGTATTCTTCGTTATGCGCCACAGCGTGGGGGCGAGGCCCTACAATAGACATTCTTCCTTGAAGCACATTGATAAACTGAGGCAGTTCATCTAATGATGTGCGACGGATAAACGCACCAAACTTAGTAACTCGTGGATCATTTTTCGTCGCTTGAGTCACCTTAGCTCCATTTTCCATCGCTTTCATTGAGCGGAATTTCCAAACTTTAATTTTCTTTCCGTCAATACCATAACGATATTGTTTAAACACAATTGGGCCAGGAGAAGACATCTTCACCCCAATAGCGACTGCCATCAGTATCGGGCTGATAAGAGCAAGAATAATCGATGCAACTACAATATCTTCCACACGCTTAATAAACGTAGAAAAGCCATAAAAAGGCGTATCATAAATACTCAATGTTGGGATTCGGCCAACATTACGCCAACGAGATTGAATCAGATCGAATGTAAAGAAATCAGGCACAATATAAACACGAGCAGTACTGTCAGAGAAATAGCTTACAATTTCTTTAATACGACGTGTCGCTTCCATTGGTAGCGCAACATATACGTGACGGAAGTTGCGCTCTTTCGCCAATTTTAGAGCTTCATTAATTGAACCACATAAAGGCTGTGTTAGAGAATCTGTAGGCAAGCGCTCTGGTGAGCGATCATCAAAGATCCCAACTAACTTCATACCAAGATGCTTGTTGTCTTCCATTTCACGAGCCAATGCTAAACCAGCAGGCGTCGCACCGATAATGATACTTTTCTTTTCGTATGAACTTGCTTTGATCTGCGAAGGAATTTGCATTGCAAGCAAACGAAATATGCTCATCAATGCTGGCACAGCAACAAACCAAGCGCCAATTACAACTCGAGAGTAGTTTTGCGTTGACTTCATCACGAATGCATAAATTAACAAGCATCCGATAGTGCATATCCAAGAAAATAAAATAGGTGTAAAAGAGTGCTTGGCAGAGTTATATGTCGAAAAATTGTATACGCCAAGTAATTCACTAAAAATACTAAAGGCAACAATTGCAATACTCAGGATCAGCAGATACTGATTATCCCAAGTACCTAAGTATCCTGTTTTAAAAATAATTAATGCTAGAGATATGAGTAAAATATCAATTAAACGATAAGCCCATACAATTTCCTGTCCATGGCTTTTTATTGCTCCTATATCTCTCATCATGGAATTTGCCCTTCCTTTAAATACGTTGCTACTTAGACGTTGAAGTACCTCTCAAAGCTTTCATTTCGCTAGATTTGAAAGTTCCTTTTATAACTGTGATGTAGCTTCATTTCAGAGCACATAGTCTGAATATTTTTTGATGAAAAACAAATACCCCCTCCAGCTTGTTTTCTAGCGTTCTCGTTTTTGAGAACAAACTTTTTGCCATTTTCGAGAGGTTGCTTGAATGTTCGTCACCGCAGTTTAAATTTCACACTAAATGAGTATTAAGATCAGATTACATTGACAGTTGATCACCCTTATCACTTATGTGGCTATTTAAATAAAATAAAACTTTAGAATTACAAAATAGAGTAAAAAAAATCGCCAAACGTTTATATAAAAAAGCCCCTCAAAAATGAGGGGCAATCATTACCATCGCTTATTATTATTCCTGAATTTGGCATTCAAACTTTAACCAAAGTCACCATTCACATATCCTTTTGTGCGTTCATCTCTCGGATTTGAGAATATTAAATCAGTCTGATCATGTTCGACCAGTTCTCCCATCAAAAAAAAGGCCGTACGATCTGAGATTCGTCTCGCTTGCTGCATTGAGTGAGTCACAATAACGATGGTGTAGTTCTGTTTTAATTCTTCCATCAAATCTTCAATTTTCGACGTAGCGATTGGATCTAGTGCAGAGGTTGGCTCGTCCATCAAAATGACATCAGGCTCCATAGCTATAGTTCTTGCAATGCACAGGCGTTGTTGTTGTCCACCTGACAAGCCAAAGGCGTGCGACTTCAATCGATCTTTCACTTCTTCCCATAATGCAGCACCACGTAAAGAGCGTTCCACGACTTCATCAATGTATTTCTTATCCTTAATCCCCTGAGCACGTAAGCCGTAAGCCACATTCTCATAAATACTCATTGGAAATGGGTTTGGCTTTTGGAAGACCATACCGACTTTAATTCTGAGGTCAGCAACATCAATATTCCCATAGATGTCTTCGCCATCCATGGTTAATTGACCTGTAATTTTCACCCCCTCAATTAGATCATTCATTCGATTAAGGCAGCGAAGTAATGTGGATTTACCACAACCAGATGGGCCAATTAATGCGGTGACTTGACGTTTGGGAATTGGCAAATTAATTGATTTAAGTGCTTGGTTATCACCATAAAATAGGTCCAACCCTTTAATATCAAACTTATTCATCTTCATACTCTAAATTCTTTTTTTAACTTGGAACCCAGTTGCACTAATAGGTTGCTGTATTAAAACGTTTGGCCATTAACTTAGTGATCATATTAATAAGTAATACCACCACAATAAGAACCGTGGCTGTACCATAAGCTTGATTCCATTCCTCGACGGTAAACAGCTCTGTGGTTAGTTTGTATAGGTGTACAGTTAACGTCCTACCTGAATCCAGCAACGAATCAGGGATACGAGCAACCATTCCTGCCGTTAGGAACACAGGAGCCGATTCCCCTATCACTCGTCCGATACTCAATATCACTGAGGTTAATATCCCTGGCATCGCACTTGGCAAGATGAGTCGCCATATGGTGTATATTTTGGGCGCTCCTAAACCATATGAACCTTCTCGGTAAGTTTGAGGAACAGCCATCAGCGCTTCTTCTGTCGTGCGGATAATCACCGGCAGAATTAAGATACTTAACGTTAATGCACCTGATAAAATTGAGAACCCTAACCCAAGAATGGCGACAAAAAAGGTCATACCGAACAGACCAAAAATGATCGAAGGAATCCCCGCCAAAGACTCGGTACAAAAGCGAATAACTTTGACTAAACGACTGCCAACTTTCGCATATTCAGTGAGGTAAATCGCCGTCATGATCCCAAGTGGAGCTGCGACGGCAATGGACGCGATCACCATGTAAATTGTAGAAACTATCATTGGGAAGATACCGTGCTCATCTCCCGTTCGCGTGTAATTGTCACTAATAAATGCCCAATCTACATGTTTCAGGCCATTTGAAAGAATGTACCAGATGATCCAAAACAAAAATCCAACGGTAACCGCCGCGGCTGCCCATACAAAAATAGTAAGGAGCCGGTCTTTTTGCATGCGCGCTTGTTTCAACTTAGCGTGCTGTTTTGCATTTTTCATTTTTTACCTCGCTTTCTCACGGTTTAGGTAAAGCAAGACCGCATTCAGCGTCATGATAAATACCAACAAAACGACGCCTGTCGCATACAAAGCATTGGCGTGAATACCGCTTGCATAAGACATTTCAATTGCGATGTTCGCCGTTAATGTTCTTGCAGAGTCTAAGATGCCTTGAGGCATGGCGGGTGCGTTCCCCATCACCATAATGATCGCCATAGTTTCACCTAGTGCACGGCCAATACCCAAGATCACGCCAGTCATAATGCCTGAACGTGCTGCTGGAACCAGTAACTTGAATATGGTGAAGATCTTCGAAGCCCCTAGCGCCAATGACCCTTCTTTGTACGCACGAGGGACTGCTCGAATTGACGTTTCCGAAACCGTAATAACAGTAGGCAAGATCATAACACCTAAGACGATAATTCCCGCTAGGATGGTGTTTCCAGCTGGCACTTCAAATACATTCTGGATAAGTGGAACAATAATCACCAAGCCAAAAAAACCGTACACTACCGAAGGAATGCCGGCTAATAGTTCAACAGCCGGGCGTATAATGTCAGCTAAGCGCTTTGGTGCAATTTCGGCGATAAAGATTGCGGTTAGTACGCCGATAGGCACACCAACAACAACCGCACCAAAAGTGGAGACGATAGAGGCAACGATCATGGTCGCCACACCATATAATGCAGGTGGCAGCCAATCTTGCCCTAGAACAATACCTGATACACCAGCCTCTTCAAAAGCGGGAATGCTCTCTCGAATAATGAAATAGGCGATAACGGCCAACGACACGATACCGATAACCGCACTGGTCAAAAACAACCCATGGAAAATGCGTTCTTTCCAATCGACACGCTTCTTCGCACGTAAACCCGGCTTACTCAGACTTGCTGCTTCAATACCCATAAGCTTGTCACTATTTGCGATGGTCATAATTACTCATATGTCGTAATACTACGGACAAAAAGAAAAAGCTCAGCTCGATACTGAGCTGAGCAATAAATAAAAGGGATTAGTTAACTGAAATGTAGCCTTTGCTCTCAACCAGAGATTGCGCTTCAGTGGTTAACATCCAATCTAGGAATTTTTGCGTTTCAGTTGAAGGTTTGCCCTGCTTATAAAGAACAAGGAATGGGCGCGCAACTTTATAAGAACCATTTTTCACGTTATCTACCGTAGCTTGCGTACCATCAATTGATAAGGCATTAACCGAGTTATCTACTGTACCCAAAGAAATATATCCAATCGCATAAGGGTTGGAAGCAACCATGGTTTTCAAAGCACCGTTACCATTTGCAACCTGAGCACGCTGAGAAATGGCTGACACTTTTTGGCCTGAAATTTTCTTCTTGAGGCTCATAATATCTTCAAACGCTCCACGCGTTCCAGACGCAGTATCACGAGTGATCGCTACAATGGGTTTATCCTGACCACCGACGTCTTTCCAGTTAGTGATCTCACCTTTATAGATCGCCGTTACTTGCTCAGCAGTCAGGGCCTTCAAGGTGTTCTTAGGATTCACAACCACTGCAATACCATCACGCGCAATCACTTCTTCGATTAATGTCGACTCTTTTTCAGACGATTTGAGGTTACGAGAAGACATTCCTAAATCAGCAGACCCATTTTTTGCCGCCTTCACGCCAGCCGAAGAGCCAGGTCCTTGCACTTCAATAAATACATCCGGATTTTTCTTCATATACGTTTCAGAGAACACTTCCATTAGTGGTGTTACACTGCTAGAACCTACTGCTGAAATCGTTTCTTTAGCAACAGAAGTGTTTACGGTAAGAGCACTAAGCAATGCGATAGCACCAATAACTGTCTTTTTCATCACAATATCCTTTCTGGCAAGTTAGCCGTTGTGTTTCACTTGAACGCTGCTCACTTTAGGTAGGGAATATGACAGTTGTGTTTCACTTCGTTGAACCCTCTATGACAACTCACTAGTCTTGCTATTACACCTGCAACACTAACCATAAGTTCATAAAAATCATTCTTAGGTCTATTAAAAAACTTGATCACAATCAGAATAGAACCCTATAACCACATGAATTTATTGGAAAACTCATTGCATACCAATACATCGCAAAAATAAACGATAGTATTATTTTTTACATTGCATTATTTAAATGAAAAATTAGAATCCCCTCTCTTAAATAACAAAAATAATAATTAATTTAATTTACAAGAATGAAGAGGATACTTTATGCGCCAGTTACTCAGTGGCCTTTCGGTTAAGATGCAGGTTGTTGTCCCTGTGGCTTTCACTATGCTTTTGCTTATCGCAGGCATCGCCTTTAGCACAACAAGTTTAAAACACGCTTTCTCCCAAGTTTCCGAGTCCACCGAAGATCTCGTCACTCACAAAGATGAACTGACTCAAATCGTAGACAATACTTATGGTATGCGAATCAGCGCTATATACAGTTTGTTTAAAGCCGACGAAATCAAAGTGCTGCCTTCGGTGCTAAAAGAAAAGCAGCAAAACAACCGAGAACTACTTGCCTCATTGAACTCGGTCTCTGGTATGGAGCAAGAAGTCAGTGCAATGCAGCAAGCTATGGACCATTACGTCAATTACTCCATCAATGTCATGCTTCCTTTATTACAGATTAAACATCACGAACAATACCCTTCTCCGGATTTCCAACAGCAATATACCCAAGCAGCAAATGCCTATCGCGAAGCGGGAAATCAGATGGTTACGGCTATCGCAAATCTCTCTAAAAAGCTGAACACCATTGCTCTGGATGAGGTCGCACAAAACGAGCAATCACACAGCGGTGTCCTCAACAATGCAACGCTAGGGCTAATTGCGGTATTAGCGATCGCAGCTATATTGAGTTGGATCTTAGCGGGCATCATCGTCACACCAATTAAGCAACTGCAGAATGTAATGCGTGAGGTCGCTTCCGGAAACTTGACCGTTGAAAGCCACCCCGTTGGTCACAATGAAATTGCCGTCCTCTCGGATGATGTCAATAGCACCATTCATCAGTTAAGAAATACCATTGAAGCCTTAGTTCGAGTGAGTAATGATGTCGCTTCAGCATCAACGGAACTCGCGGCTGTCATGACACAATCAAGCCATAATTCAGACCAAGAAAGACAAGAGGTGGAGCAAGTCGCTTCGGCTGTGAATCAGCTTGAAAGCACGGCTAGTGAAGTAACACAGAATGCTAATGAAGCCGATTCTGCTTCTAGCATCGTTGATCAGCTTGCCAAAGAAAGTCTGGACAAATTTACACGTAACCACAAAGCCAGTACTCAAATGGCTGACCAGCTCAGCGAAGCCGCACAACTCGTTAACTCATTGAAAGAACAATCTGAGCAAATCGGCAAAGTGATTGAAGTTATCGAAGGTATTTCTGAACAAACAAATCTGCTTGCTCTCAATGCAGCTATTGAAGCGGCACGTGCGGGAGAAAGTGGCAGAGGCTTTGCTGTAGTAGCAGATGAAGTCAGAATGCTGGCCGCACGCACGCAGGAATCAACCAAAGAAATCCAAGTGATCATTGAAGAACTTCAGCAACAATCAGGTAGTGCAAACGACAGTATGACTTCAAGCTTAGCAATGCTTGAAACCAACCAAGGACTTGCAACTGAAGTGGCTCAGGCTCTCAATGACATTTGTCACTCAATCACACAGCTGAACTCTGTGAACACCCAAGTTGCCACCGCTTCTGAAGAGCAAGGGCAAGTGACCTCGGATATCAACTCAAACTTGAGTAATATTTACGAGTTAGTTAGCCAAAATGTAACAGGGATTACCCAAGCAGCCACAGCAAGCCAAGAGTTGTCCAGCCTTGCTGAGCATCAAAAACAGCAGCTCGCCTATTTCAGAACATAAAGCTTTCGCACTGAGTCAACAAACTCGCAAAACATAAAAAAGCCGAGCATTGTCATTGACTTGCTCGGCCTTCAATTCTCTATAAGGGTTGTTAGCAAACGCAGCTTTATTCCTAACTAAAGCAAAAAGTGCGATGCCAAAACGCTAGCTTAATCTTCAGATTCTTTCGGCGGTGTTTTCTTTTTCGGAATAAAGACTGAATCACCTACAGCGACGTTTTGATAGAAGCCTTTATCACGTTTCACTGGTTTCTTCGCTACTTTCTTCGCTTGTGGTTTGGCTTTTTTCACTGAACCTTTAGCTTTACGCATATCCGGTTTGCGCGGTTTGATCCCTTTAAACTTCCCTTTTAACCCTTCCAGTTCAGAGAAGTTAATATCTTGGTGCAGATACGCTTCAACACGTTTGAAACTTACCCAGTCTTTTGGACCAACAAGAGAAATAGCATCCCCTTTATTACCCGCGCGACCAGTACGACCTACGCGGTGAACATACTCTTCAGTATGCTTTGGCATATCAAAGTTGATCACATGCGTTACATTAGCAATATCCAAACCGCGCGATGCAACATCAGTCGTTACCAATATCTTAAATACCGCACGCTCAAATTGACTCATAATGGTATTTCGCTGGGTCTGATTTAAATTACCGCTGAGTGCGACCGCTTTGAGTTTCTTCTCATTCAGCTTCTCTGTTAGGCGATCCGTATCAGAGCGAGTTGCGGTGAAAATAATAAGTTGCTTGTAATCAGACTCTTCAAGAACACGTTCTAGAATTGCTTCTTTATGATCCAAATGATCACATAAGTAGAATCTTTGAGTGATGTCTTTATGTTCTTCGTTCGAAACACCTATCGCAATGCGTTTAGGCGCATCCAACATTTCAGAGGCGATATCATTCACTTCAGCATGATCTAATGTCGCTGAAAACATCAACGTTTGACGGCGACGGTGCTTCGCAGCCTTATGAATACGGCGAAGCTCAGGGGCAAAGCCCAAATCCAACATGCGATCCGCTTCATCAAGGATCAGTGTTTCCAAACCATCAAGGAACAGTGAACGGTGCTCTAAATGGTCAGCCAGACGACCCGGCGTTGCGACGATAAACCGTGGTTTACGACGAAGCGCTTTCACTTGATCGTTAAAGTTTTCACCACCGAGAATCAAAGCGGCTTCATATGATAAGCCTCCAAGCATGATACGTAGCTCACCATAGACTTGTTTCGCCAACTCACGAGTCGGGGCTAGAATCAAACCACGCGGATCGTTAGCAGAAAATGCTTTTGTCTTAAGAGATTTATGCAGCATGGGCAAAACAAACGCCAGTGTCTTACCAGAGCCTGTTTTAGACGAGGCCAACAGATCTTTGCCAGCCATCGCCACAGGGATAGCTTGTCGTTGAATGTCTGTCGCCTTTTTAAAGTCATAGTGATTCAAATTTTTCAGAAGGCGGTTATCTAGGCCTAGCTCTTTAAACTGCAATGGATTCTCCAGTCAATATTGGTACGCGTCATTGGCCGCAAAATAACTCAGAGCAGCTTGGTCACGCGGGGGTGAAAAATAAAGCGCGCTATAATAGCGCGAAACTTACGTAAATAGATAGCGATCACATAAAAATAGTCAAACCCAAAGTGTAAAGCGCTCTCGTGAGGAAATTCATACACAACCAAGGAGTGAGTAACCAGAACCATTGACTGATTAAGTTATACTGAAATGTATGCAACTGCGACAGGACATATGAAGCTAGATGTTAAATCTCCTGATTGCATTAACCAGAATTATAGTTCCTAATTATGAGACAGCTGTCAATTTATTCACTAATTCCTTAAAATCTTGGATTTTTTTGACTTTTCTTTTCTACATCTTCTGTAAGATTAGGTCTACAATTTACCTCGTCACTATATCGTAGATAATGTATAGGACGAATTTTTGATACTTACATATTGCAAGGAGTTCATGATGAACAAAATGTTAATCGCAGCTGCAGCGTCTTCTGTACTTCTACTGGCTGGTTGTGCTTCTGGTCTGGACGAAGCAACAACAGCAAAAATGGATGAGCTAAGCAACCAAGTTAGCCAGCTAACCAACGAAGTTTCTGCACTGAAATCAGATCTATCGACTGAAGTTCAGAAAGCTGGCGATGCTGCAATGTCTGCTCAAGAAGAAGCAGCACGTGCAAACGAGCGTATCGACAATATTGCTCAGTCTTACACTAAGTAATTCTGAATCAAGTTGTAAAAAAAGGGGCTGCATTGCAGACCCTTTTTTTTAACCCAATTTTCTTCTTCTGATTAATTCACATATGACGGCGCGACGACTTCTGTTGGCACACCGTTTTGTGACAATATCACCGCGCGCGCTTTCACATCCGAAATATCAAACTCATCTAACCACCAGCTTAGCTGCTGCGGAACCACCATATCTTTTTTACTGCCGTCGCTACGTGTTAAAGGCTCGTGAGCTTCAACAAATACACTGCGATCCGGCTCCAACGCCACTTTTACTGGTTCATCAATAATTTTCACTTTTTCACCCAGTTTGATCTGAGGGAATAGCCACTTAATATCTTTTGGATCCATACGTATGCAACCTGAGCTTACTCGCATACCGATACCAAAGTCTTTATTGGTTCCATGGATCAAATAGTCACCCGCCCCATAAGCCAGTCGCAGGGCAAACTCACCTAAAGGGTTTTCTGGACCAGCGGGCACAACCGTAGGTAGTTCGATGCCTTTCGCTAAATACTCTTTTCTAATTGAAGCAGGAGGTGTCCATGTCGGGTTGGGTCTTTTTTGGCTGATTTTGGTCTCCATTTCCGGCGTATCACGACCGATTCGACCAATACCTACCGGGAAAATGTGTACTTTATTTTCTTGGGGCTTGAAGTAATAAAGACGAAGTTCAGCCAAGTTAATCACAATTCCTTCTCTGGGCACTTGGGGTAAGATGATTTGAGTTGGAATGGTTAAAACATAGTCCACTTGAGGTAAAAAAGGGTCAACACCCTTATTTGCTGCCATTAATGACAAAAAGCCAACATCATATTGCTTTGCAATATCCGCTAAGCTTTCTCCTTGCTCAACCTTATGATATTGGGTGCGCCCCACCAAACTGCTGCCCTCTGGCGGTAGTTCATAAGTTGCCGCAAACACCGGCAGACTCAGACAACAACAGAGAGAAAGAACTTTTCGCAGCATTTTAGGTTTCCTTAGCTTCTTTATAGAGACGTAAGGTTATCTCTCTTTCTACCTTGTGATCAACTATCGGCTTGGGATATGACAATGTATTGACAGCTGGGCATTTCCACGGCTGATGAATATAACGTGTTTCTAAATCTCGTAGCTCAGGAACCCAGCGCCGGATAAAAACGCCATCGGGGTCAAACTTCTCCCCTTGAGTAGTTGGGTTAAAAATCCGAAAGTAAGGTTGACCGTCACATCCGGTTGACGCACACCACTGCCAGCCACCATTGTTCGCAGCATAATCTCCGTCAATCAGATGGCTCATAAAATAGGCTTCACCCTCTCTCCAACTAATATGTAAATCTTTAACCAGAAAGCTGGCGACAATCATTCTCAAACGGTTATGTATCCAACCTGTCGTGTTAAGCTGCCTCATTGCCGCATCAACAATTGGATACCCAGTAATGCCCTCTTTCCACGCTTGGAACAGCGCGTCATTCGTTA
This sequence comes from Vibrio sp. NTOU-M3, assembly GCF_040869035.1. Taxonomy (NCBI): domain Bacteria; kingdom Pseudomonadati; phylum Pseudomonadota; class Gammaproteobacteria; order Vibrionales; family Vibrionaceae; genus Vibrio; species Vibrio sp. NTOU-M3. Next base: position 519,541 of record NZ_CP162101.1, read on the forward strand.
CCCATTGCAAGCTCTCCCCCCATTCAAAAAAACACCGACCTTTACTGAGCTTAGGTTCAAAATGAAGTAAGTGTTGATAAAACTCTCGCCAAATCAGTTCGCTTTGCCAAACTTCTCGACCACGACTTAAAGCTGGCGTTTGCCGATACATCACTCTGGCCATACATTGCCGTACAGAGAGCGCACCAATTGCCAAATAAGGGGAAAGGCGACTCGTTGCGAGTAGAGCTGGAAAATCACGTTGCTGATGATAGTGTTCAACCCCTTGCTGGTCGAAATCGCGCAGTTGATTGCGGATAGTAATTCTATCAATGGGGTACGCAGCACTAGAAACCCGAGGAAAACTGAAACCTGTATTCAGTTGAAGTGAGTTTATTTTATCCCTTTGCAGTTGAGACAAAGGCGAAGCGGTTTCAGTCTTGAGTACAGAAAAAGACATCGCATACAACTTACTTAGATAAGCCTTTTTAAAAGGCGTAAAAACTTTAAAGTACTCTCCCTGTTTGTTGAGCACGGAACCTGGAGGAAAAATGCACTTATCATCAAAGCATTGATATGCCACCCCTTCCAATTTAAGCCGCATTCGAAGATGCTCATCCCGCCGTTGTTCGTCTACCTCATAATCCTTGTTTAAATAAACCGCACCGACTCTACATTGCTTCGCGATATGGGCAACAAACTCTGCTCCATTCTCATAAGTATCACTTTCATGATAAATAAGCTCGACGTTGTACTGCGCTAACTCTTGTTTAAGCACTTCGAGACGTCGGTATATAAGGTCTGCCTGAATAGGGGCAAGATGATGCTTGAACCAAGTGTCAGGTGTCGCCACATAAACACCAATCACAGGCTCGCCACTTTTTATAGCTTCAAATAATGCCCTATTATCATCAACGCGAAGATCGCGCCTGAACCAAACCAGTTTCATCCAATTAATTTACCTTGCATTCATAAGCCATAACGTAAGCGTAGCGCTTGAGGATAAGGGTCAAAAAAAGATTGTTGTTGTAAGTAACAGTCAGGGTGCACTGATAAATAATGTTTTATCAAGATTAAAGGGGCCAGCAAAGGTAACAACCCAACGCGATAATCATCAATCAGTTGACGAAGTTCCGCTTTTTGAGCTTTGTTTAGAGCACGTTTAAAATATCCTTGCAGGTGCATCAACACATTAGTGTTATTTTTTCTGCTGGCTCGATGCGCCATCGCTTTCATTAAGCCTGTGCGATAAAGGTTATAGAAATCAAGAACATCATAATCACATATGTGAGCCACAAGCCGTCCTAACTCCTTGTATGATTGAGGGTGATGCGCCATCAATGTCAACTTATAACGAGAATGAAATGCAACAATTTTTCCTCGAGTAGGAGCGCCACCCATTGATTGGTAGAAATCGTGTAAGGTAAAAACCCGAGTCACAAAGTTTTCTTTCAGCACAGGATCATTAAGACGTCCATCTTCTTCTACAGGTAGCCATGGCATCTTAGTCATTAACTCTTTGGTGTAAAGGCCAACTCCAGTGCTGTCTGAGCCACTTTTTTTATAAACTTTAACCCGCTCCATACCGCATGTCGGTGACTTGGCACAAACCACATAACCGCAAAGTTGATCATTGATTAACGCATTCACTTTCTGTTTTGCGAAAGCCACCATCCTATCGGTGTGCTCTATACTATTGTCTTTCGTCTCTACAAGGGCGATCCGCTCTTTGTCGGTAATAAGCCGAATAGTCGGTCTTGGCACAGGCATTCCGGACTCAACTTCAGGGCATACCGAAACAAACTCAAAATAAGGTGACAATTCTTTCGTCACAAATCGACTCAATTTATGTCCAGAGTCAAACCTGACATGCTCACCAAGTACGCAAGCACTTACCCCGACTTTAATCATTTGGCTCATAAACAGTCCCCTTTCTCAATCAAACATCAATACTTTTTATTTGAATCTGCATCTATTCATACGATGAGAGAGGCATTTTGGTTCAATTTTTTAAGCAAACGTTTTTACAAATCGATTGCTCAATCAAAATCAACAGAATTAGTTATCAATAGGTTTTTGAATGTCTAAAATAAGATTTTTTGTGACAGAGTTCTCATGGGAGTATGCTAGATATAGCTAGTATTGCCTCAACAGATTTTTTCAGTTCAACAGAATTAGTAATAAAATGAGCTAATTCGCTAGCAACTTTGGAGTAACAACTATGGCAACCCCACATATTAATGCACAACCTGGTGATTTCGCAGAAACAGTATTGATGCCAGGCGATCCACTACGTGCAAAATACATTGCAGAAACTTTCTTAGAAGACGTAAAGCAAGTTTGTGATGTGCGTAACATGTTTGGTTTCACAGGTACTTACAAAGGAAAACGTGTTTCTGTAATGGGCCACGGTATGGGTATCCCATCATGCTGTATCTATGTTCACGAGCTTATCGCTGAATATGGCGTGAAAAACGTCATTCGTGTGGGCAGCTGTGGTGCAGTTCGTGACGACGTTAACCTAATGGACGTTGTGATCGGTATGGGTGCATCAACAGATTCTAAAGTAAACCGTATCCGCTTTAACAACCACGACTTTGCAGCGATCGCTGATTACGGTCTTCTAGAAGAAGCCGTTAACCAAGCGCGTGCTCAAGAAGTACCAGTAAAAGTAGGTAACGTTTTCTCAGCTGATCTTTTCTACACACCAGAAGCTGACATCTTTGAGAAGATGGAAAAACTAGGTATCTTGGGTGTCGATATGGAAGCTGCGGGTATCTACGGTGTTGCAGCGGATCTTGGTGCAAAAGCACTGACGATTCTAACGGTATCTGACCACATCATTCGTGGTGAAAAACTAAGCTCTGAAGAGCGTCAAAAGTCGTTCAACGACATGATGAAGGTTGCACTTGAAACTGCAATCAACATCTAAGACTCCACCGATTGAAGTACTTCGCCATCAGAGGATTCTCTGATGGCCCAGATAATCCCGAGGGGGAGATTGTGACAACAGGCAAACTGCCGCTGGAAGCAGAAGGGTTACAGCTCAACTTTTGTAAAACATTGGCGTGTGACAACTTTGGATTGAGTGAGGCACATCGATACGTTGTGCAGCATGCTAACCCGAAACGACCTGCTATGGTTTGTCGTGAATGTGGCGCTTTCCCCCCCTTACTTAACAATCAGGAAGTTCTTAACGAACTTCATCGACTACGTCACCTTCACAGTGACGGCCTCCCCGCATGTCGCAATGAAGACTGTGACAATTTCGGTCTTTCCGTTCATACCCACAAACATCTTTACCATGCCTTTGGTTATAGTGGCGATCGTCAGCGTTATCGCTGCAAACAGTGCCAATCGACGTTTGTTGATAAATGGTCTGGGGCGAACAAAAAACTGAATTTTCAAGAGAACCTACTCGGTTTGCTCTTTATGAGTTACTCGGTACGTGAAATATGCCGTAAGTTGGAAATTAACCCAAAAACGTTTTATGACCACCTCGATCACATCGCAAGTCGTTGCCGCCGTAAGCTGGCAATGATTGATGCGCGATGGGTAAACCACGCACAAAGCTATCAGCTTGCTTCGTACTATGTGCCATTGCAACCACAGAGCAACAATGGCGTACTTTGGATAACCACCGGAGAAGCGAAAACTGGCTATATTTTGTGCCAGCATGTGAATTATGCTTCAGACGAAGAACCCAATGGCCCCAATGACCACAACCCTTACGACATACCAGCAAGATTCGTATCGCAGGATTATTCATCTGAGTCCAATATGCCCGCGTCCGCACCTTCTCCTATTTTAAGAGAGCGTATTGACCAGAAATATCAGATTATTTTAGCCCGCGGTAACGTAGAAGACCCAATGGGTAACCTGACAACATTTAACTACCCTTCCAAAGGTGCTTTAATTCGACCGCCTTATACCTCTTACGCGCACTACCTGCATGTGTTAGATATGTGTGGTGACGACAAACGTGTATCGATTTATATGCCGCAAGATCCGGTCTTACGTTCAGCAGCTTTGAGCGTTTGCCTGCCTCGTATTCAGCAAAAAAACGTAGACCTCATGTATGTCGAAGAAGACACTCAATGGAGTAACGACATCACTTTTGGCAAAACCGACATTGTACACGTAGGTTGGTGGCGTGACCGCTGGGCTATCGCTAACCAAAAAGAAGCATCTAAAGGGATATGTTATTTGGCGGGAGAGCGCAACAATCCAGAGGAATGGCTGGTTAACGCATCAACACGTAAAGTCGAGTTTTACCAACAACGTTTCCAACTGTTGTTTGGTGCATTTATTAATGAGCCTAGACGAAAGCTTCGCCCCGGAGGCCTATTACCGATGCTGGATATTTTCAGGGCGTGGCACAACCTATGTTATCAAGATAAATGCGGAAAAACCGCGGCACAAAATCTCGGTTTGACTGACGCCCCACTGACACTGAGAGAGCTGCTTCAGTAATCACTAAGAACTGCATAAAAAAGAGCCGCGATACGCGGCTCTTTTTTATGGGGATGATATGGGTTTGACATATTCAACAATGGACCGCCAATGTTTCCTTTCAAACTTCTCATGTAACTTATCTTCACTCGCGAAACGCTGACTATTACGAGATAAGTTCATGGGATGCTTTTGAGGAAAATAGTATTGGCTCTCCACAATTGAACTCAATGAAATATATCCTTTTGACTCGAGCGCTCTGTCTAAAGACCGAGCGAATCTCTCATCCAGCTTCTGCCATTTTCTAAGCATTTTACAACCTGCTTATTACACTTTGGATGGATGAAAGCAAAAGGCCCAAGAGAACTTAGGCCTTTTCACTCCTTATTGCGGCTTAATGTCGTTTGGTTGCAAATGAATGCGAACGGGAACATTTAACTCTGTGTTCAGCGCACTTCGTAATGCTTTCACATCCGTTCCTTTTTTCGCATACAGCAATGCAATTCCCCCTTCATAGCCAAGAAATTCCAAATCAAATTTTTCGGCAATCACTAACGCTTGCTGCTCGTCAGTAACAATCTCAATTTCTCCAGAAATCGTCTTCGGTTTAGGTTGGATGACACTGTCGGCATTCGCAGAAAGGACAACTGAGTCACCGACACGAACGGTATTCGACTTTTCAGCACTTGCACCTGCAGACCTTGTTGACAAGTGATTGGATGGTACAACGGAGTACGCTTCACCATTAATATCGATGGTTGGCTCCTGAGCTATCGCAGAAAACGAACATAATGAGCCGATCACAAGCATTGTGAACAATGTATTACTATTTTTCATGTTTTGATTCCTTATTCTGCTTCTGCTTCTGCTTCTGTATGACCTAAAATACGTAATGACCAACCCAACAGCTCGCCATTTTCGGTATTGTTATTGATACTCACTCGTCTATTTGATTCGAGATCTATAGCGTAGCGAGTGTCTTTACTGGTATCGGTGATACGTAGTGTCCAGTTTCCTCTTGCTGACTCACCATAAAACTTGTGGCTTAACATCAGCTTATTTCTGAATCCAGCTCGCTCTTCTATCATACTGTTACGTGGTGACATCAACACACTGCGAGTACCAGATGGAGAAACCAGTTCAACCAGCAGATCTGAAATACGCTCGTGATTCGCATTGAGGGTGATCTGAACCGCTTCAACCGTATTGTCACTTTCAACCGCCAGTGTAGTAGACGTTGCATTCGCTCCTGCATCAGCAATTGCAAGTGGGTTTTCAAGGTTACTGTTAATCCAAGGGCTAATTTCAAGTGACGGTAATGGCACGTAGTTGTCTCGTCCAGCCTTAATAGCAGCACTTACATCAATTAGACCAAAACCATAATAAGGGCTGTATTGATAACCAGCCGCATTTTCTTCCCAACCTTCTAAGCCAACAACCGTACGATTTGCTCCCGCTGCAGTGGCGTAACGCAGTTGGAGATCGCCATAATTTGGATCGACTTGTGTCGCGGTTGAAGCAAGAAGGTGTCGGATATCACGCTGATGCATATTAGGGAATGCAGACATCATGACTGCAAAAGCACCTGATGTATTGGGCGCCGCTGAAGAAGTCCCATTCATAGTGCTGTTGTAGTTACAAGTTGGGTCTAAAGGAGTACCACCGTGTAACAAGTGGCCTTCATATGGCGAATCGTCTGGATCGTTGTTATTGTACCCCATTTCACAACCTGTCGGATCAGTTGTCACATGAGCAGGGAAATTCCTCCCACCCTCTCCTCCCAATGCGGTTAAAAATACACTGCTGCCTACTGTTGAGTATGACGAACGCGTCCCACCAGCGGCTAATGCACTCACGGTTACGTTCCAATAGTTTGCATTATAGTTTTCTTGGTTACTGTTTTCCCACGGCAAGTTAGCGGCTTGGTCGACAGGAAGATAATCTGTCCAGTTGTAGCCATTGCCCGCCGATTTTACGAAAACGGCACCAAGTTGACCATTAGAGTCCATCGACATGCGTTTAAGCACATGCTCAGCAAAATCTTCTCTGTACGGCTCTGACTGATAAACTGAACGACCATAACTTTGGTTAAATACTCTTACGTCGTCTGTATAACCCGGTTTACCATGGCTAATATACCAAGCGTTAGGAATGAGGGTTTCGGTGTCCCAATCAATAAGATAATTGTAGCCCTGCAAGTTTACCTCTGGTGCTACCCCAATACCTCCTAGGCCATTGTTACGCACAGCACCAATGATTCCTCCAACAGAAGTTCCATGTGCATCTCCACGGCGAATTGGACTTGGATCACCGGAGTTTGTCACTAGGTTCTTTGAACGCCCTTGACGAATATTGCCTTCAAGATCTGGGTGAGCAAGCTCTAACCCATCATCAACAACGGCAACGTTAACACCTTGACCGGTAAAACCGACACGGTGCGCCCACCATACGTTCATATCATTACCTGCAACCCCGCCGTTACGTGCAAATGCACGTTGACCAGTATTCATTAGGTGCCATTGGTGTTCGGTCAATGGGTCATTTCCTGGAAGGCAGCGTAACAAGCTGTTTCGCGAAATATCGACGTTGTCGTCCACATTTAACGCAGAACAAGCTTCAACACTTGCCGGCTCTCCTGAATTTTCGAGAACCGTCGTTGATACCCCTGCATACGACATAAAGGATGCGGAGCCTAACAATGCACTAATAACTAGCGCCACTGATGTTGGTTTATACATTTTTATATCCTTCTAATATTCGCTTGATTGAATACCAAGCACGAACATATTTAAGATAAAAAAACACCATTCAAAACCATCGAAAATATCATTTGTGATCTTAAGCGCAGTTAGAAAATACATTATTAATATTTTTTAGGTTCAGGTTCTTACTATCAACAATAAAACTTAAAAACTAGCAATACCCAGACATAACAACTAAATACAAACCTAATATTAACAATGAGTTAATCCTTAATTTAGAACATATTTATAGTTAAACTAACAATATTTAGTTTCGACATATTGGACAAGTAGTTAAAATTACAAAAACAACAATAAATTAAGACACCTCTACAATAGAAACTAAAATTGGTATTAAATTTAATTACAATTGAAAGGTAAGTTAATTATTTTTCACACCGATACCGTTCTATATAATGTAAGTTAAATTGGCGTCAAAATATTGTCCTTATATGTAATAAATGAATAACTCCTCTTTCCTGCTTTACATTTGCCTACACAACATGCTGGTTTATATAAACATTTCCAAAATGAATATTACTGGCACAATTTGTGCTTCATTTAAATATAAATTGGGCATAAACGGTTTCACTCAAAAACTCCGAGCTGCGATATAATTAGCATTAGTGTGAACCTCGCCAGTAAACCGTACGCTCAACGTTGCTTTTGCTGGAGATATGGCAATGGCTGTTTTTATAATGCTTTGGTATTAACACAACACTTCGCTGTTAAGGGATTGATTAATTGGACAAAAGCCAACATCTTTTAGAAACGGAAATCACACGACTCAGAGACAAAGTTGAATCTGAGCCAGAAAAAGTGTTAGCGACAGCTGAACAGTGTGTTACGCGAGCAAATCAGATACTTTACCCAGACGGCGTCATCCAAGGGTTAATTATCATGTCTCGTTGTTGCTGGTGCCTGATGGATTATCGGAAAGGACTAAGATACATCAAAGAAGCACACAGTAAGCTGAGCACAATGGACAGCGATGATTACCTCCCTGAAATTCTTCATATCCACGCCTTACATTACTGGGGACAAGCAAAATACTACTCCGCACAACAGTTTTGGATTAATGCGTTAGAGCAGTCAGCCTTAGTTGATGAAATTGAGTACCAAATAGAGAGTCTCATTGGGCTTGGCAATGTTTGGCGTATCACCCATGAATATCAACTTGCACGTACAACTCACGAGCTTGCCGTTACTGTTGCCAATAATACGCGTATTGCTTGGTTAGAAGGAAAAGCACGAATACTGCTAGCATGGGATTTATACCTGTTAAACCAGTATGTTGAGATGCTCAGCGTGTTAGACGGCGCATCAGAGCTACTTTCTCACCATGACGATAAAACATGGCATGCAGAAGTATGGGACTTCCGTGGCCTCGCATTATTAGGGCTCGAACGGATTGAAGATGCAGAAAAAGCGACGGCAAAAGCCCATGATCTTGCAGTAGAACACAACTTAGTATGGATGCAAGCTCACTCTTTCATCAGCCGAGCTAGACTAGAATTGCTGAGAAGCCATCCAGAACGTGCGGCAGAATTGCTGGTAAAAGCTGAGCGTTCTGCGTCAACATTCGATAACGGCGAGCTACTTTCTCAGATCTGTTTCCAGCAATCTCGAGTGGCAGAAGAGCAAGAGGATCACCAAACCGCCCTTGCTGCGTTCAAAAAATATCGTAAGCACTCCATCGATATGCTCCGAGAACAAACGGCTCGTGTCAGTAAAGACAAAGCCAGAGCTTCAAAGCGCCAGTTAGAACAACGGGCTCGAAAACTCATTAATCGTATTCGAGGTCAACATGAATACGACCCTGACAAGCAGCTCAGTCAAATGGTTTCTGAAACCTTTTGGTGGGAGCAGTTAGTACTTTGCAAAACCGAACTTAAGCAATCGAAACACTCCGTGATCATCATTCAACACGAAGATAATCATTACTTGGATGTGTGTGCAGAAATCGCCCATTCATTATGCAATCGTATGGATCTGCTTTCACGTTTAAGCGCTGACCGCCTCGGGCTATTGCTGGCAGACAAAGGGGATGAGGCTCTTAATGTCTTTCGTGTTCTAGCAAAAATGATTGAAATTTACCCTTGGCATCGCAAAGGTTTAAAACAATCTCTACCACGAGTTATGTTTGAGGATATTTTGGCTTTCCCATTCACATTAGAACAACTTGAAGAACTTCAGGACACAGAAAATGGAAACGTTACTCAACAAAATCAGTGAGTCAGGACTAGACGCTTCCTCTGTTTCTGGCGAAGAAGCTCTAATTTTCTGGAACCACATTCGTCAGTATGTCGCGACAACACCACAAGAGAAGGCACAAGCTCTGATCATCAGTGCTGAATATCGTAATGAGCTTAAGCAACCTCAAGCGAGTTTGGATGAGTTACGGCAAGCATTGAAACTATTGAGCTTACCCCAAGATGCAGAGTTAATCTTAGAAATTCGAGCAAGCCTTGCCGAAAGATTGGTTGAAACGGGTGACTACACCAGTGCCTTGAATGAATACATCACCAGCTCAACCATCGCAGTTGATAACAGCTTCATTGATGCCTATGTTACCGCAGTATTAGGAATGGGGAACTTGTGTGATGCCTACGGCGATCACAATCGCGCACTTCGTTATTACCAAAAAATCGACAGTATCGACCATGCCATTACTAGTCGCTCACTCAGGCTTCGATATAAACTCTATATGCTGTCTTGCTACATAGAGCTCAATCGCACTGAGGCAGCAAATGATCTGATCCGAGAGTGCGAAGAGCTAAGCATCCTTGTCAGCGATAAAGTATTAACAGGGCAAATCTATCTTTATCGTGCAAAATTGTATCGTCGCAAGAAGAAGTTTGATGATGCCATGCAATGTCTCGCGAATGTCCAATACGCTGCTGGCAATATCCACTCAAGCTGGCTATCGAATATGATCCGTTTAGAACTGGCGTATTGTCTTACCGAATCAAATAAACCTCATATGGCGAACTGGGTACTTGAATCGGCGCACAAACGCATCAAGCAATATGCCTCTCCTTTCCTTTCACTCAAGCTGTCCAATTCACTCAGCGACATTAGTGAGCAACAAGGGGATTTTGTTCGTGCATTAAGCTATCAAAAAAGAGCATTTCGCATCGAAAGCGATCTCATGAAGAACATCCCAATCAGTGAGCTTGGTGCTGCGCAGCTACGACGCCTATCTCGTTTCGAATTGCAACTTAAACTCATTCTCTCAGAGTTAGAAAATCGCGAACTGAAAGAAACGACGGAAAACCAGAAACACACCGTGGCCCAGCTGCAACAAGATGTATTCACCGATCCATTGACCAACTTACACAACCGTCGCTGGCTCGATGTAAAGCTGAAAGATCTGCTACTTCACGATACCCCATTCGCGTTAATGGTTATCGATATTGACCATTTTAAGTCGATTAACGACGAGCTCAGTCATTTGGTCGGAGATAAAGCCATTGTAAATGTCTCTAAAGAATTGGCGGCTTACTTTAAATTTCGCGGTGCTTCTTGTGTCCGTTTCGGTGGCGAGGAGTTCCTTGTCATTCTAGAAAAAGCCACACTGGATCAAGCAGAGTTACATGCAGAGAACTACCGCGAACGTATTTTCCAATTTGGTTGGCACGAAATACTCGGAGAACGTGGCCTTACGGTCAGTATCGGCATTACCTTGCACCGTGAGGGCGAAAATACACAGCGCACTTTCTATCGTGCAGACAAAGCGCTATATCGAGCAAAAGCAAACGGTCGTAATCAAGTTTGCACAGAATAGACAAACCTAGATTTTCAATGCTAACCGCTTGTTTTCATCCACTTAACTAACGTATTCTCACTAAACAATCACAACATCGTCACAAGGAAGTAACTAATGTTTCTCGATTATTTTGCGCTAGGTCTGTTGATCTTTGTCGCGCTGGTAATCTTTTACGGCATTATCGTCATTCACGATATACCGTACGAGATTGCAAAAGAGCGTGAACATCCTCATCAGGATGCCATTCACTATGCAGGCTGGGTTAGCTTGTTTACCCTACATGCTATCTGGCCATTCCTCTGGATTTGGGCCACCCTCTGGCGCAAAGAGCGCGGCTGGGGGTTCCAAAAGCTTGAAGAAGAGCAACATGATATCCACCATCGTGTTGATCAGCTCATCGATCAAGTTAATCAGCTACAAAGCGAAGTCGCACGTTTAAAAACACATCAAAGCAACAATCACTCAACCGTTTCCGTCCACGCAGCACGTCATGAGGAGGAGCAATAATGGATTTACTTCTTGTCCTCACTTATGCCGCCATATGTATCGCCATTTTTAAAATATTCAATATCCCTCTTAATAAATGGACGGTTCCAACCGCTGTATTGGGTGGCGTGGTTTTGGTGGGAACTCTGATTCTACTGATGAACTACAACCATCCATTTACACAAGTGGGCAATCAGGTGTTCTCCACAACTCCTGTGGTATCTGGTGTTCGTGGCCGAGTCATTGAAGTTCCTGTACAGCCAAATCAGCCACTTAAGCAGGGAGACGTTCTATTTAAAATTGACCCAATTCCGTTCGAAGCCGAGGTTGCAAAATTACGAGCTAAAGTAAAAGAAGCCAGCCAAGGTGCATTGGGCCTTGAGTCTAATGTGAAAGAAGCTGAAGCCGCTACTATCAAGGCAATCGCAGATCGAGACAAAGCCAAAAGAGAATATGATCGATACCAGCGTGGTTATGACAAAGGTGCTTTCACTGAACAGCAACTTGATACACGTCGACAAGCTTATAAAGCGGCTCAAGCGTCACTCGAAGTCGCTCAATCCAAGCAAGAGCAAGCGCAAATTGCATTAGACTCCGAAGTGGGTGGAGAAAATACCGCAGTCGCTCAACTGTTAGCTGAGTTGCGTAAAGCAGAGTTCAACTTAGAACAAACCATTGTTCGAGCACCAACAGATGGTTATGTTACTCAATTAGCGCTAAGACCTGGCGTAATGGCAGTGCCTTTGCCTCTCGCTCCAGTAATGACCTTTGTTCATACCGAAGAAAAACTCTACACCGCAGCATTTCGCCAAAACTCTCTACAACGCCTGAGTCCGGGTTTTGATGCCGAGTTCATGTTTAGAGCCCTACCAGGTAAGGTATTTAAAGGTGAGGTTATTGAAGTGTTACCAGCAATTGGTGAAAGCCAATTTCAAGCCAGAGGATCATTGTTAGGTACGGAAGCATTACGGACCAGTGGCCGTGTATTCGTCACATTAAAAATCAACGACGATCTTTCAGAATACCGCCTTCCTATGGGGACTGCCGTGGAAGTTGCTGTTTACTCAGACAGCTTTACCCATGTCTCCGTCATGAGGAAGGTGCTCATTCGAATGAAAAGCTGGCAAAACTACCTTTACCTCGATCACTAATTAATTCAGCCCACTTGGAAGAGTGGGCTTTTTTTGAGCATTTTATCACTACACTTAATGACAGAGATCAAATTTATATGTAACAGGTTATGGGATAAGGTTCTCAAAAAGATACGTAACTTATAGAATACAAACTTTTTGCAACCAGCAGGAAGCTGTGCATGAGCCGTATTGTTTGTTTTTTATTTTTTTTGCTCTCTCTCCCTCCATCTTATGCCAATCCGATCATTGATCGTGCATTAAGTTTGGTTAAGTTACAGCCTCAAGAAGCCATTCAGATCATTAAGCCAATCGATTACGATCAACTGTCACCTTTAGAGCAAATTCAATACGCCACTGTCCTAGCTTCTGCATTGGGCGGACAAGGAAAGCACCAAGCCTTTGCCCAATTTATAGACTCCTACCATCCGCCAGTCATCAGCTCCAGAAAAGAACAAAGAGCGCTGTTCGCGTTCCAAATTCAGGCCGCATGGCCATATGAACAACAAGCTGAATACGACAATGCATTGAAATGGTATCAAGAGGCTGAGAAAACCGCGTTAGAGCTTGAAGACATGGAAAGCGTGGGATTTATCAAAATCCAGTACAGCGCTGTTTATTCTCAGCAAGGCAATTTTTATCAAGCATTGGAGCAAGCTCAACAAGCCTATAAGCTACTTGCAACAACCTCTGATCAGGATCGACTCCTTAACTTATTAAGTCAGCTCGGCATTTTGTATTACCTTAACCAGAACTATCCTCTGGCAATTGAGTATCAAGAACGAGTATTGGAACTGGCTGAGACTCAAAACGACAAACATGCAACGACACTTGCTTATTACAACTTAGCCAATGCCTACATGAAATTAGGCTTATCGGCAGGAAGCCAAGATGAGCTTGTTCAGTCTCTAGATTGGTTCGATAAGGCTTATATTAACGTTAAAGAAGCAAGTACACGTTATTTAGAACCCGACGTTCTGCTTGGTTTAATTGCTCTCCATACCGAACTTTCAAACCTACAAAAGGCAGAAGGTTATGTCACAGCATTAAAGGCGTTGAATGCGACCTATGTCGGCTACAGTCAACTGTCTCATGCGCTTACATTGGCCAGTTTTTTCTTCGCTACGGGTGAGTATTCGATAAGCCAAGTATACTTACAAACCGCCACCAACTATTTCCAAAATGAAACGCAAAGCTACCCTATCTACGCGATCAATCAGTTAAAAAAAGCGGCAGGAATCTACCATAGAATGGGGCTGAATGAGCGAGCCTACTTGACTCAACGCCAGTTTGATCGCCTCGCTGAAATTTATTATCAGAACAACATTCAAAAAGAGCTGGCTTTCTTGCAATCCGAATTGGACAACCAGCGCTTGCAACACGAAAACAACGTACTAAGTCATCATAATCAAATGAATCAAGTTGGTCTTATCTCCAGCGCTTTTGTCTTAGTGATGGTGTTAACTTTGTTAGGTGGTCAATATCGTCAAAAGCAACAGTTTTACCGCCTCTCAAATACCGACCATTTAACTGGTGTACCTAACCGTCGCTATCTCTTTGAATTGGGAGAGCAAAACTTCGCCCCTAAACAACTTTCTGTCATCTTGTTTGACATTGATTTTTTTAAGCAAATCAATGATAAATTTGGTCATGACACTGGTGATACCGTTCTAAAAGAGGTCGCGGCTCTTGCAAAATCTTGCTTACGTAACCAAGACCTTCTTGGCCGAATTGGTGGAGAAGAGTTCTTAGTTCTTTTACCGTCTCTGACTGTGCATGAGCTAAATCATGTCGCTGAGCGTTTAAGAGCCAGCATCGACGGACATAATTTTTATGACATCAATGGAAGTAAAGTGAACGTGACAGCAAGCTTTGGAGTCCATCACCACAATCAAGCACTCAGCTTGGACCAAGCATTTAAGTTAAGTGACCAAGCGCTCTACAACGCGAAAAGAAACGGTCGAAACTGTTGCGTATGTTGCTGATTTAGACATACAGATAAAGCGGTATTAGTTCAAGTATGCCGCTTTCCAACACTGCCCCTAAAAGTTATAATTCCCGCCTATTTTTTACTGGCGCACAAAATTTAAACAACAATCGGCCAGTAATGTTCTTTAAATATTCAGGGCAAGGGGTTATCTATGAATCTTTCGGCAAAAACCGTCGTCGTCATTGCAATTGGTGCGGCACTGTATGGCATTGGTGGGCTACCAATGTTCGGCATTCCCGTTTTCGCCAATACGACGTTAAAACCGGCAATGGCTGTACTTGCTCTGTTTTCGGTCCTGTTTGGCCCAATTGTAGGCTTTCTTGTCGGTTTTATCGGCCACTGGGTTACCGACCTTTTTGCTGGTTGGGGCGTATGGGTGACCTGGGTATTGGGATCCGGCATTGTTGGATTAATTATGGGGCTCTTCCCAGCGATGACTCGCCAGCGCCTACAAAAAGGGGAGTTACCAGCCAAAGACTTTTTGCTATTCGTACTCCTAGCATTGGTAGGTAACATTATTGGTTACGGGTGCTCTGCATTTTTAGATACCATACTTTACGCCGAACCTTTTACCAAAGTATTCACTCAGCTTTCCATTATTGCTTCTGGTAACACACTTCTGATCGCGATTGTGGGTTTCTTCATTCTTAAAAATGTTGCTAAACGCAATAAACAAAGCCGCAATCTGAGCGAGGCTTAATTTTTTCATGACCATTGAATTTTCTAACTTCTCTTTTCGATATGAGTCGCTGGATAAACCGACGCTAAAAAATATCAATCTAAGGATAGAGAAAGGAGAGAAAATCCTCATCATCGGCCCAAGCGGGAGTGGTAAATCCACCTTGGGTCAATGCCTTAACGGCCTCATCCCTCACGCAGTTCAAGGTGAGATTAGCGGGACGCTGTGCTTTGATGGAGCAGACAGCCGCAAATTTGCTTTACATGACTTCACAGAACAAGTCGGCACAGTATTACAAGATACTGATAGTCAGTTTGTTGGCCTGAGTATTGGTGAAGACATTGCTTTTGCCCTCGAAAACCAACTCACCACCAATATCGACATGTATCCCATGGTGAAAGCGACGGCTCGCATGGTCGCTTTAGATGATATGCTCAATCGTTCTCCTCACGATTTATCTGGCGGACAAAAACAGCGCGTGTCCCTTGCAGGGATCTTAGTCGATGACGTAGAGATCTTACTTTTTGATGAGCCACTAGCGGCACTTGATCCCAAAACAGGCCAGCGAACCATTGAAATCATCGATGAGCTGCATCAAAGCAATGACAAAACTACGATCATTATTGAACACCGCCTCGAAGACGTGCTCCATCGTGACATTGACCGAGTTATCCTCATGGCTCAAGGCTCAATCATTGCAGATCTCACCCCCGACGAATTGCTGGCTTCTGAATTGTTAGGTCAACACGGTATACGAGAACCACTGTACCTGTCGGCACTCAAGTCCGCCCATTGTCACATTCAGGCCATGCATAAGCCTTCAAGTTTGGGGAAAATGTCTCTTGAACCCTTTAACCAATTGGTTAAAAGCTGGTACCACCCAGTTGCTATCGCTAAGCCAGAGGACCCACGAGCACCACTACTAGAAGTCAACCAGCTTACTTATTCTTACGATGGCGAGAAAAATGCCATTGAAGATGTAAACTTTTGCATTCATCAAGGTGAGTTCGTTTCCATTTTAGGTAAAAATGGTTCTGGCAAATCAACCTTAGCCAAGTTAGCCATGGGAGTTCTTGACCCCGACGAAGGGACAATGCACTTTAACGGGCAAGATCTCCAAACCCTGAGTATCTTTGAACGAAGTGAAAAAATTGGTGTGGTCATGCAGAACCCAAATCATATGATTTCACACCATATGATTTATGATGAAGTTGCGTTTGGCTTACGTAATCGCGGGATTGATGAGCAAATTATCCAAGAAAAAGTCGAACAAACGTTAACGCTCTGTGGCTTAAATAAGTATCGTCATTGGCCTGTTGAGGCCCTCAGTTACGGCCAAAAGAAACGTGTCACTATCGCATCAATTCTAGTGTTAGAGCCACAACTGCTGATCTTGGATGAGCCAACGGCTGGACAAGACTACCGAAACTACACCGCGATGCTCTCCTTTATCCAAGAGCTGAACCAAAAGTTAGGGATCACTGTAGTGATTGTCTCTCATGACATGCATTTGGTGTTGGAGTACACGACTCGCTCACTGGTATTTTCAGACAGCAGACTTATCGCCGATGCCCCTATGACGGATGTCTTCAGCCAACCAGCGCTTTTAGAACGTGCAAACTTAGCCACAACCAGCTTATACCAACTCGCAGATCACTTGAATATCGAAGATAAAAGTAGCTTTATGCGCCATTTTATTCGTCAGGAGAGCAGTGCAGCATGAAGGCATCAAAAATGAAATTTGGTATCAACTACGTTGATACTGACTCTCCCTTACATGCGTTAAACGGTATTACTAAGTTTATGCTATTTAGTGCTTGGGTAACCGTTGTACTCACTACGTTTGATCTACGCATTATCGGAATGATGATCATACTGGGTCTGAGCCTATTGAAGGCCACACGTGTTCCTTTTCAGGTATACAAGCCGTTACTGATTGGTACCGGTAGTGTACTCATACTCAATGCACTGTTCATGTTTTTGCTCGCTCCCCAGCAAGGCAGTGAGCTTATTGGCAGCAACACTCTGTTGCTCTCCCTACCTGGAAATTACAGCTTAACTCAGGAAACGCTCTATTACTTGTTTACGGTGACCTTAAAGTACTTCAGCATGTTCCCTATTGCGTTAGTGTTTGTTTTTACCACGCACCCTACTGAGTTTGCAGCGAGTCTCAATAAAATAGGCATACCCTATAAGATCGCTTATGCGGTAAGTTTGACTTTGAGGTATTTGCCTGAAGTGAAGCAGGATTTCATAAACATCATGCACGCTCAACAAGCTCGTGGAGTTGATCTATCCAAAAAAGCGCCACTATTTACACGCATGCAGAACGTAGCAAAAATCCTAGGCCCTCTGATCTTCTCTAGTCTGGACCGAGCAGACGAAATCTCAAATGCCATGACGTTGAGAGGATTTGGTCGCCATAAAAGCCGTACATGGTATAGCTACAAGCCTCTCACTCAGAAAGACACATTCTGTTTAGCCATCATCGCCATGGTTGTTGTACTAGCAATCACAAAACGCTACACCGACACAGAGTTATTCTGGTACCCATTTAACTAACAAAAAGAGGCCTTTATGGCCTCTTTTTTTATTTTAGCTCCAACGCAATACCCTAACCTCATTGCCACTTTCCGGCCTCTCAGGAATATTTAACGATAGCAGCAACGAAATAAAGGCCATCAAAGCCCCAATATAAAAAACCAGAGAGGGCGATACGAGCCAGATCAGACCAAATGTCACTGGTATGACTACCGCTGCAATATGATTAATCGTAAAGGATACACCTGCGGTGGATGCCATATCCGCTGGATCTGCGATCTTCTGAAAGTAAGTTTTAATCGCTAACGCTAAGGCGAAGAAAAGATGGTCGATTACATAAAGTGCCGCCGCCCATTCTGCTGTTTGAACCATCCCGTAGCCCACAAATACACAGATTAAACCCGCATATTCAAACAACAGCGCTTTTCGCTCCCCAACAACACCAATAAATTTACCGATACGTTTGGCAAACAAAAAGTTAAATAAGTAGTTAATCAAAAACAGCATGGTGATATCTGCAGCTGAGTAGCCAAACTTTTCGACCATTAAGAAACCTGCGAACACCGTAAAAATTTGTCGCCGTGCCCCACTCATAAAGGTTAACCCATAGTAGAGCCAATAACGCTTTCTCAGCACAAGCTTTTTGTTTTGCGACACCTTAGTTTCAAATGTCGGAAAGATCGCAGCCATCCATAAAACAATGACCAATCCCGTACCACCAGAAATCAAATACACCCACTTAAAATCAAGTGCGAATATCTCCAGCATCACCCACAACGCACCATAAGTGATCAGGGAAGCTAATGCCCCAACAGAAATGAGCTTACCAAGCATTTCTGGTGCCTCTTCTTTGCTCAGCCATTGCAGAGACAGTGATTGTTTTAAGGTTTCAAAATAATGAAAGCCTGTCGACATTAAAACCGTGGTAGCAAGTAGCCCAAATAAAGAAGGAAAAAAACCAGTTAACGCAGTGCCAATGGTCAGCATTAGCAAAGCAATCAACATGAACTTTTGTTCTCTGATGAACAGTAAGACAAACACCACGGTAAAGGCCAAAAAGCCGGGAATTTCTCTGACACTTTGCAGCAAACCAATGTCCGAGCCGTCAAAGTTTGCTCGTTCAACAACAAAATTGTTCAGTAGTGCCATCCAACTCGAAAAAGCGATAGGTACGACGATCGAAATAAGTAATAAGAAATTCTGAGGAGTTTTCCAGTGGGCTGAGGGGGTCATATCAATATTCCATAAATCATTGCTTAGCGATACTACCCTCGCTACCACTATTTATGCAACGAGTACCGTTTATTTCCTTTCCAAGAGCACTTAATTCAGCCCCAAAACATAAAGGCAAAGTGTAGTTACTCACAAAAAGTTTTCGCTACTCAGTGAATAAGAGTTTTATTTCCAATAAGTTATAGATAGAGT
Organism: Vibrio sp. NTOU-M3; assembly: GCF_040869035.1. Lineage (NCBI taxonomy): Bacteria > Pseudomonadati > Pseudomonadota > Gammaproteobacteria > Vibrionales > Vibrionaceae > Vibrio > Vibrio sp. NTOU-M3. Next base: position 538,733 of record NZ_CP162101.1, read on the forward strand.
AAAAAAACACTTAACGGACAGAGAGCTGGAATATGGACATTGTGATTCGACCAACATTAGTAAGTGATGCTGCAGCGTTATGCGATATTTATTCTCAACCTGGAGCGCAACGTGAGACACTTCAGTTACCCAAGCCTTCTGTCGAGATGTGGACAAAACGACTAGAAAACATCCCTAGCGGCATATACAGTTTTGTTGCTGAAGTGGATGGAAAAGTGGTAGGTAACATCGGCTTCGAGCATTCACAGCGCCCCAGAACCGGACATTGTGCAACATTTGGCATCGGTGTCCATGATGACTATCATGGGCATGGCATTGGCAGTCAGTTAATCCAAACTGTTGTCGATCTCGCTGACAACTGGCTACAAGTTAAACGCATTCAGATAGAGGTCAACAGCGACAACGACGTTGCTATCGCCTGCTACAAGAAGTTTGGATTTGAAATCGAAGGGGAAGCCAAATGCTCGGCCTTTCGAGATGGTGAATATATTAATACCTATTTCATGGCAAGAATAAGAAACTGTTAATGTTGGAGGCTGGGTATCAACTACCCAGCTCTTGTAATGCCTTTTTCGCCAGCGCTTCAGTATACGGATTGATTTTCCAATGTGTTGGACACCAACCTTTCACAAAACGCTGAAAATCAGCCCAAGCAAGTGCAAACATTGGTCGCCATGCAGCTTCGATATCGCAGCTATTTAACTCAGGACGTAGTTTAACAACAGCCTCATGTACATAGGAAAAATAGTGGTCCAACAACCATTGTTCTTTCAATTGGCATTGCTCTGGTTCAATCGCACTACTGATAAAAAGTACCACATCTTTCATTGCGCACCCTTTACCAACATATTGAAAATCAACGGCCGCCGCAGCCACGTTTGAGCCCGCATGGCTGAAACAAAAATTAGCCAGTTTCGCATCGCCATGAACTAAGGTTTGGAACTTAACCGCATTTAACTTCTCATCAATTTTAGCGGCGTTCGCTTTTAAATTTTTATCTTCGAGTGCTTGTAACTCATCAGGACGAGTCGACAAGTGCCAATACGTACCGCTTTCCCATAGCCCTTCTCCATTGTGGCCAATATGTTTGACATGGAAGTAAGCTAACCAACGCAAGCAAGCGAGTAACTGAGGCTTTGTTGCCTCTTTCGATAGTTGAGGAAAACCACACGCAGATAGATCTTCCAGTACCAAGAGGAACTCTTGCTCTGATTGCTCTACATAAATGCCATTTGGAACATAACAGTACTCTGGGCACTCAGAAGCATAATCGCGATACCATTTTATTTCGACTTGATACGATTTGAGCTTTCTTTGATGAGAACGTGCAGTATTCCATCCTCGTGGATGCTGACTTTTTTCAGGTAACTTCACATGTTTAACAATGACAGACTCAAAGGAAGAGCCTTCCACAAACAAGCGAACCAATTCACCGTAGCCACCCCATAGCGTTTGAATCAGTTCAACCTTAACAACGTTACTGCAGCCTAATTGCTGTACCAAAGATAGATAATCACACTGCATCCTCATGCCTTCAAATGAGCCCATTGGGGTTTTTTCGTCAAATAATAATCAACATAACTGCATACAGGGATCACTTTCAGTCCTTTTTGTTCAATATCCACGAGCAGCGTTTCCATCATTTGACTGCCACTCCCCTTTCCTCTGAGTGATTCAGGTACACTTGTTGATATAATCGTCACGGTGTCATCCACTAGTATCACTTTGACCATGGCATAATGTTGATCACTCAGCTTTACTTTAATTTGAGACGTTTTCTCATCCCAAATAACCAAATCCCCCATACCAACTCCTATTTTTGATAAGTTGCTCAAAATAATAACTAAGATTGATGTTTGAACTATGGATAAAGGAGAAATAAAATCAATCTGCTTGCTAACAAAAAACAATACCACGGCAAGAAGACTGGAGGCTAGATGAATTCTCAAACGTCAGCATTAAAGGAAAACAGCGTAAATCCAACCAACTCGGAAAAGAGTGTAATAACTCTCAACAGTACCGATGCGCTCTCTATGGTTGAACATGGCAGTGAGCTTACCGTTGGTATTACGACGCCAGTAGGAACAACTTTCCGCTGTAAAACAACGTTTATTGGTCTTCATTCAAACAATGTTGCACTCATCGAACTCCCCAAGATCTCCCATGATGACCTCGAATTCTTCTTTCAAGAAGGTTTTTGGCTTGCGGTAAGAGCAATATCTCCGAGAGGCGAAGGTGCTGTCGTTCATTTTCGTAGCCAAATGCAACATATCTATAAGACGCCAATTGCCATGGCCGCGATTTCCGTACCACAAACGATGCAAGTAACTCAGCTTCGTAAAGAGCCAAGGTATGAAGTGAATTTGTTTGCAAAAGTTACGAGCGCGAATCATCGTTCAGACTGCGAAATCCGCGACCTATCTAAGAGTGGCTGCCGCTTTATTACACCACCATTGGCACGAACCTTCCAAGTGGGGGATCCCATTCAACTTGAAGTGTGTATCGGTACCCGAGCTGATTCAGCCCTTCCTCCTTTGCAAGGAACAGTATGCAACCTGCAGCGTTCCTTGCATTATGCAAGGTATGGCGTCGCATTTGATGACAATGGTAAGCACAACGCGAAATCACTCCTTGGGCAACTGAAATTTGATGGCACTAAATTAACCTTAAGATAGGTATATCTAAGGTGTAAATAAAACAGCAAAGATCAGAGAATAGAGACCAAAGTCCGTGTGTGCCATCATTACTATGATTCACAATAACGACCTTCCTATATATTTATAGTTTCTAAAGCTTTTGACTAAGTATTTATTAATAATTAGAACAAGAATATATTTATTATGCAGATATATAATACCTGATTTTTTCTCATATCAATTAAAATCATCCAATCAAAAACAAATTACTTTATTCATTTAACAAACTAGCGTATCTTTGTCTCTGCTCATCAAAATTAATTTACTTTATAAATAAAAATCACATATACCAATAAATATCCCAAAATATTATTTATAAATAAATTACATACAATAAAAAATCATTTACATAGTAAATAAGATTAAATGTATTGATATTAAAGTCATTTATCACGTATGACTGGTAGAGTTCCATGTGGTTCTCTCTTATTTTGTGGGCCCCCTTCATCAAAGCGTGCAAGGCTTAATATTATGTTTGGTGTGGCATACACTGATCACCTCCCATCCTAGTCATGTGCATTGGCTGATAGGAGGTGGTGATGGCTAACTTTCGTATCTCAGTTACAGCATGCTAAGTCGACAGAAATATCATCATTACATTTCTTATTTCCTATTTCTTAAGCTAAAAATTTATTTGTAGCTTTAGAGTTAAAGAGTTGTCTCTTCAAAACAATAAATATAACAAGCATAGAGGTAAGATAATTGTTAACTATATTTCAGATTTAATATAGTTGGCAATTACGAACATATTAATATGAAATACACATTGATAACCGGGGTTGCTGGGGTTGTTGGTTTTGAGATTGCTCGACAACAAATTATCTCTGGTAATAATGTCATAGGTATTGATTTACTAAATGAAGAGACCAGAACTATTCTGGAGAAAAAACATGACATTCAAGAACTCAATACCTTAGCCAAAATAAATAATGTCACATTTATTTTCTCTGAGCTCAATATAAAGAGCTCACAAATAGAAAACATATTCGAAAGGCATAAAATAAAGACCGTCATACATTGTGCCTCTCTCGTCCGTGATCGTGTTAGTGTCTTTAGTGCTGCGGAGTTTCTAGACAACAACGTTGTCGGTACTGCTCATTTACTTGAAGTGATTAAACAACACCCTTGGATAGAACATATTGTCTTCACGAGTACGCGCAGTGCGATAGGGGAAGCAAACTCTCCTGACGATCATCTCGATGAGACTAGCCCGTTTAGCCCGATTAACCCTTATGGCGCATCGAAGGCGAGTGTTGAGCATCTTCTCCATTCATTTAGTGCTAATTATCAGATACCAATAACCATCTTCCGGCTAAATCCACAAATTTGTGACCGTCGAGATATGATGCCAAGAATTTTAATTGATGCCGCATTGACTAGACAATCTATTGTGAAGTTTGGTGACGGCTCTGCAACTCGTGACTGGCTTGACGTAAGAGATACCGCTCGAGCAATCAATCTATGCTTATTAAATCCTGAAGGGATACGCGTCTTCTGTATAGGAAATGAAAGGATGACAACACTTAATGAGCTAATATATCTGGTCGAAACTATGACGAGTCGAACAATCCAGTTAATCCATCAAGAAAACCCGGTTGGAGATGCAATACACAGTGGCATATTCTCTACTCAGAAAGCCCAAAGTGCACTCAATTGGAAGCCTGAGTTTTCACTTGAACAATCACTCCTTCGCCTCATTGAGTTGAGAGCAAGCCAAATACTCGAGAAAAAGCGATTATCTCATAAGAGCGTTAATAACAGAGGTGAACGTCTTTATATAGAAAATGCATATTAGCGATAGCTAAATATGTGAATAACAGTTCTACACTTAAAAAAAGCTCTGCAGTGCAGAGCTTTTTTATGTGTTAACCGATGAAGGAAATATATCCCTGTAGAATAATCAGGTTCACAATATCAATGAAGAATGCACCGACAATCGGTACTACCATGAAAGCTTGTGGAGAAGGACCAAATTTATTGACTAGAGAGCCCATATTCATCACTGCTGTCGGTGTTGCACCTAATCCAAAACCACAATGTCCACCAGCCATGACCGCTGCATCATAATTTGAACCCATAACCTTAAATGTAACGAAGTAGGTAAAGATACCCAGTACACAAGATTGTACCGCCAAAATCACGAGGAAAGGCACCGCTAAATCGAAGATATTCCACAACTTCAAACTCATCAGAGCCATGGCTAAGAATAGAGACAATGAAACCGTGCCTAAAATATCGACTGTTTCGGTATCAATGGTTCTCACCTTGGTCACTTCTAAAATATTGGTGATAAACACACCAATAAACAGCGCATAAACAAAGTCTGGGATCATAAGCCAGCTAATTTCAAATGTGCTTACCCATTGTTCTAGATACTTCGCACCAGTTACGCAAATCAACAGGATGAACAAAACCTCAATCACTTTTTTTGCAGTAACTTTGTCTTCTTCATATTCGTTGTAAGTCACTACTTCGGGGTGACGTTGATGGGTGTGTACACCTCGTCCATAGACTGATTCCAACTCGTGCTTGTCAATCAGCTTTTGCGCGACAGGGCTACCGATGATACCGCCAATGATCAAGCCAAAGGTTGCAGATGCCATTGCAATTTCTAGTGTATTAGACAAACCATAGGTATCCGCAAATGTTTGAGACCAAGCCGCCCCTGTCCCGTGGCCACCTGATAGGGTTATCGAACCCGCAATTAAGCCCATCAATGGATCCAGCCCTAAAGCCGTTGCCAGTGACACCCCTACTCCATTTTGAATAATGATGTAGAACGATGCGACTGCAAGGAAAAGGAAAACCTTAGCACCACCTTTCATAAGCTGTGTATAGTTTGCCGCCAAACCAACGGTGCTAAAGAACATCAGCATGAAAGTGTTTTGCAAAGGAAGAGAAAACTCCAGATCAATGCCATTGAAATGCATGAGCGTAATAGCAACCGCGACAATCAATCCACCCACAATTGGTTCAGGAATGTTGAATTTCCTCAAAATGGGCAGCTTCTCTTTTACGAAATGCCCTAAAAACAACACACCAATTGCGATTAAGAAAGATTCTAGCGTTTCAATTGAAATTACGTGATTCATATAACCTCTTTATTGTTTTTCACTCATCTTCCTTAACGAGCAAGAGCAGACTTAGCTGGCTCTTAAAATTAGTACGGATTTTCTAGTCGAAAAGTATCCTCTGTATGGTGGCTCAACCACGCTCGACAAACAGATTAAACGCCCGTGTTAATTGGGCAGGGAAAAAGAAAGCGGGCATTATTAAAAAGTTCTGGGGGGTTTGTCGAGTTTATTGCCGAAATTCTCAATCTGCAGAGTGTAAACTTTGGCAAGGTCTTACCTATGAGAAAGGGAATGTATGCTATACGCCAACCAAAAGGCAAAAAAAAAGCCAAACGCAATAAGGCATTTGGCATATATTTTTGTGTGAACAAAGTTATTCACTAACAACGTCAGTTGGTTAGGTGACCCTCGGCTTAATAAGGGTCAATGTTACTAGAGCACGAAGCGTGCCAACTTTGAAATACATAAAAAGACGAATAAATCGGCAATATGAAACCAAACCCAAGCATTAGTTTGCAAATTGCAAATGCATATTGCAACAACGTTGCAAATCAATACTCAACTGTTCACATATACATACAAGTTATTTGGATCGTTTTCGTACTTTTTTGACATCAGAGTCGGTATACTCCGCACATCTTCCCTAACAAACCACAGAGAATGAATTACTTTAGTACTTTCTTAAAAGGCATGGCGATGGGCGCTGCCGACGTTGTACCAGGAGTTTCCGGCGGTACGATTGCATTTATTACGGGTATTTACGACACGTTGCTTGAGAGCATTCGTCGTGTAAATCCGAGTGTTTTAAAAATTTGGAAGAATGAGGGATTCTCAGCGGCTTTTAACCATATCAATGGTTTTTTCCTTATTGCATTATTTGGTGGCATACTCACCAGCATTGCGACCTTGGCTCGCTTAATTTCATGGTTACTAGAGACGCACCCAATTCCATTGTGGTCGTTTTTCTTTGGCTTGATCTTGGTGTCGGTTTACCACATTCTACGTCAGGTCGAACACAAAACACTGAGCCGGTTCTTGCTGTTATGTCTTGGAATCGCGTTTGCCTACAGCATCACTGTGCTTAAACCACTGCAATTAGAGCCAACCACATTTAATATTATTCTGGCAGGCTCTATTGCAATATGTGCCATGATCCTTCCTGGTATCTCTGGAAGTTTCATTCTGCTACTTATTGGCATGTACGCACCTGTATTAGGCGCAGTCAAAGGAATGGACATCCAAGTGCTTGCACTATTTTTGGTTGGTTGTGTCACGGGTTTACTGGCCTTTTCTCACGTGCTTTCTTGGTTGCTTAAGAACTATCGCGATTTTGCGTTAATGTTCCTGACTGGCTTAATGATAGGTACATTACCGAAAATTTGGCCTTGGAAAGAAACACTGACATGGCGCACGAACTCGAAAGGGGAAATGGTACCCTTAACGCAGCACAACTTATCTCCCTTTGATTTTGAAAGCATCACTTCACAACCCGCTCAACTTGGTTTGGCGATTGTATTGATGTTCTGTGCCATAGCATTGGTACTTGGCTTAGAAAAGTTTGCTGAAAAGCACGACATCTAAAGCAAAAAGGCAGAGCTCAAGCTCTGCCTTTTTCATATCTACCTTACAAGACTCGGTTTCGAGTGGGTAAGAACACTTCTCCTAACATGCACCTCACACTTCCCCCTCCAATATTTTCAATGGTCGAAACATCAAAAGGTAGTAGCTTACCGTGGCTGGATAACTGTCCTTTCTGCGACGGCGAAAATGCATCATAAGCAGACTTAGACATTGCAATTACTTTGTCACCATTCACCGTTTCGAGTTGCAAGAGATTACCGCAAAACTGATTCATTTGATCGATAGAGATAGAGATCACTTGCTTGTCTTTAGCCAACGACTTGACAACAAAACGCCGCTCAAACTCAGGGATCACTTCATCACAAATAACACAGAAATGTTCGCCAATCGCCATCATCACATTAGTGTGATAAATCGGGTGTCCGGATGGTAATGCAGTTTGGAAAGAGACAACACGCGAATACCCGATTCTTTCAGCATAGTCTTCAAGTACTTCACGATCACACCGTTGTGACAACGCGGCATAGATCGTTTTATTTACATGGTCTTTAACCATCACACCAGTACTTTCCAAATGCGCATCATCCTTGAGGTATGAAGTAAGATCATCTTGTCGCTTCACGACGCGACCAGCTTGATTTAACGCAACAATTAAACTTTCAGAACGCACTTCTTGTTGTCGATTTGGGCATGCCATAGGGAAAGCAAAAAATTCGCCAGCCAAAGTCGTACTGAACCAATTATTAGGGAATACAGCATCTGGCGTTTCAACCTCACTTTCCGGGTAGTCAAATTCCACGACTTGAATACCTTCACGGCGCAAAGACGCCACCATTGCATCAAACTCAACCATCGCTTGGCGGCGGATCTGCGCATCCGTTAAGTCGACATGATGTTGGAACTCGTTATCTTTTGCTGTTTCCGCATTGAACTTAAACTCTTTTGGCGGAACCATCACAACACAATTTGCATTCTGTACTGAAATAGATTCATTTTTCAGATGGGTTTGCTGTTTCAACATTGCTACAAACTCGTTATTCTCACTAGATAATCGCAATTGTAAGCATAATGTTAAAATAACATTTACTGAATTATCGTTAATGATGGCAGTTAGGTTCAATTATTTTACTGCAAACAAGCCAAGCAGCAGTAAATATTACTGCGTATATCAATTTGCAATGCATAATATCGGATAATATGCATAACAAAGAATAAGTTTTGCAAATTCACTGGTTACAATTTGTACGTCAACGGTATACCATATCTTCACCCTTCTCCAAATGGACAAGTGCATACCAATCAATCACTTAAAACGCTTAGGAATTAGCATGTTTAAACGATTCGAGGGTTTCACCAAACCTTTTCCCGATCAAGAACCCACACAGCCACCATCAGGGATCTTTGCCTTCTGCCGACACTATACAAGAGGCTTTGAAGGGCCGCTTATTCTGATGTCTTTGTTAGCCACCATTGTCGCTATTGTAGAAGTCTCTCTTTTTGGTGCGATGGGCAACTTGGTTGACTGGTTATCACAAAGTAACCCTGAGACATTCTGGCAAGACAATCGTAGTGAACTCATTTTCTACAGCCTTCTATTATTGGTTGTCATGCCTGTTCTTGTGATTGGATACTCGCTACTTGTTCATCAAACGCTGTTGGGGAACTACCCGATGTCTGTACGTTGGTTGGCTCACCGTTACTTACTCAAACAAAGCGTGAACTTCTATCAAGATGACTTCGCTGGCCGAGTCGCCACGAAAGTGATGCAAACCTCTCTTGCTGTTCGTGAAACCGTCATGAAGACCATGGATGTCTTTGTCTATGTGTCAGTTTATTTCACTTCAATGGTGTTTTTACTTGCACAAGCAGACTGGCGATTAATGATCCCAATGCTGTTGTGGCTCTGCGCTTACGTAGGTATCCAGGTTTATTTTGTTCCTAAGTTGAAAAAAGTCGCGACACAACAAGCCGATGCGCGTTCAACCATGACTGGACGTATCGTCGACAGTTATACCAACATCACGACCGTTAAGTTGTTTTCACACAGCAAACGTGAAACCGAATATGCTGAAGAAGGCATGCAGGGTTTCCTTAAAACTGTCTACCATCAAATGAGGCTAGTGACTGGTTTCGATGTCGCGGTAGAGATCACTAACTATATATTGGTGTTTTCGGTTGGTGCACTGTCTATTTATCTATGGATGGATGGTTCCATCACCATCGGTGCCATTGCGGTTGCCATTAGCTTAGCACTGCGCCTTAACGGGATGTCAATGTGGATCATGTGGGAAGTTGGTGCGCTATTTGAGAACATGGGTACCGTTGTTGACGGTATAAAAACATTATCAAAACCGATTGATATTGAAGATAAAAAAGATGCGAAGCCACTTCAAGTTACGCAAGGTGGTATTGAGTTTGATAATGTGAGTTTCCATTACGGAGACAAAAAGAAAGGTGTGATCAGCAACCTTAATCTGAACATTCAACCCGGAGAGAAAGTCGGCTTGGTAGGACGCTCAGGCGCAGGAAAATCAACCTTGGTTAATCTATTGCTTCGCTTCCATGATGTTGAAGAAGGGTGCATTAAGATCGATGGACAAACTATTTCAAACGTTCGTCAAGATTCACTACGTGCTCAAATCGGCATGGTGACACAAGACACGTCTTTGTTGCACCGCTCTATCCGAGACAACATTTTGTATGGCAATCCTGATGCAACAGAGGAAGAACTGCTTCGAGCAACCAAGCAAGCACATGCACACGAGTTTATCGAAACACTCAACGACCCATTTGGCAATGTGGGTTATGACGCCCAAGTCGGCGAACGTGGCGTTAAACTGTCGGGAGGACAGCGCCAGCGTATTGCTATCTCCCGGGTACTATTAAAAGACGCCCCATTACTGGTCTTGGATGAAGCAACTTCAGCACTCGATTCCGAAGTTGAGGCGGCGATTCAAGAAAGCCTCAATGAGTTAATGGAAGGAAAAACAGTTATTGCAATTGCCCACCGCCTGTCGACGATCGCTGCAATGGACCGTCTAATCGTTCTTGATAACGGCCAAATTGCTGAGCAAGGTACCCATCAGGAGTTGATCAATAACAAAGGCATATATGCTCAACTCTGGGCACACCAGACTGGAGGTTTTATTGGCGATGAGGCCATAGAAAAACAAAGTGCTTAAGCTGGCAACCTAAACGACCAAACAGAGGCAGATCATATGATCTGCCTTTATTTTACCCCTTGTTCCTTGCAACGCGACTCAATATACTCTTGCCAATTTTTCCATCAACTGACTGACAACCATGAATAAAAGTTTACTAACTAATGTTATTGCGCTAGCACTATTAGCCGGTGGTTACACCACTGGTAACGAGATTGCCTTTTACGCAGGCTTATTTGCCTTTTCCGGTGCTATCACCAACTGGCTTGCCATTCACATGCTCTTTGAGAAAGTACCCGGCTTGTATGGCTCGGGAGTTATCCCAGCTCGCTTTGAAGACTTTAAGTTAGCCATCAAGACCTTAATGATGGAGCAGTTCTTTACTCGTGAAAACATCGATAAATTCTTGAATAAAGAAATGGCTGGCACACCGACGTTAAACCTCGAACCCGTCATCGAGAACATCGATTTCAACCCAACATTTGATTCATTAGTAGAAGTCATTGCGAATTCCTCGTTTGGCGGCATGTTAGCCATGTTTGGTGGAACAGAAGCCTTGTTACCTCTCAAAGAACCTTTTGTCGAAAAAATGCAGCAATCTGTCGTTGAGATCAGCCGTAGCGACTCTGTGAAGAATGCGCTAAAAGATCAATTAGAAGCACCTGCGATGATGGATGAGATCAAACAAAACATTGAAAACATCATCGATCAACGTCTCAATGAACTGACTCCGCAACTTGTCAAAGAAATGGTTCAGAAAATGATCAAAGAGCACCTTGGTTGGCTTGTCGTATGGGGCGGCGTTTTTGGCGGCCTTATCGGCGTCATAAGCACCTTGTTTTTATAACCAAAAGGGAAGCAGAAGCTTCCCTTTTTAACTTTTGACATTCATAACACTTACAGTGAAGAAATTAAATCCGGATTGAGTCCAAAACTAGTCTTATGTTCCTCAATCACAACTTCACTTCGAGTTTGGATCACTCCAGGCAGAGTTCCTAGTTTAGTCGACATAAAACTCTGATATGCCTTCATGTCCTGTACTCGTACTTTAATCATGGTATCGAAATCACCAGAGAGTGAATAACATTCCTCAATCTCTGGCATATCTGCAACGGCCGCTGCAAATTTTTCAAAAACAGAAAAGCTGGTTTGATCTAATCGGATATGAATGAAGACCTGTACATCTAAGCCTAACTTCTCTGCATTCAGCTCCGCGTGATAACCCTTGATATAACCTTCTTTTTCAAGTCTTTTCACTCGGTCTGAACACGGAGACGTTGTCAGATTTACCATCCTTGCAAGCTCGACAACCGGTAGCCTTCCTTTGAGATGCAGGATGCGAAGGATTTCTCTATCAATTCTGTCTAAATCCATATAGTGGCTCTTCTTATTATTGATGCTCATTGCATCATAATAGAAATGAATCCACAGAGATAGTTGTCCCTCACCTCAACCTATTGGTCTTAGGTCAGTGAAGAGAGATAGGCGTTTAAGCGGCTTTGATATTGGAAAAGTTTACGCCAGCAGACAGTGTTTGGTGATTACAACTGCGGCAAAAATATGTGCGTTCCATTTTCACATAGTGATCACCCTGAATAAGTGTGGAGAAAAAACACTGAATATTTTTGAAAACAGATGAGTGTTCATCCTGACAACGCTTCATCACCACTTTATGTGCTGTCTGTTTTTGGCAGCATTGGCAGTAAGCTTTTGGCATGATGTTCCCCCTGAGTAATACGATGTGATTCAGTGTGTGGACATAGAGTCAGCGCCCAAGTTCCCCTCCCTTGCGAACAAACACCAAAAACGTGAGATTAACCTCAAAAATTAACTCGCAAAACAAAAACGGCCCTACTAAGGCCGTTTTGTTAGATAAGTGATGAACCAATGTTATTCGAGCTCTTCAAGCTGTTTTTCGAATTTTGCATACTGTGCTTTCACTGTGTCATCTGGCTCCCCTGTCAGCAAACTGACAGCCACGATAGAAATCGTTGAGAATATGATACCCGGTACGATTTCATAGACATCAAACCAACCACCTGACAACTGTTTCCAAACCACGATAGTAACCCCACCAATGACAATACCAGCCAGCGCACCATTACGATTCATACGTGACCAGTAAAGGCTTAGTACCAGAGCGGGACCAAATGCGGCACCAAAGCCTGCCCAAGCATAAGAAACGAGACCTAATACAGAACTGTCTGGTGTCATTGCTAATACTAAAGCAACAATGGAGATACCAATCACAGCTACACGGCCAACCATAACGATCTCTTCAGAACTTGCATCTTTCTTAAACACTTGTTTATAGAAATCTTCCGCTAGTGCAGATGAAGACACTAAGAGTTGTGAATCGGCAGTACTCATTACCGCGGCAAGAATAGCAGCCAGTAAAATACCAGCAATAACAGGGTGGAATAACGAATTCACCAACAGCATGAAGATTTTTTCGCCATCATCCACTGTAACACCTGAATTAGTGACATAAATCAGGCCGACAATCCCTACTAGCATAGCTCCAGCCATCGAAAGAGCCGTCCAAATCACCGCGATACGACGTGCTGTTGTGAGATCTCGATTTGAGCGAGACGCTTTGAAACGTGCCAAAATATGTGGCTGACCAAAATACCCTAGACCCCACGCAACCAATGAAATAATAGCAATGGCAGATAAAGGCTCACCTTTTGAATCGTTCCACAAGGTGAGTAATTCAGGATTTATCGATTCCATTTGCTGGCTGAGATCGCTAAAGCCACCTTCCATTGCAGCAATAGGGACAATCATCAAAGCGGCTGCCATCAACAACCCTTGAACTAAATCTGTCCATGACACAGCAAGGAAACCACCAAATAAAGTGTAAGACACCACACATAGAGTGCCGATGATCACCGCCGTTGTGTAATCAAGACCAAATACTGTTTCAAACAATTTTCCGCCAGCCACCAAGCCAGAGCTGGTGTAGAAAAGGAAGAATAGAAGAATGAAGAAGGCAGAAATTACTTGAATCAGTTTCGAATGGTCGTTAAAGCGACGCGATAAAAACTCCGGCAACGTCAACGCATCGGTAGTTATGCTATACGTGCGAAGACGTTTTGCATTAACAAGCCAGTTCAGCCACGTACCGATGAGCAAGCCACCCGCTAGCCAAAATGCCTCAATACCAGCAGCATATGCGTATCCTGGCAAGCCAAGTAACAACCAACCACTCATGTCGGACGCCCCCGCAGACAATGCAGCAGGCCATGGCCCTAAGGAACGACCGCCCAAGAAATAATCGGTCGAGTTTTTCGTTCGTTGATATGCAATCACACCTATTGCCAGCATCAAAATTAGATACGCAACAAAGGTGGTCGTAATAGCAAAGCTATTTTCCATTAGTATGTCCTCTTAAATTAGATCGCCTCGCATAGATGCCCCTGCGTCTTTAGGGGCACCGACGTATAGCGTTAATGAGCTTCGCTTCCTAGCTCTAACAAGGTCGCGTTCCCGCCCACAGCGGTTATATTTATTGTTCTTGTTCTTTCGGTAATAAACCGAAGAGAAAGGTATGGATCGTGAGCAACAGGCAATGCAGCCAGATCCGTTTCAGACACCAAACTCACAATCGCACCTGTACGCTTTGCAAGTTGGCAGTTGATGCTGCGTTCAAGTGTGGAATGGCCAACATACGCAACGTTACGTACATCAGAATCCATCAATTGATGGTATGCATCAAAAGGGGCGAATTGAATAAGATTCGCCGGTAAAGAAGAGTGTGAATAAGCCGTTTCCAAAGCCTGAGTAAGCTCAGAATCATCACTGCACAAAATCACACTGTTTCCTGAAATGAGTGCAGCACTAAACATCGCCAGCACAGACTGTTTTGCATTGAGACTGCTTTCATCTTGAATGATTAATGCCACACCACGACCAGCAGTATATAACTCGTTGGTTTCTCCCGTAGGGCCAACCAAAGCATGGGGCTGCGCCAGTAGTGTCGATGCTTGTTGGAGGTGATATGAAACCACTTCACCAAGATTCGGAACACTTTGTTCAAGTGCTCCTTTAAAAGAGAGTAAACACTCACTTTTAGAATCGAAATCGGTTAAATTCCAGTTTTCCCACGCAGAATACGCATCGGAAAAACGTGTTACTTGATGCACCATAGTGTTCTCCTTAATTGCGCATTATTGGTAATTTACTTGAGTAAAACGGAACAAATAGTGAGGGCCACCAGCTTTAGGGCCAGTGCCCGATAGCCCTTGTCCACCAAAGGGCTGAACCCCAACAACTGCACCCACTTGATCTCGATTGATGTAGCAATTCCCGACTCTTGCATGCTTTTCAATCCAACGGTAGGTCGTTTCATTGCGGCTATGGATTCCCATAGTTAACCCAAACCCAGTTTGATTAATCTCTTCGACAACTTGAGTCAATTGGTTCGCTTTGTAGCGAATAATATGCAGTATTGGCCCAAATTGTTCTTCCGCTAGGCAGTCAATACCATTAATTTCAAATGCTGACGGCGCAATGAAATCACCATGTTCACACACCTCATCAAGTTCAAGTTGAGCAACTTTTCGCTGACTATTCGTCATGTGTTCAATATGACCTTGCAGTTTCGCTTTGGCCGTCGCATCAATCACGGGACCAACATCGGTGCTATGCAGATAAGGAATACCCACTTTGAGCTCTTGCATAGCACCTTGAATAAGAGCAACGATGCGGTCGGCAATATCTTCTTGCACATACAACACTCTCAATGCAGAACAACGTTGTCCTGCCGAAGCAAATGCTGAGCGAATCACATCCCGTACGACCTGTTCAGGCAGTGCCGTACTGTCAACAATCATGGCATTCTGCCCGCCTGTTTCTGCAATAAATGGCACAGGTTGGGCATCGCGCTCGGCTAACGTTTGGTTAATTCGTTGAGCGGTGATTGTGGAGCCAGTAAACGCAACCCCAGCGATAGCAGGATGAGATGTCAACACCGTACCGATATCCGCTCCTCGTCCGGGAAGCAATTGAATGGTTCCGTCAGGAAAACCGGCCTCTTTCATTAATTCCACTGCACGAGCGGCGATAAGAGTGGTTTGTTCTGCAGGTTTTGCAACTACGGTATTCCCAGCAACTAGAGCAGCGACCACTTGACCAAGGAAAATCGCCAATGGGAAATTCCATGGGCTGATGCAAACAAACACGCCTCGACCTTCTCGCGATACGGTTCGAACGCTGCCGTCAAAACCCGTCACTTCTAGTGAGCCTAACGCTTCCACTTGTTTTGCGTAATAACGGCAAAAATCGACCGCTTCGCGCACTTCATCGATGCTATCGTGGATCGTTTTCCCTGCTTCTTGATGGCAAAGCGCGACGAGTTCGGCAAGGTTTTCTTCCAACAAATCAGCTAACCTTTCCAACGCTGATGCTCTCGTAGCTTTATCACTTCGCTGCCATGAATAAAAAGCGTTGTGCGCTCCTGTGATGGCTTCGGAAACATGATCAAGGCTGGAATGAGCAACAAACCCTACCTCAATACGGCGATCATAAGGCGCTTTAACGACATCAAGCCGTTCACTTTCCTTGATCATGCTTTCGCTAAGAATCGTTCCATTAATGACGGGACCAGCACTCCACTGCTTAGATAAAAACCTATGGACTTGAGCCTCAAATCCTTGGGCTTCGCTTTCGACATCAATATTGACTCCGAGAGAGTTTTTACGCTCAGAAAACACGTTTGGAGGCAAAGGAATGTTGGCATTGTGTAATGTTCCGAAAGCGCACAGCATATCAACGGGGTGATGAGTAAGTGAACTCACAGGGCAGCGAGCATCGACAAGACGATGTACAAATGAACTGTTGGCACCATTTTCTAATAAGCGTCGCACTAAATATGGCAACAGATCTTTATGGCTCCCTACAGGCGCGTAGATGCGAACAGATTGTTGATACTTCTCCATCGCATGGAAGTACAAGGAATCTCCCATGCCGTGCAAACGCTGAAATTCAAAGTCTTTATGCGTTGCCATGACCGCAATAGCCGTCACAGTATGCGCATTATGGCTCGCAAACTGTGGGAAAATATTGCCTCGAACATGCTCACTCAACAAGAATCGAGCACAGGCTAAATAGGCAACGTCTGTTGCTTCTTTACGAGTATAAACAGGGTAGTTGGCGTACCCTGCTTGCTGGGACCATTTGATCTCACTATCCCAATAAGCGCCCTTAACTAAACGAAGTGGTATTAAATCACCTTGTTGTTTTGCCATGGCATTGAGCCAAACTAAAACAGGTAAAGCACGTTTTGAGTATGTCTGAACAACGATGCCAAACTTACCCCACCCTTTAACTAACTCACTGCGATACACTTTTTCAAACAGCTTTAATGATAGCTCTAAGCGATCGGCCTCTTCTGCATCAATCGTAATGGCTACATCCAGCTCTACGGCGCGGCTCAGAAGCTGTATCAACGTGTCATATAACTCTGTTAAAACACGCTCTTCATTGGCAACTTCATAGCGTGGATGCAAAGCAGAAAGTTTGATAGAAACAGACGCAGCAGGGCTGGTATCTAACCCATAGCGATCGCGACCTACCGCCTCAATCGCCATTAAATAGTCTTTAAAATACTTGTTTGCATCCGTTGAAGTTAACGCAGCTTCGCCAAGCATATCGTATGAATACGTGAATCCTTTATCACGCATTGGGCGGCCATTTTTCTGCGCTTCAGCAATACTTCGCCCTAAAACAAACTGATGCCCCATGATCTTCATGGCTTGGTGCATCGCTTTACGAATCAGAGGCTCTGAAAGCTTATTGACTAAGCGATTTACGGCTTGAGCAGGACTCTGCTTTTCCCCATCAGACAAACCAACCACTTTACCAGTGAGTAGCAATCCCCAGGTAGACGCGTTAACAAAAACAGAATCTGAACTCTTAAGGTGAGATTTCCAATCCGCAACACTGAGCTTGTCTTTAATCAGCGCATCAGCCGTTGCCGCATCTGGAATACGCATCAAAGCTTCAGCCAAACACATCAATAGAATACCTTCCTGAGTATCCAAGCTGTACTCCAATAACAAGGCATCAATCATTTGAATCGAGTTTTTATCCGCTCGAATCGCTTCTATTAACTGAGTGGTTTTTAGGCTGATTTGCTCTTTTTCACGCTCCGAAGGCGTAGCCAAAGGTAAAAGTTGTTTTAGCCATTGAGTTTCGTCCACCATATACAGTGGCGAGATCAGCGACCACAGCTTATCCAGTGGTCGCTGGGTAAACTCGGCGTTCAGTACATCTGTCGCAGTAAACATCCGTCTTCCTCAATCTCATACCTGAGCAAAAATTACTCAGATTTTCTACAATGGCATGCAGTGTATTTTGAGCGGGTGAGGAATACTTGTCAAAAACTCCGAGTCTTTTGCTAAAAACTACGCTTTTTAACAAAATAAATACAGAGTCACACCAAATTAATCAAAATAATATCTGGCAAATGTTTTCTTATTTAACATTAATTTGTTTCTTGTACTGAGATGGTGATAAACCTTGAAGGCGAGTAAAAGTATGGGTAAATGTGCTTTGACCAGAAAAACCCGTTAACTCAGCAACCTGCCCTAATGATAAACTTCCTTGCTCGATAAAGCGCTTGGCCATATCGATGCGTTTACCAAGTACATATTGATGTGGAGTGATCCCCATTTGTTCTTTAAATAGCATATGGAATTGGCTTTCCCCTAGGAATACACTACCTGCTAATTGTGCAACCGAGATTTTCTGCCCTAGATGACGTTCGATATATCGATCAATGGCATCTAGGTCAAAACGTGAGTCTTTTCGATGAGTTTCAAAGGAAGAGATATGCCGCTGCAGCAAAGCGATAACAGTATCATTGCAGGCGCGGCTGAGAAGCAAGTCATCAGGGCTCGATTGCATTTCATTGACCAGCATATGAATCAACTTCTGAATCTGACCGTCTAATTGGAAGTAAGTCTCCGAATGACTCAGCTCATTAAGCTTTTTCAGCATTAAAGGGTCATCATCACTCGGTAAAGGCATATTCAGCACTAAAATATCGGATTGCCCTACTACACCGCCGAATGCATGCCCAGCACCAGACTGCACCACACAACCTTGGCCCGGCCCCACTAAGTTGCCCATCCCACTGACTTCGAATTCAGCTTGTCCCTTTAACCCAATCACGACCTGAGTGTAACTGTGATCATGACAATCCATATGTGAAGGTAATGTGACCAGTTCTGCGGGCTTGGGCGACAAAAGTTTGTCAGTCGAAACCGTGGTTAGGAGCGGCTTAGCTGTCATTTGGAACACTCGGCAATGAAAAACACTTCTCATTTCGAATGGTATAACAAAAGTGAACTAACTCGAAATTTTCGCTATCTGTCATTCACTATATGCATAGCAACACACTAAGAATGCTATTTTGTAAGTTAATAATGTTGAAATTTTGTATCTTTTCTATTTCGGAACAATGATCAAGTGCACATAAATTACGGCGAATGTCTGTTCAGCTGATTTTCTCAAACATAGATCGAGAAACTTCACTTGCATATTTCGTGAATCAGCTCAAAATGAATAACAGTACTTTATTATGACTTACAATGATTTAGAATTTATTCTAAATTATTATTAAGTAGTAGGTTAATAAAGGACGAAAAAATCTGTTGTTCTACACTTTAGAGCAACAACGTCAAAAGTTTGTCTATTTACTTTTACCATTGGTGAGTTAAACGTTAATTGTTGCAGGGACTTATGATAAAACGTCGCATCCCAGCGCTCTTGCTTGCGCTAACCCCTTTTTGGGTTTCGACATCGATTTCAGCGGAAGAAGCTGCACAGACAGATCCTGTCGCCGCAATCGATAACAAATTGAGCAATAAACAGTCAGAAATCGATACTATGGCCACTGAGTTCGACTCAGAAGCCGACAAGTTGCAACTGCTTAAAAATGAGCAGGCTAAACTTAAGCGTGAACAACAGGATTTAGATGCCAAGCGGAACCGAGCAAAGTCTGCGCTGGACAAACAGTATAGCCGCCTTTTAGATGATCCAGAGACTGACCTTGTTAGCTTCCAGAAAAAATACCAAGACGCTTGGACAGCAGTAAAAAACAACCAAAATGCCATGCTGGAAAACCAACAGGCAGTTGCTGAAAACGAAATGCGCTTATCGCAGGTAAAACAAAAGCAAGCCCGTCTAAATACCGAATTTTCCTACCTACGAGAGCAAAAAGTAGAGGCGCGCGTTAAACGTCTTGATGCTGAGCTTCGTGAGAGCGAAGTTTTAGAAACCAGCTACAAAACAACCTGCTCTGCCACAATGACCTTAGGTGAATGTGCAAGCCAAGGTAAATATCTTACCAAACAAAAAGCCGTCAAAACCTTTAAAGCCAAACTGATGGATAGCTTAACGGAATCCACAATGGCAAAACAGAATGCTAAAGATGTCCAACTGAATATTCACGTTCAGGAAAGCCAACTTATTCGCAGTGGTTTTGAAGGTAACAACAGCTACTTCACTCAAATGCAAGCACAACTTCAAGCCAAACCGGAAGCAGTGGCCGCATGTAAGTTGCTCAACGTATCTTCACGTTACTGTTTGAAAGGCGAACGCCAAGCCACACAAACGAAGAAGCAAGAAAAAAGCTGGGTGAATGTGATCGTACGTTCAGACCAATATAACGATGCGGTAATTATTAATGGTATCGAATACGGAAGTACACCTGTCGAAGTTGTTCTTCCAAAGGGAAATCATCAAGTCACTGTTTCGAAAGATGGTTACCAAACTTACAACCGAGTCATCAGCGTACACAGCAACGATACGGTATGGGTAAAACTAAGACCAAACACCAATAGCTAACGTACTCATTTTCGGTTTCAAATCACAAAGATGTACTAAAAACGCCATGTTGACTCTAAGTTACAGCAAAGTAACTTCAGGCAAGATGGCGTTTGCGTTTAGAATGAATTCATTAGCCAATTTATTAATAAGTAGAAGAAAGACAATGCGACAAGGTTTATCCGCTATTTTGCTAGCTATTTCTCCTTGCTTGGTTGCGACGCCAACTTTGGCTGAAGAGTTACCAACCTCGGTTATCGCAATAGATGACCAGCTATTTACTAAACATTCAGAATTATCGAATGCCAAAGCTGAGCTTGATAAACAACAAGAGCTGGTAGACGACCAACAACGTCAATTAAAGACACTGGCCAAGCAGGCGAAATCCTTTGATACTGAAATGACAAAAGCCAAAGCTGATCTCGAGCGTGATTATCAGCGAATGATTGATGAGCCAAGTATCGATATCGTTGCATCTCAACAGGCTTATCAAGATGCTTGGGCTAAAGTAAAACAAAATCAAAAATACCGCCTCGAAGCAGAACAAGAACTTGAAGAGCTCAGTGCTAACTTATTCTCTAAGCAGACTACCGTTGAACACATCAAGAAAAGCATCAATGAGCTTGATATTGCCAAGCTGCGTGCACGCGCAGAGCGCATGAAAGAGGAGTTGCAGCAGAGTCAAACTCTTAATGTCAGCTTCACAAATCGCTGCCAATCTTCAATGACCCTCGCTCAATGTGATAGCCAGACCAAAGAATTAGCGCTTCAAAAAGCGGTAAAGCAGTTCCAAAATGCATTAATAGACTCTACAACCGAGTCGAGCCTTGCCAAACAACATATCGACCAAGTGTCATTAAACACGCACGTATTACGACACTCCGTAGTCGAACAAGGGTTCTATGATGGTGAGCGTTACCGGAATATTTTGGATGTCCAATTAGAAGCGCGCCCTTCAGAAAGTGCAGCTTGTAAGCTTCTAGGTATTAAAAACACATACTGTTTTGCGCCTGGTTATGAAGCAGCTCAACAAAGCAGTGAACAAGAAGTTGCATGGGTCAGTTTATCGCTTCGTTCAAACCAGTATGGTGATAAAGTCATAGTAGATGGCGTAAGTTATGGCAGTACTCCAGTCGAGGTGTTGTTGCCCGTTGGCTTACATAACATTGTCATTAAGAAAGACGGCTACCACTCCTACCAAAAAGAGCTTCGCATTACATCCAATTACTCACTGCGTGCAAATCTAGTGGAAAAGAAAAATATCCTTTCGGCTGGTGATAAGTTTGCCGACAGTATGCGTGGCGGGCGTCAAGCACCAGAAGTGATTGCGTTACTACCTGGCGAATATTTAGTTGGAGAGCATGCTTCAAATCAGATTTTCCTTGATCATGCTTTCGGCATTGGCGCGACTCCTGTCACTGTGAATCAATTTGAATCCTTTGTGAATCAAACCAACTATCAATCAGATGCTGAGCTAAAAAATACGTGTACAACCATTAAAGATGGTGAAATCACACCAATTTCAGGGAGTTACTGGCGCAATCCTGGCTTTAAGCAATATGAAAACTCTCCTGTTGTCTGTGTCAGCCGCAATGACGCTAAGGCTTATATCAATTGGCTAACCAAGCAAACTGGATTTAAATATCGCCTACCAACTGAAGATGAATGGGAAATCGCCGCACGCTCTGGCAGCCATAATCAATATTGGTGGGGAGATAAATTCGAAGCAGGACGAGCGAATACCGGTTGGAGTGGTACTCCATGGTCAAACAAGAGCACATCTCCAGTGAGCGCATTCAAACCAAACAAACTTGGGATTTATGACGCTATTGGTAACGTATGGCAATGGACAAGCGATAGTCGAGGTATTGCAAAAGGTGGCGCATGGAACTCAGCTCCAGAGATGGCGGCAGCACACCAACAACTGTTCCTTTCGCCGTCATCCACTTCTAACTACGTTGGTTTCCGTATCGTTCGAGAAATTAACTAGTGGCCACATCCAACTAATACAAAGGGGGGAATTCCCCCCTTTTTTGTTGCCAAATGAAAGCTTACATTAACAACGAACTCCCCATGCGAAGCAAAGGAGTTTTGTATCTGATGATACATCTATCCTCAGCAAGACCCTCGCTGAGTGCATAGAACCTCTTCTACACGTCAACAAGAGAGAATCTTGTATTTGCCAGCCAAAACAGTGGCTGGCATTTTTTTATCCAGAACAATTAACTAATAAATTAGTTAATTACAAAAACTTTCGGATCGATTATCATCGTTAAGATAGTCTTTAGGATGCATATAAATTGGACAAGCAATTAGTATCGCTATTCAAGCAACTTCCCGGATATTGGGGATGCAAGGACCTTAATTCTGTATTTTTGTACGCCAACGATGCCTATGCTTCATTAGTGGGGCTAGCTTCATCTAGAGAATGCTCTGGTCGTACAGATTTTGACATGCCCAGTGCAACAACTCGTTTTGCCCATTGCTTCCAAGAACAAGATCGCTATGTCATTCAGACCCAAAAATCATTGAAAGTTCTAGACATACATCCATATCCTGATGGTTGTTGGCATGCCCACATTTTTACTAAAACACCATGGTTTGATGAAAATGGCACCGTTCAAGGCACCATTTTCTATGGGCAAGACTTAACCGATACAGCAGTATTAGAAGTCGGACACTGGGTTTGCCGAGCAACAGGTATGATTGCCCCGCCAAACCTGCACCACCTCCCTAGTCGTCATGAAGATGGCTTATGCAACCTAACCATTAGAGAGTCAGAAATACTGTTTTTATTGCTTTATGGTAAAAAACCTAAGTTCATCGCCAATGCAATGAACATTTCGATTAAAACATTTGAAAGCTACGTCGTCAGGTTAAGGCATAAGTTTGGAGCACATAGTAAAGCCCATCTTATCGATTTGGCTTTAGACAAGGGGTTTGGTTCACGTATCCCCCAAACGCTATTAAAAACACAACTTTCTGTGGTTCTAAATAGTGACTACGCCGCATAAGCGGCGCAGTCATTTAGGTAGGCAGTGATTAAGGGGCTAAACGGTCGATGTCCCAACGTTCATCGGTTTTGGAAAATAAGAAGCGATCATGCAAGCGGTGCTCACCACCTTGCCAAAACTCTATGCTTTCAGGTCGGATACGATATCCCCCCCAAAAACTTGGTACTGGAATTTCACCTTTTTCAAACTTCTTTTTAAGTTCTAAGAATTTACCTTCCAATACACCTCGAGCAGAAATCCGGCTGCTTTGCTTACTCGCGATTGCCGCAAGCTGGCTTTCTTTTGGGCGAGAGGCAAAATACTTCATATTCTCTAAGGCCGTGAGTTTTTCAGCCGTCCCAGTAATGTGGACTTGACGTTCAATCGGGTGCCATGGGAAATGAAGGCTGACTTTACTGTTTCCTTCAATTTGATCTGCCTTTCGACTACCTAAATTGGTATAGAAAACAAAGCCCCCATCATCAACATGCTTTAGTAGAACAATACGTTGAAATGGCTGACCAGTGCGGTCGACCGTTGCGACTGTCATCGCCGTTGGATCGGTAAGATGGGCATCTATCGCTTGCTGCAGCCAGACATTAAACTGCTCAATTGGGTTCGCACACAAGTCTTTGCGTCTTAAGCCACCTTTCCTGTACTCACGACGAATGTCTTCAAGTTCCATCTTTACTCCTCAACATTTTTTGCTGATTGTGCGCCTATAAATTGAAGAAAACAACCATCAAACCAGATTTGTACCTGTACCATCCCTATTCATCACATAGGAAGCACCTTTCGATAGTGAGCCAGTCAATATTTAGCATGATAATGCAGGGAAATAATCCCGATTTTAGAACAAAAGGTGTATCTTGAGCTTACATCGGTATATATCTAAGCTTTAAGTACCATAAGATAGCGCATGATGTTTTGTTCTCAACACCTTAACATTTGGGTCAATGGGTAATAAAATCAGTTAAATAACACTTTTTAGTGACAAGGAATCACAATGAGCAAAAGCGATTATAATAAGCTCTCCCCCACTGAACTTGACTACATTGATGATAAAACAGCCGCGCTACTTCTCAATACGCCTAGCAACGCAAGAGTCATGCTTTGGGTGATTGTTTTATTTTTTGCTATTGCTATTGCTTGGGCATCTTGGGCACAAATCGATAAAGTGACAGTCGGCCAAGGTAAGGTCGTCCCTTCTTCCCAAGTTCAGGTCATTCAAAACCTTGAAGGTGGTCTTGTAAAAGAAATTCTCATTCGTGAAGGCCAGCAGGTAAAAAAAGGGCAACAGCTACTATTACTTGATGACACACGATTCCGCTCAGATTTTCGTGAGCGAGAGCAACAGGTCGCCAACTTAACAGCAAGTGTTACTCAACTGTCTGCATCCATGACCAGCGTAACGGTTAACGAACAATTTAACGAACAAAACTGGCAAAAGAACGTCGTCCTTGATTACAGCAAACTCGTTTTCCCAGAGGAGTTTGCTAAGCAACGTCCCGGATTAGTTGCTCGTCAAAAAGCAGAATACCGACAAGATCTCAATAATCTACGAAATCAAATATCCCTTATCGATCAACAGGTCAAACAAAAGCAACAGGATTTAATTGAAATTCAGGCTCGAGTACGAAATCTCCGAGAAAGCTACAACTTCGCCAAGAAAGAGTTAGACATCACTAAACCACTGGCTGATGAAGGGGTTGTACCTCGTATTGAGTTGTTGAAACTACAACGACAAGTCAACGATACTCGACGTGAGTTGACATCCAGTAAACTCAAGGTACCCGTCTTACAGTCTGCGATCAAAGAGGCGATGTTAAGCCGAATTGATGCGGCCCAAAAATTTCGTTCAGAGCAACAAGAGAAACTGAATCAGGCACAAGATAAGCTTTCTGCGATGACTGAGTCGACTGTCGGCCTTGAAGACCGTGTAAATCGCACCATAGTAGTTTCTCCAGTCAATGGCACGGTCAAAACGCTTAACTTCAATACCGTCGGTGGGGTAATTCAACCGGGTATGGACATCATCGAAATTGTCCCTAGTGAAGATACGTTGCTGGTTGAAGCTAAAATAGCGCCGCAAGATATTGCCTTTTTAAGGCCAGACTTACCTGCCATTGTTAAGTTTAGTGCTTATGATTTTACTAAATACGGTGGATTACAAGGCACGCTCGAGCACATCAGTGCTGATACTACGCAAGATGAAGAAGGCAACAGTTTTTACCTAGTCAGGGTTCGCACTAAAGAAACATCACTCAACCATGATGACTCTCTGCCCATTATCCCCGGGATGACGGCCTCGGTGGATATCATCACAGGTAAGCGAACAGTAATGGAATACTTAATGAAACCGATTTTAAGTGCTCGAACTAACGCATTAAAGGAATAGTTTATGCTCAAACCAAACGTTACTTACACACTAAGCTGCCAGTAAAGGCATTGAATGAAATATTGGCTCGCCGCTCTCATTCTTATCACGGCATCAACCACGTCTATGGCGCTAAATACCCGAGAACAACAGTGGGTAAATGCGGTGCGTGCGACCTATGGCGACCGAGCTGGTCGCCGAGTAGAAACATGGCGACAAGAAATGAGTCAATATAAGAATTTGGGTGAAAGAGATAAGTTAACCAAGGTTAACAATTTCTTTAATCAGCTTAATTTCGTCAACGATATTCGTTTATGGGGTAAGAATGACTACTGGGCAACACCTCTAGAATTTCTTGGAAGTAACGCTGGTGACTGTGAAGATTTCACAATTGCGAAGTACTTCTCCCTGCTTGAACTAGGTGTCTCAGATAAGAAACTACGCCTTGTGTATGTTAAAGCTATTGAGCTAAATCAATTCCATATGGTTCTCGCGTACTACTCCAAGCCGAGTGCAGAACCCATTATTTTAGACAATATTAATCCAGTGATTAAGCCCGCTTCTACGAGACGGGATCTACTACCGATCTACAGTTTTAACGGTAAAAACCTCTGGCTGATGAAGTCGAAGAAAGGCCAACTGGCCGGTAAATCTTCACGTCTCAGCTTGTGGAATGATCTGCGGGCACGTGAGCGTTCACTGAAATTGAATAAACCGATAGTCAATTACGATGAGTAGGCAATATGACTTTATATAAACAGCTTGTCGCGGGAATGATAGCGGTGTTTTTGATGCTGATGGCATCTGTATTTATCATCGAATTCAACACCACGCGAAATAACCTAGAGCAGCAACAACGCTCAGAAGTAAACAATACCATCAATACCGTTGGATTAGCCCTTGCGCCCTATTTAGAAGATAAGGATCAAGTCGCAGTTGAATCGGTGATTAACGCCTTATTTGATGGCAGCAGTTACTCCGTCGTACGACTTATTTTTCTCGATACAGGTGATGAGATCATTCGCTCATACCCAATTAAACCTAATGATGTCCCTCAATGGTTTACTAAATTAAACCTGTTTCAAAAAATCCATGATAAGCGCGTAGTAACAAGCGGTTGGATGCAGCTCGCGGAAGTCGAGATCGTCAGCCACCCTGGGGATGCCTACACCCAGCTTTGGAACGCTTTTGAACGCCTTGTTATCGCATTTTGCCTAATTTTTCTTATTGGATTAGGTGCTATCTCTTTTATTCTCAAGCGCGCATTACGTCCACTACAACTCATCGTTGAAAAAATGGAGCAAGTGGCTCGAAATCAATTTGGCGATCCTCTGCCTCGTCCTGCAACCAAAGATCTTATCTATGTTGTCGATGGTATTAACAGCATGTCAGCGCAAGTGGAACTGGCATTTAAAGCGCAAGCCAAAGAAGCACAACAGCTGCGAGAGCGCGCATACATCGACCCAGTATCTCAACTTGGCAACCGAGCTTACTACATGAGTCAGCTCAACTCTTGGCTCGGCGAAGGTGGCCACGGCGGTGTTGCCATTTTAGAAGCACGCTTTATCAAAGAATTGTACGATGACAAAGGCTATGAAGCGGGTGATGGAATGATCCGCCAATTGGCCGATCATTTGAAAGTCTCTCTGACATCTCCAAACGTCGCTATCGCGCGAATCTCAACTGAAGAGTTTGGCTTCATCTTGCCAAATATGGAGGACTCTGAACTCAAGTTAGTGGCTGAAAGCATTGTCACTTACGTCCAAGATATCAGTGCCGACCCAACAGGCATGGCTTCAGCTGATGTATCACTAGGGGTAGTCCACAACGAGTCAGGGCGAACATCAACAGAAGTACTCACCATGCTTGATAACGCGTTGGCGACATCTAAAGCTAACCCAGACCTTCTTTATGGCTACGTCTCGAGTGAGACGCCTCAGAACCTAATGGGTAAACAACAATGGAAGAACCTTGTCGAGGAAGCCATTAACAATGATTGGTTCAGCTTCCGCTTTCAAGCTGCTAACAATAGCTGGGGGCAAACATATCACCGAGAGGTGTTCTCAACCATAGAAAAAGACGGAGAGCGCTACAGTGCCAACCAGTATCTTTTTGCCCTTGAACAATTAAACTCAAGTCATATTTTCGACGAATATGTCATTACAGCGATTGTGAATAAACTAGAGCAAGGTGTGTATGAAGAGCCAGTTGCCGTCAATATTGCTCAAAGCAGTATCGCCCAGCCTAGCTTTATTCGTTGGGTGACACAGTTACTCAACAAGCACAAATCTGTTGCCGACAAACTTCACTTTGAGATCCCGGAAAGTTGTTTTATCAATTCACCTCACCACACAGCATTGTTCTGTAATGCTGTTCGTAATGCTGGGGCTGATTTCGGTGTCGACAATTATGGCCGACATTTCCATTCTCTAGATTACATCAACGAGTTCCGCCCAGCGTATGTCAAGTTGGATTACCTCTACACTCACCATTTAGATGATGAGAAACAAAAATTCACACTGACGTCGATTTCTCGAACTGCGCATAACTTAGGCATAAAAACCATCGCATCAAGAGTGGAAACTCAAACTCAGCTCGACTTCCTGTCCGAGCACTTCATCGAAGTCTTCCAAGGCTTCATAGTGGATAAATAAAAGGTTGTAATGAATGCAAGATCCGCTGCTTAATTCGTTAATTTATGTTAGCCGTTACTACGGATTAGCGAATTCACCAGAAGCTCTGATAAACGGTTTGCCACTCACTGATGGCAAACTGACACCATTTTTATTTCCTCGCTCAGCTGAGCGAGCGGGCTTAGTTGCAAAAGAAAATCGCTCTGGACTCAACGACATTTCTGAACTCGTACTCCCTGTCGTTTTGTTACTAAAAAGTGGAGATGCGTGTGTACTAAACAGCTTCAATAAAGATCGAAGTGAAGCTGAAATTGTTACCGGATCGTCTGGCTTAGTTCCCATTTCGATTTCTTATGAGGAACTTGAAGAACTTTATCTAGGTCGATACTTTCTGGTCAAAAAGCAATTTCGTTATGACGAACGTTCACCAGAAGTCTTGAAAACTCGTGAGGGTCATTGGTTTTGGAGCACAATCTGGCAATCGAAGAAGATTTATCGCGATGTCCTGATTGCTTCCATACTGATCAATTTATTTGCGATAGCCGCCCCCATGTTTACCCGCTTAGTGTATGACAAAGTGGTTCCAAACTTAGCATTCGAAACCCTCTGGGTGCTTGCGAGTGGTATTTTTGTAATTTTCCTTTTTGACCTTTCACTTAAACTGCTGCGAAGTTATTTCATTGACGTGGCGGGGAAAAAATCTGACATTCTCATTTCATCCAAGTTATTCAGTAAAGTTTTAGGTATACGGATGGAGTCCCGTCCTCCATCTGTCGGCGCTTTTGCACGACACCTCCAAGAATTTGAGTCGATTCGTGAGTTCTTTACTTCAGCAACCATAGGCTCCTTGATTGACCTGCCTTTCGCACTGCTCTTTTTGCTATTGATCTGGTTGATGGCAGGCAATTTGGTCCTTGTTCCAATTGTCGGTGTGATTATACTCATCGTCTATTCAATTCTTATTCAAGGACCACTTCGTCACGCCATTGAGGAAGGCTCAAGGCTCGCTTCCCAAAAGTATGCGAACCTAATTGAAAGCCTTGCCGGCCTTGAAACCGTCAAGCTTTTTGGTGCTCAAAGCCAGTTCCAATATCGCTGGGAAGAAGCTGTGGCTCACATGGCCAATTGGAATATTAAGAGTCGTCGCATTACAGATGGGATCCAGAATACTGCGGGCTTTGTTCAGCAAGCTTCAAACGTTGGCATGATCATATTAGGTGTGTATTTAATCGCAGAAGGTGAGCTAACCATGGGGGGACTTATTGCTGCCACCATGTTAAGTGGGCGTGCTATTGGGCCTATGGTTCAACTGTCTCTGCTTTCTACACGCTACAACCAAGCAAAATCATCCATGACCATCATTGAACAAGTCATGACGATGCCAGACGAGCAAGAAGAAGGTAAACGTTATATCCATCGACCTATTGTCCACGGCAAAATTGAACTGGATAAAGTAACGTTCCATTACCCAGACTCACCGATCGCCTCTATTCGAGATGTTTCTTTGACCATCAACCCTGGTGAAAAAGTGGCCATTATTGGCCGGATTGGGTCAGGCAAAACAACGCTTGAACGCCTTATCATGGGCTTATACCAACCAACGGAAGGTCACGTAAGGATAGATGACACCGATATTCAGCAGCTGCACCACATTGATATTCGCCGTAACATTGGCTGTGTGCCTCAAGACAGCCAACTATTCTATGGAACTATCCGTGACAACATCACTCTAGGTCGCCCTTTAGCAGACGACCGTGACGTAATGGACGCAGCAAACCGCGCAGGTGTTACTGTTTTTACTCAGCAAGACCCAGCAGGGCTAGAGCGCCAAGTAGGTGAAGGCGGAATGTTATTATCCGGCGGTCAGCGTCAAGCAGTTTCAATCGCTCGTGCAATTCTAGGTCGCCCACCCGTCCTATTGTTAGATGAGCCAACCAGCGCAATGGATAATCGTTCAGAAATGCATATCAAGCAACAGCTTGCGCAAATGAAACCTTCTGAGACACTCATTCTCATCACACACAAAACATCGATGTTAGACGTCGTTGACAGGCTGATCGTGATGGAGAAAGGCTGCATTATTGCTGATGGTCCAAAGGCTCAGGTACTCAATGACCTGAAGCATGGCAAAGTTCGAGCCGTCAACCACTAGGGTCTGTTGATCTTTCGAGATGATTTTTGCAGCCATTTATGGGTTCTTTATGCAAGACAGAGCTTATTCGGTGTAGTCGCTCTACATCAATGAGCGATAACGCAGTAGAAATAAGCCACAAATGCTACCCAAAGGGTTCGTTTCTATGCCTTGTACTCTTTGTTGCAAGGTATTTGCTTAGAATGACTAGGCATCACACCTTGCGTCGCGATTAAAAGACATAGAATTCGAACAAAATTTAACCGCGAAAGATCAACAGACCCTAACTCATCACTCAAATAATAAAACCAGCTTCGACTGGTTTTATTATGCCCACCTATCCTTAGCCAAAAATTAGTCATTCTGTGAATGATAAAAATATCAACACTGAGACAAAAAGAGAAAGATCCTGATATCAGACCTCTTTTTTTACATATGCTTTGTTAACCTGCCTGTCATTTGTCCAATTTGCGGAACAAATTCACACAATTAACTAAAAACAACGAGGATATTTCCTTTGAATATGAAACTCTTTGGCAGTTCACTTATTTTATCAGGAACTGCATTGGGAGCAGGGATGTTAGCAATCCCAATGGTATTAGCGCAGTTTGGGTTTATCATCAGCACAATACTAATGTTGCTGATCTTTGTTGGTACGACCTATTCTGCCCTATTACTCACGGAAGTATGCTCTAAGACGAAAGACAACAATGGGATGAGCAGCGTTGCGGAAGCAACGTTAGGCAAGCAAGGGAAGTATTTCATCAACACATGTTTCTACTTACTTCTAGTTTGTATGATGATCGCTTATTTGATCGGTATTGGGGACTTATTTCATAAACTCTTTTCTTCCATCCAACTCAATCTTTCTGCACAACTCAGCTACATTTTGTTCAGTCTTTTAACTGGGGTAATTGTTGTCGCAGGCAAAACATACGTCGATAAACTCAATCGCGGATTGTTCATCATTATGGTGATCATGTTGTTTGTCGTGATCTGCTTTCTGTTCTCCAATATAAAACTGGACTATTTGATTGAAACCCCAGCTTTTCATACCAATGAAGTGATTCGTTATAGTGCGGTCATTTTTACCAGTTTTGCATCTATGGTCGTTATCCCATCCTTGGTGTTATACAACCGAGAAGCATCAAAAAAGCAATTACGCAATATGGTACTGTTAGGCTCAGTGATCCCACTCATCTGCTACCTTACTTGGTTATGTGCAATTATCGGCAACCTAGGCACTGAAGCCATTAGCCAATTTAATTCCATTTCAGAGCTCATTGCTGAGTTTAGTAGTGAGCAATCAACGCTACGCACATTGATCGCTATTTTCTCCGCTCTTGCATTGATTACATCATTCCTTGGGGTTTCTATGGCGTTATTCGACCAAAACATAGATGCCATTACCAACAACAAAACGATCGCTTACGCACTCACCTTTGTTTTGCCGCTTGCGATTGCAAACACATTCTCTGATAAGTTTGTGAGTATGCTGGATTACGCTGGGATGATTTTGGTTTTTCTTGCTGTTTGGGGACCAATCGCCATGACTCTCAAAGTTCGCAAAAATGAAACCACTTTTGCCGTAACTGAGCATGACTATACTGCTGGAGGTGGCACTATGGCGCTCATCACTACATTTGGTTTTGGTGCTCTAGTTTTGATTTCTTGGTTCATGCATTAAAAAACACCATCAACTTAACTAAAACAGAAAATAAAAAAGCTCTGCAAATGCAGAGCTTTTTAGTATCAACATAAAGTGTACTGATTAGTTAGTTGCACAATCTGCAACACCCACCTCTTTCCAAACACCCCATTCACCAGACTTGCTTGGATCTTCACCTGTAGTCCACCACTTCGCTTCCCAGACTTTGCCAGCCCAAGTTACTTGGTCACCACCGTTGTACACAGCAGCTGCATCCCAAAGGTTAGTACAAGTGTTGCCTGTCGTAGTCTTAGCAACCACAACTGTAGCAGAAGCTGAAGACGTTAACTTGCCGTCACTAGCAGTCACTGTAAACGCTAAAGAAGTGTCTACTGAGTACTCCGGTGCAACAAATGTCACTGTTGCTCCATCGACTGTAGCAGTCAAGTCAGCAGGTACATCCCATGTAAATGTCAGTGCATCGTTATTTGGATCAGTCGATGCTGACGCATCAACCACAACAACATCACCAGCATTCGCTGAAGCAGGAGCTGTTACTACTGCAACTGGCGGTTCATTTACTGGTGTTACATTCTTAGGATTCACAGTTACAACAACTGTATCCGTAGCTGTAGCACCTTCATTATCTGTAACCGTCAACTTAAAGCTTAGCGTTTCAACTTGAGTTACTTCAGCAACATCGAAGCTCGCTTGAGCTGCATTCGCACCAGCAAGGACAACTGGAGAGCCTGATACTTGCTCCCATAGGTAGCTAGCAATGGTACCGTCAGTATCTTTAGAAGCACTACCATCTAGCGCTACTGAAGCAGGACCCGTTACTGTTTGGTCTGCACCAGCTGCCGCAACAGGCTTCTTGTTCACTGGTGTAACCGTACCACCAGCAAGGCTTTCGTGCATTGCATTCAAGATGTCGCCGTTGTCCGCATCAATTTCCCAAGAGAACAAACCAGCTAAACCCAGAGAACGAACGTACTCACCTTTCGCTTGAACAGAGAATTTATCATCAAATGTGATCAACTCACCTGTTGTACGGTTCCAAACCCAAGGTGCTTTCGCTTGGTCATCATAACCATACTCGAAGCCATTGATACCCGTATGAGCATCACCTAGCATGTAAGTTTTGATACCTTTGTAGTCAATAACGCCATCTTCCCAGACACCTTGAGTTGTACTACCTTTCAGTTTGCCTGTTGCAGTACCCGTCATTGGATCATTTGGATCAGTGAGCGTATCCGGTGTAACACCTTCCCATCCGCGGCCATACATTGCTGTACCTAGAACCAGTTTGTTCGCAGGAACACCTTGTGCAAGTAGCAATTGAATACCGTTATCAGATGTGTAAGCAGGGCCTTTGTACGGTTCACCATTTTCGTCAACACCAGTACCGTCACATTGACCAGGGCGCATGAAGGTACCACAGTAAAGTGCCGTTTGGTGACCAGGTACGTTGTTCCAACCACCGTAGAAATCGTATGTCATTGCGAAGATGTAATCCATGTATTGGATTGCATCGCCATAATTCACGTCTTCAATCTTATCGTGACCAACACCAATTGCAGAAGTTAGCTCGTACGTACGACCTGTTTCAGCTTGCAGTTCATCAAGCATCGCACGTAGTTCACGCATTAATGCAATGTATGCCGGGCCATCATTTACAGGGTCACCTAGGTTTGGAGCAGCACCGCCACCACCAGGGAATTCCCAGTCAATATCCACACCGTCATAGAACTTCCATGTCTTCAGGAAGCGCTTCACAGACGCAACGAATACGTCACGATTTTTCTTATCTACGAAATCATAGAATGGGTCAGATAGCGTCCAGCCACCGATAGAAGGAATGATTTTTAGATCTGGGTTACGTTGTTTCAATGCCATTAGCATTGCGTAGTTACCCTTGATTGGAGAGCTGTATTCATGACCAGCCTGAGGGAAACTCTTCTGATAAGCAGCCCACGGGTCATGGATAACAACTTCATAATCTGGCACACCTTGACATGCAGTTTGTAGGGCATTAAAGCTGTTGCCACCTACAGATTTAACTGACTCGTTCGGACCACAAATTGGAATAAATCCATACAAAATATGGGTTAGGTTGTCGACAGGCATATTGTCAACAGTGTACTTACGACCGTAAATACCCCATTCAACAAAGTAAGTACCTACTACTGTGTTTGGATCAGTGTTGTAAGTCTTGTTGTTTGGATCAACATTCATCACTAGTGGCTTCAGGTGTGAGCCATCAGTATCTGCAACTGTGATTTCTACAGGTGCACTCTTACTACAACCTGTCGCATCACACGCTTCAATTTCCATTTGGTACAAGCCACCTTGACCATATTTGAAGTTTGCGGCAGTTTGGCTTCCTGTAATTGGGCCTGTCGCTACCTGAACTCCGTCAAAGTAGATTTTGTAAGTGTCACCTGTCGTGCCACTCCACTGATTAAACTTAACTGTGATATCTGCTTGCTCATGGTACTTAACCATTTGGTTGTAGCCAGCAGTCGTTTCCATTGCCAATTCAATCTTCGAAAATTGAAGGTTGTTTGACCCATACACATCAACGCTTGGAGCAGTTGGTGCAGCCATCGCAGCACCAGACAGTGCCATAGCGATACTTGCGGCGCACAAAGTAATACGATTCATACCTATTCTCTCATCCCTTGAATATTCACTTTTTTTATTTGTTGCTGTTCTTGCGGTACTGCGTTGAAGAACATCACTTTCAGTATTCGAAAGACTTTTTTTTAGATACGAAAATTTAAAGGGCTTTTCGAGTGATAACCCATAAAAATCCGGGGTGTTATCACCTTGTTACATTACAAACCTGACCTGGAGTCAAAAAAAAACACAACCCATTAATGCAGCTGGAAAAATCGCACAACCTGTTGTAGACAAAGGATAATTCTGAATGGAGGTCATATTTTGGGAGGTTAACCCATGTTGAGCAAATATGAATCAACATGCATTTTGTTATCTTTGGCGCAAAATAACTATTATTTGTCGAAAAATAACTTTTTACTGATATAGATCAGTAACGCCAAACTATCGATATTTTGGGGTTGTTAATATGATTTTTTCATAACTCTCACAAAATAGTATTGAATTGCGTTTCATACCTAGGCAGTCTTTTACTTTCTGCCTACTACTGGAACCCGATCATGAAAAAAATGTTGCTTGCTGCTCTCGTCTTAAGCGTATCAGGGATTGCTCACGCTGATGTCACTTTAAAGGTGACTGATAATATTGAATTATTGGCCGCGAACGAACAGAAACCTGAATTGGAAGGTGGTTTCTTTGCGTCAGAGAAGAGCTTGACCTTGCCAAATGGAGAAAGTCAGATTTTGTTTCGCTACCGTACATTTTTTGACAAAGGAAATGATCGCGTCATTGTAGAAAGCGACCCAATCATCGCTACCTTTAATGCCAGTGATCAAGCCCTTACTTTCCAACTCCCGAAATACCGAAATGAACGACAGGCTGAAAGCGAAATCAAAAACTTTGAATGGTCGATGCTTGACACATCAGGCCAAAGTTTAGACGTAATGCAAGACAAGCTAGTTAAAAAAGGAATGCAAATCGGTCGCGATTATCGCACAGAGATCAGCCTCTACAATCAAAAAGGGGGACCAGCAGCTTGGAATAAATCAGTTGCTACGGTTCATCCTGTCACCTTACCTGCAAAGATTCAAAAAGCCGAAACGGCCAAAGCAGATACAGCAGAAGAAATGCTGCATTTCTGGTATGAAAAAGCAGACGAAAAGACAAAAGCTCGTTTTAAAGCTTTTATCAACCAACAATAAGATAAAATAGAAAAGGGTTAACTGCCCTTTTCTTTATGCACTTTGCTGTATCGGTTCTTCTCCTGTCGAGATGCGATAACACGCTGCAGCATTGCTTGCAATACACTCATAGACCTCTCGATCTAACTTATTATCTTCAACTAACTCATACACCAAATTCAGAACTTCATTCAGATCTAAACCATGACGATAAGGTCGAGATTGAGTCAGCGCTTGGAAAACATCGGCAACGGCAATAATCCGACTCGGTTTATCCAACTGAGACGCATGTTTACCAGCAGGATAACCAGAGCCATCTAGCCTTTCGTGGTGATTAGACGCCCACTCAATGATTTGTTCGGACTTGAGCATCGCTTGCAGTGCATAGCGAGTGTCGGTTGAATGCCGCTTAATACAGGCGTACTCCGCATCAGTTAACTCAGACGACTTATGTAAAATACTCACTGGGGTGTCTAGCTTGCCAATATCATGTACAAGCCCAGCAAGGTATAGCATTCTTTGCATCGTCTCAGAGTATCCCATCTTGTACCCAAGGTACTCAGATAGCCTTGCCACATGAAAAGAATGATCAAACGTAAAGGAGCTCTTAGCATCAATGATTTTGGCAGACAGTTCCGCAAGTTGTATTGTGTCTTCCAATGTAAGGTGAGCGTCAAAGAAAGGAAAGGGGGCAAGCTGAGAAATCATCACCTCAATATATTCACGCTTCATCGCAAACCAAAATTCATCGTTATCGACCAGCTCACACATATGTTGAACCGTATTGGGTTCAAATAAGGTATGGGTATTTTGAGTGAGTTCTTGAATGATGGCTTGCTTTGCTGTGGGAGTGATATTGCCGTAGTTATCGGGCTCCATTCGAGCGTAGAGGTAATCAACTCTGTCGGCGACAAAAACGAGCGCTGCCAATTGTTTGTTTTGTTCAGATACCGCAGACATCTCTCTCAGTTCTTGCCACCATGTATGATGATGGAACACAGGCAAAGCCAAACTTTGTAATGGTTTACACTCAATAAGGCGCTCATACCCGCGTAAACAATGCAGATGGCTATCACTGCTGATCAAATGCGTTAAAAGTTCACTTCTTTCACTTTGCTGGCTCACGCCACAATCATGAATTAATCCTACGGCAAGTGCGACTTGAGAAATTTCTTCAGGCCAGCCCATCCTTTTCGCGCAACAATACGCCATATAGCCAACGCGGTGACCATGGTGAATCTCATCCAGTCCAACAGAGTCCAGTGCTTTAGCGATACCTATCAATACTTGATGCAAGTCTACACCTACATCATTCAAACATTCACTCATTAAAACCAACCTAGTTGCATATTATTTATTATATTTTTCAAATATATTAGTACATTACCATTAACAAAACCCATAACTTTTCTATGAGAATTATGACAATTTGTGATTTTGATAACATGCTACTGCAATTAATTCGTGCTACAGGAAAATGTTTGTAATACATTGAGTTATGCATTTACGCCTTAGATAATGCACAAAAAGTGTACTTTATTCTTATAATTATCAAGGAATCGATATGTTTACTAAACGCATTAATAAAGACTTATCCCTTGCTCTCATTCAACCTGCTTTTGCAAAGCAGTATGCAGCCTTAGTAACCACTCAAACAGCGTATCTTGCACAATGGCTTGCTTGGCCGAAACACTGTCACACAGAGCAACACTTTCGTGAGTTCGCACAAAAAATGTTGCATGACTATGCAGACGGTACATCTATGACCTGCAGCATCCTCTATAAAGGAGAAATTGTTGGAAATTGCAGCTTCAATCGAATCGATCATTCACGGAAAATGGTTGAGGTTGGTTATTGGCTTTCGTGCCACCACCAAGGGAAAGGAATCATGACACAAGTGGTTTCTAAACTCATTGATATCGCATTCAATGAGCTCCAAATGGAAAAGGTCCAGCTAGCCGCTGCAGAAAATAACACCCCAAGTCGCAACCTTGCTACGCGTGTAGGAATGAGCTTAGAAGGGATTATTACTCATGCTGAAAATATAAACGGACAAATCCTCAACCATGCGATTTATGGGATACATAAACAAAGCTATATTGCCAATTCCAGCCGTTAGTCATCGGTGTTATTTGATACTAACCACAGATTTATTCTGCGGTCACAAACATGCAAATTCACTGTGCTACCATCCCGTCTCAAACAATATAGTGAGTGATTTATCACATGCATTCCGTTGTAAAAATCATCGCCATTGGCCTCATGCTTGGAGCGGGCTTCTTCATTAGCGACATTACAAATTGGCTGTCTGCCTCCAATCGAACTATTGATCTAGACGAGTACTGTATACTATCAACTCAAGGCTGCCAGAAGGGTCAAATAAAGCTCGCTTTAGATCGAGATGTCGCCCAGCCTCTGATGCCTGCGAAGGTCAGTGTTGAATGGCCAGACTCTCAAAAAGACTTTTTGGAACTTCAACTTGAAGGGATGGAAATGGATATGGGTCAAGCCAAATTCTTACTGACGCCAACAGGTAATAATACTTTTTCTGGTGAAATCCTACTGCCTGTCTGTACGACCGATGCTATGACTTGGATCGGCCATATCAGCGATGGAGCAACAACAATCAATACTGCCGTAAGGATGGAACGATGAGCAAAAACTGGTCTCTGATTTTAGTTGTCGCATTTGCATTAGGTTTTGGCTTAAAAGCTTATCTAGATGCCGAAAAGTCCGTCCAAAAGACCTCCGAACAAACGGAAAGTTCTTCAGTATTGTTTGGTAAAGAAGGGGCTACCGTCGAGTTATTTGACGCACAAGATCCGCGGATTCGTATTGTTTATTTTGGTTTTACTCGCTGCCCTGACGTCTGCCCGACATCACTTGCAATGCTAGCTGGTGCGCTCAATCAAATAGACGAACAGACAAAAAGCCAGCTTCGTCCAGTGTTCATATCATTAGACCCTGAACGCGATGCCCCTAACGATGCAAATAAGTACGCTCAATACTTCCATCCAATGATCGAAGGCTTATCGGCACCACTCACTGTTACGACGCCGCTTGCTCATCGTTATGGCGTCATTTTCCGTAAAACTGAATTAGAAAATTCAGAGCTGAAGTACACATTAGACCACAGCTCATATTTTTATTTCTTAAAGCCTGATGGCAGCTTAATAACCAAAGTTCCTCATACCTTAACACCTGCACCTTTGGTCGAAGCCATTACAACAATTACTTCAAAAGGAAAATAATAATGAAGCTTAAAACGCTGTTGCTTGCAACACTTGCTCTTAGCCCACTTGCACATGCAAAAATGGACTTTATGGCACATGGTGCCTACGCACGTGCGATGCCACCAAGCGCGCAAACCAGTGCCGTCTTCACTGAACTGATGAACCGTGGCCAAGAAGACCGATACATTGTTTCGGCCACCACCGATGCTGCTGGAAAAGTCGAACTGCATGACGTTATCAAAGAAGGTGATGTGATGAAAATGCGTCAAGTCGACAAAATCACTATCCCGGCGAAAGGGAAAGTCGAACTAAAACCTGGCAGTCTACATATCATGTTGTTTGATTTAAAAAAACCGCTCGCAGAAGGTGATGATATCGACGTACAACTGACATTTGCTAACGGACAAAAGTTCACCTTCAACGCTCCCGTAAAAAAAGTCATGAGTGGTATGAAACATAAGCACAACCACTAATCTGAATATGTTAGTTACTGATATAAAACACTAAAGGGGCACTCGCCCCTTTTTTATTACATAGATCACGCCACAAACAACACAAAAGCCACACAATTAACAAATACTCAAACTATTCCGCCAATTTTAAATTAATTCTAGACACAATATTTCAACACGATAGTATTAGCGGTCTCAGTTAAAAATAACTGTAGTTACTATAAATTTATAAATCTATTCATTGCAGGTATTACTATGCAACACAACTCTATTTTTGCCCGTTTTGCACGTGGAAATCTGGTACTGCAGATCCTCGCCGGTATTATTCTCGGTGTAGCATTAGCGATGATTTCACCAGAATCCGCTCAAAGCGTCGGGTTATTAGGAAGCTTATTTGTAGGTGCACTAAAAGCCGTCGCGCCAATCCTTGTTTTTATCTTGGTTGCAGCCTCTATCGCAAACCAAAAGAAAAACCAACACACTTACATGCGTCCCATTGTGGTTCTCTACCTTTTCGGTACATTTACCGCTGCACTTACCGCAGTTGTACTGAGTTTCCTTTTTCCAACCACATTAACGCTTGTTGCCGGTGCAGAGGGTGCAACACCACCGCAAGGCATTGGTGAAGTACTGAATACTCTATTGTTTAAACTGGTTGATAACCCAGTAAACGCACTGATGAGTGCAAACTACATTGGTATTCTTGCTTGGGCTGTTGGACTTGGTCTTGCACTACACCATGCCTCCGGCACAACAAAAGCAGTATTTGAAGATCTCAGCCATGGCGTCTCTCAAATCGTTCGCTTCATCATTCGTCTCGCACCATTTGGTATTTTCGGTCTGGTTTCTTCAACGCTAGCAACGACCGGCTTCGAAGCTCTTGCAGGCTATGCTCACCTTCTATTTGTACTACTTAGTGCAATGGCGTTTATTGCTCTCGTCGTTAACCCAATCATCGTTTTGGTAAAAACAGGCGAAAACCCATACCCACTGGTATTTAAATGTTTGAAAGAAAGTGGGGTTACTGCCTTCTTCACGCGTTCAAGTGCAGCGAACATCCCCGTTAATATGGCACTTTGTGAAAAACTAAAGCTGGATGAAGATACTTACTCTGTTTCCATTCCACTTGGCGCAACAATCAATATGGCTGGTGCTGCAATTACCATCACTGTTCTAACGTTAGCTGCGGTTCACACTATGGGAATTGAAGTTGATCTGCTTACGGCTCTTCTACTGAGTATCGTTGCTGCGGTATCAGCGTGTGGTGCATCAGGTGTGGCCGGCGGTTCATTGTTATTGATCCCACTGGCGTGTGGCCTGTTTGGTATTCCAAATGAAGTGGCAATGCAGGTTGTTGCGGTTGGTTTTATTATTGGTGTAGTTCAAGACTCAGCAGAAACTGCGCTCAATAGCTCGACAGATGTGGTGTTCACTGCTGCGGTTTGCAAAGCGAAACAAAAGCAACAAGGTTAACCCACAACATGATCAGAAAAGGCTCGCAATGCGAGCTTTTTTCTAGCCAATACCGATATGCTTTAGCTATTGAGTTACTTTTTTCCCATTGAGGTATCGGTGAAATCCAATTTCTCAGCCTCTGCTTTTTCAGGTTCAGCCAATGCCGGCTCTACTGACTCATGGACTTCATTTTCGATTATTGACGTCTCAGGTTCTGCTGTGACAGCATCATCGGTCTCTTGTAACTGAAGTTTGCGCTTATAAAGCTTGTTTAATGCTTTGATAATCGAGTGCTTACCGACTTTATTTTCCTTAATTCGTTTTAGCATTGGCTTTGAAAGCGACTGCAACCCGACGACAGTATCAACACCAATATTCAGCGCAACCTGATCACGAAGCATCCTCGCACCATCATGGCCAAGTTGGCCTGCAAGAAACAACCAAATGTAGGCAATGGCATTTCCGTTGGTACTGGTATCCATCCAAGTTTCACCCGCTTTATACATCGCTTCGGTGTAACCTTTCTCCGCTGCCCGCTCTAACCAATAACACCCTTTATCAAAGTTCGCCGCCACGCCAGTACCATGGACATAGCACAAACCAAGTTTCATGCGTCCTTCATTACTCTTTAGCTGCGCCGCTTTGCGATACCATTCTATCGACTGATTTGGCTCCCGCTCAGGATTGTTTGGTGACTGGTACCAGTCACCAAGAAAGATCATTGAATCTAGATGGTTCTGTTTGGCAGCGTCTTCAATAATGCGAATTGCTTTTGCAACGTTGATTTCCGTTCCTCGGCCGAAAAAGAGTGCCTGCCCCATTTCGAATTTAGACGACACGCTACCTTCAAGTGCTGCAATACATATTTTCCAATATTTAATTTGCTGGCGGAGTATCGCATCATCACGCATCTTTTCAGAGATGCGTAATATGCCGTACATGCCAGTCACATTGTCTAAATTTGCCGCTTTGTTGTACCAGTAAAGAGCTTCTCTTGGATTGGTCCGTTCCGCTTCTTTTGCTAGAAACAATATGGTGGGAATGTGACCATTTTCGGCTTTGTGAACTCGCTCTTCCTGCTCTTGCTTTCTGTTTTTCTCAATCGCTTTGCGATAAGCAATTTCGCGTTGTTTCCGCTCCTGCTCCAACCGTTTTTTCCTCAGCGATAGCACCAGCATCCAGCCGAACATAAATAGCAAGAGTAATCCAGTTGCACCGATTGCGATCCCGATTAAATTCATTCTGACTTCTTTCTTCCTAGCCGTTAGGCCTTTATACGTGTTCCAACACACCCCGCTTTATCTATTAGCGGCAGCATCAGTCAAAAATTAAGTACTTATGTTACCCCAGCAAGAGAACAAGATGAGATTCATGCATCAGGAAAGTGATACAGCCCGCTCAATACGTCTCTATATTAAGCAAGTATAGTGTTTGTAGAAAAAGCAACCTTGTATAAACAGAGAATTAGGCTTAATTTGGCACAGAAAATTATCGCACATTGAATCCATTAGCTTTGCCTAAATTGAATCAAGCAAACGAATGCTGTCTCATCTTTAAAATGCTTAGCTAAGAAACAGAGAAAAATTGACCAAAAACAATAGCGGTTCCATTTAACTTATTTTATAATGCGAATTAATTATCTTAGAGCAACGAATTCCAACTATTAGGGGCAAAAAATGAGACTTATCCCGTTAAACAACGCAGCACAAGTCGGTAAATGGGCAGCAGCACACATTGTTAAACGCATCAATGCATACCAACCAACTGCAGAACGTCCGTTCGTACTTGGTCTGCCAACTGGTGGTACTCCACTTGCTACTTATAAAGCTCTTATCGAACTGCACAAAGCTGGTGAAGTAAGCTTTAAGCACGTTGTTACTTTCAACATGGATGAGTACGTTGGTCTACCAGCAGACCACCCAGAGTCATACCGCTCATTCATGTACACTAACTTCTTCAACCACATCGATATTCAGGAAGAGAACATCAACCTGCTAAACGGTAATGCTGAAGATCACGAAGCAGAATGCCAACGCTACGAAGACAAAATTAAGTCTTACGGTAAAATCAACCTATTCATGGGTGGCGTAGGTAACGACGGTCACATTGCGTTTAACGAACCTGCATCTTCTCTGTCTTCACGTACTCGTATTAAGACACTGACTGAAGATACGCGCATTGCAAACTCTCGCTTCTTCGACGGTGACATGAACCAAGTACCAAAATACTCACTAACTATCGGTGTTGGTACTCTTCTTGATGCTGAAGAAATCATGATTCTAGTTACAGGTCACAACAAAGCGCTTGCTCTAGAAGCAGCGGTTGAAGGTTGTGTAAACCACCTTTGGACAGTTTCAGCGCTACAATTACACCCTAAATCAGTAATTGTATGTGACGAGCCTGCGACTCAAGAACTGAAAGTAAAAACAGTGAAATACTTCTCTGAACTAGAAGCGGAAAACATCAAAGGCTTCTAATTTAAGTCAGTAAGTCATCAGAATGATAAAGGCCAGCGTGATGCTGGCCTTTCTTTTGTTCCAAACACTTAAGCGAGCTTTAATGTCATGAATTTACTATTTGGATCGGGCTGATAATCGCCAAATGGTTCACAATAGCTAAAGCCATGCTTTTCATATAACGCTCGGGCTGGTTCAAAAAAGCACATACTTCCCGTTTCCAAACTAATGCGCTGGTAACCCGATTGTTTTGCGTAGTTTAAAACATGTCGTAGTAAACGTGATGCAACCCCTTGTTGCCGTGCTGTTCGACTTGTCCGCATCGATTTAATTTCTGCATGGGAATGGCTTAACGCTTTTAGTGCAATACAGCCTAATAATCCGTCCTCTTCCCACCCAGTCCAGAATGTCACTGAAGGTACTTTGAGTGCCGACAAATCAAGTGCGTGAACACTTTCTGGTGGCGAAGTAGCGTTCATATCCGCAAGATGCTCTTCTAATAATGCAACGACTGCATCATGGGTTAAATCGTCAATTTTTATCTTCATCGTCTCTCTTCCTTGAAAACGAACATAAGATGCTACCACCCAACATTAGAAGCGCAATAGAAAATTAGTATCCATGCGTGCTACAACAATAGAAAAGCACGCCTATACTTAATGCAATAAAGGTATAGAAAAGGAACTTTCTATGCAGAGCATCATGTTGGCATTCCTGCTTTTATCCACGCCGGCAAACACCGCCGACCCTTATTCCTTGCCTTTGAAATGCGAATTGACACAAACCGCCGATCATTTTTGGTTTTACCGTGAACAACTCCTGTATTCCAGTGAACAGTTTGCCGTTTTTCATAATTTCAAAGGACGTGTTGTGACGCAGATTGACCTAAAAACTGGCGAACTCATTCGTACAACCTACATAGGCGAGCCATACGATCCGAAATATCAGATCCTACTTGGCACCTGTCATAATCCGACACATGTGTTAGAAATGTGGGAACTCAATCAAGTGCCATTCGATAACTAACGCTATCACCAATACCGTTCAAAGATGAAGTTGCCCGGCTCACGCCTTCTGTGTTTACGTAAGCCCTGCTGCTGCAACACCGATGAGGTATCACGAATCATGTCTGGGTTGCCACATAACATCGCGAAGCTGTGCTCTGGCGACATGGAGACACCCGAAAAGCGGCTCAATGAACCATTGGCAATTAGCTCTGGAATCCGTCCATGCAATACACCTTGTGGGGCCTCTCGACTGATCACAGGCACGTATTGTAAGCGCCCTTCATATTGAGTCAGCAGTTGGTCGATAAGGTATCGATACACCAAGTCTTTTTCGTGTCGTACCCCGTGTACCAAAACAATGTTGTCACACCCTGGCCGCATATTGATGTCGTCTAATAGAGAAAGAAACGGGC
Source organism: Vibrio sp. NTOU-M3 (assembly GCF_040869035.1). Lineage (NCBI taxonomy): Bacteria > Pseudomonadati > Pseudomonadota > Gammaproteobacteria > Vibrionales > Vibrionaceae > Vibrio > Vibrio sp. NTOU-M3. Next base: position 583,674 of record NZ_CP162101.1, read on the forward strand.
CAATCCCCGTTCCTGTTGAAATAAGCCACAAGTCTTTCGTCGTTTTAGGTATCGAGTCAAAAATCAGCTCTCCATGGGCCGTTGCTCCCACATAAAGTGTTTGCCCTTCTTGCAATTCTTGTAACTTGGGACTGAGCTGTCCTTGCGGGTTTGCCACGATAAGAAATTCGAGCCAATCACAACTGGCAAAAGGTGCATTCACTAATGAGTAAGCACGGCTAATCACCTTGCCGTCCTCACCATGCAACGCTAGTTTCGTGAACTGACCAGCCTTAAAGTCGAGGTGCGCTCCATTGAGTCGTAAACTGAATAGCTCAGGTGTCCATTCAATACGCTTTTCTACAATAGCTCGGTTAAAACCACTGAGTTCTGTCATTGCAGTACCTCCTATGGATTACCTAACTTTAAACCTACTCCCCGTCACAAATAAGGTAAAGTTACGTGACGATAAATCATGATCGAGATTCACAAATAATTAACATTAGCAACAACTAATCTTCATTTGCAGCCAGCGTTTGTGAGCGTATAGTGTAGTTATACTAAAGCTATTACGTTCTGAGGACAGGTTGTGAAAGCCCTCAACGATCTCAATATTTTTGTTGAAACTTCCCGCCAAGGTAGTTTTTCTAAAGCCGCCAACAGTTTAGATGTCACGCCTGCGGCTGTTAGTGCCACAATTAAGCGCCTTGAACAGCAAGTTGGGTTCCCTTTATTTGTCCGATCTACCCGCAACTTGCGCCTGACCGGAGAAGGAGAGATCTTTCTCGAGAAAACACAAACGGCACTCGGCATACTGCAGGAAGGGTTAGATCAAATCGCCTGTCATCGCGGAGAGCTTGCCGGACAACTCTACATTACCGCCCCATCAGATTTTGGTCGCAATCTGCTGCTCAATTGGATTGATGAGTTCATCGAAAGCCATCCAAAAGTGACGATTAAACTGGAGCTTTCCGATAGCTTAACGGACATGTACAGCAAACCTGTAGATATTGCGATACGCTATGGAGAGCCAGCAGATTCCAATTTAGTCGCTATTGCGGTGTGTAATGAAAATGAACGCATTCTCTGTGCCTCACCTGAATACATAGCAAACCATCCAACCATCACCCAACCACAAGATCTGATTGAACATAACTGCCTGTGTTATATGGTTTCCGATACTCTGTATAACAAATGGACATTGACACAAAATGGCCATCAAGAAACACTGATTGTCAGCGGAAATCCAACCAGTAACGACAGCGAAGTCGTTCACCGCCAAGCTTTGAAAGGAAAAGGGATTGCCAATAAATCACTAATGGACATCAGCCAAGATATTTTGGATGGACGTTTGGTTAGGGTCTTGCCCGAGTGGGATTGTGGACCTGTGCCTCTCTACATGATGTGTGCAGATCGCCGACTGCTAAACCCAACAATCCGCAAGTTTCGTGATTTTGTGCAAGAGAAGTGCTGCCAGCAACGAAAACAAGTACTGGCAACCATGGAGATCTAACCAAGAAACTGCAAAGGACGCAGTTGAACGTACTCTAGGAGATCGCGATCTTCACAGATCTGCTTAAAGCTTTGAAAGTGCTCCGTCTGCATGTGAGTATCTAAGCTTTCTTGAGAACACCAAATTTCCTGAAGTAAGAAAAGACCAGGGATTTTTGAGTCAGCATGCAGCTCATACTGACAACACCCTTTCTCATTACGAGTTGGTTCGAGCAACCCTCGGAGTAATACCTCAACTTGGGCAATGTGTTCGTTATGCGCCTTTACTTCCGCTAACAAATGAACCATTGCTTAACACTCCGTAAAAACTTGCTCTTGAGCAAAACGGGACTTTGGTAGTTTCGCATTAAAATCATCTTCACTGTGATAGCCTAACGGAACAATCACAACACCAGTAAAACCTTGCTGACGAAGACCAAACTCTTCATCAAGTACATTAGCATCAAACCCTTCAATTGGAACTGCATCAATATCCATCGCTGCTGCACCCAGTAACAAGGTACCCACATTGAGATACACTTGTTTTTCCATCCAATGCTTTACATCTTTTAAGTCATAGCGGTGCATATTTACAAAGTACGAACGTCCACCGTGCATCGCTTGCTTTGACTCTTCATCAGCAAAACGACCCGCTTCCTCTTCACTTTGTAGTACCTCTAGCAAATATTCTTCATTGATATCTGTTTTAGCACAAAAAACCAACACATGAGAGGCATCAAGGATCTTTCGTTCATTAAAGGAGAAGCCACCTTGAGCCGCTTTTGCGATTCGTGCTTTACCTTCTTCAGTACTCGCCAAAATAAAATGCCACGGTTGTGAGTTAACACTTGATGGGCTCATGCGAATTAACTCTTTTAGTTCTGCTACTTTATCGTCGGTGATTTTTCGGCTCGAGTCGAAGGCTTTGGTTGAATAGCGGGCTTGTGCAGCGCGAACAATGCTCATAATTTTCTCCATTAATTTGAAACTGAATGAATGTTCGAATTGTTGCGCTACAATAACTAACTGAACAAATAAGAAAAACCACTCCTTAATTGATTCATTTTCAATTTATTTTTGAAAATCGCCATCTATTTTCTGCTAACCCAAGCACGTTAAAATTAGTTGTTAATACGCTTATCTGACTCAGGCAAATGGGCTGTTAAATTGTAAATCAGTGCAGGTTTGAGCAGTTTTGGAGGAGGTAGATGACTGTCTCGCTCTTCCCTTAAATGGACAAACTGCGCTTCAGATGTTTCCTCTGTTAGATACACATTCTCATGCTTCTCTTCACCTATTGTGGTTTTGTGGTGCAAGCTGTGAGGGTCTTCCGGATAATCATGGCAAAGATACACATCGGTTTTATCATCCATCTCATAGAGATGGGATATCGACTCGAACATCTTATGGGCGCTTCCACCAGGAAAATCTGCACGTCCTGTTCCATGGTGTAGTAATGCATCACCAACAAACACGGCATTACCAATTTTAAAGGTCAAATCTGAAGGTGTATGACCCGGTGTGGTCAGTACTTCTAAGTCAGAATCACCAAACTCTAGGTGTTCATGATCCAAAAGGAAATGTTCAAATTCGTACAACTCTTTCAGAAGCAGCTCATCTTTCCATTCCGAATACACATCTTTGACCCCTTCAGCCACATTAATTGGTGCGCTAAGCTTTTCACTTAAATAGAAAGCGCCAGTAAGATGATCCGCATGAACATGCGTCTCCATAATGGCAGTCACATGCAGCTGGTTTTCTTCTATGTACCCAATGATCTCATCAGCAGATTCAAAAGTGACTTTTCCACTATGAGGGTCATAGTTAGCGACAGGATCAATAATGATGGCTTCACCAGTACTGGTATCAGACACCACATAGCTGATGGTGCCGGATTCAGGATGGAAGAAATGATGAATATCTTGCGTGGCCATGATACCTCCCTGAACGAAAGTTTAGACTGAGTATTACTTACTCAGTCTAGTTGGCAATACCCTAGCTACCAACCTCTCAGAACAAGGAGACACACATTTTTTTCTAAGCTATTGAATGTCCAACTTATCTATTAAAGATGGGTATCCCCAGCCACGTTCACCCACTTGCACTTGCTCTCCTGTTAGATATTGATAAAGCGTCGGTGCGAGTGACCCGTTTGCTTCAGAGATCAATGGTATTGCCTGCGCACCAATTGGCTTGCCCCAGAAACCGATAAATGCATCTTTCTCTAAGTAGCTTTCTCCAGCATGACGGCCGGGAACTTTGGTGTTATAGCCAATACCTTCTCGTGGGAAGAGGTTGATGGTGCCCGCCCGATCCTCCGCATATAAATAGGCCAGTTGCACCACAGAGTCTGGTCTCGGCGTGTAACGCGTTAAATCGCGCCACTCTTGCGCAGAGCACCACGTCATAGGATCTTCTTGCTTCACCCTTTGAATACATCGTTCAACCAACTCACTAAACTGATTCAACTCTTTCTCAGTTGGAGGTGGCAGGTAATGATTTAACTGTTGAGTTTGCAACAGTTCTCCTGAACGGCCATCAAGCTTCCCATAGTAGAATCGCTCACCTTTTCGAATAATGTGCTCGTCAATCCTCTGTCCATCACGATTTGCGATCAAGCGTATTTCACACTGTTTGTCATCGCAGGCCGTCTCTCTAATAACCATATAGTCGAGCGTATCTTTTAAGTAATCAAGACTTTCTTGTACGATATTAACGGCGTTATTATTAGCTGCGTTCAGTGGTCGCCACTGCGTTAACTCTGCGTATGTTGGCTGGATTTGCCAGCCGGATGATGAGTTAAAGAAATCCATCATAAAATTACCTCCAGCGGTAGAGGCAACCACAACATCGATATGCTTATTTGATGGCGAGTTAAGCGCATTGGTAATTTTCGGGCCTTCCCCTTCATCAGACGATATTTTCTTGATGATCAGTGGATAGCCTAGCTTTGTTTCTAATGGTGTAAAAATGGCCTTCTCTGGGTTGAGCGAATAATAAACTGGCGCTAAACCATGATCCCCTGCCATTCCCCATAGCGTTCGTTCATAAACACCAGCTTCCCTGTAGGCATTTTCGACTCGACCTAACCAATAATCCAAACGATTCAGCTCTCCGGAAGGCATGATGATTTCATCGCTAAATGGGCCAACAAAATGCGCAAAATGATCCGGCCAAGGATTGTAAATCAATGTGTAATCGGGCATCCCAAAATTATCGAGTTTTGCATAAGCTTCAAGTTCTTGCTTTAACTTCCATTTGCGTGTGAGCTTTGTGTAAATATCCCAGAAAGGAATTTGTTGGTAGCGTTGCACATCCTCAATCAATTTATTCCGAACCACTGTTAATTGCTGCTCTATTTGCGCACGCTCTTCCAACTCTCGTAAACAACGCTTTTCCCCAAAATCACGCAGTGCTTCTCCGGCGCCTAGGTTGACTAAACCGTCATAGCTGATATGTGCATTCCAATCGTACTGTGCGTTGCAATTGAGTGTTTTTAAATGGACTAAGCGATCAAACATGGTTTGCACCTTGTTGGCTTGCATCAACCGATCCAGTTGCAAGGCGTCATTGCCAAAAAAGTAATACGCACGATCCTCATGACGATCGACAAAATGGAAATTTGGAATACCTGTGCCCTGTTCCCCCGATACTTTTGCTCCTGTTTTTATGATAGGTAAGTTTCTAACACTGATCGTTGGAGTCGAGGAAATGCCCACGCGAGCAATTGAGTTGTAGCTGTCTTGGTAAAGCCGTTTAAAAAAAGGCAAGTAATGCGGATCTTTATAAACTTGTTCTGACAGAACATGCATAAACCTCACGTCCTGTATGTGTTCAGGAGAGCTTGTTGGTAGCTCTGTGGCCAACTTTTGTTGATTGATGTGTGTTTGATAGGCTTGTTTTAAAAACGGCTTCTCGGGGTCAACCAGCCCCTCTATTAACCCTTGTTGTAAACCATCGACAGTTACCTGAACTGCAAAGCGTCGGTTCTGCTGTGATGTCAAAAAGTCGAGTAGCGTTTGTGGTGAATCAGAAAAGGCATCTTGCATCCAGTTGGACAAAAGTGTTGCACGCTCATCTTGGAAAACAAATTGTCGATATGCTTTGAGTACATTCAATCGAACAAAGTCAATGAGCGTTATCGTTATTGCCTGTGCTTTATTGTTTACCTTACTGTGATTTTCAGGTTTACCGTCATCAACAATGGCCTGTAGCGCCGCTTTCATGTCGCCTTCATCCATACCTGAAAGCGCTTGGTTCATGATTCCAATCACTATAGGTTGTATTTTGGCAACCAATGCCAAGTCATCTGGCGAATCGGTAAGGTATTGATAGTGTTCTGGTAGGTAGTCTTGATCTTGCCACTGCCCGATATCAACTAGCGCATCGTACACCGTGACCATCGCAGCAATAAACTCGCGATCGACTTTGATACCTTCATGATGTCCTTGATCTTTTACATGTTCAGTTTGTTCGCCTATGGTTGGCTGAGAAATAGAGAACAAGCTATGTTCAAACCCTTTTAGCGCCTGTTGATCATAAACTGTTTGTAAATAAGCTTTAAATACATCTTCGTCATCGACCCCAGTGTAACGCTCATAAAACTGATACAGAAAATAGCCCAAAGGGATGGCGTAACTTGGGTCCGCGATTTGGCTCATGACCCTTGCTTTTGTTTTAGCTTCTAAAGGTAGGGTCAATACGTACGCCTCTAGAGTCAGTCCACCAATGGTGAACAGTGACAAATCTCTGGCAAATTTGGTCGAATAACTCAATGACGACGTTATTTGATTTTTGAGAACATGGGTGGAATTAAACACCCCACCAACTAATGGTGTATTCCCAACATCGGCAGACGCAGAACTCAGCGGTAACACACATGCAATCGCCGTTGCTGTCACTCGAAGAACAAACCTAGCCATACTCACTTCCTTATGTATTTATCTGTTGTATATTTTGACAGCGCAACAAGAGAATTCAACATAAAAAGCAAGGAGTTAAGAGGAGCAAACAGATAAAAAAAAGGAATAAGAAACTGGGGAGATTCTTATTCCAAATGTCTAAGTCAACTAATTTGTCTGTTAAGAACAACATGCCTAGAGAGTAGCTATGTTGTGTGTCCAGAGTAACACGTCCTTTTTCTCACTCAATTTAAATGGCGTTATTTTTTATTATTCTCCCGCCTCATTTTTTTGAGGTTGTTCTGGCGTTGTACGCTCACCATAATCCACGCCCCATTGCCAAAGATCATCGTAGGCTCGCACTGTATGGTTTGCCAAGTAATCTTCAGCCATTGCATCCGCTTTTAACCCTTCCTCTTCACTTAGTAAAGAACGGTGTATCGCGATCTTTTTTTGATAAGCACGATGCAAAGAGTCATGAGATTTTGGAGTCGCCATTGATTCAAAATAGGCGTAGAGATAACTAAGCGCTTTAACTCTGTCTTGCGGCACAATATCACGCATTTGGCGATCTTCCGCATAGGTATTGGCGATCAAAAGTAGGCTATCGGCTCGCCCAATCTCTGCGAGTTTTTTCATCCATTCAAAACCTTCTTCACGGGTTTTCTTTTTAGCGAGAAGCTGTTCCATGTACGCTTTCATCGCTGGTGGATAACCTTGTTCTGCCGATTCTTGATACAAGCGCTTAGTCTCTTTGCTGCGCTTTCCGGGAATGAAAAACCAGTCGTACCCAGCTTCATATGCTTGAGCAAGTTTAAACTTCGCTTCAGGGTGATTGGCTGCTACGGCTTTTTCCAGCCATGCCATTTTATCTTTTTCTTTTTCGAGTGTGGAATGAAGCAATAACATCGCTTCAGGATTACCTGCTTCAGCACGTTCTAAAATGGCTTGTTGGGTCTTTTCTTCCCATTCTTGCCTAATCTCATCTCGTTCAGGGTTTGAACTTGAAGAAACTTTAAGCATTGCCAGTAAATTGCCTTGTTCAGCCGCTCTAAGCGCGTAATGGTATTCTTCTTCGCCTTGTTTTTCTGAGCCATCCTCAAGTTCAATAGAATAAATATAAGCAGCCTCTGCACTGCCCTTTTCTGCCGCATGTCTTAAGTATGGAAGTGCTTCTTGATGATGCAGTTGCCAACGCAGGAGTTTACCTTTTTCAAATGCCTGTTCAGCATTGAGCTCACTTAAGTCATTACCAGCCATCGCCCCACTGATAGCACAAGCCCACAAGGCCAACACTACCCCAGACCGACGAAATACCTTCACCAACATCATTTATTCCCTAGCATGATTATTATGTTTGTATATTACTTCGAGTGACAAAGGCAGGCGATATCGCCTGCCTATTTGTGTGATTTAATTGTTCTTTGGCGGTTGCCATTCATAGACTTTGTTAACTTTATCCCAAGGAATAGGGAACAGTTTTGCTCCCTCAGCTTCAGCGCGCTTAGCTATCCTATCGGCATAATTTTTTTTGTATATTTCCGCATCGTTCCCAAAAGTGTCTCTATCTACTTCTGAATCAGGCTCTATTTCAGTTAGGTAAATATACTCACCGCAACCATCTAACCAAATCTTAGTATTTCCATTAGGAAGAAAACCAAAAACAATATCCGTGTTATAACACGAATCGGTTGTGCCATCAGAATAGTTAAAGATTCCTTGAGTTGTCATCTGCTTTTTAACAGTTTCTGATAAGTTAAATTTAGTCACATAAAACTTAGCATTCGTAAGTGATGCCCAATAAATATATATGGTATCAGGTAGGTTTCTTGCACCACCGACCTGTTTTAAATAAGCGACACTAGTTCCCAATGCAATACCAAATCCATCATAATTAGGCAATGATTTCCTAACCCTTGATATGTCAGTTCGCCTCATAAAATGCATCCAGTTATGAACATACGAAGTCCAATCTTGCTCTTCATTGATTCCATATGCTTGCGTAACTTTAACTGGAAAAAATGACGACATAGCGTAACCAATACGCCATTTAGGAAAATCTTGAGGAATATCAGGGGCCTTTGAAAAAGCGTTAATACTCACCGATAGCAACAAACTTGCCAATAACACGACATATTTCATCTTAGCTATCCTTCTTACACGCAAAAATTTCACGAACATAAGTACTTCCTTCTTTATGAGGCTTATTCGCAATAGAATCGTCTGACGAATGGTGAATTAAATTTGCTTTGGTGAAATCATTCATTATCTTACTATCTACAATTTTATCCGCTTCTGATACATCTAAATCAGCTAGAAGCTCACCTTCTTTAGCTTTCTTAAGCGCATCTTCACATATACCTGCAAAAGGAACACCACCTACTTGATTTGGTACAGAGTAGAAACTGTCGCCTTCCTCTGTCCAAATCAGTCCATCATCATCATTAATTGGAACATCTGCATGTTCAGCAAAGCCATACATAACCCTGAGATAAAGCCTAGAAAGATCGCCTTCGACTCTACGTTTTAATTCAAGGGTACCAATTAGATATGCCTGATCATGACGACCTCGATAAACTATCTTAGAGTCGTCAATATGGAAGTCACTACGCTGCCAACCAAGTAGCTTTTCTTTTTCAATTACCGCCTCAAGCTTCTCTCTGACCTTTTTCTTAGCATTATCTCGACCAGAAATACCAACTCGTTCAGTAATCCTTTTAATTCGTTTACGCTCAAGTAAAGGTAATAGATAATCTACCTTACCATTTGTCGAAATCTCTCTATACGCTTGTAAAGATTGATACCCTCCTCCCAAATCTGAGTGAGCACCAGGAACAACAAATTCTAAAAAATTATCTGCTGGATTGATCTGGTTTAAACAGAAGTTATAACGATACTCAGTTTTCTTATGGGCAGTGATATGAACAACTCGTTCGATCCTTTCTGGATCAAGCCATAAACGGACGCTACCATTTCGATCATTATGAGGAGTGAAATCTAGTTTTCTAGGGTCAAAAATAGCTGCTACCGTATCAAACAAACCAATAAATTTAATATGACAAAATTCATTTTTACTCCAATCAAAACCGCTCTTTAAACCTATTTTATGTGTCTTACAAGCTTCAACAAATTCTTTTGCAAATGAGCCTGTTTCTCCGTCAATAACAACGTTGGCAAAGTGTCGAGCGGCAGCAGCTCCACGACTAAAACCAAAAGTATCTAGCTCAATTTTCCCAATTCCATCCACGGCTAACTCGCTATATTCGCGTTTGCGCTTTAGAGAAGCTAAGTTTGAACACAGTTGCTTGATCCCTGTATCTACTTTTGCTTCAACACCATACTCACCCAACCCAGTTGCTTGTCCGATATATACAGACTCGTCCGCTGGTTTTGTATTGTCCGTATCATTCCCAGTCCCTATACCAGTAATATACTCGCGTAGAATAAATGCCCCGTGTTCAGGCGCATATGTATCACTCAGATACAGATCATGCAGTTTTTGAATATTAGTAAGTTCGTTGGATGCGCTACCATCCACTGCGTAATCTTCTTCCCAAAAAAAATGAAACTTCTCATCATCTGGGTAAGTGAACATATCGCTTGGCCAATCTGGTATCTTTTTATTCGCTTGAACGTAGTACTTATTACGCCACTTCGAGTAATACTTATCTAACTCTTTTTTACCCCATTGGGCGCTATAAGTATTGTTGCCTGTGCCATCAAAAAACATCCCAACACGTAGCGTAATAAAGTTATAAGCCCTTACACGCAATACATAGGATTTATTGGTGAGGAACCTTACTGAGTCCGCTTTTCCTTTTGTGTGGCGTTCGGGTAGTGAAATAGTGGTGGGGAGTTCGGTTAGATCGCCAGTTGTCACTGTAAAGTATTGCGCTGTGGAAGCTTCATGCCCTTCATAGGAAGCCGCAAACTCTTCAACTGGATCGCACTCTGTATTTTTTGCATGAGGATCAGCTTGTGCTTCTTTCACCCACTCTTCAGCATTGAGCACCAGCTTCACAGGCCCCGCAGGTAGGTCTTCTAGGAAGATAGGTTCTTCGCTAAGTGTTACGTCATGCTTTTTGTTGGTGGCATCGATGATGACACCTGCAACATTCTCAAACGGTTGGTTGTGCTCGTCTCTGATTAAGATTTCAATCCAATGACTCAGGTCTTCACAGGGCAAACAATATTCACTGGTACCGGTGGCTCTCATCCGATTTTCTCCTGAGTATTCATTAATTGTGATTGTTCATCCTGAGAGAGATGAAAGGCTTGCGTGATTACGCTTAGGTGGGTGTTGGTTGCAGACATTAACGTATTAATTGCAACAAATTCAATATCTTGAGCTGAAAGGTTTCGCTGTTGTGCCGACTCCATCGCAGTCAATAGAGTTTGATATGGGTTGTCGAGCTGCGCCATCGAATCGGGAAGCTTTTGCCAAAAACGACGCTCCAGCGCTTTTGCATGAGTCGTAACCTTATACAAAGGAGCTAAATGTTTGGGTAGTATCTTCCACCATATTGCATCTTGATGCGCCCAATGCTCAGTCATATCAGAATCGTACTGTGCTAATTCCCCGTCATGGCAAATGGCAAGTTCTGACACACAACCAAGAAATGCGGAGCGCTCGCCCGCATCCATAGTTTCAAACATCGGGCCTAACACGTTAGTATCGTAAAAACGAAACATCATTTCTTCACCTTCATAAGCCGCAACAAGCAAGCTACGAAGGTGTTGAATAAGTGTTATCTGTTCAACCGAGGTACTCAGCCCGATACCAAAAGTAAAAACGTCATCGGAAAGCGATAACAGCTCTGAAGAAATTGGAAGTAACCAAGGGCTCAAATCCAGCACTTCTGAGAACTGTTCACCTTGGAATAATGGCATCGCGTCATCAATCGCTTTGCCATGGTTGGCTTGGATAACCGTTTGATACCCCTTTTTATCTACCAACCAGAAGTTATTTTGTTGCCTTGTAGAAAACCAAGCTTTTAGCACGTTAGGCCTCCTTCAAGGGACATGGTTTGACCATCGGCACATTGGCTTCTTCTGCCTGTAGTAACGCTTGGTAGTTGATCTTCGGCGCAGCAACTGGCGGCTCTAAAGACTCTAACTCTCCCGGCAAAATGGCTTCACTGCCACCATAACCACTACCACTTCCGGCACTGCCTCCTGCATTGAGGTTAATTGCAGGACCAACAACATGAACACCGCCGCCATCCACTTTGACAAAGCTGCCACCTGCTTTTAACGTCACTTCGGCACCAGCTTCTACCACAATTTTTGCACCACTTTTCAGGTGAATTTCTCGCCCTGCATCGACGGCACATAAGCTGCCAATTTTCTGGTGAAGGCTGGCTTCTATAATTTCCGTTTTATCGCCTTTTACCTTTTCACGAGACTCACCACCCACCGTCACATGCTGGTTATTCTTCACTTGGGTAAAGCTGTCATTCTCCACCGTCAGGTGCTTATCGTGCTTAATGTGTGTGGTGTGGTCATTCTTGATTTCTGCATCAAAGTCTTTCTGAGCATGCAAGTAAACCTGCTCTACCCCCGCTTGGTCTTCGAAGCTGATTTCATTAAAACCACTGCCTTGGTGGGTTTCACTGCGTATCACGGTTTTGGTTTTGTTGTCCGGCAGTGTGTAAGGCGAGGTGTTGGTCGCATGATAGGTACGGCCAGTGATAATCGGTTGGTCTGGGTCGCCGTTTAAGAATGAGACAATGACTTCATGACCAATACGAGGAATGGCCATCATGCCGTATTGGCTGCCCGCCCAACCTTGTGAGACGCGTACCCAGCACGAGCTCTTATCATCCCCATTTGAGTAGCGGTCCCAAGGGAAGTGGATTTTGACCCGACCATGTTCATCACAGAAGATTTCTTCCCCTTCAGGGCCCACGACAGTGGCTATCATCGGGCCATCCACCTGAGGTTTACTTTGTGGGGTAGCCTGCCAAGTGATGTTCGCGGGCACCAGTTTGAACTGGTTGGTGTAAGTGGTGGTGCCGTTGCCCCCTTCTTCTTCCAAAGCTTGATGCTGAGTCCCTTGATGGTGAACCTGAACCACTAACCAGTCTCGGTTTAATGCCGTATCAAGGTGCTCTTGCAGGTCAAACTTGTAACCGGACTGAAGCTGCGGGTGGTTACTCTTTCCGGTTGCAGTATGGGCGTCGCGTCTGAGGTAGTCTAAGCGGATTTGGTTAAACGCTTTGCCATTGTCATCGTCTTTAAAGCGTCCCGGCGCATCAAAGTGTTCATACACGTCAGTGCGTTGGTAAGCCATCTCAGTGCCAAGGGCTTGTTGCTCAAACCCATAAGCGGGCTTTTTAAAGCTGTAGTCTTTTAATGCGGTATGACTGACTTCCGTTTGAGTGTGAGTCTCTAATTGAGAGATGTAAGGCGTATCGATGGCGCCGCCACTTAACACGTTGTAAGGGACGGGCAAACCAAGTTGAGGGAGACTTTCACTGGAGTCGGTAAACAGCAGGGTGTGTTTACCCTCTTCATGAATAAAGCTGTACACCAAACCTTCTTCAGCTGCTAAGCGATGGAGAAAGTCTAAATCGGTCTCTCGGTACTGAACGCAGAACTCACGCTGAGCACAGTCACGCTTTAAGGAAAAGGCATAGTCGTTAATCCCCATTTCCTGAAGCAGAACAGAGAGAATTTCAGGGACGGTTTTTAACTGGAAGATACGACTGTTATGGCGCAGGGATAAACGTTCAAGGGCAGGAACTAAGGTTAAGGCATAGAAGGTGTGATGATGGCCAGTATCACCCTTGGTGAAGTTACGGGCAATACCATGAACCCGTTGAACAATCTGACCATTGAGTTCAATTTCTAACTGAATGGCTTTATCCACCACTTGGTCTGCGGTGAGGTTGGCTTTGCGACTGGCCAGTGCCAGTTCATATCGGTAACCGTGACACAGGCTGCCATCATTCAAGCGACTTTGAGAAAGGGAGTCACTGCCATGATATTCCCGAACCACTAAGGTGCCGTCTTCTAGCCCATCGACGCGCAGATTGAAATTCAACGTTGCCATACTTCTGTCCTTATCCCGCTATAAGCGTTAAAACCTTAAGCAAGAAACAGCGGTGCTGCGCCTTGCTTAAGGCTTTTCCTTGAGTAATCAGCATCGCAGTGATAACGCACTGCAATGCTGGAGTTACTGAATTCAAGTCAAAGCTTACGCTTCAACTGGCTTACGCCAGTCATCAGAGCCTGAAGTACCTGCGTTTACGTGGTCCCACGTAATTTTACGGTAAGTTAGAGACACGGTTAGGTTTTGCGTGAAGTCAGACATCGCTGGGTCTTGGCAGTGTGGCATTTCACACTGGATATCAACGATAGAGGCGTTTTCTAGCTTGGTAGTAAAGAAGTTTTCTTGTTTACCTTCGATTGAAGTGCGGTACCACTTAAGCTCAACAGAAGACAGCTTCTCACCCGATGCCAGTGCGTTGTATAGCAAAGGAACGGCTTTGTTCAGTGATACTGTGAACTGGAATGGTTTGTGAACACGTTGACCTGCAGGCTGACCTGATTGTGGGTCTGTAGGTACTGTCACAACGTGGTCGAATTTTTGTACCAGCATTTCATCTTCGTGGCCTTCCACGTAAGAGTCACCGATAGAATCTGCTGTACATGCGCCTGCTGTGATAAGGCCCTGAACCTGACCTTCGATAGAGATATAACATGGAGTTGGCATCGTAATCCTTCCTTTAATCCATTTTTGAATGAGTGGTTGATTGAACGAAGAGGATAGAGCAAAGGGGATGCCAAGGATTAAGGGCATTAGAATCAGTGGGTTAGGTTGAGTTAAGCAATAAGCTGCCCAGTTTTGAGCAAGTTATTGCTTCTACAGGCAAGTTTATGTGGTGGTGATGTGAGCACACCAACATAACTCGGTTCTTCCAACGCATATTCAAAACACGGCAATATCCGTTTTATGCACTCATTTTCTCATGTAATGGGAAATCAGTAGCTTTTAAAGAGTCATTTTTCTTCGTTAAAAATACGATCTAATAGAAAACAAATCTAAACAAGAACTTTAAAGCAATGTTAAATTCTGCAAAATTATAGTGATTTAGATCACAGGCAAGATGTGTGAACTCGATTTTATTTTCTGATTTTTTCAAGCGCCTGATAACCTCCTGCTCCGCTTTGCAATGACGTAAAGTGATGCCTCAATTGCTAAAGTATGCATAAAAACGCATACCATTCATCATTGTTCGTTGATGAACCTGAGTATGCAAATTCGAGTTCAATTGACGCAATTGAGGGCTATTAACTATAAGGAGTGTTCAAGATGAATACCAAGAAACCGATGTCGCTAACTGGCCGAGTAATATTAGGTATGGTTGCGGGTATCTTGACAGGATTCGCTATTCGGGCCCTATTTGCTGACAATGGATTTGTAGACGCATATATCGTTAATGGATTATTTGAGGTGGGCGGAAAAATCTTTATCGCCAGCTTAAAAATGCTGGTTGTCCCACTGATTTTTGTCTCACTAGTATGTGGTACTAGTTCACTAAAAGACATTTCAACCCTTGGCCGGATGGGTGGTAAAACACTCGGCTTTTACATTGCAACCACCGCTGTTGCAATTACACTTGCGCTCACAATGGGAACTGTCTTCCAACCGGGAGCCGGTGCCGACCTTACTGCGGCAAGTTCGTTTAAATCAGCAGAAGCACCATCGCTTGGTCAAGTGATCATTGATATGTTCCCAACCAACCCAATCAGTGCAATGGCCGAAGGCAAAACCCTTCAGGTGATTGTATTTGCAGTGTTGTTTGGTATTGCGATCAGTGCTGCAGGCAAGCCGGGAGAACGCATTGCCGCTGTATTCTCAGATCTAAACGAAGTGATCATGAAGCTCGTTGCACTATTGATGAACCTTGCGCCATACGGCGTGTTCTTCCTTATGGCAAAGCTGTTTACTGGTTTAGGCCTTGGCGCCATAATCAACTTAGCAGAGTATTTCCTTGTCCTTGCTGGCACATTGTTATTGCACGGCCTGCTCACATACAGCTTAATGTTAAAAGGCTTTACTGGCCTTAGCCCTATTACGTTTTTGAAGAAGATGGAAGACGCGATCATGTTCGCCTTCTCAACAGCCTCTTCTAACGCCACAATTCCAGTAACAATGGAAACGGTTAAAAACCGTATGGGTGTGGACAATAAAGTCGCCTCATTTACCGTGCCACTGGGTGCAACGGTAAACATGGATGGCACAGCGATCATGCAGGGTGTTGCTACTGCATTTATTGCTCAGGCATTTAATATTGACCTAACCATGACCGATTACCTCACGGTCATTCTGACTGCTACCCTTGCGTCGGTGGGAACAGCTGGTGTACCTGGTGTTGGCCTTGTCATGCTCGCAATGGTACTTAACCAAGTTGGCCTGCCTCTTGAAGGAATTGCATTAATCATGGGTGTGGACCGACTTTTGGATATGATCCGCACTGCCGTCAATATCACGGGTGACAGCTGTGTCTCTGTGATTGTTGCCAAATCTGAAGGCGTGTTGGACGAGAGCCGATTTAACGATCCTCAAGCAGGTGAGAAAGAAGAAGAAGTCAAACTCTCTAAAGCTGAAGCCTAATAACTAAAAAGCCCCGGTACATGACCGGGGCTTTTTATTCAAATACAGCTTTAAACCAGAATACTCATCACAAGCATCGCACCAAAAGCATTGAAAACCGAAATCGCAACCATAATCGGAATGTAGCGACCTTCAGTTCCGATAGGACCAAGGATACGTCCCATATACTGAATTTGAGAACCCATTAGATAAATGGCAGGAGCCAAAATGGCAATGTGAGTGCCATTTAAGATGCCTTGGTCGAACAAGGTAATCACAACGCCAACTGCACCGCCCATTGACATCCATGCACCAATCAGAACGGCACCAGCTTCACCCGGTAAACCAAATAGAG